>CAZFJQ010000013.1:21764-67898 GCA_964519755.1 uncultured Halioglobus sp.
ACCGATACGCGCCGGGTCATCCTCCAGCGGGTCTGCATTGGCGGTGAGCCAGCGCGCGAGCAGTTTCATCGCAGCAGTGGTACCGGGGATCTCGGCGATACCCGCGAGCGTATCCACTGCGCCCCAGCGATCGTTCACCGTGCCATCGGGCACCTGCTTGAAATAGTACGCCAGCAGCTCACCGAGCCGCCCCCTGGTGGGGTAGGCAATATCCGCCCAGAGCAGGTCAGGACGATAACGATCAATGAGTTCTACCATCTGCGCGTGGGTGTAATCCGCATAGGCCTCCCCGCTGGGCGCACTGCGAAGCATATCGCGCACGAGGGTGCCCTCGGCAACGAGATCGAAGGTCCAGTCGAGGCCCGTCGAATAGTAAACACCGAAACGCATACCACGCGCCCGCACAGCCGCCGCCAGGTCACCCACCATATCGCGGCTGGAGCCCCAGCCGCTGCGGTTCGGGTTGGTGACATCGCTCGGCCACAGTGTGTAGCCATCGTGGTGCTTGCTCACCAGCACGACATACCGGGCGCCCGTCGCGGCGAACAGCTCCGCCCACACGGCGGGATCCCATTCTGAATTCACGCGCTGCTCAAACTCGCTACCGAAGGCCTCGTAGGGTGCATCGCCGTATTCCCGCGCATGGTGCAGCGCCGTGGGGCTACCCGGTTGACGCAGGCCGTACAGGTACCACTCGGCGTAGGGCAGATCCTGGCGCCCGGAATCGTGCAGCAGCAACTCCTCGAGTTCACCGGGGCGCAACGCGTCGCCGGCCGCGAATGCCGGTACCGATGCCGGCCCCCAGTGAATGAAAATCCCGAGCTTGGCGTCATCGTACCAGGCGGGTATCTCGCGCGTGCGCTCCAGCACCTCGTCAGGGAGCTTGTCCTCGCCACAGCCCAACAGCAAGGTCGCGGATAATGCCAGCCAGAGCGCGACGCCCACGGGCGCTTTGAGTGTTCGCATCGAATCCCTCCGGGGGCTTGCGGCGCAAGCCGGTGATTGCCTGTTTATTAGATTGTGTGGCGTAACATCACTGCGCTGCATTAAAGCACTTTTTGCAGTTGGTGGAGTAGCCCGGATTGGCCTATGCTTGGCAAGGCGTACGCTATCACTACAGAATAAAAACTCACGATAATAACAATCGCGCGAAGGAGTTCCGGTGAAAACACGCTACCGCACGCTGCCCATCGCAGCCGCCCTGCTCACCCAGGCCATACTACCCGCACAAGCCGGCGCCCAGCCTCAGCGGGCCGACCCCACAGCCTTGCTGGAGGAATTGGTGGTCACTGCACGCAAACGCGAACAGAACCTGCAGGACGTGGCCGTTGGCGTGTCCCTGCTCACCGGCAAGGCGCTCGCCGAGGCGCAGCTACGCAATGCCGCCGACCTGTCCACGCTGATACCCACGCTGAATGTGCAGGCGAGTTCGGGGCCTGCCACGTCGAGCTTCAACATACGGGGTATCGGCACCCAGGCTTTCAGCACCGCTGTGGAGCCGAGCGTGTCCACCATGGTCGACGGCGTGGTCATGAGCAATTCCGGCATGGCGTTCCTGGAACTGGTAGACATCGAGCGCGTGGAAGTACTGCGCGGCCCGCAGGGAACACTGTACGGCAAGAATGCCTCGGGCGGTGTCATCCACATTATCACCCGCGACCCCACCCCGGAATTCAGCGGCACAGTGGCGGCCACGGCAATCGAGGACGACGAGTATCGCCTGAATGCCACTTTCTCCGGGCCGATTACCGACACTATTGGTTTTCGCGTCACCGCTTCCGCACTGGATGACGGCGGCTACGCGGAGAACCGCTTTAACGGCGACAGCATCAACAGCGCGGAGAACTACACACTGCGTGGCAAGCTACTGTGGGTTGCCAGCGAAGACCTGGAACTGGAGTGGAGCAGCGATTTCAGCGATACCGACTGCGACTGTAACTCGCTCTCTGTACGCGATATTCGCGAGTCCCCCCAGCAGGCCGACCTGCTCGCCGAGCAACTGCCGGTGGTTCCGTCCGACGATAACCAGGACGTGAACAATGACCAGCCGACCTTCAACAAAACCCGTGCCAGCGGCCACTCCCTTACCGCTGACTGGGTGGTCGCCGAGCACGTGGTGACCTCCATTTCCGCCTGGCGCGAATGGGACTATGAAGGCATCGTCGATCTCGACAACCGTCCGGTGAACCCCCTCGCGCTGACCTTCAACACACCGCCGCACAACGCTGTGGAGCAGCTCTCCCAGGAGTTGCGTATAGCCTCTGCGCCGGCTGCCTGGGGTTCCTATGTCGCCGGCCTGTTCTACTTCGAACAGGATGCCGACTCCGGCAATGTCACCACCACCGCACTACTCGAGCCCGTCCTGCCGGCCACCACGCGGGTCACGGACACCAGCGTATCGAGCACCAATATCGCCGCGTTCGGCGAGCTCAACTACAACCTGTCGGACGACTGGCAACTCACGCTCGGTGCCCGCTACACGCAAGACAAACTGAAGTACCGCACCAGTGCCGTGGGTACCGACAACATCGTGTTCGGGCCGGAGGGCGAGGTCAGCAACTCCCTCAGGGAGAGCGATATCTCACCAAAGATCGCGCTGCAATGGAACGTCACAGGGGCAGCCATGGCCTATGTGAGTTATGTCAGTGGCTACAAGGGTCCCGCGTTTGACACCTCCGTGGTGGCCGGCGGGCGCGAAATTGCCGCGGAAACCAGCGATGCCTACGAGGTTGGCCTGAAGTCGACCTGGCTGGAGAATCGCCTGGTTCTCAACATCAGTGCCTTTTTTGCCGAATACACGGATTTTCAGGCGCAGGCGCTGGTGGATGAAGACCCGGACGACCTGCTGCCGGAATCCTTCCTGCTGGTAAATGCGGGCGGGGTTTCCACACAGGGCGTGGAGATCGAATTCATCGCCAGGCCAACGGACAACTGGCGTATCACCGGCGGCGTGAGCTACACCGACGGCACCATTGATGACTACCCCGCCGGCAACTGCAGTGCGGGACAGAAGTTTCGCGGCGAGTGCCCGCTGGGCTTCCAGGATCTCTCCGGCGGACAGCTACCCTATACCCCGGAGTGGAAGTTCAACCTCAGCACGGAGTACCGCTACCCGCTCGATTCGCGCCCTCTGGAGCTGACCATCGGCGCCGACCTGCGCGCGCAGGACGACGTGCTGTTCGAAATATCGCAGGACGAGTACACACGCCAGGACGCCTACGCCGTGCTCGACCTGCGCGCGGGCATCACCGGTACCGAAAGCGGCTATCGCATCACCGCTTTTGTGAAAAACCTGCTGGATGAAAACCACGCCTCGCTCATTTACGCGCAGGCCGCCGAACTGATTCCCCACGGCTATATCCACTCGGTACCCAAGTACGCCAACCGCACGCTGGGCGCGGAAATACGCTACGATTTCTGACGCCTGGGCGTACCCTCGCGCTTGAGTACGCGGCTGGTAATAACCGGGCCGGCTAGTTCAAACAGCACCATTGCGGCGATAACCACGGGAAGAAGCCTGTCCTGCAGGTGCGGGTACAGGCTGCTGGCCTGAAACGCCATCGCCATTGCAACGCCCGCCTGCGGCAGCATCGCCACTCCCATGTTGCGTGCCAGCCGCGTATCTTTTCCGGCGCCGAGGGAGGACACCCGGCTGCCGACGAGGCGCCCGAGAATCCGCAAGCCCACGTAGGCCAGCAGCAACACCCCTGCCTGCGCAAGCGCCCCGGTGGTGAGATAGGCACCCGAAAACAGGAAAAACAGCGCCAAAAACGGCCACTCGATTTCTTCCACGGCATGGAATGATCGCGTGTGATGGCGCGCGAGATTGGCGACAGTGATGCCGAGTACCACACAGGCCAGCAAGCTTGACACATGCAACACTTGCGCGAGCCCGGCACACAACATCACCATGCCGACCGCTTCCATCAGCGTCGGCTCTCCCGGGCGGATGCGGCCGGAGAGCAACGCCATGGGCAGGCCGAGGGCAACACCCAGGGCCCCGGCACCGAGAATCTCCCGCGCCGCACTCAGCAGGGGCGCGTGATCGGCGGCGCCACCTGAAACCAGCTGAATGCAGAGCACGGCAACACTGAACAGTATCAGGCCCCAGGCATCATCGACTGCGACAACACCCGTCAGTACCTCGACGAAACGGCCTCCCTTACCCGAATCCCGAATCGCCTCCATGGTTGCGGCGGGATCAGTCGCCGTGGCAATCGCGCCGAGCAACAACGCCAGTTCCAGCGGCACCCCGAACAGCCAGAGACCGAGCGCCACCACGCCGAAAGTCACCAGCGCCTGCAGTGCCGAAAGCCGTAAAACGAGCCAGCCGGATGCGCGAAACAGTTTGCGCTCCAGCTTGCCGCCCACCAGGAAGCCCACCATCGACAGGGCGAGGGCGGCGACAAAATCAAAGCCCGGCGTACGGCGCGGATCGATCATGTCGAGCGCCGCGGGCCCGAGCACAAAGCCCAGCAGCACCAACAGGGAGATCCTGGGAATGCGCGTGTGACGCCCCAGCGCTTCCGCAATCAACGCCAGAATAAGCAGCAGGCCCAGGGTGAGAAGGTGGTGTGCGTTGGCATCCATGACGGCAGTGTACCCGAGCCGCAGGGGTGGCCCCAGTCACCCGCGCGGGCTTTTGCGTCAGTGACGCCCCCCGCGAAACGGGCTACATGGTCAGGCTCGAAACACGGAGGAACTGTGAATGGCTTACCCGCACAAACACGCGCTGCTGAACTGGGCGCAGCGCTACCCGGAGCTCTGGAACGCAGGCGACAAACAAGCCTGGATAGACAACTGGCACAGCGTGGCCAGCGGTGAGTTCCGCATGCTCGACCCCGTGGGCACCCCCGAAAAGCACGGTTTCAAGGAATGCTGCGAGGATTCCTGGGACCTGTTCCAGCCGCGCGTGCGTTTTCGCATCCAGCCGGGCACGCTGTTCGTGTGCGGCAACGAAGTGGCCTGGTGCCTGGAGAACCACTTTGAGGGCCCGGATGGCGCACAATTGCAATACAGCCTGGAAACCTATCGCTTCGGCGATGACAACTCGGTAGCGATTCGCACCTATTACCGCGTGCCGAACCACGCCAACGCCAATCTCGGCGATGTGTTCAAGGCTTACCTGCCGGACAACGCCGACGGGCTATAGCATGCACGCCCGCGTCAGTTCAAGCGGCGACAACCAGCCTCGACTGAGAAGCCTGTTGGTATCCATAGCGCTGGTCGCTTTACCGCATGCCGCTACTGCCGGCACGGACGCGCACCCGCGGGGGCAGGCCATCGATATCGGCACGCGCCCGGCACAACTGGTCGCGGATGTTGAAAACGCTGCCCTGCGCGAGGCCCTTGCCGCCTGCACCGAAGGCCCGTTCCGGCGCAGCGATTTCTCCATCGCACATCGCGGGGCCCCGCTTGAGTACCCCGAGCACACACGGGAATCCTACCTGGCGGCGGCCCGCCAGGGCGCGGGCATTATCGAATGCGATGTCAGTTTCACCCGCGATAAAAACCTGGTGTGTCGACACGCCCAGTGCGACCTGCATACCACCACCAACATTCTGGCCACCCCCCTGGCCAGCCAGTGCAGTGAACCCTTTCAGCCCGCCACGCTCGATGCCAACGGCCGCGTGCTGACACCCGCCACGGCGCGCTGCTGCACGAGTGACCTGGATGTCGCCCAGTTTAAAGCACTTCTCGGGAGGCACGATGCCGTCAACACGGCGGCCACTTCTGTCGCGACGTATCTTCGGGATCCGCTGGAACGCGCTGTCACGCACGGTACGCTGATGACGCACCGGGAGAGTATCGAACTGTTCAGGTCGCTGGGGGTGCGCATGACCCCGGAGTTGAAGGCGCCAGAGGTGCAGATGCCGTTTGCCGGCCTCACCCACGAGGCCTACGCGCGCGCACTCATCGAGGAATACCTGGAGGCGGAAATTTCACCTGAACAGGTCTTGCCGCAGTCCTTCGACCTGGAGGACGTACTGCTCTGGATACGCGAGTATCCGGCCTTCGCCGAGCAGGCAATCTACCTCGACGGTCGCTACACCGACCCCGGCTTCCGGCCGGGCACTGCCGCGAGCTGGCAGCCCGGCATGGAAAGCCTGCACGCTCTGGGCGTACGCACAATCGCCCCGCCACTGTGGGTGCTGGTCGCACTCGAGGGCGACACCATTGTGCCATCGGCCTACGCAATCGCCGCAAGGCGGGCAGGCCTCGACCTCATCACCTGGACGCTGGAACGCTCGGGGCCCCTACACAACGGCGGTGGTTGGTACTACCAGACTGTTGCACCGGTGATTGATCGCGATGGCGACGCACTGCAGTTACTGCATGTACTCGCCAGCGCGGCAGACGTACGCGGCGTGTTCTCCGACTGGCCGGCAACCGTGACGTTCTACGCCAATTGCATGGGTCTGCCCTGACGTGCGCCGGGGCCGAGCCTCAGCGCGGCATGGCCCGCGGCACCATCACCGGTTGCCGCAGCCAACGTTCAAAGCGTGGCCCGATACGATCCAGGTGCTCCGACCACCAGTGCGCATCGAGCGCCAGCGCACTCTCGAGATGGGTCTCGGAGGTGGGAAGCTGGCGGCGCAGGTCTTCCTCTAGCTCCGCCATGGAGGAGCGCCGCAGCGGGCCGTAGGGAATGTGGCGCGCCTGGGCCGCCAGGCTTTTGGTGGAGGTGGCAAAGCGCACAAAGTCCCGCGCCAGCTCGGTGTTGCGCCCATGGCGTGGTATGCCCCATACGTCGTAGTACCACACCTGATGGTCCCAGAGGATTACCAGCGGCTGGCCGCGGTCGACGGCGGCGGCGACCCGACCGCTGTAAACCGCGCTCATCGCCACCTGATCAGTCTCCAGCATGCGCACCGCCTCGTGACCCGACTGCCACCACGCCACATGGGGCTTGAGCCCATCGAGCACAGTGAAAGCGCGGTCAAGGCCCTGCTCGGTGGAGAGCGCTCGATACACCTGATCCGGCGGTACGCCATCGGCGATCAGTGCCCACTCCAGATTGCCCATCGGCGAGCGGCGCAGGCCACGCCGTCCGGGGTAGCGCTCCAGGTCGAAGAAATCCTCCAACCGTACCGGCGCCTGCTCAAAGCGGTCACTGCGATAGCTGACCACGGTCGAACCCACCACATTGCCAACGCCACAGGGCGTCTCGCCGAGGTGGATGAAATCCTCCTCGGCGGGGGTACCATCGGGCGCGGGCGGCAGGGTGGCAGCGTCGAAATGCTCCAGCAGGCCCTCGTTGCAGGCGCGAATGGCGTCAAACAGCTCCAGGTCAACCACGTCCCAGTGCACGTTCCAGGCCCGCACCTGTTCGCGAATGCGGTCGATGCCGCCGGTGTACTGAATCACCTCCACGCGATGGCCGGTCTGCGCCTCGTAGGGACGTATGAATCCCAACATCTGACTCTTCACGTAGGCACCGTCCCAGGACACAACGTTGAGTGTCTGCTGCTGCGCCCGAACGGAGCCGGTTGCAAGCGCCAGCACGCCAGAGAGCGCGGCGATGGCGCCCCGCTGGCGCCATCGCGCCAAGCCGGGTCGTGTTTCATCAGCTTGCCAGGAGCGTGTAATGTCTCGCCATAGTTGCATGCTGTAACGTCTTCCTACCAGTAGTAGCCAATGTTGATGTTCAGGCGGCTCTGCCAGTCGTCCTCGCCCCCTGCCGCCAGTGAACCCTCGCCAAAATAGGGCATGTTCCTCGCCAGTATGTAATCGAAGTAGGAGAAGAGCGGGCCGCTGCCGACGGCACAGCCCAGGGTATTGATATGTGAATCGCGGGCCCCCGACAGGGACTTGTCGAGCCACGAATAGTCGTTGTAGCAGGTGATGCTGTCGATGAAGGTCCAGCGGGGCGGCAGGTTGTAGGCAACGTTGGCGACCAGAACACGACCCTCGCTGGCGACATCGTAGCTGCCGGCGAAGGCGCCCATGCGCACAGTGTCGCGGTCAATGCCGGAGGGGTTTTCAACTGCGTAGTCGTAGGCCGCCCCCTGAAGCTGGAAATTCCAGCGGCCGCAGCGACTGTCAATGTGCGCGGCTCCCGCCCAGCGATCTCCGCGGTTGTCGGTGCGGTCGTTGTAGACCTCGCCCAGTTGCATCGAGCCGCCGACCTCGGTCTCGCAACTGCTGCCCAGGCCGAAGGTGTAGGCCAGGCGGGCGTTGAACTGATTGCTCTCCTCGTTCTGCTGGTCGTCCACCCGCACCAGGTCGAAGGAGTAACGCTCGAGGTTGCTGGCATCGCCCAGTTCCTCGCCCTTGAAAAAGGCCAGGGCGGCGCTCCAGGGCCCATCCTGACGATGGTATTTCACCCCGATGTCATAGTCGTCCGCCATACCGATGTAATAGGGCACGCCGAACCAGGCGTTGTGTGCGGCGTAGGGCAGCAGGCCGAAGGGCACCTGGGTGATGCCCGCCTCCAGTTGGCCGTCGTCGGCAAAGCGGTAACCGACCCAGCCGTGATGCAACACATCCATAAAGGGGTAGAAGCGGTACTCGGCCGAGACCAGCAGCCGGTCGATGGCACCGTCGACATTGAGCCGGAAGATGTCCAGGCCGCTCTCCCCACGCTTGCCGACGGAGGACTCCAGATCGTCCCGGTAGAGCAGGTTGAAGCGCAGGGCACCACCGATCTCAATCGATTGCGGCGGCGACGCCTTCACTGCGTCACCGGGCTCCACGGGTTCCCTCTGCGGTTCCACCACCGCAACCTCCAGTGCATCGGGAGAGCGGATGTCCCCCACCAGCCGCTCCAGGTCGGCCAGCCTCGCCTCCAGTTCCACAATGCGCTGTTTCAGCGCTGCGACAGACTTCTCCTCTGCGGTCGCGGGACTACAGACCAGGCAGGCGAGCAACAGGGGAAGCGCAGACCAGCAGCCGCGCAGGCTGCGCACCGGGCCGACAAGTGCGCCCCCTCTCACCGGGGGGGGCTCTCAGTGTCACTATCGGCCACGCCCGGAGCCTCCTCCGGAGGCTCCGGCGGGGTAGCCAGCATGTCGTCGTGCGCCTCCATCTTCCACGGCAGCACGGCCGGTGATATGTGCAGGAAGTGCAGGTGCTTCTCGAACTGGTCGAGGATGTCGGTAATGATGTCCTGCTGATCGAAGCCGTAGACGTCGTAGGACTGGCCTCCGCGACGCAGGAAGACTTCCGCCCGGTAATAGTGCCTTTCGCCAGCGTCCGGATCGGGCATTTCGGGAAAGGCGAAGTCCGGCAGCAGGTGTTCCAGCATGCGGATCTCGTAAATAAAATCCACCTGGTCCTGCTTGTAGACCTCGAGGTAAATGCGCGGAAACCCGTCATCGTTCACCACCCGCGCCTGCCAGCCTTTCTTCACCAGTTCCCGTTCCACCCGCAGCATGGCCTTGCGCACGGTGCTCTCCATGAAGCCCTGCACCTCCTCGCGCGTCGGGAAACTGACCAGGCCGTGCAGGCGCTGGCGCCACAGCCCGGGGCCGCGGGTACCCGAAAAGCGCTGCTGAACATCGGTTTGCAGGCTGGTCTGGTGGTGCCCCTCGATCACCAGCGCGCGCCACATGCCCACCGCCGCGATGATCATGATCAGGCTGAAGGGCAAGGCGCTGGCCACCGTCATCGTCTGCAGCGCGCTCAAGCCCCCCGCCACCAGCAGCGTGGCAGCCACCACGCCCTCGGTCGAGGCCCAGAAAACCCGCTGCCACACCGGCGTGTGCAGGGACCCGCCGGAGGCCAGCGAGTCGATCACCAGGGACCCGGAATCGGAGGAGGTGACAAAGAATGTGATGATCAACAATACCGTGATAAACGACAGGATCGAGGTCAGGGGCAGGATTTCATAGAGCTTGAACAACGCAATAGCCTGGTTGTCCTGGACCTCCTGGATAAGCGATCCGTAACCGTCGTTCATCACCTCAAACAGGGCCGTACCGCCAAACACCGAAAACCACAGGAAGGTAAACAGGGACGGCACCAGCATCACCCCCAGCACGAACTCGCGGATGGTGCGGCCGCGGCTGATTTTGGCAATGAACAGCCCGACGAAGGGCGCCCAGGCGATGGTCCAGCCAAAGATGAAAAGCGTCCAGTTGCCGATCCAGTCGCTGCGGGAATACGCCTGCAGATCAAAAGTGCGTTCGATGATGTGGTTGAGGTAGCTGCCGGTGTTCTGCAGGAAAGTGTCCAGAATATGGATGGTCGGCCCGACCGCGAAAACGAAACTCAACAGCGCGATGGCCAGCGCCATGTTGAGGATCGACAGGCGCTTGATTCCCTTGTCCATACCCGCCACCACGGAGATTATCGCAGCGCAGGTGATCAGCGCGATGCTGATGATCTGCACGTTGGTGCTGACCGGGATCTCCGGCCAGAGGTAGTGAATGCCGGTATTGATCTGGGTGACCGAGAGGCCCAGGGTAGTGGCGATGCCAAACAGCGTGCCGAGAATAGCGAACACATCCACCGTGTGCCCTATCGGCCCATAGATACGGTCCCCGATCAACGGAAACAGGGCAGAGCGTATCGACAGCGGCAGGCCGTGGCGGAAGGCGAAGTAGGCCAGCACCAAACCGACCAGGCCGTAGATTGCCCAGATATGAAAGCCCCAATGGAAGAACGCGATTTGCATGGCCTGCTCAGCCGAACCCACCGTCTGGGCCGCACCCTGCGGCGGCTCGGCGTAGTGCAGCACCGGTTCCGCCACGCCGAAAAACAGCAACGCGATGCCGTATCCCGCGGAAAACAGCATCGCGAACCAGACCGGGAAACTGTACTGGGGGTCGGCGTGGTCGGGCCCCAGCTTGATGTGGCCCCAACGTGACAGCGCGATACCGACAATGAACATCAGGAAAAAGGCCACCGAGAGCATGTAGAACCAGCCGAAACTGACGGTGAAAAAGCTCAGTGCCTGTGAGAAAAGAGCGCCGGCCCGCTGCGGAAAGCTGATCGCACCCACCACCAGCAGCAGCGTCACGACGACCGCGGGGATAAATACCGGAGCAAGAATGGTAGAGGCCCGGTCGGACGGTTGCTGGGGTGTGTCAGGCATCGAGCGGGTTCCTCTCGGTTATTGATGTTACTGCTCGGAGGCTGAGCGGGAATAAGCGGCGGTCGAATCCCCCCACTGCAAATGCGACAGCATAGCAAATTCGGCGCGGATACGCGGGGCTGCCACCAGCACCGGCCATTCCGCGGATATTTGGCGCCCTGGCCCGTGGTCTACAGGCACGCGGCGAGGTATGCTTGTACACAATAGAAAGATAACAAGGTGCATCCGCATGACCACGTTCCACCGGCAACCGCATGGCCGCGCAGCGCGAACGCACTACCTGGTTTGTCTCTTCAGCGCGTTGCTGATCGGCTGCAGCGATGGCAACGACACTGTGCGTTCGACGCTCGGCGTACCCGGCGCCGCGAACCCCGCCTCGGTGCCGGTAGCCGGGGCCGCGCTGGAAGGGCCCCTCGCCGGTGAACCGGTGCTGGTGAGCACCTTTTTCCCGCTGGCGAATTTCGGCTACCAGCGCGGCGAGTATCTCGTCTCCGGAACGGCCAACGCGTACGTGAATCGTAACGAACTCAAAGCTGACGGCCGCTGGCAAATTCAGGCCAGCGATGCGGCGGACTACAAAACCCGCATTGTAGTGATCCGGCCGAGCGACGCCGCTGACTTCAATGGCAGTGTGGTGGTGGAGTGGCTGAACGTGAGCGCGGGCTTCGATGCCGGGCCAGACTGGGGCATGCTGCACACGGAACTCATCCGCAGCGGCTACGCCTGGGTAGGTGTGTCGGCGCAAAAAGCGGGAGTCGACGCGCTCAACGATGGCAGCGCGGCTGGCCTGTTGCCCGGCGCAGACGCCATGCGCTATGTAGATGCAGGCCTGGTGCATCCGGGCGACGCCTACTCCTATGATATTTACTCGCAGGTCGCACAAGCATTGCGCGACCCGGCAACCAGCCAGCAAGCGTTCGGTGCGCTGCAGCCGGAACATCTGATCGCAGCGGGCGAGTCGCAATCGGCTGACCGCATGATGACCTACGTGAATGCCTTCGCGCCGCTACATGCGCTGTTCGACGGCTACTTCGTGCACAGCCGCCTGTCCGGCAGCGCGGCACTGCAGGGGGGCCTCTTTGAGGAGGACGTGGTGGGTACCCCGGAGGTGGTGCGTGTACGCGACGACCTGGGGATACCCGTGATGATGCTCCAGACCGAGACCGATCTGTTCATTCTGGGCTCATGGCCCAGCAACCAGCCAGACAATGAACTGTTCCGGCTGTGGGAAGTTGCCGGCACGGCACACGCCGATCTTTACACTTTTCTCGACAACCGGCTGGATGTGGGCAGCGACCCCGGCATCGCTGCCGTGGTGGAAAACGCCAACCCTATCCCCGGCATCATCGAATGCCCTGTGCCGGTAAATGCCGGGCCACAACACTGGGTGGCGAAGGCCGCGATGGCAGCACTCAACCGCTGGATAGTGGATGGCACGCCCGCGCCGCAAGCGGAACGTCTCGCCGTGTCCGGGGATCCTCCCGCGTTCGAACTCGACGCGCTCGGCAATGTGCTCGGCGGTGTACGCACGCCCTACGTGGACGCCCCTGTCGCGGTGCTGTCCGGCGAAGGCCAGCCACAGGACCCGTTCAACCCGGAAGATCGCAACTTCTGCTTTCTCTCCGGTACGACCCAATTGTTCGACGCGGCAACACTGGCATCGCAATACGCCAGCAACGCTGACTACATCGCCGCGGTAGCGGCTGCGGCGGACGCTGCGGTCGATGCAGGTTTTCTACTGGCAGAAGATGCCGAGCTGATCAAGGCCCATGCGGCCGACTCTGACATCTTTGCGCCTCGCTAAGGTGCGGCGCCGCGAGCGCAAGCCGGAGTCGAACGCGGCCGCCCTGCTGCGGTTCTTCGATGCGTTTCTGCCCGACAGCATGTGTACCAATCCGGCAGACCTCATGCGCGGCTACATCATTGTCGGACTGATCCTGTGCAATATCACGATCAGCCTGTTCACCATGGTCGGCCTGCTGTTCCTGCTGGAACTCGAGCATAACGCACCGATCGCCGCCGCCCTGAACAGCGCCTGCCTGGTGGGCTACGTCGCCACGCTGGTGCTGCTGAAGAAAACCGAGAACTACGTATTGTGCGCCAACTTGATCATCGCGATTCTCGCGGCGGTGATTTTCTTCGCGGTGCAGATCACCGGCGGTTATCTTGAATCACCCATCCTGCAGCTCGCCCTGCAAATCCCGGTGATGGCATTCCTCCTACTCGGCTTGCGCCCGGGCGTGTTCTGGCTCGGCGCAATACTCGCGCTGTGCTGCGCAAGCTATTTCAGCGCCGTGTACCACGTTGCGAATATACAGCTGTTACAGAGCGAGCAGGTGATTCAGACCCTCTACATTCTCCTGCAGTTCGTGCTGGTGGTGCTGGTGGGCGCCGCGCTCATCGTGTACGAAACACTCAACGGTTTGCTGAAGCGTGAACTGGACGCGGAGAAAATCAAGCTGGAACACTGGGCGAGCCACGATGACCTCACCGGCATCGCCAACCGTTTCGAGTTTTTCCGCCGCCTGAAGACGGGTATCGACGAGGCCCAGGAGCGCAAACACAAGCTCGGCGTGGTGTATATCGACCTGGATGATTTCAAGCCCGTTAACGACAACCACGGCCATCACATGGGCGACGCCGCACTGAAGATAGTGGCAGACCGACTGAAGAAGGTACTGCGCCTTTCAGATACCACCGCGCGCCTGGGCGGCGACGAATTCGGTTTGATCCTGCCGGCCATTCACGTTCCGGACGATATCGAATCGATCATGCCGAAAATTCTCGCGGCCATTCGCGAGCCCATCGAAATTGATGGTGTACAGTTTTCCCTGCGTGGGAGTTGTGGCGTTGCAATCTTCCCGAACCATTCCACCAACCATGACGATCTCTGCCGCTTTGCCGACACGGCCATGTATCGCGCCAAGGAACAGAGCGACGCGTATCTCGTTTTTGAAGAAACCATGACCAGTCAGGAATCCTGAGAACCTCAACCGACAGGACAAGTACCTGTGCACAGACTGCTACTTCTGGCCGCTCTGCTGATAACCCCGCCCGGCCATGCCTCCGAATTCTTCGCCGGCCAACTCACCAGTGAAACCCTGCACCGACTCCCGCCCGGCGGCATGGCCGCCGTCGGCGGCCGCGGTGACTGGCTGTTGTCCAACGGGCGACTGTGCGCCGTGGTATCGGATGCCGGCCACCCGACCTATCTCGCGCTGCACGGCGCGGCCCTGGTTGACCTGTGGCACTGCGACCGGGCCAACGACCAGTGGCGCGTGGCCAATGCACAACTCAATTTACGCAAAGACGCGACTCCGCGCACTGAATCCATCACCGCGGGTTTCAGCGAGCGGGATGCCTGGGTTGAAACCCGAGGCACCCACTCGGGAGTCGAGATCGCGGTGGCGTACCGCCTGGATGCAAAGCAGGTCAATACGCTGCTCATCGAAACCACGCTGACACGCCGACAGGCGGGCCCGGCTCTCAATATGTTCGGCACCCTCATCCTGCACCCGGGCAGTTCGCTAACGCCTTTCACGGTGGACAGCAAAGAGCACGCCTACACCACCGGTTTCAGCCAACCCGCGGTAGATACCAGTGACTTTCTCTCACTGCTGGGTGCTATCACCCCGGCCGATACGCAGCTGCTGCTCGGCAGTCGCTATGCCGGCGCAGACATCAGCTACATGGCGCAACTCAGGGAGGCGTTTCTGCGCGATACCAACGGCATTCAAACGCCGGTGCACACGCTGCTGGTGCCGGGCGACACGTTCAGCCTGTTTGCCGCGTTTACCCGGCCATTCCCGGGCTTCTGGAGCCGCGCTCCCGGTGTGATCAGCCTCGCGCTGGGACAACTGTTCGATCTTGCGAGCGGCGAAAGCCTGGTCGTGCGCCAGTCCGTCAAGGTATCAGACCGCGCGGACGCCGCCTCGCTGCTGGATTCGGTGTATAACGGCCACACGGTGCGCGGCAGCCTGGACACACTGGACGCCGGCATCAGCCTGCGCGACAGCGAAGGCCGGGAATTGAACTTCGGTCGCCCCGACGCCGCCGGTAATTTCAGGCTCTCTCTGCCAGCGGGTGTGAGCGACGCAACGCTGCGGGTAGTCACCCCCCACAGCAGCACCGGGTATCCGTTGACCCTGGAAGCGGACACGACCGACCTGGGCCTGCTGAAAACCGGCGCACCCGCGATCCTGGAGTTGCCTCAGGGCCAGGCGATGAGCCTGTTGTTCACGGCTGGCGAACAACCGGTCGTTTTCCACGCTGAGCTGACGGACGCGCGGGTTGCCGGCGAACGCCTGCTCGTGGCCGCCGAAAGCCATCGACTGAGTCTTTCAGGCACCACCGCCGACCCGCGTGAACTGAGCCTGCCGCCGGGAGACTACCGGGTGCTTGCCACGCGGGGACCGGAATTCAGCGTGACCGGGGCACACGTCGAACTCGTGGCGGGAACGCGATCACGCCTGACAATCGAGCCACCCACGCGCGCCGTCTCGAGCGAAGGGCTGCTGAGTGCCGACTTTCACGTCCACAGCGGCATCAGTTTCGATTCGAGCCTGAGCGCCCGGCAGCGGGTAACGGATTTTGTCGCGCAGGGGTGCGAAGTGCTGATACCCACGGAACACAATGTGCCCTATGACCTCAACCCGACCATAGCCGCGATGGGTCTGCAGCGGCAATTGTTCAGTTTTCCCGGCGTCGAGATGACCGGCATGGCGGCGAGTGAACGCACGCCCAGGACAGTCGGCCACGGCAATGTCTTCCCGGTCACGCCGGCGCCCGGCGAATTCATGCGTGGCAACGTGCATTTCGAAGGCATGCGCCTCGGGGAAGTGATCGCGGCCTACAAGGCACGCTTCCCGCAAAGCCTGTTCCAGCTCAACCACCCACGCTCCATGGTAGAGGATGACGATGGCGCCTTTTTCGAGCACCTGTCACAGGGTGTGGCCTTCCAGCCAGAGCTGGCTTTGTCCGAGGAACCCAACAGCCTGCTGCTGGAGCGGCATGCGGGCAGCGCCTATCGCGATATCGATTTCGATGTCATCGAACTCCTCAACGGCACCGACATGCTCTTGTATGAGCGGGTGCGCGCAGACTGGTTCGCGCTGCTCAGGGCCGGTATCTACAAAGTTGCGACCGCCAACAGCGATTCACACAAGAGCCACCACATCGTTGCCTACCCGCGCAACCTGCTGGCAATCGCGGAGGATGACCCGGCCACCGTCACCACCGCCCGAATCATGCGCGCGGTTCGCGAAGGCCGGCTTTACGGCTCAACCGGCCCGCTGCTGAAAATTGACGTTGACGGTACAGGCCCGGGTGGCACCCATAGCGGCAGCCGCGGCACGCTCAGCATACGGGTCGACGCCGCTCCCTGGGTCGGGGTCGACAGCGTGCGCATCTGGCTGAATGGCGCACTGCACAGGACACTGCCCATCGCGCCCGGCACCACGATTAGCGAGGAGCTGACGATAACCGGGGACTCCTTCGTTTTCGTGGAGGCACTGGGAGCCGCATCGAAGCTCTACCGCACTATCGTGCCCGATGCGATCCCCTTCGCATTCGCCAACCCGGTGCTGCTGGATGCGCAGGGTGATGGCTGGCACCCGGAAGCCATCGGCGCGGTGCCCTGACACCCCACCTTCGGCTTGCCCGAACGCCCTGCGCCAGTATCAGCCACCCAGCGAGTTCAGCAGTGCCTCCGCCCTGTCGCGGCCGGGGAAATCGGTGCCATCGGCAAGCGCGGCGCGCAGTTCGGTGCGGGCTTCTGCCTCACGCTCCAGGCCGAGCAACGCCACGCCGGTGTGATAGCGAATCTCGGGGTCACGCGAGTTGATGCTGTAGGCCTTGCGCAAGTAGGGTAGCGCCTGCCCCTCCCTGCCCAGGCGGGTCAATATCCACCCCACGGTATCGAGCAGCGCATAATTTTTCTCACCTCCGCTCTCCAGTGCACGCATCGCGGTGTCCAGCGCTTTGTCGAGATCCTCTTCGGCATAGATGTTTGCCAGGTTGTTGAGTACTCCGGCATCCGCATTGTGATCCGGGTGCTCGAGCAGCGACTCGTAGTAGCGTTGCGCGCGCTCTGGTTTACCCTGCTGCAGATAGCTGTCGGCCAACAGGCGCACCTGCCACGGGGGCAGCGATGCCTGCTGCAGCAGATTTTCCAGAGTCGCGGTGAACGCCTCACCACCGACGCCATCCAGGCTGAGTTCATACAGCCGCAAGATGGCGGCGGACTGCCCTGAATCCAGCGTCAGCGATTGCAGGTAGTGCTGCCTCGCCGCCTCTTTCTCGCCTTCCGCCAGCGCTACATCACCATACAGCAACGCCACCTCCGCGTTGTCGCCCCCCAGTTCGGCGAGCGCGTCCAGCCGCTCCCGGGCGCGCGCGAAGTGCCCCCCGGCCACCTCCAGGCGCACCAGCGCAAGACGCGTAGCGAGCGATTCCGGCTCGAGATCCAGCGCGGCCTCCAGCGTCATTCGCGCCTCCGCGGGGTTTTGGGCACTGATCTGCATCTCCGCCAGTTGGCGCAGCCTGGCCGCATCGTTTTTCCACAGTACGAACAGCCGACGCAGCGGTCGCTGGGCCACTTCCAGGTTGCCCAGGCGCATGTAGATTTCCGCCAGCTGCACCAGGTACACCTCGCTCAGCGGGTCGGCCTTGCTGAGTGCGAGTGCAGCGCCCAACGCCTCCTGCCAATCGCCCTGTTGGCTGTAAACGCCGAGCTGGAATTCGTCCGGCAGGGTCGAGGTCTTGTCGTAGACATAGACCTTCTTGCTCCAGTCTATCGCCTCTTCCGACCTGCCCTGCTCATGGAGAATCTGCGCCATGAGCAGTATGGACCTGGTGTGGCTGGGACGCTCCGCAAGTATGTCATTCAACACACGCGCGGCATCTTCCCGCCTGCCACGCTGCTTCAGCAACATCGCCTGGTTAAAACGGGCTTCCAGATCGCTGGCGGACAACTTCAAAGCGGTGTCTACGGCGCGCTCGGCGGCCTTCAGGCGGCCGGCTCGCAAGTAGGTGACCGCGGCGAAGTTTTGTACCCGCAACGCATCGGGATTACTGGATTGCAACTGTGCGGCCAGCCGCTCGGCTTCGGCCAGGCGCGCCAGATCCAGCAACAATGCGCCACGCAACAGCACATAGGAGAGGGGTGGGTCTGCGCTGAATTCGCGCCCGTCGAGAATCGCGAGGGCCTTCTCTGACTCGCCCTGGCTACGCTCCAGCTCCGCCTCAAGAATGGTGACGAACGGATTGTCGCCGGTACTCTTGCGCAGGTCTTCCAGAAGCTCGCGGGCATTCCACACGCTGCCGTTCTGGATATACAGGTGCAACAGCTGCAACGACAGGGCCAGGTCATCGGTAATGAACTCCCGGGAATCGCTGAGCAGCGTATTCGCCCGGCGAATCTCGCCATTGCGCAAATAGAGATCCACCAGCATGCTGATCGCTGCCAGGTCAGAAGGGTTGCGCGCCAGGTAGGTATTGAACAAATCGATGGCACTGCGATCACTGCCTCTCACGTAATCCGAGGCGGCCTGGATAAACAGCATGCCATCCGTGGTCTGCAGGCGGAGGGCATCAACGCGCGACAGCTTCTGGCTGAGTTCACCGAGCATGGCCTCCCCGATCTCTACCTCGCCACGATCAATCGACGTGACCGCGCTCAGCAGGGTCGCCGCGGGATCGTCCGGCGACTGCTCCAGAATCAGCGCCAGGTAATGCTCCATCTCCGCTGTATTCCCGAGCAGCAGGTGCACACGGGCAAGACTGCGCAACACGCGCAAATCCGTGCTGTCGCGCTCGTGGGCGCGCGCCAGTAGCTGCAGGGCTTTTTCATAACGCTCCTCGGCGATTGCCAGCTCCGCGGAGAGCTCCAGCGTTTTGACATTGTCGGCGTCCAACCCAAGCGATTTCTCAAGCAGCGCGGTCGCCTCCGCCAGCATACCGTTATCGATATACAGGGCCGCCAGCGTATTGCTGGAGCGTATGTCGTCGGGGAACAGTCTGGCGGCCCGCTCAAATTCGCGCCGGGCAAGATCGGGCTCGGAGCGCTGCAGGTGTCCCTGGCCTTTCAGTAATGACCATTCGAACTGGCTCTGGGGCGTGAATTCGTCCGCCACTTTTTCCAGCGCGAACAGCTTGTCAGTCTGCCTGAGCACCACCAGCGCGGGCCCGTACACCGGGAGAACCAGGTTGATGTCCGCGCCCAGCAGCAGCGCCTCCTCGGATTCCTTCACCGCAGCGTGCACATTGCCGGCGTTGAAATGGACCTTCGCCAGTAACAGGCGCGCGGGCACCATATTCGGGTCTGCCTGCAGCGCGTTCTTGAGGTGAATGTAGGCTTCCGCGTACTCGCCCTGCGCATACGCCTGCACACCCTCTTCGTAATAGGCACTCTCCGTTTGCGCGCGCGCCCCGGCGACGCCCAACAGCGCCAGCGCGAGCAGGCCGCTGATAATCCTCTTCAACTCTTTACTCCTCTGGGACCAGGCACACAATCTTCAATCGCCCGCGGATGGTAACGCAGGCAAAAAAAAAGCGGAATTTGGAAATTCCGCTTTTCAGAAAAGGTGGAGGAAAGGCCTGGGGCTAGGCCTTTCCTCCGGGGGTGGAGATCCGGGCGCGCAATAGCGCCAACCCCAGCAACATCAGGGGAATGCTGCCGGGAACCGGCACTTCGCCGGGCGGATCATCCTGGGGATCATCGGTTTCGGTAGTGACCAGGCCAAGCTTGAAGCCATCGTCACCGGCATCACCGCCACTGCCGAACACCGGGTTATACACACCCACCAGCCAACTGGTGGATTCAATTTGAGCGGGGTTCACCGCGTAGTAGCTTAAGCCCACGTTGCTGTAGTTACCCACGGCATCGTAATTACCGCCGTTACCAGAGAGCACATTGCCCCAGGTGCTGCCGTTGATCCCGGCGGAGCCGGTGCCATCGTAGGCCAGTATGGAAACATCCGCGCGGTTCGAGGAGTTGCCACCCACCGCCCAGTCGAGATCAATTCCGCTCAGGCTGACCGCGGTGTCGAACTGCAGCAGCAGCATGTCGAATTCACCGTCTGAATCAGAAGTGATGCTGTCGACCGAGTGGTTCGGGGAGTTGGTATTTTCATCCCGATTCTGAACTCCCAGCGCGCTCCCCTGTGCCCAGATCAGACGCGCGGACTGTATCTCATCGGCACCACCGCTGTCGTTGGTGTCTGACCAGCCAGACACGGTGAGATTAATGCCATCAGAGGACGTGAGGTTGAGGCTGTTGCCGTAGCCCGTACCGGAGAAACTCTGGCTTGAGCTGTTGAAGTCCCAGGTTTGAATAGCAGCGAGGCCGGGCGCCGCATGCAGCGCTGCGCAACTTGTCGCTGCCGCCAGCCAAACCGCTTTCCATGTATTGATACGCATCGTGTCCCTTGTCCCTTGCAGGCGGCGCAGTCTGCACTGTAGCCGCGTGTTGCCCCATCGGTTGCCCGGACATCCCCTTCAGCAATATTTGCGCCAATAGCGATAAGCAGTTGTTTTGCATAAACATGTTCCCGAGAACATGCCTTGAAACGGCCTTTTCCCGGGGTAAGCTGTAAAAAAAACTGATGTGAACTGGTTCACACGAAGGCCGTACTTCAGCGGCTCCATTGCCGCATTTGATTCAGGCGGGACTGTTTTCGGAGACCCGGAAAATCACATCGTACAACCGCAACTCATCTCCAGGCCCTAGAAGATGGCGGCCTTCAATAGCCTTGCCGTTGACATAGGTGCCGACCCCGGACTCCAGGTCCTCGATCACCAACTGCCCGGCGTCGATGTCCAGGCGGGCATGCCGCGGCGCAATGTGGTGGCTAACCAGCGCGATGGCGCAGTCGAGGGAACGTCCCAGCTCGATCGATTGCGCGATGCCGTAACGCAAGCCCTGTAGCGGGCCGGTCTCGGCGGTGATGATCCAGCGGACGCTTTCTGGAGCAGCATCCGGGCTATCGTCGGAAATCTGCCTTGCGTGTCGCTGATCGTTTATCGGCGCCATGTTGCGCAACACTCTGCGCTCGACGAATGACGTGGTTCTTACAATACCCTGCGGCGTAACTTGCAGATACCACGACAACAGGCATACCAGCGGCAAGCCCAGCAGAGCGACGGCCAACAACACCCCGTACGCCTGCTCACCGTCGGGACCCATCCCCGGCAGGATAAAATACCGCGCGAGCAACAGCAGGAACAGGCAGGCGGTGAGATAGTACAGGCAGGTGCGCAACACCTTGCGCCGTTTCAGCTCCCGCAACAATGTGCCGCCGCTTTGAATCATCAATTATGTCCCCGGGCCCGCGTGGTTTGCATATTCCAGCCCCTGTTGTTGTAACCCTTGAGGCTGACACGCCAATATAGCCGAAGACACGTCCTCCACCAACCGGCAGCAATCTCGGGTCACAGCCGCGTATACTGCGGGAAACCATCAACGGACCGCTCAATGAAATCACAGCAGAGCGATCAGCTCACGGCGCTGGTCAACGCCATACCGGAAAACTTTGCCGATCCGGTCGCTGACTATCGCGATGTGCGCGAGATGTTCGCGCCCTTTCACGGCCACCCGCTGAGCGACAGGCTGGCCGTGCGTATCGAAAATTTCGGTGGCGTGCGCTGCGGCGTGTATGACTTCGCCGGCAATAACACCCAGTGGACGGCCTTTCACTGCCACGGCGGTGCATTCGTCTCCACGCCCCTCGATGACTACCACTTCTACGCCGGGATTATTGCCGAGTACACCGGGTGCCGTGTGGTGATGCCGGACTACCGACTGGCGCCGGAGAATCCCTACCCTGCGGCACACGACGACTGCTATGCGGCCTGGGTCGGGCTGATCGACAGCGGGGTAGATCCCTCCCGCAGCGTGCTGTTCGGTGAATCCTGCGGCGGCAGCCTGGCGCTGGGCGTCGTGCAGCGGCTGCGGGATGCGGGCCTGCCACTACCCGCCGCGTTTGTTTCCCTCACCGGTTGGTTTGACCTGTCCGTCGCCCGGGAGGGCCCCCACGGTCGTGACCCTTTCCTCACGCCACAATGGGTGCGCAATCGAGGCCTGGATTACCTCGCCGACTCGCTCGCCCTGGACGACCCCAGGGTGTCCGCGGCCTACGCGGACCCCGCGGGCTTCCCGCCCCTGTACTTACAGATCGGTGAATTCGACACGCTTCGCGAAGGCGCGCTGGAACTCGGCTGCAATGCCCTGCGCGCGGGCGTGGACGTGACCATGGAGAGCTGGCCGGGCGCCGTACATGGCTGGCACGGGCTGGTGACGGCAGGTGTCCCCGAGGCGCTTGACGCGTGGCGGGCGATTCGTCGCTACCTCGAAAACCGGATGCCGCCACAATAAAAAGCTATAATCCACGCGCTACCCACCTGACGCGGCCCTCGCGGGCGCACAATGGACATCAAAGGAGAACACGGCCATGGATATTCTGGAAACCGGCGCACGCCTGCTGTCTGAAAAACTCGGCCTGCAGGTCGATCCGGCGCAGATCAGCAGCGCACTGTCGCAGTTGCTCGGCGATGGTCAGGGTAATATTGACTTTGCCGGCCTCGCCAGCAGGATGGCTGCCAGCGGTGATCTCGGCAGTGTCTTCAATTCCTGGCTGGGGGACGGCAGCAACTCACCGATCTCCGCGCAGTCAATCGGCGCTTTGTTTGACGACGGTGCACTGGAAAAGTTTGCCGCCAGCATCGGCACGGATACCGGCGCCGCGGCCGGCGGGCTTGCCGACATCCTGCCGCAGCTGGTGGACGGCGCCAGCAGCGGCGGCAGTCTGCTCGACAGTGTGGGCGGCGCCAGCGGCCTGCTCGATGTAGCCAAATCCTTTCTTAAATAGGGCCCCTCACAACCCCGCCAGCGCCAGCCCCTGAACCACGTAGGGCTGGTAATTGATCCCGGAGAATTCGCCGGGCTTGTGCTGCGTCATGATCACACCGACCAGCCCGGTTTCCGGGCTGACAAAAAATTGCGTGCCGTACAGGCCCGACCACCAGAAATCCCCGTTGCGACCCGGTATGCGCGCGGCCTCTGCATCGGCCACCACCGCCACGCCCAGGCCCCAGCCAACGCCCTCGATGCCCTGCCCGGCGAGCACGCCCTCCGGCACATGCAGGCGCTGCATAGTGTCTACCGAATACTGCTGGAGTACCCGCACACCGCGATACTCACCGCCGTTGTACAACATCAACGCGAAACGCAGATAATCCGACACAGTGGACACCAGCCCGCCACCGCCTGGCTGCCAGTCCGGGGAATAATGGATATCCGCTTCCACAAGGTCACCTTCACTATCGTGGGTGTAAACCGTGGCCATGCCTTCGCGCGCATCGGCCGGCGGCTCATAGCGGGTATTCGCCATACCGAGCGGCGCGAAAATACGCTCGCGCATGAAATCGCCAATATTCTCGCCACTCGCTACCTGCACCACCGCGGCGAGCACGTCGGCAGAAGCACCATAACGCCAGCGCGTTCCCGGCTCTTCGAACAGCGGCAGGGAGGCCAGATGATCCACCCGCGCCCTTAGATCGCCACTGCTCTGCGCATGGATACCATGAGCGTCCCAGTGCGCGGCCAGCTCGGACGATGCGCCCATGCCCGGCCCGAGGCCGGAGGCAAACATCAGCAGGTGCCTGACCGTCAGCGTCGTCTGCGCCGGCCGGGAGCTAAAACCGCCGCCCGGGCCAGCCGCCTCCGTGGTGGCTACCTGCAGATTACGGAAAGCCGGCAGGTAGTCTGCCACGGGGTCGTCCAGGCCCAGACGCCCCTCTTCCACCAGCAACAGCGCAGCCACCGCGGTCACGGGCTTGGTCATGGAGGCAATGCGCACCTCGGTGTCGAGTGTCATCGGCTCGCGCGCTTCAATGTTGCGCCAGCCCGCCGCATTGGCGTAAACCGGCACGCCGTCACGAGCCAGCAACACAATGTAGCCCGAGCGCTCGCCGCGCCAGGACGAAAAGCGGATATAGGCGTCGATCGCGGCGCGGCTCCACCAGGCGAGTGGCTCCGGCGGCGGGAGCCCGTCCTCCACGGGCGACGCATCAAGGGGCCTGGAGGCACCGCTGCAACCCACGATGAGCGCACACAGGAACAGCAGGACTATTTTTCGCATCGTCAGGTACCTCTTATTATGTAATCGGGGATACAGCGCGCCAAATAGCAGGCCCGCCGTTCAAGGCCAGCAAGCCCGCGTCCTGATATTGTCGTTCAGGCGGCGGTAATGTCGCGGAATGCCTCAGGTCATCAGCAGGTCGTCGCGGTTGATGGACTGGGAGATGGCTTTCGTCGGGTCCACCGTATAGTCGCGCGATTGAATGGTGCTGACAAAGCGGTGATCTGCTTCCACCGTATCCGGCGTGAAACGCAGGTGCAGGTAACCGCGGTCTACCAGATTGACCCGCTTGAGGTCGTCCACCAGCGTAACCACCAGCGGACTGAACAGCGCAGAGGCTTCCAGGCCCAGAACGGAATCAAAACCCGGCGAGCTGACGCTCGCGCAGCCGAACTCAACGCCGGCTATACGGCCGTCCGGCGTGGTGAGCTGGCTGCTCCAGGCGTTGTGGGTATCGCCCGCCAGCATCACCAGCTTCGCGTCGACATCAATGGCATAGGCAAGTAACTGGTCACGCTCGTACTCATAGCCGTCCCAGGCATCCAGGTTATAGGGAATCGCGGAATCCAGCAGGGCCTGCTGCTCGGGCGTGCGCGACTCCTCCGGTGTGTTCTTGGCCGCCACCGCCGCGAGAACCGCCGCGGTGCCCTGTGCGATCGGATCGTCGCCGGACAGGCTGGGGTCCAGCGCTTCGAGAATCGGCGCGGGCAGGTGGTAGCGGCCGCTGAGCACCTGCTGGCCCAGCACCTGCCAGCGCGCCGAACTTTGTGCAAGCTGTTCGCGCAGCCACCCGAGCTGCTCTTCACCGAGCAGCGTGCGGTTACTGTCGCCGTAGCCCGCGCGCGCGGCGGCCACATCAATCATGCCTCCGGTGGTGAAATCGGGGTACACAAACTGTTTATCGCGGCCGATGATGCGCGTGTCGAGCATCAGCAGGTCGAGCAGGTCGGCGTACTGGAAACGACGATAGATCACGTCGTTAATATCGCCCGGTGGCCGCACCGGCTGCCACTCGTACCACGCCTGGATTGCTGCCATTTTACGCGCGGCGTAATCCCCCTCGGTTTCCGGATTGTGATTCTCGGCGCCCTCGCGCCAGGCATCGTTGGCTATCTCATGGTCATCCCACACCGTGATAAAAGGGTGCCTGCCATGTGCGGCCTGCAGGTCTTCGTCGGTGCGATACTGCGCATAACGCGTGCGGTAATCGGCGAGGGAGAACAACTCGTTTGCCGGCTGCACCACACGACCGTAAGCCTCGGCATTGGCACTGGCGTAGCCGCCCGGGGCGTACTCGTAGAGGTAATCCCCAAGGTGCAGGACAGCATCCAGCTCCTGTTCGGCGACTTCACGATAGACATTGAAAAACCCCGCCGGGTAATTGCTGCAGGAGACTACCGCGAAACTCGCAGCCATAACGCTGCCTGTTGGGAGCGTGCGGGTGCGACCCACCGGGGACAGCCTGTCGTCACTGGCAAACCGGTAGTAATAACCAGCGCCGGGCTGCAGGCCCTCGACATCCACTTTCACCGTGTAATCCACCTCCGCCGAGGTGGTGCCATCGCCGCTCGCCACGATGTTGCTGAAGCCGGCATCGGTGCTGACTTCCCAGGATACCCTGACGAGCCCGTCGCTTTCCGGTGTCAGGCGCGTCCAGAGAATTACCCGGTCAGTAAGCGGGTCGCCAGAGGCCACGCCGTGACGGAAGTCGGCGGGTACGGTATTGGCGAAGTCGTCCGAGCCGTCGGAACAGCCCACGAGGTTGGCGCCGAGCAATGGCAGGAGTGTGCTGGCCGCCATGCCCTTGATCAGGGTGCGGCGTTTGAGTTGCGAGGATTGCGTCATGTTATTTGTCCATGGGAGTAGAGCAAGTATTCAAGCATAGACAGGTTGCATTAAATAGCCAAAGTCCTTTTGTATCGCCCGTGATCGACCGCTGTTTCATCCCCGCTGCAACCAACCCGTTTCTTTGGTGGTGGCCCAGTTTGAATATTTACCAGGGAGAACGCATGAGGCGGCAAGGGCCCACCGAAACACGCCAAAAAGCGCACATCCCTGTACAGGCTCGGGCGGCGACGTCCTGTCGCCGCACGGTTTCAGTGGGCCCTTGCCGCCTCATGCTCCGTCCGTGATTTCAAACTGAGCCTCTACCGATTCTGTAGTGCGCTTGTGCTCACCGTATCAGCGGGGCATGCTATGGGCCGCTGTCCGTCGCCCGATGCCGCGCAGAACGATTCGCTGCCTGCAACGGGCAGCGGCTCGCGGCACAAGAAGTCACGCCTCACACATAAGGACAACGCCATGCCTGTAGACCACGCAATTCTCGCCCCCGTCGTCGCCCTGTTGCTCTGGACCTGCATTATGTGGGCCTGGATGTTCGCCACACGCATCCCGGCTATTCAGCAAGCCGGCATAAAGATGGATCCGAACAGGCCAAGCGGTGAACAGGTGGCCGAGTTGCCCCCGCGAGTGCGCTGGAAGGCGGACAACTACAACCATCTGCTGGAGCAACCCACCCTGTTCTACGCCGTTACCCTGACGCTGGCACTGTTGGGCGCCGGCAGCGGCCTGAATCTTGCGCTGGCCTGGACCTATGTGGCGCTGCGCGTGGTACACAGCCTGCAACAGAGCCTGTGGAACAAGATCGAGGTGCGCTTCGTGTTGTTTTTCCTGTCGTCGCTGGTGCTCATCGCATTGATCGTGCGCGCCGCGCTGCAGGTCTGGTGAAGTAACGCCAACGGCGCATCACTGGTGCCGGATCACTCCGGGGCAAGGGCCCCGATAATGCTTCCTGCAGTTCATCAACCGGCCAGACCCCGGCCGCCATCCACGACAATCACCTGCCCGGTGATAAAAGGCGCCTCACAGGCCAGAAAGGCGACCGCGCGCGCGATATCCTCCGGCTCGCCCAGCCGCGCCAGCGGCGTCTGCGCGATGGTCTGCTCGCGCGCCCTGGCGTCGTAGGCCGCGTCATCTTCCGGCCAGAGGATGGCACCGGGCGCTACACCGTTCACGCGCAGCGCGGGGCCCAGTTCCAACGCCAGGCTGCGGGTTAAAGAGGCGAGACCTGCTTTCGCCGCGCCATAGGCGTTGAAATCGCGCAGTGGCCGCTCAATGTGCACATCCAGCAGGTTGACAATGCTGCCGCCCGCGGCGAAGCCCGGCAACAACCCCTGAATCAGGAAGTACGGCCCGCGCAGGTTGGCGCCGAGCATGGCATCGAACTGCGCCGGTGTGCAGCGATCGATCGGCGTTGGCGCAAAGCCGGATGCGTTGTTCACCAGCAGATCAAGCGCCGGGTAGCGCCCGAGCACGGACTGCGCCAATGCGGTAACGGCCGCCATATCATCGAGGTCAGCCTGGAACACCTCACAGGATGCCTCACGCGCCGAGCATAGCTCATCCCGCAAGCGCACGGCCTCGTCGGCCGAGGAGCGGTAGTGCAGCGCAATATCAAAGCCGAGCGCGTGCAGGTGGCGCGCCACCACTGCGCCGATTCTACGCGCTCCACCGGTAACCACCGCCGCACGGGTCATGCTACCGGCGCACTGCCACGTCGAGGGGGCTACGGCCTGTTGCAGTGTCTCGCCTGTGCGCTTCTGTTATTCGCATAATCCCCCCGCTCTTCGCAGCGGCCAACATAATGGGCCCCTGGAGGTTTTGCAACGCGGCGGCGCCTGAAAAAGTTAGCAGCCGCTTACGCCTGCAGGGGCTCACGGGCGCATACGGTTACATTTTTGCACTCAAAAAGAAGTAAATAGTGCCCCTAATTTTCACTAGGAGAGCACACCGCATGGCGCTTAGGATAGCGCCAACCCTGATAACTTAAAAACACTGGGAAAACACCAAAACAACCCGCAAGGAGAACACAATGTTCAAGAAAACTGCGCTCGCGGCCGGTATCGGCCTCGCACTTTCAGCAACCGCCCAGGCGGATTACCGCTTCCAGGCCGATGCCGGCATCTCCGGTGGCGATGTCAGCTCCATCAGCCTTGGCGGCACCGCCTACCTGATGCCCGTCGACGACACCAAGGGCCCGTTGGGTGAAGCTGCTTTCATTGATCAGGCGTCCTCGCTTTCAGTCCTGGTTTCCGATGGAGAAACGGATGTAGACAGCGCCAGCGATGTCGAACTGGAAAGCTACGGCATCAGCGGCCGCTACGTGACCAAGCAAAGCGGCGGCTGGATTGTCGATCTTGCCGCGGAGCGCGACGAGGTGGATGGCTTTGAAGTAGACAACTACAGCATTGGTGTGGGTAAGTACCTCTGGGATACCACGACCCTGGTGTTCACCTATGGCAATAGCGATGCGGAAGTTGGCGGCGATGTGGACAGCTACCGCCTGGACCTCGACCACCTGATCACCTTCGGCAACAACGGTGGCCTGAAGCTGCACGCGGCCTACGGCGTTACCGATATTGACGACGACGAAGATTTCAGCGATAGCGAAGACGTCGATGTCTACGAAGTGGATGCCACCTGGTACGTCTGCAAGAACCTCGGACTCGGCATTGGCTACAGCAACACCGAAGACTCTGGTGAAGAACTGGAGCAATACTTTGCGTCTGCCGAGTACTTTATTTCCGACAGCATTGCAGTCGGCGTTGCCTACACGGAAGCAGAAGTGGAAGATACCGGATTCGAAACGGATTCCTACCTGCTTACACTCAGCGCCCGCTTCTAGGCACTGCGTTAACCTGAACAGGGGGCGGCCACCACAAGTGGCTGCCCTTTTTTTTGCCTTGCTGTTTCGTGCGCCCGCCAGTGGGCTTATCCGAGCGCGGAATCCGGCAACCAGAGGCCATGAAACCCCACCGGCACACGCACCGGTAGCAGCACTTTCGCGATCGGCCCGGCCGTCAGGCGCGTGGCATCAAACAGGCAAAAACTGCTGGCATCGCGATGCCGGTCGTAGACGAAACTCGCCAGGTAACCCTCGTCCTCCCCGCCGCCGGACTCCGTCGCGGGAATAAAAATTGCCTCTGCCGGCACCTGGTTCGCCCCCGGCGCCCAGTCCTCGTTGCGCCCGGTGTCGAGATCATACTTACGGATGCCGCCCTGCGCCTGCTGAATGCGCTCGGGAGAATCATTCGCCTCGTCTACTATCAGGCTGTAACCGTAGCGATAGGGCTTTGTCCATCGGCCGCGATTCACCTGCGGGAATTCCATCGCACCCTCAAACATGCGCTCGACGGAGGCGCTACCGGTTTTCAGGTTCAGGGCAAAGCGCGACAGCCGGGCCGGGTGGAAGAAGTCGTGCGAGTTTTTTACCCAGAGATGATCATAGCGCGCTGCATCCACGACCACTTCATCCCCGCGCTCGAAGGAATTCATGATGTGGAACACGAAGCACGCGGGAATATCGAACCACCTGACATCGGCATTACCACCCGTGCGCGGCATCACGCCGATGCGACAGGGCGCGCTGTCATCCCACTTGAAGGGCAACGCGCTGCCGGTCAGGGCCTGCCACCAGGAAAAGCGCACCGGCATCTCCATGAACACCACATGGTTTGCCGTGACCGCAAAATCGTGAACCATGCTCGGACCCGTCATATCGACCGGTTCCACCTGCAACATGTTGCCGTCGGCATCCGCGCGCATGTAGGTGAGGTAGGGCTGCATGACATCGTAGCCGAAGAAGAGCATCTCGCCGGTGTCAGGATCAATGCGCGGATGCGCGGTCATATTGCCCGCTAACCTGCCCTCGTAGTTGTAGACACCCAGGGTTGAAAGATCATGCGGATCGATGAGATACGGATAGCCGAACTCCCCGAGCGACATCAGCTTGCCCCCGTGGTAAATCAGCGCCACTGCGCTGGTGGTGTCCTCTGCTTGCGGCGCGCCAAACCCACCAGACTCCTTGCGATACACAGGGGTATCAACGTAACGGTTGCGGTACCAGCGCGCGCGCCCCCCTTCCAGGCGTACGCCATGCAGCATGCCATCGCCGCCAAAGAAGTGTTCGGCAACCCCGCTGGACGCGTTGGTGCCGTTGCGCACATACAGCCCGCTGAGCTCGGGGGGAATCGCCCCCTCCACGCTCAACTCGGTAAGGCTGACCTCTTCCGTTACGGGCCTGAAGTTGCCCTGTTGCCAGAACTTCACCGCGGGCCCATCGTCGGCGCACCCGCCAAGCGTTGCCGCCGTGGCCGCGCCCACCGCGCCGAGGCCGCCGTAGTGCAAAAAGTCCCTGCGCTTCATCTTCCCTCCTCCCCTGATCGACGCGCCCTCAAGGTCGCGCGGCATCGTAGGCCGCCTGTAAAAGCGGGATCAATTCGCTCGCACCGTAGCCGCTGCCCGTGGAGCCATCGGCAAAGGTTGTCGACTGTATCGCAATAAAGCCGCCAATGCCGCGCTCGGTATCAATCCATGACAGCGCACCGAAAGCGCCGGGGTCGCGAAACAGCGTGGGCGCCGCGGCGCTTTCGTCAGGCGGCGCAATCCACCAGCCCATACCGTAACCCGCAGCGTCTGGTGGTACCGAGCCGGTCGCCCAGGCGCGATCACGCTGCATGAATGCCACGGCCTCGGCGCTGAGCACCTGGGTATCGCCACAGCGGCCCTCGTTCAGATGCAGGGAAATCAGCCTGGCGTAATCCGCCAGGTTGCTTATTGCGCCACCCTCGATATTGGGATTGTCCCTGCCCCGTAAACTGTCCGGGTCGCCGGTCCAGTCGGCAACCGTCGCCAGGTTGTTGCCGTAAGTAAAAACCTCCAACCCGCAAGGCTGGCCGATGTACTGGTCGAAAAGCTGGTTCCAGCTGGCACCACCTACCACCTCCGCCACGGTACCGGCGAGTTGCCAGGGGCTGCCGCCGTAGTCAAAGTTCGTGCCCGGGGGGAAGCTTTCGAGGTTGTCCAACGGCGTCTGGTAAATAGTCTGGCCGCAATCACGCAATTGCCCTTCAGGCGAGTACTGGCACGTGTGCGCGCCGTACCCGCTGATCTGGCCCAGCCCCGGGATGCCGGACGTGTTCGACACCAGTTGTTCCGCGGTGCGACCGGGCCAGACCCCGACCCACGGCAGGTAGTCATCAATACTGCGGTCGATCTCAAAATCGATATTCTCGTCGTCTTCCGCCAGCGCCATGAGCAACATGGAAGACGGCACCTTGCTGGTAGAGGCCAGCAGGACCACGGTATCTTCCCGGTGATCCCCGGCGAGATGCTGGTGTATTACCCCACGCGCCTTGTCCACCACGATATACGAGGCGCCACTGAAGCCGGGTTGCGCCGCCACAAACTCTTCCAGGCTGGCATCCGCCGCGCTGAAATCCATGGGCACCGGCGGAGCGTTGAAACTGCTGCCATCGCTGCCATCGGTACAGCCGTAAAGAGCAACCAGGGAGACCGCGCAGAGCGCGGCATTCCGCATTTCAAACATAGCCATTCCTTTATTATTCGTCGATATCGATGAATCGGCTGCGACCAGTGTAGTGTAGCAGGAACGTTGACGCACACCTGTCGCGCTGGCGCCCGCCGCACTGTCGTGCTGTCTGCACGGGGCGAGATATTCTTCTATACTGAGCGCTGCACCACTCGACAATAATTTGAATGCAGAGTGCTCCCTATGCGTGTTTCTTCATTTCTTGCTGGCCTGTGCCTCGCATGTCTGCTCCAGGCCTGCTCCGATGGTGGCGATTCCAGCAGCGTTGACCCTCCCGCCCCCCCTGTTCCGCCCCCGGTGAGTGAATTCCTGCAGACCACCATCGACCTGCCGAGCGCGGCGCAGCCCGCGTTCACGCCAGGTTCGCCCGGCGTCGTGGTCAGCAACCCGAAACTGTTGCGCCAGTTCGGCGACAGCGAGATCGATTTCAATCACGCCCGTTATACGCGCTATTACCTCGCCGATAACGATGGCGTGCAACCCGATGCCATACTCGTCCTCATCCCGGGGTTTGAAGGCGGCGCCTCCACGTTCTACCTGCTGGCAGAGAACCTTTTGCGCCGTGCGGCGGAGGAAGTATCGCTGGTGCTGGAGGTGTGGGCCCTCGACAGGCGCTCGAGTTTCCTTGAAGACACCGTGGGGCTGGATATCGCCGAGGAGCTAGAAGACCCGTTGATCGGCCTGGATTTCCTGTTCGGCGATGCACTTGGGTTGAGCCTGAGCCCCGCGCTGGCCGAGGGGCCAAACCGCAGGGCGGAATTCTACAACAGCAACAGCGATACCGCCTTCATGGCGCAATGGACAACACTGGTGCACTCACAGGACATTGACGCGGTGGTCGAGGCTGCGTTGGTCGCCGCGCGCGGCGGCAATGTGTTCCTCGGCGGACACTCCGCTGGCACCGGTTACACGGCGCGCTATGCGGCGACCGATTTCAGCTTTGGCAGCGGCGAACCCGACCCGGGATATGCCAAACTGCGCGGACTCGTGCTGCTCGAAGGCGGCGGCGGCAGCCTGTCGGACGAAGCAGTGAGCGAAGAAACGCTCGATCTCATCGAGGCGAGTTTCGATGGTGGCCTGTTTGGCGCCGTGCGGGACCAGGCGCCGCGCTGTATTGACGGCTCGACAGCCTGCACCGCTGAGACCGCCGCCACCGACTGCGCGGAATTTGCCAATACCTCCTGTGTGCAGCCGCGCGGTGCTTACGCCGAGGTTGCCGGGCTGCTCTCACCACAATTGCTGGCCATCTCCGAAGTGAACGCCATCGATGCCCTGGTGGTAGGTGACGGCGTGCAGTCCATCCTGCAACAGGACCAGAACGGCGTCGAGGGCAACAACGCCATTGAGCAGGTACCGCAATTGACAATTCTGGCCCCACTGGTGGGCGGCAGTACTGCGTCCTCGGCCGCCCTGCTGGGTAAATTCCTCGATGACGACGGCGTGGCCGCCTCGCTGGCCAGCTTCGTTGCCACCTCGGTGGGATTTGACGGGCCGGTGGATAACGGCGTTGCCACCTGGCTGAGCAACGGTGAAGACATACCGCCGGACGCCCTCACCGACAACGGACCCGCGCCTGACAACCTGGAGAGCATCGGCGTGTGGGGGATGGAGGCAGAGCCCTCGGATCTCGAGGGCCGCATGCTGCCAATCTTCTTTCGCGGGAAGACCAATTTCTCCGAGTGGTATTACTCCTCCTCAGGTCTTGCGGTCACTAACGGTCTCGGGCTCGACACCACGCCGCTGTCAGCGCCGCCGCCGGTGGGCAGAGGCCGCAGCGATATCGACAACCGCACACAGGCGACCGGTATCAATATTCCGGTGATCGCTTTTGGCGGCAGCAATGGACTCGCGCCGGTACCCGCGGTATGGCTGGGTTTCGCCGATGCTATTGCAAACTGCACGGCGCCTTCCTGTGACGGCACGACTCCCCGGGTTGTGGATCGCGCCAATCCCAGCCCAGCCTTCCCTACCTTCGGGGACGCGTCCGGCGGCTTTGAAGTCTTTATTTCCGAGGGTTATGCACACGTGGATATCGTCACTGCCGACGACGGCGAAAACAATCGCGTAATCGCACCACTGATGGCGTTTATACAGCGCAATCTGCAGTAGCGCGCCGGTGTGCCCCAGGCACAATCCAGAATCAGTCCAGACAGGAGTTACCTGAACATGAGCGCAACCAAGTCCCCTATCGCGGCGACCGCACTGGCTGCATCCGCGCTGCTGTTCAGCGCGTGCAGCGATAACTCAGATGCGCCGACGGCCTCCCGCAGTTGTAGCGACGACGCCGCACAGGCCCTGCAGATTTGCCTGTCTGAAGTGAACACTGCGCTCGGCGCGTGTTTCTTCAATGACAATGAGTTCTGCAGCGACAGCCACCCCGACCTCCTGGCAGCGCAGGCAACCCTTGAACAGAGCATACAGGGCGCGTGTGACGATGGTGACTTCCTCGGACTGGCCACAGATGCAACCGTCGGGCGTTTCGCCAACGCCTGTCAAGCGCAAGCGGATGCGCTCGCGTGGCGCAGCTTTGGCGGCCCGCAGGGCGCTGCCTGGGCGGCCGCCAACACAGCGGAGCGCGGCTGCCTGGAAAACGCCCACTCCACGGTCACAGGCTTTTTCAGCCAGTCCCTGGCCGCGGCCAACGAATGTCTGGCGAGCGATACATGCGATGCCGCCGCGCTGGCACAAACGCAGGCAGCCGCCGCTGCGAATGCGGCCGCAAGCATCGCCGACGCCTGCCCCGCGCTGGATGAACTCATCGCGCTGACCCCACAGCAGTACGTCGCTAACACGGAGGAGCAGCTCGACTGCACCGTTGCTACCGCACACGAGAATGTTGCGCCGCTAGCCCCCAACTGCGGCCCGTCCAACGTGGGCAGCATGCCGGCGCGCGGCGAGTGGTCACAGATCATCCTCGACGGCGACAAGTGGGGCACTATGTGCGGCGACGGTACCGACTACGCAATCAATATTCGCCTGGCTCCTGAAGGCAACCCCATCGACCGTATTGTGGTTGGCCTGCAGGGCGGCGGCGTGTGCCTGTTTGAAGACGATTGTCGCAGCCGTTTCGAATCCAGCCCCGGACTGTTCAACGCGCAGGATGACCAGCCCGTCGGCTCCGGTATTGCCGCTACCGACAACCCGAACAACCCGTTCGCCGACTGGACTTTCGTCTACCTTCCATACTGCAATCAGGACGTATTCATTGGCGGCGGCGCAGTGGAGACCTTTGGCGACCTCGAGGTGCCACGCTATGGCGCGCTAAACCTGCGCGCAGGTATGCGCGTGGCGCGCGACATTATCTGGAAACGCATGGATGAAGCGGGCGGCGATGGCTTCCGGCCGGACGAGCTGATTGCCCTGTTTGGCGGCTTCTCCGCAGGCGGCTACGGCACGCTGTACAACTATCACTGGGTGCTGGACGATCTGCAGTGGCCACGCACCGCCGCCTTTCCGGATGCCGGTGGAGCGCTGGACAACGGCAGTGTCGCCGGCGTGCGCGGTCTGGGAGCCGTGAAAATTCCCGCCTGGGGAGCCAAACCCTACCTGCCGCCCTATTGTTTTGCGGGTGACTGTGCCGTGGGGCCGGACAACTACCGCGCGATTTCACCGCGCCTGAAACAGGTACCCGAGCAACAGTACCTGATTGTCTCCAACCAGAAAGATCTAACTCAGCAGGGGGATGCGTTCTTCACTGACGAAGCCCAGTGGATTGATGCGATGCGCGCCGCCTACTGTGATACCAGGGACCTGCCGGGGATCCAGTGGTATCTTACATCCGACTCGGTCAACAGCGCGCACGTGGTCTCGATTCGCGACGACTTCTACTACGGTGATGTCGCGGGCGAGCGCATGGCCGACTGGTTCTGGCGTGCGGTAACCGACCCGGATTCTGTCGAAGACCGCGCCGAGGAAGGCAATTTCACCACCGATATCCCGGGTTCCAACCCCTTCCCCTGCGCGCTGCCCTAGGCGCTCTCGCGCCCGGGAAGGTAGGGCAACACCGCGCGCTCGAACAGCCGCAGCATGCGCCAGGAGGCAGCGGGATCAATGCCCGCCAGCAGCGGATTGAGGTAGAGCACGGAGTGGCTGGTGAGTTCCTCCGCCAGCGCCAGCGCCTGTTCCGGCGTCAGCACCCGGTAGGCGCCGCTGCGCCTGACGCTGTCGGGCGTGATGTCTGCCGCGTAGGGGCCGGCGGGGGCGCCGAAGGCCTCCCGCGTCCACGCCGCGTAGGATTCCAACTGGTGCAATACATGCGGCATCACCTGCTGCCAGGCGCTCTCTACATCCTCGGCGATCCAGAGGAATATCGGCCCCTGGCGCGGGTACTCCCCGGGATCCGGCTTACCCATTCGCAGGCACTCGTCCCGATACGGCTGCCAGAGACGCGCATCCAGTGGTGGAAACCAGTCATCGGCGATATGCGCGGCGCGACGCGCCGCCGCGGGTGAACTGCCCCCCAGCAGGATAGGCGGCGGGAAAGGCTCCGGCCTGGGCGTGACCGTCACCTCCCTGCCCTGCCAGCTGAAAGTCTCACCGCGCCACGCGAGGCGCAGGAACTCGCACACCTCGCCCATTGCGCGCCAGCGCTGCGAGAGCGAGCGACCGAAGGCGGCAAACTCAACCGGGCGATAGCCCGCGCCAATTCCCAACAACAGGCGCCCGTCGCTGATGATCTGCAAGACCGCCGCATCTTCTGCCAGTTTGGGCAGGTCGTACAGCGGCGCCAGCAGCACCGAGGTGCGCAACCTGATGCGGCGGCTGCGCGCCGCCATGGCGCTGGCAAGCACCAGTGGCGACGGGTTGTAACCATCCTCGGCACAGTGATGCTCGCCGAGACCCACCACATCAAAGCCCAGCTCGTCCGCCCAGGCCACCTGGTCCAGCGCACAGGCGTGCAACTCGCGGCGTGAGGCGCCAAAGGACGGCGCGCGCATGTCGTAGGTCAGGCAGAGTTCCATGGCTGTAGGTCCAGGCCGTGGCAAGCGGCGTGTTGTGTGCGTCGGAGGCACAGCATAGCAGAGCGGTTGCAAGGGCGAACCGCCAGGGGACATTGCCGGTGTGGGGGTTGACTCCCGCGCAGAATCAGCCACTCTCGCATACCGCCTATCATCCAATACTCACACTAAAGGGAGAAACGCATGGCACTCATCGATCAGTTCAGGCTGGACGGCAAGGTGGCGATCATTACCGGCGCGGGCAAAGGCATTGGCGCGGCCATCGCGCATGCCTTTGCGGAAGCCGGCGCCGATGTCGTGATCGGGGCGCGCACCGAGTCCGACCTGAAGGACGTGGCAGCCGGTATCACCGCGCTGGGGCGGCGCGCACTGATCGTCCCCACCGACGTAATGGATGATGCGCAGCTGCAGAATCTGGCAGACCGCGCTGTGGAGGAGTTCGGACGCATCGATATCCTGGTAAACAACGCCGGCGGCTTTCCACCAAAACCCGCATTGGAAACCACCACGAAAGAGTTCATCGGCGCCTTCCGCTTCAACGTCGGCAGTGCATTCGAACTGTCGCGCATCTGCGCACCCATCATGGCAAAGACGGCGGACGGCGGGGCCATTCTTAATATTTCGTCCATCGCGGGGCACAAACCCACGCCCTGTTTCGCGGCCTACGGTACGGCCAAGGGCGCTCTCTCGCTGCTGACACAGGAGTTGGCACAGGAGTTCGCACCCAAAGTGCGTGTGAACGCCATTGCCGTGGGTTCCACCAAAACCGATGCCCTGAACACGGTGTTGACGCCGGAGGTGGAGCAGACCATGGTCGAGCTGACGCCAATGGGCCGCCTCGGCGAGGTAGAGGATATCGCGCTGGGGGCACTGTACCTGTGCTCCCCTGCAGCAAGCTACGTGACCGGGGATATCCTCGGTGTAAACGGCGGCATGGAGCGCCTCAACATGCAAATGCCCAGGGCCTGGGGCGGCATGGGCTAGTGACCTCGCGCTGAATCGACCTTTGAAGCTGCCAGGAAAGCCGGTTCCCGGGGAGGCCGGGGGCCGTTACTTGGAAATATTGATCAGCTCACTCGGCTCGACATAGATAAACGACAGGCACTGGCCCTCGGTCTCGTTAAACATATCCACGACGTCGCCAATCGTGCAGCGTGCAGCGTCGTGCACGCGGACCCAACTTATTTCATGGCAACCGATACCGTTGAACTGGAGACGCTTGTACTGGCTGCGCGTGGGTTTGACCGAGGTGAAAGATTGCGACTTGGTGTCGAACTCTATGTTCTTGTCGTTGTATACCGAGAAGCGTGGCACGATGCTGCGAATACGGTGCGTCAGGTTATTCTGCAGGCGGATTTGCAGCCCACAGGCCTCGTGCATTTCCTTCACCTCGGTGACGGTGAGCACCGCACTGTTGGCTGGGTCTCCGCGCTCGATTTCTACAAATTCCCACGTGTGATCCTTGCGCAACAGGACAACGCGACCGTCGTCAGTGACGGCCTCCATTTCATCACCCTCCTGCGCCTGTGTGTCTGCCGCCAGCAGGCCGCAGACGCTGATCAGGCCCGCTAGCAGCATTCTGGTTGCGGGCGTCCTGCGCAGGGTTGTCATCATATTCGGGGCCTGGCCACGGCGGGCGCATACGTTGATCGGTTGCCTTTTGGCGTCTAGAGAGTATCTTCACTGGCTTATTCATTGCAACACCTGCTACACAAACCACCAGCGCGGCGTTCCAGGCTTCACCATGCAACCGAAAATTCTTTTTGTACACACCGTCTGCCCTTCGCAATTCAGCGATCTGTGCGAGTACCTCAACGTCTCCGGCATGGCCGATGCCTGGTACATGACAACGCCCGGCAACATGAAGAAAAATCAGTCGCGCTATCGCAACCTGCTGCCCCTGACACCTGACGGCAACATGATGGCAGCCAACAGCTACTATTACTCCGGCAAAGTGGAGCGCGCCGGTCGCGTGAGCCTCGGCCTCTATCGCGCATTGAAGGCGTTTCTCGACAAGCGCAAGCTGGACCTGATTGTGGCTCACGGCAGCCTTGGCTCACCGCATTTCCTGTTCGATGAATTCGACATACCCGTTATTCCCTACATCGAGTTTCCGTCGTACGCGGATCACGGCTGGGACTCCCGTTTTCCTCCCACGGAAGGGCAGCGTCTCACCGACAAGAACATGCAAATGCTGTCCTACTACGAGGTCATCAAGAGTCCGCGCACGCTGGTGCCCACCGAATACGCGCGCAGCATGTTCCCGGACTTTCTCCAACACAAGATAGTCGCTCGCTTCGAAGGCATGGACCCGCAGAAAATCGCCGCGCGAGAACCCGCCGACGTTTCACTGCCACAAGGCAAGCAAACCCTCGGCTTCGCGGCGCGCGATCTCAGCTCCGCCAAGGGGCTGGAGAGCTTTATTTCCACTGCCGCGCACCTCAGCAAACTGAATGACGACATCCACTTTGTCGTGATCGGCGATCCCGCCGCCACCACCTATGGCTACGAGCAACTATTTCTCGATCGCAAGTACGGCAAAGAGAGCAGCGTGACCTTTCTCGAACACCTCATGCGACGCTACAAGGTCGACCGAAACCGCTTCACACTGACCGGCAAACTTCCATACAAGCAGTTTTCCGACCTGCTTCACCAGGTGGACCTGTTTATGTACCCCGTCCTGTTCGGCAGCGGCAACTGGGGCTTGATCGAACTGCTCATTCGCGGGCGCCCCGTGGTAGCCGCCGCACGCTGCTACATGCCGGAGTTTATTCAGCACGGCGTGAACGGCCTTCTGGTCAGCGACGACCGGCCCGCGGCCTGGGCGGAATGCATTCTCGAATTGCTGGCCGACGATTCGCGCAGATCGGCCCTGGGCGCTGCGGCGGCTAGCGCTGCCGAAAACTATCATCTACCGCGAGTCGCCCAAGACTACATGGCGCTGTTTAACGAGGTGATCGCCGAGCATCGCGCACGCTAGCCCCCGCCGGGTAATGCCGCGCGGGCTCTGCCAGCCCCTGCCCCGGCCAGTCATCCAGTTGAGCCGGATGTCCGTATTACCAGCACCTTGAATCAACTTATCTGGCAGGTGAAACGTGATCGACCCTAATCTTGGCAACCTGGAACGAATCCTTCGACTCGGCTTCGGCATCGCTTTCGCCCTCTGGGCAGCAACCCGTCCTGCGATGCACGGCATAGAATGGTTCGTTGTATTTATATCGCTCGCGCTCATAATGAACGGCGTGTTCTCGCGCTGCTACCTCTGGTACATATGGGATATCAACACGCGGGAGAAACAACAGGTTCAGCCCGGCACCAAGCCTTGCTGAGCTGGCACCAACCCTTGAGGAGAGACCGATGTCGGCATTTTTAACGCACAACTGTGCTCGCCTCACCGGTCTGGTCGCCGGGTTTCTGATCTCCGCCGGCGCCCTCGCCGAGTGCCCGGCGTTTCTCAACCACGAGCTACGCAAACTCCACTCCAGCGACAGCGTGAACCTGTGCGACATCGCCCAGGGCAAGCCCCTGCTGGTCATCAATACCGCGAGCCACTGCGGCTTTACGCCCCAGTTCAAGGGTCTGGAAGCCCTGTATCAGCAATACCGGGGTCAGGGCCTGCAGGTCGTGGGCTTCGCCAGCGACGACTTTCGGCAGGCGGCGAAAGACGAGGCAACCGCCGCCAAGGTCTGCTATGTGAATTACGGCGTCACCTTCACCATGCTCGCCCCGACTGCCGTGAGCGGCCCCTCCGCTAACCCGGTGTTCGCCGAACTCGGTCGCCAGGCTACGCCGCCAGGCTGGAACTTCAACAAGTACCTCGTCGACGCCAGCGGAAACGTCGTCGGCCATTTCGACAGCGGCACCTCGCCCAACAGCCCTGTCCTGCGCGCCGCCATTGAGCGCCTGTTGTGATCAACCCCGCGACCATTCGCCGACTGCCCACACTTTAGCCATTACCCATGCCTGTTACGTCAGCCAACGCAGAGAAAAACCCCAACCCCCAGGGCAAGGGTCTCGTACCCACCCTGAATGATCTCGCACTCTTCAACCCCGATTCCGTGCGCCGCAAGGCGCCCATCGAATTTCTTCGCGACTACTGCCTTTCCTCCCTTGTGCTGGCCGCCCGTTTTCAGTTCAGGCCCGTCGTCGGAAAGCAGTATTTTCTCTACTCGAGGGACGATCACTGGATGATGTCCCTCATTTCGCCCGAGGAATGGGGCCCTGCTCTGCCCGGCCCGTTTGTTGCCGCCTGCGCCCTGCGTCCTGATATGACATGGGACGTCCTGTTTGCCGACCTGGAACATCACCAGCCCGTCCGTGAACAACTTCAGCAGTTCGTTGACAGCTTTACCTCCACTGTCCAGCAGCAATCAGATCTCACCGCCGACCTGCCTTTTTTTGTAGCTCACCTTCCCTACTACCGCCGCGTTCTTGCCACTGGCCTGGCCGCCTCCCTACGGCTTGCCGCCCCCTCACAACCGGCCCTGCATGCGCTGCTTGAACAACGCTCAGTGGTGCAATCCCTCACCCGGATGGACGTCTCCCCCCACTCGGCCTGAGTCACTACCCCCTTTCCTCCCCGTGCTCACACCAATTACTCTATTTCCCCTTTTTAACCGCGCGACGCCGCCGGGGTTTGCCATCATTCCCTTGCGTGGACTCCAGCAACTCCTGTAGGGATTGCAACAGTTGAGCCCTTTCGCCGGCGGATTCACGGGTGCGGCCCGACAGGTGACTGGGGTGAATCGCGCGATCCAGCCAGAACTTCCCTGACACACTGCTCGCCTCGGTCGCTGCGGCCAGCCACACTGCTGTATCAGCACCTTCCCCGGGACTGCGCAGCAACTTCCGGGTGAGCCGGTAAAACCCGGGCAGGGAGCTCTCCACACCGGGCGTATCCGCCCAGCCGGGGTGCATGGCATTCACCGCGATGCCATCGCCTTCCCAGCGTTCACTCCACTGTTCGGTGAGAATCATCAGCCCGCGTTTGGCGCGCGCATAGGCCACTGGCCCTGAATACTCTCCACGCTCGTATTGCAGGTCATCGGCGCGAATTTTTTGCGAATACATACCGCCGGAAGAGACATTCACCACGCGCGCATCATCTGCGGCAGCCATCAGGGGGTGCAGCCGTTCCGTGAGGATATAGGGCGCGAGCAACAGCAGGGCGAAGCTCTTTTCCAGTCCCTCCGCGGTTTCTTGCCGCGTATTGAACAGTGCGCCGGCGTTGTTCACCAGCACATGCACGCGCTCCCCTTTCGCCAGCATGCGATCGGCGAGCGCGTGCACTTGCGACATGACGCTCATGTCACAGAGTTCCACTCCCACCCCGGTGTTTCCCGTCTGCTCGATGATGCCTTGCGCCACGGCGTTTGCCTTGTCTGCATCGCGCGCGACCAGCGTCAACCTTGCTCCCAGCCCTGCCAGGGCCTCCGCCGTCGCCAGGCCGACACCGGAGGTGGCGCCGGTTACCACCACATGCCGCTCACGAAGGTAGGCGGATACGGGCTTCCAGTGTTTGCGGGACGCCTTGTAGCCCAGGCGTGTAAAGCGCCAGATACCGGGCAACACGAGCTTGTCGGCAATTTCGGTGAGCGTCGACGCTTCGGGCGCGGCAAAGTCATCCTCCAGCGCGCGTTTCAGTCCCTCCATGGTTTTCTCGCCGACCCTGTGCATCGCCGCCGGGTACAGCTTGTTGACCACGGCAAGGGGAGTGATGAAATCAAACGTGGCGATGTAGCGCACGACCGACCCCCCCTCGGGGTGCTCACTGAAGAGAATTTCCTCCCTCGCTGTAAACAACTTCGACGACACATCCATCAGCATGCGCTGGTTGTATTCCAGCTCTCGCATGCTGTAGTGGAGGGCAAACCCCGCTTTCATCTCTATGCGGAACTCGCTGCCGACAGCGGGTTCGCCCGGTGTCAGCTTGACGCCGCGCTTGACCGCGGGATCCCATTCCTCGATGCGCGAAAATTCCGACACATAGGCGAAGACCTCCGTCAGGGGCCGATCGACAACGATTTCTTCATCCAGCGTTAACGGCTGACTCATCTCTTCCTCCGGGTATCAGTTTTTTAGCGCGCCGCACTTCGCCAGCAACGGTTTCAGCGCGCGCCAGGGCCACGCCGTTCGATTACCAGCAACAGGGAGCCCACGCGCACGCCGAATTTGCTCATCACCGATTCGTTAATGAGCACCGACGGACTCACAAGATACATCCTGTCGTCCACCCGCAGGTCTATGCTGCTGTCGCCGTAGGGAACGCGCAGCACGTAATCCAGGAACAGGCTGTTGCCGGCGAGCGCAAGTTCCGCGTCACCCACTACATCGCCAGCCGACCCGGTATAAGTCTCCGGGCCGGTGCGACGCAGGGTCCAGACGCGACGCTGTTCCTCGCCGTCGTTAAAGACAAAATCCTCAACAAGCGTGCCGGTGTCACCGTCCCAGTCGGCCGCGATCTCGGCGTTGAACGTGCGAATCACCCGCCCGGCGCGGTTCTTCACCACGCCGTGCGCGCTCAAAGGCCCCTGGAAAAAGCTTTCCAGCTCCAGTTTTGGCTCCGCGCCCCGATAATCCTCAACCGTTATACCAGTGCAGCCAGCGAGAACCACCACCCATGCGATCGCGAGTAAAGTACGTTTCATGCTCTTCCCTTCTATTCTGCTGGGTTCTACGCAGCGCGGCTGCTTGCCGATCAGTGTATAAATACCGCCTGGTCGGCAAGCATAAACCGGACAAGGGGCTGCACGCAGCAGGCACCCGGTTTGAGGTACACTAGCCCACCCTTCACTTCAACAGCCAGTTTGCACGCATGACAGACGATGAAATGGAGAAATCTCTCCTGCACAACCCATTCGCCTCGGAAGAGATAACCGCGCCCTTCAATGATGAATGGGAAGCCAAGCGACGCGTGGCCAATGCGATAAGACAGCTCACGGAGGTTCTGGTGACCAGTACACCCGACACCGGGGAGATGCACGCGATTGCCCAGCAGCTCGAGTCCACCGCGGCGGATTTTCAGCAGGCTGCCCGGATCTATGGCCGCAGGTCCTGGGCGGAAAACGGCGAGCACGGCAGCTACGGCCAGGTGTCCCATGAACTCAACCCGATGGCGGGCTTGAGCAACCCCATCGCACCGCCGGTTAACATGCGCATTGAAGACAACATCGCCCATGGCAGCTGTGAGTGTGGCTGGGCATACGAGGGCCCACCCGGCAGCGTACATGGCGGCATCGTGGCAGCCATCTTCGACCAGTTCCTGGGGATGGCACAGCTCATGGGCAAGCGCCCCGGCATGACCGCCTACCTGCACGTGAACTTCCACCAGCGAACACCTCTCAATACCGAACTGACGCTGACGGGCAAATACACGCGTACCGAGGGGCGGAAAAACTTCATCCGCGGAGAAATGTTCGCCGCTGGCAGCATGACCGCCAGCGCCGAGGCGCTGTTTGTACAACCGCGCGGCGGTATGGCCTCACTACAGATTCTCGACACTTCACTGGGCAATAAGAAATAGGAGCACAGAATGGCATTGCGCGTTATTCAGTGGGCAACCGGCGGCGTGGGTCGCGCGGCCATCGAGGGCATCGTGGCCCACCCGCAGCTGGAGCTCGTGGGCTGCTGGGTACATAGCGAAGACAAGGTCGGGCGCGATGTCGGGGAGCTTTGCGGCCTCGGGCCGCTCGGCGTGCAGGCGACCAACGACGTGGATACGCTGCTGGCGCTGGAGGCCGACTGCGTGATGTACAGCCCCATCATGCCCGACCCGGCACTGGTTGCGCGCCTGCTCGCGTCGGGCAAGAACGTGGTCACACCGCTGGGGTGGTTTTTCCCCGGCAAGCGCAATGTGGCGGAACTGGAGCAGGCCTGTAGCGCGGGCGGCAGCACACTGCACGGCTCAGGCATTCACCCCGGCGGTATCACCGAACGCTTTCCACTGATGGTCTCCGCCCTGTCGAGCGCCATCACGCACGTGCGCGCAGAGGAGTTCTCCGATATTCGCACCTACGGTGCCCCCGGCGTGGTCAGCGACATCATGCTTTTCGGCAAAACCCCGGAGGAAGCTGCAAAAAGCCCCATGGTGGAGTTGCTGGGCAACGGTTTCGGGCAATCCATGGACATGCTGGCAAGCGAGCTACAGTTCGACATCGATCCCGAGCCGGTCACTCGCCACGAGGTTGCCGTCGCCACCCGGCCAATTGATTCGCCAATCGGACCTATCCAGCCTGGCCGCGTGGCAGCACAACGCTTCACCTGGGAGTACACGGTGCGCCAGCAGCCCGTTATCACCGTGCGCGTAAACTGGTTCATGGGGGAAGAAAACCTGGACCCCGGCTGGAACTTCGGCCCCGAAGGAGAGCGCTTCGAAGTGGCCGTGGCCGGCGACCCGTCCTCCCATGTCACCTTCCACGGCTGGCACCCGGAATCAGTTGCTGCCGGGCTCGAGCGCAACCCGGGCATCGTGGCCACGGCCAACCACTGCGTAAGCGCGATACCCTACGTGTGCGCGGCCTCTCCCGGTATCAAAACCTATCTCGACCTGCCGCTGATTGCCGGGCGCGCCGCGCCTGCTCTGACCAGCGGATCCGCCTGACACAAGACTGCGCGGGCGCGCGAAACCGCAATCCGCGCCCATAGCCCAACGGAGTGCCCTGCCCACATGAAACTACTGATAAAAGTGTGCCTGACCCTGCTGCTTGCCATCCTCGTGCTGCTGGTTGCATTCAACGCATGGGGCTGGTTAACGCTGGGGACCATAACACCTGCCACGAACCCGGTACGCGATCCAAACGCCAATGCCGTGGTGATGGTCTTCGGGGCCACCGGCTCGGTGGGAGACGGCCTGCTCAAGGCAGCCATGCAAGACCCGGCTGTGGACACTATCCACGTGGTCACGCGCAGCACTTCACCGCGCATTGATGCAGGCCTTGCCTCGGGCCGCCTGCAAGTTCATATGCAGCAAGACTTCACCGATTACAGCGCGCTTGCGAGCGTTCTGGGAGACGTGAACACGGTGCTCTGGGGGCTGGGTACCTCATCCCTGAATGTCGATGACGCAACCTACACGCACATTCACGTCGACTTTCCCCTGGCGTTCGTGCGCACCTGGCTGGCACAGAGAACCACCGGGCCCATGGCTTTCCACTATGTCACCGGCATGGGCACCGACCCCGAGGGCGGCCAGCACTGGGCCCGGGAGAAAGGACGCGCGGAACAGACCCTCGCGCAGATGGCGGAGGCCAGCGATCTGCGCACTTTCAGTTATCGCTCGGCATTCATCCGGCCTACATCGGAGCAGTCAAACGCCCTGATTTACCTGGCGGAGGCGCTGCTGACGCCGGGTTATCTGGTGATCACGGCACGCGAGCTGGGCCATGCGATGCTGGAGATCAGCGCGCGTGTCGAGGAGCTCCCCAACGGCGCCCTGATCGACAACCGCGACAGCATCGAATATGCCCGGGCCTACTCCCGGGCGCGACAGTGATTCCCGCCGCCGAACCGGGCGGCGCGCACCGCTAGGGCACCTGGCTCAGGCGCGCGCCGTTGCCCGGCGGCACGCAGGTGTAAGTGACCGGCTCGCCGGTGGTGGCGACGCGATTGCGGACA
>CAZFJQ010000014.1:0-65127 GCA_964519755.1 uncultured Halioglobus sp.
TTGTCGCGATCGGCGCGCGCACCCGCCACGGAAGAACTTTTTTCCAACGTTGACGCGCGCGACCCGGAGTCGTTCGTGACGCATGCGGCCACGGGTCTCATCGAGGTGGGCGATCCAAATCTCGACGAAGAACTGGCACTCAACGGCGATATCACGCTCAACTGGACCGGGCTTCGTTCCTGGGCAGAGCTGGGTCTTTTTTATAACCAGTTCGAAGACTATATCTTCCTGCTGAACAGCGGCGATGAGGTCGACGAAACGCCCGTGTACCTGTATGCGCAGGAAGACGCGACCTTCTACGGTGTCGAATTCGACAGTGAATTCTACCTGCTGGAAGTGGCCGGCAGTGCAGTCTCGCTGGAGCTGAGCGCCGACCTGGTGCGCGGGGAATTCGATGACGCCGGCGATGTGCCGCGCCTGCCACCGGCCCGCGTGGGCGCCGAGCTCAACTGGCGCGCCGACAGCTTCGGTGCCTGGGTGAGCGTGCTGCACGCCACCGACCAGGATGATCCGGGCGCCTTCGAAACCGCTACCGACGGCTACACCCGCTGGGACCTCGGCGCAGACTACCGCTGGCAACTGGGTGAGCAGCGTGAGCTGCTGGCCTTCGTGAAGTGGAAGAACATCTCCGACGAGGAGATCCGCCTCAGCACGTCCTTCCTGCGCAACGTGGCACCCGAGGCAGGCGCCTCGGTCGAAGCGGGCCTGCGGTTCAGCTTCTAGCGTAGTCCGGGACGCGTAGTCCTGGGCGCGTAGTCCTGGGCGCGTAGTCCGGGGCTCGCGGCGTGCGGCCCGCGGCGTGCAACGTTCAGCTATAATGAGCGCTGCACTCCGCTCTCGCAATCACATTGAGCGGCGCCCTGGTGGCGCCGTCTTTATATCAAGAGGTACAGCATGCACGACCTGATTATCCGCGGCGGGCTCGTCTACGACGGTACCGGCGCAGACCCGGTACCGGCAGACATCGCCATCGATGGCGAGCGCATCTCGGCCATGGGTCACATTGATGAAGAAGCGCGGGAGGAAATCGACGCCAGCGGCAAGATCGTCACGCCCGGCTTTGTGGATATTCACACACACTTCGACGGGCAGGTGACCTGGGACCCCTACCTGGCACCCTCCTCCTGCCACGGCGTCACCACCATCGTCATGGGCAACTGCGGCGTCGGCTTCGCGCCCTGCAAGCCGGAGCAGCGGGATTGGCTCATCGGGCTGATGGAAGGCGTTGAGGACATCCCCGGTACGGCCCTGCACGAGGGCATTCAGTGGGACTGGGAGACCTTCCCGCAGTACCTGGACGCGCTCGAGCGTCGCCAGCTGGCGCTGGATGTGGCAACCCAGGTACCGCATGGAGCCGTGCGCGCCTACGTGATGGGCCAGCGCGGCGCGGACCACGAGACCGCAAGCGCGCAGGATATCGCCGCGATGGCAGACATTGTTGCGCAGGGCATCCGCGCCGGGGCGCTGGGTTTCAGCACCTCGCGTACCGAGAAACACAAGGATGCCGCAGGGGCCCTGACCCCGTCGATTACCGCGCACGAGGATGAACTGGTAGGCATCGCCCGGGCGGTGGGTGCCACCGGCAGCGGCGTGCTGCAGGGCATCTCCGATTTCTACCACTTCGACAATGAGTTCGAGCTGTTCAAGACAATGGCGCGCGAATCCGGACGGCCGATTTCACTCACGGTGGAGCAGCAGGACGCACGCCCCGAGTGGTGGCTGGCGCTGCTCGACGGCATCAGCGCGGCCCAGGCCGAGGGCATCCCGATGTACGGGCAGGTACCGCCGCGCGCAACCGGCTTGTTACTCGGCCTCACCGCGAGTGCCAACCCGTTTATCCTCAACCCGGTATGGGCGGAGATCACCGGCAAATCCCTGGAAGAACAGCTTGCGGCGCTGCGCGATGCGGCGTTTCGCGAACGCCTGTTGTCCACAGCCAACCCGCTGTCTGGCGTCGCGCTGGTGGACGAAGTGCTCTACAGCTACGACAAGATGTTCAGCCTGGGCGAGCCCGCGAACTACGAACCGGACCCGGAGGATTCCATCGGCGCAAGGGCGCGCCGGCTCGGTATATCCCCGGAGGAGGCAGCCCTCGATGCCATGCTGGAAAACGACGGCCGGGCACTGATCTACCAACCACTGTTCAATTACCAGCCGGGCAACCTCGACCACGTTAAAACCATGCTGGAACACCCCTACACGATCGTGGGGCTGGCGGATGCCGGCGCCCACTGTGGCATGCTCTGCGATGCCAGTTTTCCGACCACGCTTATTCAGCACTGGGGGCGCGACCGCTCGCGCGGCGAACGCCTGCCACTGGCGCGCCTGATCGCCATGCAGACCAGCGCGACGGCACGCCAGGTGGGCCTTGAGGACCGCGGTGTGCTGCGCCCGGGGTACAAAGCGGATATCAACGTCATCGACTTTGACAAGCTCACGCTGCACGCACCAAAAGTCGTGCATGATCTTCCTGCCGGCGGCCGGCGGCTGGTGCAGACTGCCAGCGGCTATCATGCCACGATCATCTCCGGCAAGGTGGCTTTCCGCGAGGGCGTGCCCACCGGCGAGCTGAACGGCAGGCTTATTCGCGGGGCGCAGGCAGCCCCCGTATAGGGCACAGGTCAACGGTGCCGTGCCCGAACATGGCTCGCTGACGCATGAGCCGGTATTGGCGCAGCCACCGCCCAAGCAGCAATTGCGCTACAATCACCGCGCATGTGCCCATGAGTACCGCGTTTTCTTGTTCGAGCCCCCTGACAGCTGCAACCGCCTGATTCGCCTGTGCGTTACCGTGCTGCTGCTGTTGCCGGGCCTGGCCAGCGCGCAGGGACTGACCTATTCCGTGAGCGGCATCTCGGGCGAGCTCGAGCGCAATGTGCGTGCATGGTTGGGAGAACCGCCGGAAACAGTGCCGGAAAGGCAGAACTTTATCGCTTCCGCGCGCGAACGCAGCGCCAGCGCGTTACAGGCGCTAGGCTACTACAACCCTGAAATCAGCATAACCATCTCACGCGGGCAGCCCGTGTGGACGCTCGCGCTCGCGGTCTCACAAGGCGAGCCCGTGCGTCTGGGTGAAATCGCCATCACGCTGAGCGGCGACGCGGAAGATGACACGGCGTTCGCGCGCCTGCTCGCCAACCCCGGCTTTGCCAGCGGCGATATCCTGCATCACGGTCGCTATGAAAAATTTCGCAGCGAACTGCTGTCACTGGCACAGCGGCGAGGCTACTTTGATGCCCGCATCCCCACCAGCAGAATCGCCGTCCGCGCCGAAGACTACACCGCGGCAGTCACGCTGCACCTGGATTCCGGCCGACGCTACAACTTCGGTGAATTCGAGCTGGACCGGGCACTGGTCAGTGATGGGCTGCTTGTTGCGCTGCGCGATTTCGCACCGGGTGATCCGTATCTGCAATCGAAATTACAGGATTTTCAGGCGCGCCTGCAGGCCACGGGCTTTTTCGCAGCAGTGCTGGCGGAACCGCTCCCCGATGCCGCCAGCGATGGGCGGGTGCCCATCGGGGTAAGTCTGCATCCTGCCAAGCGCCATAGCTTCGACGTGGGTGTTGGTTACAGTACCGACACCGAGGGGCGCCTGACACTGGCCTGGCGCACACCGCGTATCAACCGCTTCGGCCACAGCCAGGTGTCGCGCGTGGTGGTCTCCGCGGTGAACCCGAGCGGCCGGGTAAACTACAACATCCCGCTCACGCATCCACTGGACGACCTGCTGAATCTCTGGGCGAGAGCAGAAGAGAACGAATTCGGCGATATCGACTCGCGTCAGCTTGAGCTCGGCGTCAGACGCGAAATTCGTAGCAGCCAGTGGGTATGGGGCTATTCCATGCGCGACCTCAACGAATCCTGGACGTTACGGACCGAGGACAACGAGAGCGACTATCTACTGTTGGGTGGGTTCCTCTCCCGGCGCGACCAGCGGGGCCCGCTGCTGGACCCCGAAGCCGGTTTCAGCCAGTACTACGCCCTGGAAGTCGCCAGCGAGTCAGCGGCCTCGGATATCAGCCTGGCACGCCTCACCAGCCTCCTGCGTTACGTCGCCACACCACTGCCGCGCCACCGCATCGTCGCCCGCGCCGACCTGGGTATCGCGGAAACCGGTGAGGGCGAACGACCGGAGCTGGCGCCCTCGCTGAGCTTTTTTGCCGGCGGCAACCAGAGTATCCGTGGCTTCGGCTACCAGTCCATCGGCAATGAGGTAGCGGTGAGGCGCGACGACGGTACATCCCGTGCACTGGTCACCGGCGGAGATCGGCTGGCGGTACTCAGCCTGGAATACCAGTACTACCTGAGCGATGCCTGGCGTGGCGCCGTATTCATCGACGGCGGGGATGCCTTTGACGCGGGCGAGTTCAACTGGAACTACGGCACGGGCTTCGGCGTTCACTACCTGTCACCCGTGGGGGCGGTGCGGGTGGAGTTTGCGCGCGACATCAGTTCCGACCAGCCAGAGTGGCGCCTGCACCTGAATATCGGGGCGGAATTCTGATGCTTGCACGGGGCATAAGGCGCTTCCCGGCGGCGCTCTTTCTGCTGCTGCTCACTCTACCGCTGTGGTGTCTCTACAGTGAATCAGGAACGCGTTTCGCACTGCACATGCTGGACCGCTTTTCACCACTTGAACTTGATTACCAGGCGGGAAAGCTCGGTGGCACGTTGGCACTGGCCCGGCTGGAACTGGATACCCCGGCAGTACGCATCGCGGTTGCGAACCTGCATCTGGCTCTGGACTCGAGCTGCCTGTGGCAGAGCGAGCTCTGTCTTACTGCACTGTCGGCGGACTCGCTGGCGATCACCACGGTTGCATCCAATGCAGACGCGTCGACCGGGCGCGAACCGACAGGCGACAGTGCCCTGACCGGGACTGTGCGTTTCCCGGTCGCGATCAACGCCCCGGGTGTCTACATCGGGCGCACTTCCATTCAATGGCCCGGGGGCCAGTGGACGCAGGACGCTGCGCGCTTCAACCTGAGACTCAGGGAGTCGTCACTGCGCATTGCGCAGGCAACCGTCAGCAATGCCCGGCTGGTGTTGATACAGGACGCCACGGCAGCACCGCGCGGCGACGTACTTGCGCTGCCCACCCTTGCCCTGCCCTTTGCACTCAACGTCCTCGGGTTGGAGCTCACTGACCCCGCAATAAGCGTGGATGAGCGCGACGTTCCGCTCGAGCGGATTTATCTCAGTGGACGCTGGGTCGACGAGAACCTGCGGCTCGCACAGCTCGATATAGCCGTACCGGAGATCGGTACCGCAGCACTGCGCGACGGCCGCATCGCCTTCATCGACAACTGGCCGCTGAGCGCCGAGATCGCGCTACGGGTAACTGCGACCGCCAATTCGCCGCTGCTGGCCGGTCGCAGCGCCACACTGGGGCTGGAGGGTGATCTGAGCGACCTGACACTGGAGCTGGCATCTGCCGGTGCGCAGCAGATCGCGCTCGCGGGGCAGGTGAATGCACTCGACCCCCTGTTTCCATTTTCGGCCGAGTTACAGGTCGAGGGGGATGCTCCCCTGCCGCTCGGTGATATTCCCGCTCTGCCACCGGTGCTTGCCGACAGCGCCATCCATTTCCCGCTGCAGCTCTCGGCGCGCGGGAATATCGACAACCAGGAGCTGACAGTGCAAATGCGTGCCAAAGCGCCGGGCTACGCGCCACTGGACATCGACGCCCGCGCCACGCTCGGCGGGGACACCCTGAGCATCGCAACGCTTTCGCTCTCAGACAGCGCGACGGACAGCGCGCTACGGGCAAGCGGCGACGTGACCTGGGCAGATGGGCTGGGCTGGGCTATGCGGGCGGAAAGCAGCGGCCTTGAGCTACCCCCGACACTGCCGCTGCTTCGCGGCAGGCTGCAAGGCCACCTGCGCAGCAGCGGGCAACTCGGCGACGAGCGCCTGAACCTGGGCCTTTCAGACGTGTCACTGACCGGTGAGATAAACGGCATGCCCGCGCAGCTCAGCGGCGATCTCGCCGTGGCCGAAGGTGCACTGCTGGCGCACAGCGAGCTGCGTGCCCGGCTCAACGAAGCGAGCCTCACGCTCACCCCGAGTGGCGGCGGGACCCTGATCGCATTGGACATCGCGGATCTCGGCAACTGGCTACCTGACGCCGCCGGCTCGATCAGTGCGCAGGCGACCTTGCGCGACAAGGCAACGCGTATCGCATTCGAGGGCGAGGCCTCAGCTTTGCGCTGGCGAGAGTTGCGCGCATCCGATGGCACCTTCCGGGGCGAGCTCGATCGCACAGCCAATGACGCCTTCAGCGGCCAGCTACGCGTTGCGCAACTGTACCTGGGTGCGCACGCACTCGATTCGCTGCTATTCACGGCGCAGGGGGACGCTACGAACCAGCGCCTGCAAATCGCCAGCAGCGGTGCGATGGCCGGCGAACTCGACCTGCGCGGCACAACACAGGACGCCGTGTGGCAGGGCGCGCTGGCCCCGACAGCGCTTACCCTAGGCGACCAACGCTGGACGCTCGAGCGCTCCGTGGACCTGCGCTGGTCCGACGACGTGCTGCAAGTGGCCGGCCACTGCTGGCGTTACGATGCCGCGCAACTCTGCCCGGGCGACTGGTCACTGGGCCGCTCCGGTGGCGGCTCTCTGGCATTCGAAGGCGAGGTGGCTTTGTTTTCCGCGCTGATTCCACTTGAGGGCGAGCTTGCCGGCGACCTTGCGTTTTCCGGCGACATTGCGTGGACGGACGGCGCGGCCATCGAGGCGCAAGCCGAGTTGCGCGCGGCGCCGCTAAGCATCACCCGACGGCTGGCCGAGGGCGAAACGGTAGCGCTGCGCGCGCGCAGTGCGAATGCTCACCTGCACCTTGGTGCCGGAAGCCTTGCGCTTGCCGCCTCGCTGCTGCCGGAATCAGGCGGAGAGATGGCGCTCGATCTGCAGTTGCCGCCCGAACGCAACGCGCCATTGGCCGGTACTCTGCACCTCAACAACATCCTGTTACAGGGTTTCGAAGCGCTATCGCCGCAGATTACCGAACTCGCGGGTACGCTGAACGGAAGACTGCGCCTGTCCGGTACAGTGAATCAACCACTGGCCCACGGCCGTCTGCAACTCAGTGACGGCGTGCTCGCCGTGCCGGTAACGCCCACGCGCCTGGAAGCGCTCAACATGCAGATTGAAGCCAAAGGCGACTCCCTCTCCCTGGCGGCCGAGGGTCTCCTCGGTAATGGACCGCTCACGCTACGCGGTTCGCTCTCGAGTACCGAGCAGCTGCGCCTGAGCCTGCAACTGCGGGGCGAGAACAACACCCTGCTGTACCCACCCACAACCAGTCTGCGACTCTCGCCCAGCCTGGACATCAGTGCTACCGCGGAGCGCCTGGGCGTAACTGGCGAGGTCACAGTACACCGCGGTGTATTGCGCATCCAGGAGCTACCGGAGGGCAGCGTGGACCTCTCCGCGGATGTCGTCCAGGTAGACAGCGCGGGAGAGGTGCTGAAAGAGCAGATTCCGTTCGCGATCGATTCCAACGTGCGGGTACGGGTTGAAGATGGCTTCACCGTTACCGGCGACATGCTCGAGGCCGCTCTTTCCGGAGACCTGCAACTGCGCCGACGCTCGCGGGAACCGCTACAGGTATTCGGCAGCCTGGAGACGCTCGGCGGCCAGGTAACCGCGTATGAGCGCGTGTTGCAGATACAGCGCGGGACAATCAGTTTCAGCGGCGCGCCGGACAATCCGCTGCTGGATGTGCGCGCCGAGCGACGCATTGCGGGGGAAAACATCACCGCCGGTATCCATGTGCACGGCGAGCTGGCACGCGACCTGAAACTGGACGTGTATTCCGAGCCGCCCATGTCTCAGGGCGATGCGATGTCCTATCTTATATGGGGGCGCAGTCTGGACAGCGGCACGAACACCGACGGCGCGGTGCTGGCACTGTCACTGGCGAGTAGCGTGGTCAACCGCTCCAGCCTGGTGCAGGAGATCAATCGCGTACCCGGCATCAGCAGGGTGTCCTTTGGTGCCGAAGGCAGCGAGGACGATGCCGCGGCTACTGTCAGCGGCTATGTCGGCGAACGGCTGTACCTCTCCTATGGCTTTGGATTGTACGAACCTGTCAACGTCGTCACGGCGAGGTTGTTTCTGCAAACCCGCCTGTGGCTGGAGGTGGTCAGCCGCCTGGAAAATTCGGTGGACCTGTTCTACTCCTTCGATATCGACTGAGCGCAGCAACGTGATCGACCCGCCGCCGCGCACACATAGCCCTCAGAAGTTGTAGCCCAGCGTGACCCCGTAGCTGCGCGGCTCCAGCAGAAACTGGTTGGTCGCCAGGCCCACGATCTGGTCGCCCAGGTACTGCCCGGTAACCGCGTCGTCGTCGGCGAGATTGCGACCCCACAGCTCCGCGTACCAGCGCCTGTCCGCAGACGTCAGGTTGACCGTTGCATTCCACACTTCCCAGCTCTCCACCTGGTCATTCACCTCGTTGAACACGCGGGTGAAAAACTCGTCCTGCCAGTAATAGTTGACACCCGCCGTGACCACGAGGTCGTTGTCCAGGAACCAGGAATAGGTCGCGCCGAGATTGACGGAAAACTCCGGGGCGCTGGGTAGCTGGTTGCCGTCCAGCGACTTCGGCAGACCGTCGCAAGTGGGCGTACCCGCCGGACAACCCGGGCCGATATACTGGTTCCCGAACGGCCCACTGATAATGTTTTCCGTCGTGCCCTGGCGGTTGATGTCCGCCGGGTCCACGCTCTCGCCGCCATCGAGTTCGGAGTCGAGCCAGGCGAGGTTGGCGCTGATGCGCCAGTTGTCGTCGGGCAGCCAGATGAACTCGCCCTCGAAGCCCTGGACCTTGGCATCGAAGTTCTCGTTGATGGCCGTCTGGGTGACGATCTTGGCGACCTGCAGGCCCTCGTAATCGTAGTAAAAATAGGTGAGGTTGGCCTGCAAGCGGCTATCGAAGAAGCGGCTCTTCAAGCCAAATTCCGCTGCGTTGATAAACTCCGGGTCAAAGAAAGCGAGGTCCGGGTCGCCTCCCTGTGCCGGGTCGAGCAGCGGCGATTCGGAAGAGATGGGGTTGAAGCCCCCGCCCTTGTAGCTGCGCGAAAGGGTAAAATACCCCAACACGTCGTCCGCGATATTCCAGCTGATATTGAAGCGGCCGGTCGGCTCGTCCCAGTCTCCCTCGAAATCCGTGAAACCGCCTCCCGGTGCGCTCCCGTCGTCGAGGAAGCTCAGGAAGATAGTGCGCTGGCTGCTGCTCTTCTCTTCAGCCGAGTAGCGGAACCCGAGGGTCAGCTTGAGGTCCTCCCGCGCCTGCCAGTACAGCTCGCCGAAACCCGCCCAGGTCTCGAGGGTAAAATCCCGGTCCTGCTGGTCGAATCGACGGTACTCGGGCGCGAGCCCCAGCACATCGCCGGCGGCCTCGGTGGCGGTAGAAAAAATCTGGAAGCCCGAATCGATATTTGACTTCAGATAAAACGCACCCACGAGGAAATTCCAGGGGCCGTCGAAGTCCGAAGCGAAGCGGAACTCCTGGCTCCATTGCTCCGACTCGGCGATGGAGCGGTCTGCGGTGTAGAGACTGTTGGTAGTGACCATGCCCGCGGGGCCGAGTGAGGTGGTCACGGTGATCGGCCAGGGCTCCGAGGCCACGGTGAAATCGAAATCGTTCATCGCTGCGAAGTCCGCCTGGTGGTAGCCGGAGAGCGACGTCAGCGTGTAGTCACCCAACGTCCAGTTGACCTCGAAGGAGGCCATTGTGTCCTCGACTTCATAGCGCGGGTCAAAATCCAGCCACTGCTCACGCGGATCGCTGTTACCCGGCGAATTGATGAAATCGTCTTCCGGGAACGTCACACCCAGCACCGGCGCGACAAAGGTATCGAGCAGAAAGTTCGCCGCTGTCGCCCCGCTGTTCGCCGTGTCATCGGCAAGACCCGTGGGCAGGCAGCCGAGAATGCCCTCCGGGTCGCGCTTGCAGCGTTGGTTGCTGCCGCGCATCCGGCTGGAGTCTTCCTTGAAGTAGTTGACCGTGAGCGTCGCGTCCAGGTCATCCCCCGCCCAGCGCGTACCCGAACGCAGGGAATACATGTCGCGGTCGTCGATATCGTTGCCGGTGAATTTGTTCTCGACGTAGCCATCGCGCTCGTTGTAGAACACGGAGAAACGCTGCGCGAGACGGTCGGTGATGGGCAGGTTGATAGCGCCCTTGACCTTGCGGTGCGCATAGTCGCCCACCTCGACAGTGATATCACCGCCAAAAGTATCCTGGGGCTTGCGCGTGATGAAGTTAACCACGCCGGCGGTGGTGTTGCGCCCGTACAGCGTGCCCTGCGGGCCTCGCAGCACCTCGACGCGCTCGGCGTCGTAGTACTCGGTCTCGAAGATACGGCCGCTGTTCAAATAGACGCCATTGAAGTGCGAACCCGTGGCACTATCGGCGGAAGCGCCGACGGCGAGATTACCGACCCCGCGGATGGTGATCTGCGCGGTGGCGAAATTGTCCTTGCTCATCAACATGTTCGGCACGTGCAGTTGCAGGTCCATCGACTTGTTGATGAGGGCGCGTTCCAGCTCGATGCCGCTGAATGCGTTCACGGCCAGTGCCGTGTCCTGCAGTGAGGTGGCGCGCTTCTCGGCCGTGACAATCACCTCCTCGAGCGCGAGCCTGGAGGCGCCCTTGTCCTGGGCGCTCACCGGCATAACCGTCGCCGCGCCGCAAATCAGCGCAGCAGCGATGCTCCGGGCTTTTACAACCTGAGTGGTTTTTTGCATGAGCTTTTCTCTTATTGATTCTGGTGACATACGGATTCTTATAGTTTTGTAACGCTGCGGGGTACTGTACTACCTGCCGCCGCTAAAATGAATGCTTTTGGCACCCGGCGTGAACACCAGCAGCGAATGGCCTGTTGTGCCCAGCTCTACTACACTCGCACAGATTGCACTTCCGCCAGCTAACGATGGGCACGACGAATGCATGCAACATCTGTTTCCCTGATGATTATGGCCGCCGGATCGAGGCTGTTTCCGCATGCCTGATCTGTACGCGCTGAATTCACTGCAGGCCGCACTTGAAGACTGGCTTTATCCCGGTCTCAGCGCCCTGCTTTCGGTGGTCGTCACCTTCCTGGTATTCAGGGGTCTGCTGGCAATCGTGCAAAAACTTAGCCGCGAGGACAGCGTTCCCCGTCTTTTCCTCGATGCCTCTGCCCAGGCACTGGGCGCTGTCGTTGCGCTGATTGTTCTCAACGGCATCCTGCAGACCTTCTCTCCGGAGCTGCCATTGCTGCCCCTGATCCAGCACATGGCCACGCTGCTCCTGATCGTCGCCGTCACCTGGTCTTTGGTCCGCTGCACCTCAGCCATCGGCGATGTCATCGTCCGGATGAATCCTGTGCTGGAGGGTCAGTGGAAGCGCGCGCGCAAAGTGGAGACGCAGACCCGCTTCCTGGTGCGGATACTGAATATTCTTCTGGTCATCATCGGGATGGGCGCGGTGCTGGTGACCTTCGAATCGGTCCGTCACCTGGGAAGCGGTCTGCTGGCCTCGGCGGGTATCGGCGGCATCATCCTCGGCTTCGCCGCCAAGCCAGTGCTGGGTAATCTGCTTGCCGGCATGCAGATCGCACTGACGCAGCCATTCCGGATTGACGACGTACTGCATGTGCAGGGCGAGTGGTGCTGGGTCGAAGAAGTCACCGCCACCTATGTTGTCCTGCGCGTCTGGGACCTGCGGCGCCTGGTGGTACCCCTGCAGTGGTTTATCGAAAATCCGTTCCAGAACTGGTCGCGCAATGACACTGAACTGATGGGAACCGCGTATGTCAGGGTCGATTACACCATGCCCATTGAGCCACTGCGGAAGGAATTCGAACGGCTGTTGACGCTGGCACCCGAGTGGAACGGCCATATCAGCACCGTGCAGGTGACCGACTGCGGCGAGACCACGCTTGAGGTTCGCTTCCTGATGAGCGCCCACGACTCAACCGGCCTGTGGAATCTGCGCTGCGCGATCCGCGAGGGCATCATCACGTTTATCCAGGACCAGTTCCCCGCCCAGCTTCCCCGGATTCGTGCCAGGCTTGTGGAGAAAGAGTAGTACCGGGTTTGAGCTCGTGCAGAGGCAGCGCGGTTGCAAAACGCCCGCCAGGCAGGCTATCGCCCGGTCTGTTCTGCAATTGGTGCGACCCTGCAGCGCCGCCCTGCTGGCCAGTCCGGAGCGTGCAGTCATTACTCGCAGGCCTGCATATTCGCGGGCCGGGTGCAAGCTGCTATTCTCCCAGAGCGTGCCCGGCAAGGCCCTTCGCCTTCGCATGCATCCAGAGTTGCGCGATGCCGATGCCCGCCACGCCCAGCGCCACGCACAGGGTGACCGTGGCACCCGCCGTCGTGGTCACCATGCCGCTCGCAATCACCAGCCACAGGGACGCGACAAACCACAGCAGGTCTCCGCTGGAGAAATAGTAAATCTCGAGGTCGCGAATACGCTGCCGGGTGGAAACCAGCAGCAGATGCGCGCTGTGCAGGAGCAGCGCCGCGCCGATCCATTGCAGCAGCGCTGCCGGCATCGCACCCAGAAACAGGGCGATATCCGCGGCCCAGGCCACGAACAGCGCACCGAAGCCGGCACAGGTAGCGGCATTCAGCCGCAGCAGGTAACGTACAGATTGCATGGGAGTCTCCTGGGGATAGTAAACTATGTTCACAGATTGCTCCGGAGAGACTTAAATGTCAACTAGGTTAACAAATACGCTCGCCCAGGCGTCCCTCGGGCAGGCGCTGATGACGGCGGATCAATGGCTCTCTGCCAGCCTGCTGCGCCTGATGCGCGCGCGCGGCCACACGGACCTCACCGGCGCGCATCTCGCTTTTTTCGCCTTCCTGGAATGCGGCTTGACCCACGCCTCCGACGTGGCGCGGCGCATGGGTATTTCCCGTCAGGCGGTGTACAAGGTGACGCGGGATCTCGAACGCATCGGTGTGCTGCGCCTTGAGGAAGACCCGACAGACCGCCGCCAGAAAGTCATCCACATGACGCCCCGGGGAAATCAGGTCGCGCTGGATGCGCGTGCGAGTCTGGCGGAGATTGAGGCGCGGCTGGCGGAGCGCATCGGCCGGGATTCAGTCGAGCAGTTGCGCGCAGCGCTGGCGCGTGACTGGGGAACGGTGCTGGGTCCCGGGGAGGACGACCAAACGGGCTGAGCCGCGGTCGCTATACTCGAATTCTGTCACGCCGCTGCACCACGCTGCACGTTCAAAGCCAACTGACGCGGACATCAGGCAGCGCCGCTAAGCGCGCCCAGAATCAGCGCCACGACATGCCCGGGCTGCTCTGTCCAGAACCAGTGGTCGCGACCCGCAAGCGGCATCAACCGTGCACGCGGCAGGTGCTGAGCGAGATACTCGGCAGCACCGAAGCGCACCACGCGATCATCGGTTTTATGCAGAATACTGGTTGGACACTGGATATCCACCAGTCTCGAACGCACATCGATATCGCGGATAGAGCGCAGAATTCTGCTCACCTCACCGGGTGAAGAAGACAGCCGCATGGTTTTCGCCCACCAGTTGATTACCGCCGGAGATTGGGCCTGCGACGGTGCGAAATCCCCGATACAGGCACCGTTACCCCAGTCCCGAACCAGTTGCTCGCGCCAATGAGCAAATTGCTCGGGCGTTAAAGCCGGTCGGTACTCCGTATCCCGGGTCCATTTGGCAGCGGCGCCATACAGGATCAGGCGCTCCGTCAACCGTGGATAGCGTGACGCAAACTCGATGGCAGCCGCGCCACCCTCGGAAAAACCGAACAAGGAGACCCGTTCAAGCTGCAGACCAGTAACCAGATGGTGGATATCGGCCGCAATGTCGCCTGGGGTCGGCGCCTCTGCCACCCTGTCTGACATGCCAGAGCCGCGTTTATCAAACAGCACCAGGCGGGCTCGCCGCGCGAGTTGGCGGTAGAAGTCGGCCAACTGCGGGTTTTCCCAAATCTGTTCGAGGTGCGACATGAAGCCGTTCACCACGATCAATGTGACAGGCCCGGACCCCACGCTCTGATAGGCCAGGAAAATCTCGCCACACTGGAGGTAGTGAGTCTCCGGCGTTTGTGGCTTGTCCGCATCGGTGGGGGCCGCTACGTCCTGCCGATGCATACCCGCTACCAGTTGGGTCAGCCCGGAAGAGGGCGTAATTCCCAACTCCGCGTACAAAACCCGCTTGTATTCCTCAAACACCCGCTCCGCTTGCCAGGGCTCGTGCCGTTGAAGGTACAACTCGATCAATTGTAGATGCACGCTCTCGTTGAGCTTATCCAGTCGCTGCCAGCGCGCCAATAAAGCCAGCGCGGTTTCGGTATCACCAAGCGCACGATGCGCCGCAACCTGCCGTTCCAGTAATCGGCCTCTGCGCCGGGCGACCAATTCGCGCATGGCGTAGCACCAGTCGGCCATGACATCGCTATCGTCAAATGCAAAACCTTCCAAAAACTCCCCGGAGCAGAGAGTCTCGACCTCGGCAAGTGGGAGGGCCGTAGCGGAGTGATCACTGTGCTCGGCAAGTTGGTGCAGTCGGTTAAAGTCGCAGCAGGCCGCCAGCGCCCCGTCGATGCCAAGGCTGGCGCGGTCGCCAATGAGGCCATCGCTGCCAAGGCCCTGCCTGAGTTCGTAAATGGCGTGACGTAGCAGCTTGCGGGCATCGCTTGCATCCGGCCACAAAAGCGCTGCCAGCCGGGCACGGGCGTGCAGGCGTGGCTCCGTGAGCAGATAGGCAAGCAGCGCGAGGCTTTTCTGGCGTTTAGGTGTCGCGTCGATGTTGCCGAGGAGAATGCCTGGCGCGCCGAGCAACTCGATAACACAATCGGGCATCACCCGCCGCTCCATCTGAACATTTCGCAAGAAACCTGGCGAGTTTACGGAGCCCGTTTGCAGCCGACAAGCGCCTGTGAGCAATGCTCGCACTTCATGTGAGCGTCGTTGTGAGACGTTTTGGAGACGCCGCCGCGCAATACTGCGCGCATCCTGTGAACCCCGACAAGGAGAAATGGAATGCTCTTAGCCCTTCGTGAAGCCGTATCCACCTGGTGCGAGACAAACGTCTCCCTGGATAGTGCCGCGCAACTGGACCTCGGAGAGTCTCCAATCGAGCTGTATCAGGCCATGGCGGCGAATGGCTGGCTGGCTTACGCCGATATCAGCGATGACCCCGAAAATCTCTATCGTCTCGCCGAGGTCTGCAAGATCGTCAACAGCTACTCCGGCGTGCTGGGCAACATGGTCAGCGTCAACGCGGCCTGTGCGATGATGCTCGGCATGTTCGGTGGCGCCGGGCACCAACGGCTGGTGGACGAGATTCTCGCCGGGAGCAAACTCGCCGCCTTCGCCCTGACCGAACCGCAGGCGGGCACCGATGTGCAGGGCCTGCGAACACGGGCACGCCTGGTCGGTGACCAGTGGGAGGTACATGGCGAAAAGTACCTCACCACCGGCGCCCTGGTGGCCGATGTCCTGCTGGTGGTTGCGCGCACGGACCAGGAAGTACCCATGAAACAGGGAACCTCGCTTCTGGCCATCCCCGGCGATGCACCGGGCCTGAGCATTCGCCCCCTCCCCAAGATGGCAGCCAACGGCTACGCCAGCTGCCATATTACTCTCGACGGCGTGAAAGCGCCCGGCGCTGCGGTTGTAGGTGATGCCAACGCGGCGTGGGGAGCGCTTGCCCTGGGTGGCGCCGTGGAGCGTATCCTGGTGGCCGCCTGCTGCGTGGGACTGAGCCGGACTATCGGTGAATACCTTTTCGACTACACCCGGGAACGCGAGGCCAGCGGCCAGCCTCTCTATCAACTGACAAACATCAGTCACCAGATTGTGGACATCGCTATCCAGGTAAGGGCGGCGGATGCCCTGGTTAATGAGGCGATCGCAGCCTTTATTGGCGGGGGCAACCCCACCAATGCCGTGGCCGCAGCCAAGGCATTCGCCGCCCGCATGCAACAGGACGTGAGTATGACGGCGATGCAGGTGATGGGTGGGCGCGCCTACCTCCAGGACTTTCCGCTGGAGCGCTGGCTGCGCGAGGGTTTGCTCGCGCTATGGGCCGGCGGAACCAACGAGCTGCAAAAGAACCTGATGGCACGCAATCCTTTCGCGCCCTGATGTGAGGCGTCAACACGCTCACCGCGGAACGCGCAAAGCACTAGCCTTCGCGATACGGCTTGATCACATTCTCCGCATACCAGTTGATCATGCCCACCTTCTCTTCCACGGTCTGTGTATCCGGCTCCGCGTCGTAGGGGTTACGGAAGGCGATAATCACTTCCGTCACGCCGGCGCCCGCGAGATCGTGCAGGCCCTCGGCGGAGTAGGCCGCTTCCGTCATGGCGTGATACTCGAAGGGACCCTTGTCGCGGCCGTAGTCTTTGCGGAAGTCTTCGATCTGGCCGATCATGTCGCGCAGTTCGTTCAGGGATGAACCGGCGGAAATCCAGCCATCGCCGAGCCGCGCCGCACGGCGCAGTGCCGGTTTCGCGTGCCCGCCCACCAGCAACGGCACATGGAAATCGGGCACCGGGCAAAGCTTGATGGGTGCCATCTGAAAAATCTCGCCCTCGTAACCGAAGTACTCGCCGGTCATCAGGCCATTAACGATTTCCATCATCTCGTCCATACGCTTGCCCCGTTTCTCCCAGGCTATCTGGCAAGCCTCGAAATCTTCCGGCCAGGGGCTGATACCCACACCGAAACCAAAACGGTCGCCTATCATCACCGCCATGGACGACAACTGTTTTGCCACGATCGCCGGCTGACGGATGGCCAGCTTGATCACCGAGGTAGTGAAGCGCAGCTTCTCGGTGCGCGCCGCCAGGTAGGGAATCGCGACAAACGGCTCCAGGAAAGGCACGCCGTCGAGGAATTCACGTGAGCCATCGTCGTTGTAGGGGTACACATCGGAGCCTTCCTTCGGGTAGCAGATACTGTCCGGGAAGGTAAACGTGTCGAAGCCCGCGGCCTCGGCGGCGAGGGCCAGCGGCAGATACTGGTCGGGGGGACACATGGTGGCGTGATAGGCGAACTTCATGGCGTGCATTCCTCGGGTTCAGGTTTTGTCCGTGTTGTTACGCAGCTTGCGCGGGTACAGATTGCCACGCTGACAAATTCGTCAAGCGAGTGCCCGTACGGGGCGCTACACTGCAGCACCACAGCATGGCACAGCGGAGGCCAGAATGCCCGAGGGACCTGAGATCCGCCGCGCCGCCGACGGGCTTGCCACGGTACTTGAAGGTCAGACCATTCACACGCTGCGTTTCGGCCAGCCACGGCTACGCCACCACGCAAAAGCGCTGCGAGGCCACCGGGTAAGCGCGGTGGAAACCCGCGGCAAAGCCCTGCTAACGCATTTTGAACACGGGCTGAGCATCTACTCGCACAACCAGTTGTACGGTGTCTGGCGGGTGCTGAAGGGGCATACCCTGCCCGCGAGCAAACGCTCCCTGCGCCTGTTGCTACAAACCGATACCCACAGCGCAATCCTCTACAGTGCCTCGGACATCGGCGTCTGGGCCACGCTGGAACTGGCAAACCATCCCTTCCTGCGCAAGCTGGGCCCGGACATCATGGACGACCGCCTCACCTGGCGGCAGATCGCCGAGCGACTGGCACTGCCCGCTTTCGCGAAGCGCGACCTGGGCACGCTGTATCTCGATCAGGCATTCCTGGCGGGCAACGGCAACTACCTGCGCTCGGAAATTCTGTTCGATGCGCGCCTGCCGGCGCATCAACGGGCCGTGGCACTCACGCGCGGGGAAGCGGGCAGGCTCGCTCGCAGTACACTCGCCGTCAGCCGTCGAAGCTATGAAACAGCGGGTATCACGCTCGCGCCGCGCCTGGCGACACGACTGCAACAGCGTGGGCTACCGCGCGGTCAGCGACGTTTTTATGTTTTCGGCAGGGATGCTCAACCCTGCTACCGCTGCGGCACCGCCATCCGGCGCGAGCAAGCCGGTGGCCGCCGCCTGTACTTCTGCCCGCAATGCCAGGCGACGTAGTCGCGCCTGGCCAGGGACGCACTCAGCCAAGAAAACGCTGGTCGAGCATTGCCCCAACCCCGGTGCCCGCCAGCAGCGCGTCCACCTGCTGCCTGTCGCTGCTTCCCAGCGCGTAATAGTGCTCGTTCGTCCAGCGCAGGCACTTCGCCTGGTACGGAAAAGTCTGCTGCGTCCAACGCGTGCCGTCGATCTCCGATTCCCAGCTTTTCTCTCCCGCCGCTACCGCCGCGGCATTGGCCAGTTGCGCGGGCACGTACACCCGGCCTATCTCTGCCAGCAGACCACGCAGGGTTTCCGGTTGTTCCGCGAGCGACCGCCAATCCTCCGCTGTGGGTTCCAGGCCGCACTGATCTTCCATACAGCTCACCCAGGCCACCGTGCGCGGCGATACCGCGTGGGCGATGGCGCGCGGCGTCGGGTCGAAGCCCACCAGTTGCGAGAGTTGCCCGAACAATCCGAAATCGCCGGCGGCCGGGCGGTGCCCGAGCATGTACGGTTGCTGCGCCAGATGCGCCTCCATGGCCGCGAGGAAACGCCGGTAGCTGGCGTCGATCACCGGTGCGGTGGTGGCGTTGGAACCCACCACGTAAAGGCGCCCGATCTGGCGCTCGGAAAATGCCGCCTTGAGCTGCGCCAGCGTTTCCCCGGACATATTGAGCTGCATGGTCAGCGGCAACAGCGTGCCGGCGTTGTCGGCATCTTCCCCCGCATACCAGCGGTAGTGAAACATGTACTTGGTACACCACTCGTCGGCGAAATCCTCAATCAGGTAGTCAATGAAAGCCAGCGCCGGGTCCGGCGGCAGCACTGAGCGATCGGCGTAGTCTGCCTCAAGGCGGCGGATGATCGGGGTGGAATCGCAGGCCGGCTGCAGGCTGCCATCGGCCTGGGCAAACAGGAAGGTCGGGTGGAAAATGGGGCGGGGTTTCTCCAGTCCGCGCGCCTCGAGCGCGGCGGCCGGGTCTTTCCAGCCAATACTGTAGGGAATACGCCGATAACGCAGCAACGCGACCATTTTGCGGGTGTAGGGTGAGCCTGTACCGCCGAACAGCTCAATTCGTTCTACCTCTGCCATGCTGTATCTCCTGTGTGGATTGCGCCGCTACGCCGGCCGCGCCTGCGTACTCCTCGTGCCCCGTCCCCGGCCTGCGTGAGTGCACGCTGTGGACCGGCCAGAATATTGACATAACAAATGCCAATATGTAAACCTTGCGCCCATAGCAGGCCGGGGCAACGCGCGGACCACGAAATCGACCCGGGAAACCACACGCTTATGGGCAATTGAGGGCATAGCACCATGCGCATCGCACGCTTCTGCCTGACCGCGTTGCTACTGCTGCTCGGCTGTGTCTACGCCGTGGCATTCTGGTGGCCGCGCCCGCCGGATACCACGGAGGCACGGATTTTCCTGGAGAGTGGCGCGCACCTCGACTATTGCGCACTGCCTGCGCTCGACGGTACCGGCCTGACCGCCAGGGACATTCCGAAGGCCTACACGCCGCCTGCACCCGCCTGTCACTACAAAACATTCCCCGCGCCGGTTCTCGCCCACTGCGCGGAGCCGATTGCGCCGGGGTTTCCGGATTTGCGCGGCCTGTGGCTGGCTTATACCGGGCCCGTCGGACACCTCGAGCGCATCGAGCAGTGCGGCGATCGCTTTGTGATAACCACCACCGGCATCATTCACGACTTTCACGCCGACGGCACGTTGGAGAATGGTTCGCGGGATGTGGAGGGCATGCACAATAACTGCGTGAATACCTGGGCGTCGATCAGTGTGGACGACAACGCGGTGCTGCGCTTTCATCCATTCGGAATGGCCGCCATCACGGTCGTCAAGCGCTGGCTGGAGGACGACGAGCTGTATTGGAAGTATCCGGCTTTTGATGAGCCGGTGAGAATGCGCCGCATCTGTGACGTGCCGGTGGCCAACCAGGTGTTCACGCCATCACAATAACGCTGGAAACCAGCCAATTCAGGACACTGACCATGCAAACCCGACTAACGCTCTGGCTGGTACCGGCCATTCTCTATCTGGCATTCACACTCTGGTACACGGATTTCGGCGGCCCGCTGAGCGATGCGGAGATAGCGCAGCACATCGACGCCATGCGCAGCAACGGCATGTCGGAGCAACGCATCGCCACCATCACGCGCTTCATGCGGGAAGACAGGGGCCGCCAGTTCCTGATGCTCAACGCGCTCGACCTGAACCCGAAACCGCCGGATGTACCCGGTGCCGCGCCGGGCGAGAATGCCGAACAGCTCATGGCGCGCTACATGGCACATATGTTCCCGGCCCTGCTGCGACGCGCCTGCCACCCGGTGCTCACCGGCGACGCAGTCTTCCCGGCGATGGATGTCTCCGGCATCGACAACGCCGAACAGTGGCAGAGTGCCGCGGTGATTCGCTACCGCAGCCGACGCACGTTCATGGCCATTGTCGGTGACCCGGCCTTCATGGAGGCGCACCCGTTCAAGATGGCGTCGCTGGCCAAAACCATCGCCTTCCCGGTCGAGACGCAGTTCTACCTCGGCGATCCGCGGTTATTGCTGGCACTGTTACTGCTAGCCGTTACCGCACTGCTCGATGCATTGTGGCTCAAGCCCGTGCGCGGAAGAGAGGGTGACTGACACACCTGGACAACCGGCTTTGCCATTACCGCCAGCCATTGTTCGGTTGCGGCTGAGGCGGTCGCAAGGACGGGAGTGTTGCGCACGGTTGTTGCGTTTGAGGCGCAAGCACGCACAGAATGCATTTCACTGAAACAGGAGATCAGCATGGCAGAGAATTCAGAGTACGTACCACCCCGGGTCTGGACGTGGGACAGGAACAGCGGCGGCCGCTTCGCCAATATCAACCGGCCTATTGCAGGCCCCACCCATGAGAAAGAGCTGCCGGTGGGCAAGCACCCGTTGCAACTTTACTCGTTGGCCACACCCAACGGTGTGAAAGTCACCGTGATGCTGGAAGAGTTGCTCGCTCTCGGCCACTCGGGCGCGGAGTACGATGCCTGGTTTATCAATATCCAGGAGGGTGACCAGTTCAGCAGCGGCTTCGTGAGTATCAACCCGAACTCCAAGATTCCCGCACTGCAGGACCGCAGCATGGATCCGCCCACGCGGGTATTTGAATCCGGGGCCATTCTCGTCTACCTGGCGGAAAAGTTCGGCGAGTTCCTGCCTACCGAGCCCTCGGCACGCGCCGAGTGCATGTCGTGGCTGTTCTGGCAAATGAGCAGTGCGGCGTACCTGGGCGGTGGTTTCGGGCACTTCTATGCCTACGCCCCGGAAAAATGGGAGTACCCCATCAATCGCTACACCATGGAAGTGAAACGGCAGCTTGACGTGCTCGATCGCAATCTCGCGGAGCGCCAGTTCATATGTGGCGGGGAGTACACCATCGCCGACATGGCGATCGCTGCCTGGTACGGCGCTACCGTTGCCGGCAAGCTCTACGATGCGAAGGAATTTCTCGATGTCGCGTCCTACACCCATGTGCTGCGCTGGAACGACGAGCTGCAGACTCGCCCCGCGGTACAGCGCGGCCAGCGCGTGAACCGCGCCTGGGGCGATGAGGACACACAGGTGATAGAGCGTCACGACGCCAGCGATCTCGACTGAGTACATCGCACCGCAACTCGCGATGGCGCGTCAGTGGCCGACTGTGCGAGGCGTGCGCCACTCGCCGTGCGCCACTCGCCGTGCGCCACTCGCCGTGCGCCAGTTGCCATGCGCCAGTTGCCGTGCGCCACTTGATATGACATACAATATGTCATATTGTTGCAGCCATTGTCCGCAGCCACCAACGCCCGGTGAATACCCGTCTGGCTGGCGCGCATAACCCGAGGCCATGCACATGAAAAAATCCGTCATCCTGCTCGCCGTTGTCGCTGTACTGGGGCTGCTCGCCTACAGCCAGCGTTCCCTCATTCTCACCCGCGTGATGGAGCGCGGCCTGGAAGCGCGCCTCGGTGCCGACATTATCGATACCTATGCAGACGGCCTGCACGTGGCACTGTGTGGCGCGGGGGGGCCGCTGCCCGCGCCCAAGGCCTCGGGCCCGTGTATCGCAATTGTCGCGGGCAAGACGCTTTTCCTGGTGGATGCCGGCACCGATGGCGTGCGCAATCTCACCCGCATGGGCTACCAGCCGGGCACCATCGCCGCGGTCTTTCTCACGCACTTCCACTCCGACCACATCGACGGCCTCGGCGAAGCCGCCACGCTGCGCTGGGTGGGCAACGGCAACAAATCTCCCCTGCCCGTGTACGGCCCGCCCGGGGTGGAACGCATCGTAAACGGCTTCAATGAGGCCTACGCGCAGGATTTCGTCTACCGCCAGGAGCATCACGGTGACCTGGTCGCGGACCTCAAGGGCGCCGGCATGCTGGCGCGACCCTTCGCCAAGCCTGCACAGGGCAGCCTGACAACGGTGTACGAGCAGGACGGCCTGACGGTGGAGGCGCTGGCGGTGGACCACCTGCCCGTCGACCCGGCCGTCGGCTACCGCTTCACTTATAAAGGCCGTACGGTGCTGGTATCCGGCGACACCAATAAATCAGACAATATCGAGACCTACGCCCAGGGTGTGGACCTGCTGGTGCACGAAGCGCTGGCGCCGAACCTGGTAAATATGATGCACGAGGCGGCAGAGAAGGCCGGCCTCCCCATCATGGCGAAAGTGACGCACGACATTCTGGACTACCACGCCAGCCCCGTGGAAGCGGCAGAGACGGCACGTGATGCGGGCGTGGGCCACCTGCTCTACTATCACATCGTGCCGCCGCTCATTTTTCCCGGCCAGAAGACCCTGTTCCTGAACGGCGCAGATGCGATCTTCCCCGACTACACCATCGGCGAGGATGGCACGACGTTTTTCCTGCCGGCGAACTCCACGGCCATTGAACTCAGCCGCGAGGGACTGTAACCGGGGCACTGCCTGCCCGGCCGGTCAGTTCGGCCAGTAGACGTATTCGTCGCCCTCCAGGAAACGCTCGGCCAGGGTCTTGTCGATCGCGACCGGCAGTTCCGCCACGTAGGGATAGAGCGGCGGGCGGGCAGACGCCCGGTGCGCAGCCAGCAAGGCCTGGAGTTCGGCCAGCTTTTCAGGCTCTGTTGCCGCGAGATTTTCGCGCTCCTGCGGGTCATTCGCCAGGTTGTACAACCACGCTTTTTCCGGGTGCTCCGACACCTGTAGTTTCCAGTCGCCGTGGCGCACCGCGCGGTAGTAGCCGCTCTGCCAGAACAGGGTGTCGCGATCCCATGCGGCAGCCGCCGCCTGCCCACCGGTGGCCAGTGGCAGCAGGCTGCGCCCGTCGATGGCCACGCCCTCGGGCAAGGGCGAACCGGCGGCCGCGGCGAGAGTGGGCAGCATATCAATGTGCGCTGCCGGCGCAGACACACGCGTGCCGGCAGGAATGCGCGCCGGCCACTGCAGGAACAACGGCACCCGCAACCCGCCCTCGAAATTGGTCAGCTTCCAGCCGCGAAAGGGTGCATTGACCTCCGGCAGGCCGATGTATCCGGCGCCGCCGTTGTCGCTGGAGAAGATCACCAGCGTGTTATCCGCCAGCCCCTCCTCTTCCAGGGTCGCCAGAATACGCCCCACGCTGCGGTCCAGCGCCCGAATCATCGCCGCGTAAACGCGCAGGTGGTGCGGCTGGATATCGCCCACCGCGGCATAGTCCTCACGCGTGGCCTGCAACGGCGTGTGCGGACCCCAGTGTGCGAGATAGAGAAAGAAGGGGCGGTGACGGTTGGCGCGGATCACCTCGATGGATTCGTCCGTCCAGTAATCGGTGAGGTAACCCCCGGGCTCAAAGAAATTGCTGCCGGCATTGTTGAAGGCCGCTGCATAGCGCATGCGTGCCCAGAGAAACTGGTCGATGGGGTCGAAATCCAGTCTGGCATTGACCACGTCGGGGTGATCTTCCGGCAGATAAAGACCGTTCGCCATCAACAGGCTCTCGTCAAACCCCTGGTCACGCGGCGCAAAACCGGCGCCGCGGCCCAGGTGCCACTTGCCGATGTGTACCGTGTGATAGCCCTGCCCATCGAGCATTTCGGCGACCGTCACCTCGGAGGCAGGCAGGCCCTGATCTTCATAGGGCGGCGCCTCGGCGGCACCCTGTTCGTTGAACCTGCCCGGCGGCAGGCCGTTGTCCATGCTGCCCGCGATCATCGATACCAGCGGGCCCATGCCGGACGGCGTGGGCGTGAATTCGAAACCGGTACGCGTGGGATAGCGCCCGGTCATGATCATGGCGCGTGAGGGCGCACAGGTGGCATTGCCCGCGTAGGCTTGTTCAAACACCGCGCCGTTCGCCGCGAGCTGGTCGATATGCGGCGTTTGCACGCGCCCGCCCGCCACACCGCCGCCAAAGGTGGAAATATCGTTGTAGCCCAGATCATCCGCCAGAATCAGGATGATGTTGGGCGGGCGCTCAGCGGGCGGTGCAACGGCTTCCCCCGGCCCCTGCGCCCAGGCTATTTCGCGGTTCGGAGCGATCACCGTCTCGCGCTCACTGCGGAACTTGACCAGCGCCAGCATGATATCAATGCGCTGATACCAGGCCAGCGCACCGAGGCCAGACACCACCAGCAGCGTGACCAGGAGAATTTTTTTCATGCTCCCTGCTCCAGCCATCTCCCCATTGCCGCCACCGTTTCAATGTTGAGCTGCCCGGCGAGGCCGGCGCTGCGGTGCACCGAAATCGCTCGCATCTCCTCGGACTGCATCATGCTCAGCATCGCTTCGCGCGAGGGGTACACGGCAATCGCAACGGTGTCCCAGAGGTCTTCCACCTCGCCCAGCATCAGCCGCTCCACGTCCGCGGAAAAAGCCGCGTAACCGCCGAACTCCTGCAACAACTCAATCACGCCTTCGGTATAGATCGCATAGGCCTCGCGGCCGCTGAGATCCGTCTCACGGCCGTCTTCATACTCCGCCCGCTCCTTGAACTTGAGCAGGTTCACCATGTAAATAGGGCCTTCAGGGCCAGGTTCGAGAAATTCCACGATCTGGGCTTGGCTGGGTATCACCGCGTTTTTGACCTGCATAAACGTCTCTCCGCTGGAACAACTGTTTACTGACGAGAGCACGAAGCGCCCCGGCACTGCCGGGCACGAACAATCGTAACGGCTACCCCCCGGGCACCAGCCCCTTGAGCAGATCCGTGACAATCTCGATGCTCGCTTTCTTGCTCAGGCCCTGATGCTCGCGCAGCCGATGCCACATCTCAAAAGAACTGATCGCATCGACCGCCTCCCGCCTCGCCGCAGGCAGCCGGTTCAATTCCGGCAGCCAGTCGTCAATGTCCTTGCGCAGCCCCCGCTGGCAGCGCGCGTAGTTGGCGCGCAGTTCCGCGTAACGCCAGCTTTGCGCCGCGGTTGCGAGCACAAGGTTGCGCACGGTTTCATAGGCGTCGGCGCGGCGGCTCACCGCATGCTCAATGCGCTCGTGCAGGCTTCCCTCGCGGTCGCCTCCGAGAAACAGCGCTTCGTAGGAGGTACGAATCTGCTGATCCACTGCCGCCGAGAGCGCACCCATGTCTTCAAAGTGGCGGAAAAACGAGCGGATACCCAGCCCCGCGCGGTCCGCAATCTGCTGCGCGGTAGGCGCAAGGTTGCCCTCTTCCATGTACGCCAGTGCCGCATCGATGATTGCCTGCCGGCTGCGCTCCGTGCGCAGGCGCCGGCCATCCGTTTCCGCGGATTCTTTCATGCCGCGCTCGCCGGGGCGGCCTCGTCCAGCATGCCGGAGAGCCTGTTGCGGATAATCGTCTCGGCATCGTCGACGATAGTGCTCACCAGTTCCTGGCAGGTGGGAATATCGTTGATCAAGCCACCGCTCATGCCCACGGTGACCATGCCCGCCTCGATATCCCCGGTGGTCCACGCCTTGTCCTGGTTCGCACCGGACACCAGGTGGTGCACCTCGCCGAATTCGCCGCCGGCCGCTTCAATCTCGGCGACCTTGTCGGCCACCGAATTGCGGTACACGCGCGCGGTGTTGCGATAGCTGCGGAAGATCAGGCGCGTCTGGTTTTCATCCATCTCCACGATCTTCTGCTTGATACCCTCGTGAATGGGCGCCTCCTGCGTCACCATGAAGCGGCTGCCCATGTTGATACCCTCGCAGCCCAGCGCGAGCGCGGCTACCAGGCCGCGACCGTCGGCGATGCCGCCGGAGGCGACCACCGGTATCTTCAGCGCCTGCGCCGCGGCGGGAAACAGCACCAGGCCACCAATATCCTGCTCACCCGGATGCCCCGCACACTCGAAACCATCGATGCTCACCACGTCGACGCCGATGCGTTCCGCCTTCAGTGCATGCCGCACCGCCACGCACTTGTGAATCACCACGATGCCGTTCGCCTTGAAGCGCTCCATGAACGGCTCGGGGCTGCGACCTGCCGTCTCCACGATCTTCACCCCGCTGTCGATAATTACATCGAGGTAGTCGTCATAGTTGATGTCGGTCGAAACCACGCCCACCGTCAGGTTCACGCCGAAGGGTTTGTCCGTCAGCGAGCGACACTTCTCAATCTCGCCACGCAGGCCCTCGAGGGTGGGCTGTGTCAGCGCCGTCATCACACCCAGCGCACCCGCATTGGATGCGGCCGCCGCGAGTTCCGCCGTGCCTACACGCATCATGCCGCCGCAGATGATGGGCGTTTCGATGCCGAGCAGTTCGGTAATCCGGGTTTTCATTGTGCTGCCTCCTTTGGGCATGGTGAGAGCCTGCAGTCATGCCTGTCGGCTCATTAATTGACATATCTTATGTCGCTATATTGACCGCGTCCAGCGGCCCCACATTCATGCGTGCCCCGGTGCCAACAGAGCGCACCGGCATCTTCTTGCACATTGACTGTCAGTATTTTATGACATATTTTATGCCTTATTATTCCGCGTTCTGAAGAATATAACAACCAGCGACAAGGAGACTCTTGATGCGCAGACTCATAGCGGCATCCGCGATAACGACCCTGCTCATCGCGGGCAGCGCCACGTACGCGCAAACCACCGCGCTGGAAGAGGTGATCGTCACCGCCACCAAACGCGCCGAAAGTCTGCAGGACATCCCGGTTACCGTCACCGCCTTCGGTGCCGAAACCATCCAGGAAGCGGGCATCAACAACGCTATCGATCTCGCCGTGATGACGCCGAGCCTGAACGTCAACGTCAACTTCAGCCCCTTCAACGCGCGCATGACCATTCGCGGTATCGGTACGGCACAGGCTGACCCGGCGCTGGAACCCTCCGTTGGCCTGTTCGTGGACGGCGTATTCATCGGGCGCACCGGGTTGGGCATGTCCGACCTCACCGATATAGAACGCATCGAGGTACTGCAGGGCCCACAGGGCACGCTGTACGGCAAGAACACCAACGCCGGCGCGATCAGCGTGGTCACGCGCGCACCCAACGCCGACGAGTTCGAGGGCTACCTCGAGGCCTCGGCCGGTGACTACGCCATGCGCCGCTTCACCGTGTCGGCATCCGGGCCCCTCACCGACACACTCGCCTACCGCGTCTCCGGCAACAGCCACCAGCGCGATGGTTTCTATGACAACAGCGCCGGCGATGACCTCAACGACGCCGACGACTGGAACCTGATGGGCAAACTGCAATGGGAACCCAGCGCCAATCTCAGCCTGCTACTGAGCGGTAGTCACGTAGATCGCGACACCACCTGCTGCGGCGCGGACGCCATTCAGTCCGCTGCACTCAACGACGCACTCGCCGCCCAGGGCTTCGAACGGGACCGGAACGACCCCTACGATTACGAAGTGTCGCCGGATGTGGAAAGCCGCTTCGCGATGGAATCTGATCTGCTCTCACTCAGCGCGGACTACGACCTGAACTGGGGCACCATCACCTCAATCACCGCCTGGAACGAGTATGAGTACAGCGTGGACGTGGACGCCGACCGCTCACAGCTCGACGTACTGGCCCTGCTGGATGACAACTTTTCCGGCGACAGCTTCTCGCAGGAGCTCAGGCTGACCGCCGACCTCGGCGACAGCATCGAGTACCAGGTGGGGCTGTTCTACTACGAGCAGACCACCGAGCGCGGTGACGACAGACCTTTCGTGATTCTCGGTGACGATTTCATCGAGATTGCCAGCCAACAGGATCTGCCCCTCCCGCCGGGTGTCACTGTGGACTTCGTCGCGGCGCCCGGAGACAACCTCGTGGCCCAATCGAAGCAGGAGACCGAGACACTCGCCGCCTTCGGCCAGGCCACCTGGCACATCGGCGAGCGCTGGCACCTCACCGGCGGCCTGCGCTGGACGGACGAAAACAAGGAGTCGGACCTGTTCAGCCAAACCAATTCCACCGCGCCCTCTGCCGCGCTGCTCGGCAGTTCATTCCTGGATTCCGTGTCGACGCCTATCGACGCCACACTCGAGCGTAACGCCGACAACATCGACTGGCTGCTGCGCCTGGCGCTGGACGTGGGACTCGACAGCATGGTTTTCGCCAGCGCGTCCACGGGCACCAAGTCCGGTGGCTTCAACAGCGTAAGTGGGGCCGCTGATACGCGCGAGTTTGACGACGAGGAAACGCTCTCCTACGAACTGGGTTTAAAATCCACATTACTGGATGCAAGGCTGCGGATTAACGCCACCGTGTTCTTTACCCAGATAGACGATTTCCAATCCCAGCAGCAACAGGAAACGGGCATCGGCACTTTCGTGAGCAATGAAGCGGAGGTTGAATCTGCGGGGCTCGACCTGTACGTGGAGGCCCTGCCACTGCCCAACCTGACGCTCTCGGCGGGCCTGCAGTACCTCGACCGCTACGAGATCACCGCGGGGCCGGACGAGGGCCAGCAACTGCCCTTCACCGCCGAGCTTAGCGGCAACCTGGCAGCGACAGTGGTCTTTCCGCTCGGCGATGGCGGCGTGTACTGGCGCACGGACTACAGCTACATGGATGATCACACCACCAACGTTGCCGACACCGCCGACTTGATGCCTTCAGATTTCGACGACCGCAACCTGCTCAACATGAAGCTCGGCTGGCGCAACGACAACTGGAATGTATCCGTGTGGGGCAGGAACCTCACCGACGACGACTACGCCAGCCAGACAGCGGTCACCCAGCTCGTCTCGGGCACCGATGCGTTCTTCCTCGCCGACCCACGCACCTGGGGAGCGACGTTGCGGTATGACTTCTAGCGGGCGGCAGCGCCTGCAACCCAGCGTGGAATGGTTTGCGGCCAGTGTGTCATCATGCCTGCACACAACACTCATGGGCGAGCGATGCAACGCCACATTTTCCTGATCCCCGGTTTTTTCGGCTTCGCCAATCTTGGCGATTTTGTCTACTGGGGGCCGGTTCTCCGCCAGCTCAACCAGCAGCTGGATGATTCAGGCATCCCGGCGCGCATCCACTGCGTACCATCGCTGCCCACTGCCAGCCTGCGGGCACGCTCCCGCAGCCTGCTTGAGACTATTGCCCGGGTTCGCCCGCACACCGGCGCGGCGATTCATCTGGTAGGCCATTCCACCGGCGGCCTGGACGCACGCTTGCTGCTCTCTCCCGGCGTGAATCTGGAGACCCGTATCGACGTTGAGGCCATTGCGCGGCGCGTCTGCTCAAGCATCAGTATCGCGACGCCCCATCGTGGCGCTCCGATTGCATCGTTCTTCACCGGCTTGCTGGGCCGTAAACTGTTGCAGCTGCTGTCTATCATCACGATGACGGCACTGCGTGGCGTGCAACTGCCGCTGCATGTATGGGTGGAAATTGCCGGCTTGTTCGCTGTACCGCCAGCACTCGGCGAGGCCACCGGCTCACTCGCCAGCCAGCTCTACCAACAGTTGCTCTCGGACTTCAATCCGGAACGCCGTGAGCAAGTCAGGCAACTGCTTGGCCACGTGCAGACCGATCAGTCACTGCTGACGCAGCTCACTGTGGAGTCGATGGATGTCTTCAACGCACTGGCGATTGACCGGGAGCATGTGGCCTACGGTGCGGTTATTACGCAGGCTCGCCCGCCTGCCCTGAGCACCTCACTGGAGATAGGCTTCAATTTTGTTGAGCAGGCACAGCAGGCGTTCTATTACAGCCTCAGCCAGCTAGCGACAGGTTATCGCTTTCCGTCACCCAATGCGCAGTACCAACGCCAACTCAAGAAATCCCTCGGCGCACTCCCGGACTCCGATGCCAACGACGGTATCGTGCCCACGAACTCCCAACCGTGGGGCGACTGCATAGCCGTGGCGCGGGCCGACCACCTGGATATCATTGGCCACCATGGCGGCAGCGAAACGGATGTCGCACAGCACTTCGACTGGCTCGCCACACACAGTGAGTTTCGTAGTGAACAGTTCATCCAGGTATGGAGCCAGGTGGTGCAATTTATCGCGCGCTCGGAAGCCACGCGCGGAACCCCGACGTAACAGACAAGGTCTCGGAGAGGCGGCTTCTGGCAATTATATGAACACCTCACCCGGCTCGTCTCCAGCACCGATGTCTTGTACCTTATTATCTCAGGTAACTGGGGGTGCGACGTTGCAGTGCTGGTATTGAAGGTGGCACCCTGAACGAGTTCCGAAATGCGCAAACTACACAGCATAGCCGTGTCTGCACCGGCTATGTAACCGATTCGCTCTTGAAAGTTGGCCAGCGGTTATACCCGATTTCTGGATCATTGGATCGCAACTTGCGAATAAACTCAACTTCCTTGGCCGCTAAATCAGCTTCGGTACAGTCCTCGGCCTCCCACAAAATCTCCTTCCGGATGCTGTAATCTTTGCGCACTGATTCCGGCAGTGTGGCAAAGTCGTCGTTGACGACCTGCATATCCGGACTACCGTAGTACCGGTGGCTTCCGATGCTGTCCTTCCCGATATAGATCTTGCCTGTGGGGTAGGTAATCTTATAAATCTGCTTCATTGTTTATGATGTGCGACTATCCGCTCTCAATATCTTTCAGGGACCTGCCGCGCTTGTCCTTCCATGCGGTCAAACCATTGGCACTGCCACCGTGTATGACAGCGGCCGCAGCGCTGGGACTTGAAAACTCGGTGTCTTTGACGAAAACCCATTTGTCTACTTTTTGAATAAGACCGCCCTCTTCAATGAGCTGATCCCTCTGAACAAGAACAGCAGGCCATTTTCTCGCGGATGCTCGTTCCTTCAGTACCGCCTCTGATCCGGCAATAACCACAATACCATTTGGAGTGAGATAGCCTGTTGCTGTTACATTTTTTATCGAGCAGGTAAGTATTTCAGTATCAATACCCGGCTTGTCTTTTCCGCCAGTTTTGACGAAGCTTTCAATGCCCAGCACCGGCAGGATCTGATGGACTTTATCAAGAAACACTTCCATATCCTCCCGATCCGACTCAGGAAGCTTTGAGCCACTACCTTGACCATTCATGACCACTGACCGACCAGCTGACCTGGCTGACTCAATAAGTCTTCCTTCAATAAAGCGAATGTGAGCCTTGGTAAGATTTTCATCTTTGCTGATGAAGAATGCGATTTGATTCCAGTAGTCTTTCGCAAGGTGTAATTTCACTCGATCTCGAATGCACTCTGCCTCACCGATGTATATCACGCTCTTATTGGTATCAGGATCCACGCCTGTCAGAAAGTAGATGCCAGAATTCAAGGACTCATCGCGTTCAATGACTCGATCAAATTCACTGCGTGGGCCGGCAACGGCTTTACCTGTCCAGTTCGAGAGTTCAACGGTACGCAGGCGCTTTGGATCGCCATAGACCAGGAACATCTTCAGAGTTGCTGAGGGCAACTGATTACTCCTTACAGATAAAACCGACAACGCGCGCGGCTTTGAGGTGGATGCACAGGCGAAACGGAACAACCGTCGCCGTCACTGCCCCATTAACTCACTTTTCATAATGATACCGACATGAAATAATCGTGATCTGTTTCTTGTCAACCGCATACACCAGCCGGTTGGTATCATCAATTCGCCGCGACCAGAAGCCTGCCAGATTCTCTTTCAACGGCTCCGGTTTGCCGATGCCCTCAAAGGGACTGCGTTGCGCATCACGTATCAGCTTGTTGATGCGTTTGAGTGTTTTTTTATCCTGGCTTTGCCAGTACACGTAGTCCGCCCAGGCCTCCCTGGTCCAGGTCAGCAGTTCAATCATCGGTCAGCTTGCGTTTCTGAACTTTGCCGGCCCGGTATTGATTAATGGACTTGTTGAGATGCGCCGCATTGGCCGGGCTTTTTAACAAATGCACCGTTTCCATCAGGCTGTTGAACTGGTCGAGCGACATCACCACGGCATCATCGGCATCCCGACGGGCGATTATCGTATAGTCGGCATCGCTGACCACTCCATCCAAAACACTTTTCAGTCGATTCCGGGCGTCAGAAAAAGTAACAACTTTCATTGAGCCTACACTCACTTGTACAATTTACTGTGCAAGTTTAACTTGTTCAACAAATTGTGCAAGTGCCTGGTATGCCAAACTACGGCTTTTGCATCACACCCGTTTCCAAACCTATAATCCGCCCTCCAAACCGGCCGGCCCAGCGCTGAGCAATCCCGCCGCCGCGGCTGGCTTTACCGACTGTCAGGAACCACCCGATGACACTGATTCACCCGGACGATTACGACCTCGAGGCGGTGCGCCGCGAATGGCGCGGCAAGCTGCTCGCCGAGGCGCGGGGCCGCTACCCGGTGGAGTACGATCCGATACGCCGCCACTGCCACATGGTGGGTGATCTCAACCCCCTGTTTCTGGACCCTGCGGTAGCAAAGGACGGCCCCTACCGCGAGGTGATCGTGCCGCCTTCCATGCTGCCGATCTATTTCGCCTCCGAGGGCCCCTGGCCTCCGAAGCCCATTGCCACAGAGGACCCGGACAGGCCCCTGTTCACGCTGGGCGTGCCCACACCGGGGGATCGCGGTATCAACATGGCGGTGGAGTACGAGTTTCTGGAACCCATTCGCGTGGGCGACCAGCTCCGCCTGCAGTTACGCATTGCCGATATCTACCGGAAGGCCATCAAGCTCGATGCACACGCCATCTGGATTGTCTCGGAGACTGCCATTTTCAATCAGCACGACAGCGTGGTGGCGAAATGGCGCAACACCGTGCTGGTGCATCGCTCGCCCGAGCAGATTCAGAACGACGATGCCCGCGCAGCCAACACCGGGGGGCAAAGCGTATGAGCGAGACCGACCACAGTAAAATCGACTACACGGCAGTTCGCTACTTCGAGGATGTAGAGATCGGGGAGCAACTGCCGACGCTGAGCATGCCGCTCGACTGGACCACCATGGCGCTGCAGGTGAGCGGTTCGCAGGACTGGACGCCCATCCACCACGACTTCGATTTCGCCCGGGAAAGCGGCATGGACAGCATCTTCTACAACACCGGCTGGACGTCCGCCATGCTCGGGCGACTGCTGACTGACTGGGCGGGCCGCGAGGGCTGGGTGCAGAACATTTCATTCCAGATGCGCGGCATGAACAGCAACGGGGTGACTGCGCTGGCCGAGGCCAGCGTCACCGGCAAGCGCATTGAGCATGGCCTGGGCCTGGTGGACCTGGACATTTCGCTGGGCAACGATCAGGTAGGCGTGACCACCCCCGGCAAGGCCACCGTGCGCCTGCCGCTCAGGCAGGGAGCCAATCCATGAGCAATGCCGACGCACCAGGCAACAGCAACCCCGAAGCCGGCGCGCCCGGCGGCGGCCCACTTGCCGGCATCAGGATTCTCGATATCGGCAGCATGGTCGCCGCGCCGCTGGCCGCCGGTGTGCTGGCCGACCAGGGCGCAGAGGTCATCAAGGTGGAACCGCCGGGTTTCGGCGACCTGATGCGCTACGTGGGGGCCAACCGCAACGGCGTGAGCGCGCTGTTCCAGAATGTGAATCGCGGCAAGCGCAGCATCGCGCTGGATTTGAAACAGCCCGAGGGGCTGGCCGTACTGCAACGCATGATCACCGGGGTCGATGTGATCCTGCACAACTTCCGTCCCGGCGTGGCCGAGCGGCTGGGGGTGGACTACGCGACCCTGGCGGCACTCAACCCCGAGCTGATTTATCTCTCGGTTACCGGTTTCGGCCACTCCGGCCCGATGGCGGGCAAAGCCGCCTACGACAATGTCGTGCAGGCCTTCGCCGGTGTGGCGCTCAGCCAGCCCGAACTCGGCACGGGTGAGCCCGCGCAGTACCAGCAACTGTTCGCCGACAAGCTGACGGCGCTGTACGCCAGCCAGGCCATCACGGCTGCGCTGCTCGCGCGCGAGCGCGGCGCGGGCGGACAGCATATCCAGTTGGCGATGGTCGATGCGGTGGCCAGCTTCCTGTGGGCGGACGTTGCCGGCACCGCGGGGTTCAAGGACGAAGGCGCAGACCCGGGCATGCAGGTATCCAAAGGGGTGCCACTGCTCAAATTCAGGAATGGCTACGCCCAGGCAGCGCCGGTATCCGATGCCAATTTCCACGGCTGGTGCGCCGCCTTTGGTGTGGACTCCGATGATCCGCGTCTCGCCAGTATCATGCAACGCAATGCCAATCGCGACGCGGTGGCCGAAGTCTCGCAACAGGTATTTGCCCGCGCCCTGGAACTGGATGTGGACGAGACCATCGCCAAGCTGGAAGCGGCGGACGTGCCCTGCGCCAAGGCGTATTCACTGGAGGAGCTGCCCGAGCATCCTCAGATGCAGGCCAACGGCCTGTTCGTGAATACCGGGCACCCGCAGGCCGGCAAACTCGTAGAGCCCAAAACCCCTGCCAATTTCAGCGCCACGCCTGCAGGGTGCGGCTTTCCCAGCGCCGCGCTGGGCGCTCACGGCGAGGAAATTCTCGCGGAGCTCGGCTTCAGTGAGGATGAGATTCAAAGCCTGCGCGAGCGCAATACCATTGGCTGAATTACACTGTAGGTGCGCACTGCATACCGTACAGGGCATTGAGCTCTCCTGACCCGAGCTCCCCTTAGCGATCAAGGAGCAAAGTATGTCCCAGCTGGGAACGCCGTTCAGTCCAACCGCCACGCGGGTGCTGCTGTGTGGCGCCGGAGAGCTCGGCAAGGAAGTCGTCATCGAATTGCAGCGCCTCGGTGTGGAGGTGATCGCCTGCGATCGCTACGCCAATGCACCTGCAATGCAGGTGGCCGATCGCAGCTACACCTTCTCCATGCTGGACGGCACCGAACTGCGACGCGTGATTGAACAGGAACAGCCGCACTTCATTGTCCCGGAAATCGAGGCGATCGCCACCGACACGCTGGTCGAGCTGGAGAACGAGGGCTTTACCGTGGTGCCTACCGCCCAGGCCGCGCGACTCACCATGAACCGCGAGGGCATTCGCCGGCTGGCGGCAGAAGAACTCAATCTCCCCACCTCGCCCTACCGCTTCGCCGACACCCGCGAGGAATTCGACGCGGCCGTTGCAGCAATAGGGGTTCCCTGCGTGGTCAAACCGGTGATGAGTTCCTCCGGCAAGGGCCAGAGCACCGTGCGCGATGCGGCCGCGGCGGGCAAGGCCTGGGACTACGCACAGCAGGGCGGCCGTGCCGGCGCCGGGCGTGTGATCGTCGAAGGGTTCGTGGATTTCGACTACGAGATCACATTGCTCACCGTGCGCCACCGCGATGGCACCAGCTTCTGTGAGCCCATCGGTCATCGCCAGGAGGATGGCGACTACCGCGAATCCTGGCAGCCACAACCCATGTCGGAGGCTGCACTGACCGCGGCGAAAAAAGTTGCCGGGAAAGTCACCGCCGCGCTCGGCGGACGCGGCCTGTTCGGCGTAGAGCTGTTTGTAAAGGGCGATGCGGTGATTTTCAGTGAAGTCTCACCACGACCCCACGATACGGGCATGGTCACACTGATCTCGCAAGACCTGTCCGAATTCGCGCTGCACGCGCGGGCCATTCTGGGCCTGCCGATTCCCGCGATCCGCCAGCTCGGGCCATCCGCGTCGGCGGTTATCCTGGTACAGGGCGAGTCCAGCCAGGCCAGCTTCGCCAACCTCGATACGGCGCTCGCCGAGCCGGATACAGACCTGCGCCTGTTCGGTAAACCCGAGGTGACCGGGCGCCGCCGCATGGGAGTGGCGCTGGCGCGCGATGAGAGCATTGCAGCGGCGGTGGCCAAGGCACTTAAAGTGGCTGCTGCCGTGAAAGTGGATGTGGGCGCGCCCACCGCCTGAGATCAAATCCCGGCAAAGAAACAGGGCAGTCAAAGCTGCCCAAAGAGACCTGGAGGCAGGCAATTTGTACCTCATTCAAGGTCGCGGTGGCCGTGGTCACGCCGCTTTATACGTCGAAGTTCCCGTTTTTTGTCCAGTTCGGCCATCTGCTCGCGCTGCTCAGCGTCCAGCAGGGCGTAAATTTGTGCCGCGGTACTGGTCTTCGTGTACAGCATGCGAGCCGTAATTTCACCGACCTCTTCGGCAGTCTCACGGGTAACGCCTTCATTGAAGCTCTGCTCTTGCTGCCGCAGGATCTCCTTCAACGTGGCCAGGCGTTGTCGATCTGCCTCACTTTCTGCGTGAGAGGCTTTCAGCAGTGCGCTAACGTCTTTCTCCTGGGTTTCCGTCAACTCCAGTTTATCCGCCAGGACGCTGACCATTTTTGCCGGGTTACGCTGCTGCTCGCCGCCGGCTGGCATCGACCAGCTGGAGACCGCGACAGACAGCATAAAGACGCCTGCACCGACGGTGCCCATAAGTGTTCTGGATAGAGACTTTCTCATAAAACTTCCTCATGTCGGTTGTATTCGTTGCCGCCCTGCGGGCGTTCCATGCACCGCGTTAACGACTGTGCATGGGAAACATCCTAGCGGCACTCGCCGGTTAAGCTCTGCCCCCGCCGGGTAAAGAAATGTTAAAAAGCGTCGTGGGCTGTCAAGTCCGGGTGACAAGCGTTGCGCTGTTGTTCACACTGGCTGCTGGTTATCGGGTACGCAAGGGCGCGCATGAGTGCCACGATATTGATTATTGATGACGATACGGAGCTCTGCGCGCTGTTATCTGATTTCCTGTCGCTGGAGGGCTTCCAGACCCGCGCCGTGCACGACGGCGCCGAGGCAATAACACACTGCCACAGCCAACAATACGACGCGATTGTCCTCGACATCATGTTACCGGGGCTGCAGGGCCTGGATGTCCTGCGCGCGCTACGCCAGTTCACCAGTACACCCATACTGATGCTCACAGCGCGTGGCGAAGATACCGATCGCATTCTCGGCCTGGAGCTGGGAGCCGACGACTATCTGCCAAAGCCCTGCAACCCCCGCGAGCTGTCGGCGCGCCTCCGGGCCATCCTGCGGCGCGGCAAGATGCCACGCGCCGCCGCAAGCGTGCAGACCATCACCTGCGGCAAAACCTGTATCAACCCGGCTGATCGCAGCGCCACTTTCGATGCTGCCGATCTCACTCTCACCAGCGCCGAGTTCAACGTGCTGCAACTGCTTGTCAGCAATGCCGGCAGCGTTGTGGATAAGGAAACGCTCAGTCAGCAGGCGCTGGGACGCCCCCTGTCAGCCTATGATCGCAGCATCGATGTCCACGTCAGCAAAATCCGCAAAAAACTGGCAGAGCTCGGGGGTGACGATTTGATCGTCAGCGTGCGCGGTGTCGGTTACCAGTTCAGGGCCACAGCCGGGGACAGCGCGTGATGAAGTTGCGCGGCAATCTTTTTATAAAGATGTTCATCGCTTTCTGGCTGCTGACCATATTGATTCTCGGCAGCTGGATGCTGTCATCGCAGTATTTTGAATCCAGGCCGCCGCCCAGGGGGTATTCCGAGCACAAATCGGGTGGCCCTCCGCACCGCTTTTTGCTGCCTATCATCTACAACCTGCAAAACCTGGAAGATGATGCGCTGGCAGTGGCTGTGGCCAACGTACGGCAGGAGCACGGCATCGAGATTTACCTGGTCGACAGGGCGAATAGCGATGTGCTGGGACGCAAGCTCCCTCCGGAGGTACAACGCCTGGCCAAACGAATACACGGCGCACGCCGCCGCGCCGCTCTCAGTACACCCAGGGAACGTCTGGTGGCCCACGCCATCTATCGCCCGCAGCAGGGGATGCTGCGGGCGGTGTTTGTGTTCCCGGCGCGGCCAGGACCCATCATGGATGCATTGGGCGGCAATGTGTGGTTGCGCATCGCTCTGGCAATTCTGATTAGCGGTGCCGTGTGTTTCGGCTTGTCCAGGCTGATGACGAATCGCCTCAAAGACCTGCAACAGGCATCGCGCCGGCTGGCTGATGGCGAACTCACTGCGCGACTGCAGGTGCGCGGCAGCGGCGGCGATGAAACAGACGAGTTGGCGCGCGACTTCAACACCATGGCCGAACAGCTACAGCAGCGAATTCAGGCGCAGAAACGGCTATTGGGTGATGTCTCGCATGAACTGCGCTCGCCGCTGGCGCGCCTGCGAGTCGCCCTGGCACTGGCCCAGGAAAAACCTGACAACGGCCCGGTGTACCTCGGGCGTATTGAGCAGGAAGCCGAGCGCCTGGAAGAGCTGATCGGGCAACTGCTCGGCACGCAGGCAGATGCTATGGAACTCGACGCCCATATCGACCTTGTGCCGCTGCTGACCCAACTCTGCGCTGACGCCAATTTTGAGGGACAGGTGGACGCTAAAGCGGTCGACTTTAACGCTACAACACAGGAGGCGATTGTCGATAGCAACAGCGACCTGTTGCACAAATGCTTCGACAACATACTGCGTAATGCGCTGCACCACACCGCACATGAATCGCGGGTAAAGGTGTCGCTGCAATTATCCGGCGAACAATACCAGGTGAGCATTGAGGATCAGGGGCCGGGTGTGCCCGAGGAAGATCTCGGGCATATCTTCGACGAGTTTTTCCGCGTCGACTCTGCCCGGTCACGATCTTCCGGTGGCTATGGGCTGGGCCTGGCTATTGCCCGGCGCGCTATTTTGCAGCACGGTGGTGAGGTGACAGCAGAAAACACCGGCACCGGATTACGCATCACGGTGCTACTGCCGCAGTCTGATCAGGGCACCCACGTCGCCCTGTAATCAGCCGCGGCGGCTTGATCCCTGCGCTGCTGTCATGCCCCTTCTCCCTGCACCGTCACCAGCACTTCCCGAAAGGCCCGCGATAGCGCCGCGGTTGAAACACCGATCATCAGTGCGCCGTTGATGGCCTCCAGCGGGCCGAGCACGCGATGTTCCGCGGACATCACGATGTCACCGTATCCCAGCGTCGCGAAATTCACGCCGGAATGGTAGAACGCCAACTCCAGCGTCTCGAATTCGCCCAGGCCCAGGAACACCAGCGCCCAGACGGTAATCTGCGCGATACTGCCCACAATGAGTATCAGCATGATGCCGCTGGTCACGCGCATCGCCGCGAAAAAGGAAAGGTGCACGCGGCCGAGGCGCCGTGCGTAGAAACGCAGCGCGGACACCACCAGCAGGCCCTGCAGGAACAGGCAGAAGATCATCGTGGACAACCCCAGCAACAGATTGACAAGCATCAGACAGCCTCCCTAGGCTTTTTTAGCGGCTCAGTTGAACTTAAACCGTCCCGGGGCCGCGCGGAGCGGGTCCGGCCCATGCCGTCGATCAACACGCTCCCGGCGCGGACACCCCGACGGCCGGCGCGCGCCTGGCCTCCAGCAGTCTCATCGCCAGCAGCGCGTAGACGGTGACGGCGAAGAACAACGCCAGCCTCACGGCGAAAGCCTGGTAGACGTCCTTGCCCGACGCGCTGTCCTGTACGGCGGCGCCGAGCAGGATCAGCGCGGTCGTCAGCGAATTGATCCAGAACGTCGGCGCCAGCCGGCTCGGGCGCGCCCCGGTGGCGCGGCTCGCCAGCATGAGTGCGCAGAGTGTGACCCATCCGGTAAAAAACCACAGCTCCACCGCGAGGCTCAAACAAACCCAGATCGCCACCGCACACAAGCCGCCCAGCGCGGTCGAACCGATCAGTTCGAAGCCCGCATTGCGCAGGCTCACCTGGGTCGCCTCGCGCCCCAGCAGGATACTCTTCACCGTGAGTGGCAGGTAGGCGGCAGGATTGGTGAGAGTGAACAGGAAAGCGGGCAGGACGATGAGCGTGGCGCGCAGGGAGAGCCAGTCGCCGTCAGGGGCATTTGCGCTCGTGTCAGCGGGCGCCGGGGCGCCTTCCTCAGGAAACCACGGGTACACCAGCCACAGGCAGAGCAGGGCCACGCTCAAACCCAGCGCCATGGCGGCGATCAGGGCGCTGGCCAACGCCTGGCTGACACAGCTGGCGGCGGGAATGACGGTGAAGCCGAATGCGAGCAGCGTACCGGGCATCACCTTGCCGCCGCGCAGCGCTATCCGGTTGCTCAGGAACAGGCCCAGGGCAATGACGATCAGCGCGGAGACCGGCGCGAGCTGCAGCAGCGGCCCCAGCAATACCCCCACCCCCAGCGACAGCATCAGGAACCCCACCAGCACCGCGCTCTGCTTCAAACCCGGCGGCGGCCCCGGCTGGGCGCCGAGCAGCACCGCGAACAGTGGCGCGATGAAGGGCACACCCAGATTGAGGCCGTAACCCAGCGCGAGGGCCAGGCCGGTGGCAAGAGCGAGGCGGAAGCAGCGCCGGGCAGCAGGCGGCAGACCAGCGGGCGGCTGCGTGCCGGGTGACGCAGATTGCACCTCGGGGCGCGGCACAGCCATCAGTATACGTAGGACAGCACGCTGAGCACGCGAACGTAGAACCTGCCCAGCTGGCGCAGCACCCAATGGCCCTCGGTGTAGGCTATCACCGAGGCCTGTCCGCCGAGGCGCAACTGCGCCAGTACGTCCCGGGGAAGAGGCGCTTCGAATTCGATGCGCACGGGAAAGCGCTGCGCCTGGCGCAGCCAGTCGCGGTCGTTCTGCACGCCGGGCAGCGTGCCCGGCGGCGGCGAGGTCCCGGCGCTGACACCGCGCCCGATGTCGCGTACCCGACCGGCAAGGACCCGGCCGGGCAGCGAATCGAGCAGGATCTCCACCGGCGTACCGGGCTCCAGGTGGCCGAGATTGTTCTCGGTGTACTCGGCGCTGACCCACACATCTTCCAGCGCGATCAGCGTCAGCACCGGCTTGCCGGTGCCGGCAAACTGGCCGATCTCGGCGCGCAGGTCGGTAACCAGCCCCGCCGACTCCGTCACTACCGTGGTGTTATCAAGGTCGAGCTGCGCCTTGTCCACGCCTGCCTGTGCCGCCTGCAGCAGGGTATTGGCGTCGTCCGAGGCGCCCCCCTTCTGCTCGATGGCGCGCTGGATACCCGCCTGCGCCGCAGCGACATTGGCCTGCGCCTGCTCCAGGGTAGCCAACGACACCTCGAGCCGCCGCGCCGAGATGGTGCCCGGATCGTCCTCCCGCAGGCGCTTGAGCCGCGTGTAGTCCTGCCGCGCTTTCAGCCGCCCGGCCTCGGCCGCGCGCAGGTTGGCGCGCGCCTGCTCCACAGCGGCGTCCCCCGCGGCAACCTGCGCTCGCGTATTGGCGAGATTGGACTGCGCCTGCTCCAGCGCTATCTCGTACTGGGAGCGGTCGATAGAGAACAACGGCTGACCCGTCTCGACACGCTCATTATTGCCGACCCGGATATCCGTCACGATGCCTGCCACTTTCGGCGCCACCCCGACCACGTAGCCCTGCACACGGGCCTGGGAAGTATAGGGCGTGAAGCGGTTTGCCAGCAGGTACCAGCTCAGCGAGACCAGCAACAACACCAGCAGAATGCGCGTGCCGCGGCCCACCGCGGCGGCTGACGCTGCGGCGGCCTCCGGGGGACGCGTCTCGGGGGCGCTGGCCGTTGCCGGCTTGCCTTGCGGCGTATCGCGGTCTTCGTGTATCTCGCTCATGGGCTGTATTCCTCGCCAGGCGGCGGTGTCAGTGGGGCCTCCAGCAGCCGGCCCCAGTCGGTTCGCTCGCGCATGGTTGCCCGAGTCTCCTCGGGTATGACGGTGGCTATGGTGGCGTTCTGCCAGCCGCCGCCCAGGGCACGGTAGAAGCCGATTACCGCGGCCACGTGCTGGCCGCGATTGACCACGGCGCGGTCCGCCTGGGCAAAGGTGGCCGCCTGGGCATCGAGCACGCGCTGGAAATCCGAGTAACCCTCCTGGTAACGCCGCGTGGCTATGGCCAGCGAACGCTCGGCCGCCACCAGGGACTGGTCGAGAATATCCTGGCTCGTGCCAGTCTGGGCGATCCGGTTGGCCGCGTCGTCGATATCCCGCGCGGCGTCCAGCACTGTCGCCCGGAAGCCCTCCAGCGATTGTTGCAGCCGCGCGTCCTGCACGCGCACGTTGTTCTCGATGCGGTCGTAATTGAAGATCTTCCAGCTTAACGAGGGCCCCCCGGCGACTGTGGTGACGTCCCCCGCAGCGCCCAGACTGCTGCCCGACCAACCGACGGTGCCGACCAGGGAAATCGCGGGGTAGAGGTCTGCCTCGGCCAGGCCGATCTGGGCCGACTGCGCCGCTGCCAGCCACGCCGCGGCGCGCACATCGGGCCGGCGCATCAGCAGGTTGGCCGGCATCTCCCTCAGGCTGACGACATCCAGGCGTGGCAGGCTGCTGTCGACGTCCTCCAGTTCGGGGAGGTCGCCCGGCGCACGCCCGAGCAGCGCGCTCAGGGCATTGCGGTTCTGGGTCAGCGTCGCCTGCAGTGCCGGAATTGTGGCGAGGGTGCCGAGATACTGCGAGCGCGCCTGCTGCACATCGAGTTCGGAATCCTGGCCGCTGTCGTACAGGCGTTGCGTGATGTCCAGGCTGCGCCGCTGCAGGGCGACATTGCTTTGCGCGATCTCGATACGCTGCAGTGTGGTCTTGTAGCCGTAGTAGGCGGAGGCGACCTGCGCGGCCAGCAACACCTGCACATCGCGCTGGTTCGCCACCGAGGCGAAGTAGGCGGCGTCAGCCGATTCGATGCCGCGCCGGAAGCGGCCCCAGAAATCCAGCTCCCAGCCAAGCTGGAAGGCCGCATCGCCGGTGCGGAAATCCCGCTCGCCCTCGTTCAGCCCGCCGTCGGAGTCCTGGTAGACGAAGGCGCCGTCGGCGCTGATCTGCTGCACCTGGGGATACTGCAGGCCGGTGGCGATACCCTGCAGCGCGCGGCTTTCCAGTACGCGCAGGCCCGCGGCGCGCAGGCCCGGGTTCTCCCGCCGGGCAGTGGCGATCAGTTCGCCCAGCACCGGGTCCTCGAAACGCGCCCACCAACGGCCCAGGCCCTGCGCCTGCGCATCCTCCACCGCGCGGCCGTAGAGTTCCGGCTGCCAGTCCGACAGCCACGCCGGGCTCGGTTCCTGAAAATCCGGCCCGAGGGGAGCGCAGGCACCGGCAAGCGCCGCCAGCGCCGCTGCGGCCACCCGGGCCCGGCCCCGTATCCGCCGCTTCACTCTTCGACGGGGTCGGGGTCTGCGGCCGGATCGGCCTCGTCGACCCAGGCCATGAACACCTGGTAGGCGACAGCGAGGATCACCGCCCCAAGGAACAGGCCGATCAGGCCGCCACCGATCATGCCGCCCAGCGCGCCGAGCAGCACGACCGGCATGGGCACTGCGAGACCGCGTCCCAGCAGCATCGGTTTGAGCACGTTGTCGGCGAGGCCGGCGATGACGAGGTAAATGCTGGTCACGATATTCATGCTGGTGGAGGCATCCCCATTCATCCACAGCCACGCGATAACGGGAAGGACGACCAGCGCGGCGGGAATCTGCAAAATGCCGAGGAACAGGGCGATCACCGCCAGCAGACCAGCGCCGGGCACGCCACCGAACAGGAACCCGATACCCAGCAGTATGGCCTGGATGAAAGCCACGCCGACTACGCCCACCGCCACCGAGCGCACGGTGGCGACCGTCAGCCCGTGCAGCTCCGGGCCGATCTTCGGCCCGCAGACGCGCTTGAAGATGCGCAGCGTGGTCTGCTCCCCGGGCTCCGCGTAGGCCATCATGATACCGGCGATGATGAAGGCGCCAATGAAGCCGAGGATGGTGACCAGCAGGCCGCCGAGGGTGGACGCCGCGTTACGCGACAGCTCGCGCAGCTGGGCCTCGCGCTGTTCCACGAACTGCGCGAGGTTGTCCGAGGCCGCCTGCCAGGCGGCGTAAACGCGCTCGCCGACGACCGGCCAATCGGCGACGCTCTCGCCCGGTGCGGGCACCGTGATCGTGCCGGCGGCGATGCCGCGGTAGATGTCGAGCATATGATCCACGAATGACACCGACAGCAGCACCGTCGGCACGCCCAGCAACAGGACCATCAGGATCACCAGCGCGGTAGAGGCGCGTCCGGTGCTGCCGCCGAAGCGCGGCGCAATTTTCTCAATCAGCGGGAACAGGGCGATGGCCAACACCACGGCCCACAACATAAGGGAGAGGAACGGCATGAACACGCGCAACGCCAGCCAGGCCAGCAGCGCCACGAGACCCAGGCGGATGACCAGGTCGACTTTTTCGGCAGCGCGCCTGCCAGGTGGCGGGTTCGTGACTTCCATGGACGAATCTCCTTGTTGTTATCCGCTCGTTGTTATCCGCCTGCGGTCCACCGGGACCGCGCGCAGGTGTATTATGCCTGAGCCGATTACTCGCTGGCGAGCGCCACCCGGGCAGACCTCGCAATTGGCGCTACACGGCCCGAACCGCCGCGATGTTCAGGCCAGCGCCACCCACTGCAGCGATAATACCAGCAGGGCGCTGGCGGCTCCCCAGGAGGCGACCACACGCACGGCAACCCTCTGCCAGTCGCGCCGTGGCAACTCCGCCAGGGCGCCGATGAAGATCAGGCAGACACAGGCGCCCAGCCCGCTGCCGGCCAGCGACGCCGCGGCACGCGTGGCACTGGCGATGTCGGGCGACGAATCGAGACCCACCGCGAGCCCGACGGCGCCGGCGAGCACAGCGGCGAGGCTCCCCGGCAGCGGCACACGTACGGCGACCAACAAGCCACAGACCAGGCTGCCCGTTAGCAGCCAGAGTTCGAGGCTGTTGATAGATACGCCAGCGCCCGCCGCCACCAGGCCGGCAATGAGCGCGGGCAGGAACGCGGCGTAACCGACGCGCATCGCGTCCAACCCAAGCTGGCCAAGCAACAACCCAAGGGAGACCAGCGCCAGCAGGTGGGCCGGTACCAGAGCAGGGTGGAGGATGCCGCCATAAAAGTCGCCAATGCCCTCGATGGGGCTATGCGCAACAGCTGCCGGCGCTGCCAGCAGGCAGGCCGCCGCGACCCGGCCGCGCCGGTGTTCGCCCACTACAGTGCGCCGCTGAGAAACCCGACGCCCGCGGCAGCGATCAGCCCACCCATCGCCCGCACCGCTACTCGCCCGGCAGGCCAGTGCACTAACAGGCCGAAGGCGATGCCAGCCACATGCAGCAAGCCCGTGCTGAGCACGAAACCGACACTGTAGGCGAGCGGGCTCACCGCGTGCGGCAGCTCGGTGCCGTGCGCGTGGCCGTGAAAAATCGCGAAGGCAGCGACAATCACCGCCGCCAGCCACAGCGGCGGGCGCAGCGCACACAGCACCATCGCACCCAGCGCAATCGCGGAGACGGCGATACCGGTTTCCACCGCGGGCAGGCTGAGCCCCGCCACGCCCATCGCCCCACCCAGCGCCATCACCAACGGGAAGACCACGGGCAGCAGCCAGATCGCCGGCCGGCCCAGAAAGGCACCCCAGAGCCCCACCGCGACCATCGCGGCCACGTGGTCCCAGCCGAGTATGGGGTGCATAAAGCCGCTGGCGAAACCGCCGGCGACGCCAGTTGCCTCATGTGCGTGTGCGCCGCCCGCGGCGAATACCGTGAGACATAACAAGCCGGACAGAACTCGAATCATGATGCTTCCCTGTTTTCATTGCTGCATTTGCATGCCTCACCCGGCCCTGGCCAGGCGACACAGCTTTGACCACCAGTCTGCACGCAACGGCTGCTGCGCACTCCCACAAGCCGCATAGGTTATCCGACTCCCCGCGCCTTCGATACCCACCTGCGCGCTGTGGACAATCGCACTGCCAATCGAAAACCACACCGCCGGCTTTTCCGGGAACCGACGAGTCGCAAATGAAGGCAACCTGATCTGCTTGCCGTCACGCTCCGTAGCAACCATACAGTCTAACGGAGCAAGACCATGGAACTGGCGCTGGACACCTATCGCAAAGCCACTGCCCAGGATAGCTCAGAAGAGATCGGGCGCACCAAACTCACCATCGAACCCGAGGATTACAGGGAACTGGAGCGCCTTGAAGAAAGCTTGAAGGAATCCGGCCAACCCGAAATGCTGGTCAGCATCAGGGAAGGCATGTTCGATATCGAGACGCCCGAAGGGCACGGCGATCTTCTTGAGCCGCGGTTGCGAATGTTCCTCGACCACGAAACCGAGGCCGCCCTGTTTCACGTCGTCGCAACATCGTCCGCAGACAACAGCCTGATTTACACAGAGCCCGCCCTGGTGCGCCTCGTGGCAATGTAGTGCCGCGTTCAGCGCAGTTTCACGATTAACGGCTCATAATTTCACGATTCACAGAACCCAGGAGAGCAACGTGAAAGAACGTCTATTTTTTTTCGCCCCCGATGTGGACGACGCCCATACGATCATTCGCGATCTCACGGAATTCGGCGTGAGCGACAGTGACCTGCACGTCATCGCCAGAGAGGATGTCGCACTCGACCCGATAGCGGAACCCGACCTGCTGCACCGCAGCGACGTCGCCGATGCGGCAAAACGCGGCGCGACGACCGGGGGCGCGATGGGGCTGATCGGCAGTATCGTAGCCGTGTCAAACCCGGCGATCGGGCTCACGCTTGGCGGTGGCGCCATTCTGGCGGGCACGGCACTGGGAAGCGCACTGGGCACCTGGTTCAGCACCATGGTGGGCGTGAGCGTTCCCAATCAGGATGTCGAGGAATACCGCGATCGCATCGACCACGGTGAACTGATGATCATCGTCGACAGTGAACCCGAGTACCAGAGCGCGTTACAGGGCATGCTGGCGGCAAAGCATCCCCACCGCGTCGTCCTGCAGGGTAATATGGACGCGGCCTGAGGGCGCCATTCCAAACACCGGTCGGCGCCAGAATGCCGGTCCGGCAGGTGGCCATGCCAGCAGTGAGTCGGTACCACCCGTTGTTGGCCGCTTCACCAACGCTGAACAGCCTTGCAGCCGTCGCGTGCTCCCTGGAGCCGTCAGCCTTTGGGGTTATCGATAAAAAACTGCAGGATCGCCTCGCCGATTGAAAACCACACTGCGGGCTCTTCCGGAAACAGCTCGCTGTCCGGGTTGTCCGGGTACACGTGCCCATTGTCATGCCGCAGGTGCTCGAACACCGTGCCATCCGTCGCCGTATAGCGCGTCCACAGGTAGCCCGCTTGCTCGCTACCATCCAGCACCTCGAAAGCAACGCCCTCCGCGACCGCGTCCACCCTGCCGGCGGCGTTCTTGACGAGGTCCCCGCGCGGTGAAAAGCTGTAGGCGTCGGCGTCCACGCTAACCATGTCGTAATCGTGCATTACCTGCATCAAGGTATAGGGCACGGACAGCGCGGCCGTCGGATTGAAATACCGTATGAGTATGTCTTCGACACCGCTGATGAAGAGTATCGGCACATCCCTGACCGGACCCTCGCCACTGCGGAAACACCCCACCTCTATAGCCGATAGCGGTGCGGCACTCGCAATCACCTCCGGGTGCTCACAAACAAACTGCCATGTCATGAGTCCGCCCTGTGAGAATCCGGTGAAATGCACACGATCTTCATCAACCGAGTACGCCTCAATCGCCTGCTGCATGAACTCGAAAACCACCGGGTTGTGCACCTCGGGTTGCCAGCTGGGCGGCTCACTCAACTCCCCCGGCTGCACCACGATGTAACCGCCCTTGTCTTTCGCGGCACGCGCAAGGTTGGAACGCAGCTCTTGCTGTTGCGGGTTGCTCAGAAAGCCGTGTACATCCACGATCAGGCCACAGGGCCGGGCAATGCACGCCTCGGTGAGCATCACGTCGAAGGCGACGCCATCGCATTCAAAGCTGTGTCGATCCGAGGCCGATACATCAGTGATGCAGCGCGTGGTCTGCACGCGATGCTCATTGGTGGACGAGTTGTCACTGCAGGCGGACAGCAGCAGTGCCAACAGCAAACCTGGCAGCGCGCACCTGCGCAAAAAACCCACTCTGTTTTCCCATTGCTTCATTCCTGCCTCCAGTTGGCAAGCAGCAGCTCCGCCGCCGCATACGGGTCCAGTTGTCGCGCCTCGAGCGCCGCCAGGATCGACGGATCCGCCTGCTCATACAATTCGCGTTGTACCGCATCCATCGCCAACGTCAGCGCCTGGGCACGTTCCCGCCGCGCGGAGCGTCGGGCGAACTCACCATCGGCTCTGAGAGCGTGCGCATGTTCGTCGGTGGCGTCCACAATCTCCGCGACACCCTCCTCGCGCGTCGCCACGGCGCGCAATAGCGGCGGCACCCAGGCAACCGCGTCAGCGGCTGCAGCCTCTGCGCGAAGATGCAACATCAATTCGAACTGGCGCTGCGTGGCCTCGTAGCCCTCGCGATCCGCCTTGTTGATGACAAACAGGTCGCCTGTTTCCAAAAGGCCGGCCTTGACCGCCTGCACCTCGTCCCCCAAACCTGGCACGCCGACAATAAGCGTGGTGTGGGCGAGCGAGACGATGTCGATTTCATCCTGCCCGACGCCCACCGTCTCGACAAAAATAATGTCGTAGCCCATCGCATCCAGTATCAGGCAGGCATCGTGCGCCGAGCGCGACAAGCCACCGGCGTGGCCGCGCGTGCCGATGGAACGGATAAACACATCGGGGTCGACGCTGTGACGCGCCATACGCACGCGGTCACCGAGAATGGCGCCGCCGGTGAAAGGGCTGGAAGGGTCTATGGCGATCACCCCGACTCGCCGGCCACGACGCCGCTGTTCTGCCACCAGTGCGTTTAACAGGGTCGACTTACCCGCTCCCGGCGGGCCGGTGATGCCGATAACCTGGGCCTGCCCTGTGTGCGCGTACACCGCCGCCAGCACTTCGGCACCGCGTGGGTCGCGATCATCCAGCCAGCGGATTGCACGCGCGCCCGCGAGTACGGTGCCGGCGAGCACTCCGGCGGCAACATCCATCAGGCGCTGTGCGCCTGCTGTTCGGCCCACCACTCATTCAGATAAGCCACGATGTCCCGCGTGTCCGCGCCCATGGTAAATATGCGGTCTACACCCGCTTCTTTCAGCAGTGGCACGTCTTCCTCGGGAATCACGCCACCGGCCAGCAGCAGTTTTTCGCCGGCGCCCGCCTCGCGCAGCAGGCGCGCGAGTTCGGGGAGGCTGCGGGTATGCCCGGCCGACAGGGTGGAAATACCCACCACGTCCACGTCTTCCTGAATCGCGGCGGCCGCCACCATCGCCGGGGTCTGCTTGAGACCCGTGAAGATCACCTCCATGCCCGCCTCGCGCAACGCATGCGCAATCACCGTGACACCCACCGTGTGCGTATCCATGCCGAGCTTGGCCAGCAGCACGCGCAGCGGGCGGGCCTCAAGGTGCGCCATCAAATACCTCCCAACTGGCTATCGGCAGCGTACTCGCCGAATACGTCGCGCATGGCGTGGCAAATTTCCCCGTGCGTGGCATACACCTTCACCGCCTCCAGACACACGGGCACCATGTTCGCACCACTGCGCGCCGCCGCGCGCACCTTCTCAAGTGCTGCATCCACCACTGGCTGGTCACGTCGCGCGCGCAAATCGCGCACTTTCTGCACCTGTTCATCTTCCATGCTGTCATCCAGCCGGAAAATGCTGATCTCGCGGCGCTCTTCGGCCAGCTTGAGATGGTTCACGCCGACCCATTTGCGCCGGCCCTCCTCGATATCGCGATTGCGCTCGTACTGCTCACGGCCCAGCGCGCGCTGGAAATACCCTGTCTCGATCGCTTTCAGTGCTCCCCCCATATCGTCTATCTTCTGCATCTCTTCGAAGGCCGCGGTTTCGATCTGCTTGGTCAGGGTTTCCACATAGTAGGAACCGGCCAGTGGATCAATTGTCTCGGCCACACCGGTTTCATGCGCAACTATATGCTGCAGCGCAGCGCCCACGCGAATGGCCTCCTCGGCAGGCAGTGAATGGGCCTCATCGTGTAGCGGCGTGGTCATGCTCTCCCCGGCACCGCCGAGAGCGCAGGCGGTCGCCATGATCGCCAGGCGGCCGATATTGTTGAGCGGCTGCTGCAGGGTGAGGGCAACGGTGGTGGGCGAGGTCATGATGCGGATCTTCATCGCCGCGGGCGCCGTCGCGCCATAGCGCTCACGCATCAGCCGCGCCCAACACTTGCGGAACGCGCGCAGCTTGCAGATCCCCTCGAAAAAATCCATATCCACGTTCACCACAAAGTGAAAGTAGGGCGCCACCGTGTCGATATCCAGGCCGCGTTCCAGCGTGGCGTCAATGTAGGCGCAGGCAATTGCCAGGCTGAAAGCAATCTCCTGCACCGGGTTGGCTTTTGCCGGCTGTAGCTGCGCCGCGATAATGGAAATCGGTGCCCAGTTCGGGTGGTTGCGGATGATGTACTCGATGCAGTCGGTGGCCAGGCGCAGGCCATGCTCTGGCGGGTAGATGTAACGCCCCACGCAGGTGTACTCGATGAGAATGCCGTTAACGATATGCAGCACAAAGTCACGCGGGTCCACTCCCTTTTTTTCCAGCGCGGCGATCAGCATTGCGAGGTTTACAGGCTGCGGCGCGTTGCACACGCTCATCAGGTACTTGAGTTTATCGAAGGGCAGGTCAAATGCCTGCTCAAGATCTTCCAGGCTGTCCAGTGCCATGCCTGCACGCCCCACCTCACCAGCCACCAGCGGGTCATCACTGTCGTAACCGTTGGTGGTCGCCAGGTCGTACTCCAGAATCAGGCCGGAAAGCCCCTGGTCCAGCATGTACCGCGCGCGCTTCGCCCACGCCTCGCCTTTGCCAAAACCGGTGACCTGGGTCATCGTCCAGAAATCCGAACGGTGACCATTGGGTGCCGTACCCCGGGTGTAGGGAAACTCGCCGGGAAAACCCAGGTCCTGCTGGTAATCGAAACCGACCGCCTCAAGATCTGCCGGGGTATACAGTGGGTTAATCGGCCATTTCAGCGCCTGGGTCAGGAAGGCTTCGCGCCGTTCGGGGTGCTCCGCCACAAACGGCCCACGGGTCTCCCGCTGCCAGCGCGCCGCCTCCTCTTCTATCGCGGAGGCAAATTCATCTACCGATGCGGCATTACGTTCCGCGGCGTGGTCTTTCATTATTATCTCCCTGCAGTGGTGCTCCAGCATGCGACAGCGATCAAAAAGCTTCAAGCACGGCCTGACAGCCTGGCCCGACAGCGTTGCCAGAGTCTAGCAGAGTGCACTGGGACGGCCTCCCGAACGCCTGCCGCCCCCACAAGCCGCCAACGCACCTGGAGGACAGATGCAGGGGCCCCGGCAGTTGGCTATCATGGCAGCGCACAGGCGAAACGGTGACAACACATGGCTGACGAAGACCCTGCAACCCTTGAGCAGAAAATTCTCGACGGCAGACTGTGGGCCGAGTTCTGCGACGAGTTGAAGGCGGCGGGCGAGATCGTCTTGCGGGAGTCGACACCCCCCGACCTGCTAAGCCGTGCGGAGGGTTACCGCTACCTCACACGCCTGCTGCGCGCCGGCCTGGAAAGCAACGTGGAATCCAGCGACCCGCGCTTTCCGCGCTTTTATCAGTTGGCCAACGAGACCATCAAGATCGGCAACGATAATCCGGACAATATCTATCATAACGCCAACGTGGACGGCACCCTGGACTACAGGCTCACCGGGAATCGCGGCAGCGTGGACTACCTCAGCTTTGGCACCAAGGCCGGCAGCTACGCGACCACGGGCAGCATGGAGCCGACGGGGCAGCTGGATGCTGCCGACCTTGCACTCGCGGATAACGGTGATTTTGAAATTCTACTCAGCAGCAAGCCCCAGCCAGGCAACTGGCTGCCCATGCGCGAGGACACGCAGAGCCTGCTGGTACGTCAGACTTTCGGCGATCGCAGCAGGGAGCGCGCAGCGCATTACCAGATCGAGTGCGTCACGCCGCAAGCGGGGGGCGCGCTTGAGCCCGCAACCTTTGCCGCGCAGTTGCTGCGTAGCGCAGGGTTCGTGCAGGGCACATCCGGGCTGTTCGCAGACTGGATGCAGCGTTACAGCAGCCACCTCAATCAGCTGCCATCCGACGATCAGCAGCGTTGCCAGGCCGCCGGCGGTGACGCCGCCATTCACTACCTGCAAAGCTATTGGAAACTGGCACCCGACGAGGCGCTGGTCATCACCGCGCCCAACATACCGCGCTGCCAAACCTGGAACTTCCAGCTTTCCAACTACTGGATGGAATCGCTGGACTACTGCCGTTTCAAAATATCGCTGAACAAGCACACCGCCGCGTACAACAACGACGGTTCGGTTACTGTGGTAGTGGCCCATGCCGACCCGGGGCCGGGCTACCCGAACTGGCTGACTACCGCGGGCCACGACCAGGGCGGCATGCTGTGGCGCTGGGTGGATGCCGATGAGCACCCACCGGTGCATTGTCGTGTAGTGCAGTTCCGGGATCTATGACCCCGCGCAAACACAAACACCATATCCTGCAACCGGAGCAAGCACGCCGTGACTGAGAGCCAGCAGATACCCGAGGTCAACCTCGATGCCGCGGAATTACTCGCCACCGCCCGCGAGGATACCGGCCTTGACGATTTTGGCTGTGACAGCTTTCGCCCGGCATTCGAGACGCTGTTGCTGGCCCTGAATACAGAGGCAGAACTGAACACCACGGGCCGCTTCATGCAACACCAGCGCATACTCAACAGCCTGAAGAACCGGCTGCGTATGGAAGCCTGGATCGACCAACACCCGGACATTCTGCAGGAAGAGCTACTTCCGCCCGTGGTCATCGTGGGCCTGACGCGCACCGGCACCACCATGCTGCATCGAATTCTTGCCAGCGATTCGCGTTTTTACGCACCGCTGTGGTACGAGGTGCGCAACCCCGCGCCCTACATGGACTGGCGCGCACACGCCGCGACCGACCAGCGTATCTTGGAAGCGGAGGCGGAGGTGGCCGCGCTGCTGGCGAGCAACCCCGAGATAGCGGCGATTCACCCGCTGGACCCGACCGGCGCAGACGAAGAAATTCTGTTGTTGGAACACAGCTTCTACAGCTATGTGCCCAACTCCTTTGCCCACGTGCCCACCTACGGTGATTTCGTTGCCGGCGCAGACAACACACCCGCGTATGAATACCTGAAGCGCCAGCTGCAGTTCCTGCAGTGGCAGAAGAAACAGCGCGGCGAGCGCGCCGAACGCTGGCTGCTGAAAGCGCCGCATCACCTGCATTTCATGTCAACGCTGCTGCGCGTATTCCCCGACATCCAGGTCATAGCGACACACCGCGATCCGGTCGTCAGTATCCCCTCTACCGCGAGCTTCTATTACAACCTCTGGCTGACCGGCAACGAGCAGGCAGACAAACTGCTGGTGGCGCAGGAAGTGCTGGATGTCTTCGCCAGTGGCACCGCCCACACGATGCGCACGCGTGAGAAACACGAAACACAGTTCTGCGACATCTGGTTTGAAGATACGGTAGCGCGCCCGCAGGCGGTGATCGATAAAATCTACGGCTTCATCGACATGCCCCTCACCCCCGAGGCCAATTCCGCAATGGATCAGCATCGCCTGGATAACCGGCGCAGCGATCGACCCGCGCACGCGTACACACTCGAGGAATACGGCTACACGGAGGCCGGTATTCGCAGCAGGTTTAAAACTTACATTGAACGCTTTATTGCTTGAATGGACTGTGTGCGCAGAGGTAGCCGGGGCTCGCCCGACCTGGACAGGTTTCGTTTCTCTCTGCTCCTTCGCACACATAAAAATACCCGGCCGCGAACGACCGGGTATCCAACTGCGTGCCCCTTGGGTCTGGCGCGATAACTCCACCGCCGACCCAGGTATTCCGCAGCGTTACTGGCTCAACTCGATGAGCGTTTTGGCCACCAGCTCACGGCCCTCGAAAAAATCGTCGTCTATTGTGCCGGTCACTTTCACCCGGTCGCCAACGCTGATTTTCTGGTAGCCCTCGTCGTCAAGCGGATTATATCCAAGCTCTTCGGTTTCGACCCTGAGCTCGCGAAGCCCTGAATCGACCATGAACTCATCGCCCTCGACTTTCGTCACCGTACCGTAGACCACTGTTTCCGACACCACAGCCGGAGCGGTGACGGCGATATTCCAGCTGTCGAAATCCTCTTCATCGACGGCACTGGCGAAGAACGTGGTACCGAGGTTCTCGACAAAAACACTGCTTGCCTCGATCGTCGTCGCTTCATAAAAGTCGTCATCAACGAGGCCCGAGACAATCACCTTGTCTCCCTTCACCAGCTTGTAGGCATCCGCGTCACGATCACCGTCATCCATCTCGACAGTTACCATACCGTCTCCGTAATCCAGCTCAAAACTATCGACCGTAACCGACTCCACAGAGCCGTTGATGGTAATCCAGGTGTTATTCAGCATGAGGTAAGGATTCGGCTTCTCCGCTTGTGCGGCTGGCGCTATCGCCATTGCGGCAGTGACCATCAATCCGAAGCCCGCAAATGCCAGTCTGTCGAGTACAGTTTTAGCTTCAGTCATTGCTGCTCCTCCTCTGGGCTGAACCCATGTTGTCACAGGTATGCTTGCAACATGGATGAAGCAAACTGTATGCCAGACGCTTTCTGTAGCGCCCGTTGAAAGAACCTGCGCGCGATCGTGCGGCTAACGCACCTCGTCGATGCAATCCTGAATCTGCAGACAGTGGAAAGCTTTACACGCACGCTTGTAAAAATGTCATCGCCCTGGCGCCGCCACTGCGTATCTCTGACGCGCCAGGTGTTAAAAGGACCTGGGAACGGGGTATGCTCATCGTTCCGGAGGTGGCGTAGAGATTGCCGCGGGTTATTATTCATCTGCAAGGGTGGAGCGCACGCGATGTTGCCAAGCCGCGAGAAAATGCTGTTGCAATCGGATGAGGTAGTAGCCTTCTGCCGGCCCGGGGGGGTGACGTCATGAGCGATTACATCGGTGAACGGGCACGAATGTTGCGCGAGCAGATCCGCAGCCGAGGTATCCGCGATGGCGCCGTTCTGGAAGCGATGGGCAAAGTACGCAGGGAAATGTTCGTGCCTGAAGAGTGGCGCGAGCACGCTTACAAGGACAGGCCGCTGCCAATCGAAGGTGGCCAGACGATCTCTCAGCCGTATATCGTCGCCTTCATGATCGAATCACTCGGACTGAAACAGGGCGACAAGGTGCTCGAAATCGGCGCGGGCTCCGGCTATGCGGCGGCGGTAATGGGCGAGATCGCCGGCAAGGTGTATGCCATTGAGCGCATCGGTGAACTGGCCGAGGGCGCATCGGAACGTCTTGTGAATGAGGGTTACGACAACATCAGCGTATTGCACGCCGACGGCACTGTCGGCTGGGAGGAACAGGCGCCCTTTGATGCTATTCTTGTCTCGGCGGGGGCACCGGCCATACCGGAAAGTCTTATCTCCCAGTTGGCAACCGGGGGCAGGATGGTCGTACCCGTCGGCGCGAACCAGCGCGTGCAGGAGCTTATTCGCGTCACCCGCGGCGATGGCGAGGAATTCGAGCAGGAAAAGCTGGCCGATGTGAGATTCGTGCCCCTTATTGGCGAGCACGGTTGGGAACTGGACAACTCGACGCCGCCATCACCGCGAATCATGAGTGCGAAGGTGGGAGAACACGGAACGCTCCCGCAGCGTATCGCGCGGCAGGGTGAAATATTCGAATCACCGGCGGATGCAAAGTTTGACGCACTCCTTGAGCGGATCGGCGACGCACGTGTTGTGCTGATCGGCGAAGCCAGCCACGGTACCTCGGAATTTTATCGCATGCGTGCAGCCATTACGCAGCGGCTGATCGAACAACGCGGTTTCACCATCGTCGCGGTGGAAGCAGACTGGCCCGACGCGGCTCGCATCGACCATTACGTGCGGCACACAGGGGCACCACCCTCGGAATGGACCGCGTTCGCGCGGTTCCCCACCTGGATGTGGCGCAATGCGGAGACGAGGGATTTCGTAGACTGGCTCCATACCTACAACAGCTCGCTGACGGAGCCGCAGCGCGCGGGCTTTTACGGGCTGGATCTGTACAGTCTCTACAATTCCGCCCGGGCGGTTATCGACTACCTCGACGACGTCGACCCGGAGCTTGCCGAGGTGGCGCGCCTGCACTACGGCTGCCTTAGTCCCTGGGAAGCGGACCCGGCTGCTTACGGGCATGCCACGCTCACCGGCGCCTACCGTGACTGCGAGAGCGATGTGACCGCAATGCTCAAGGAGCTGTACCGGCATCGGCAGGCCTATGCGGAAAAGGACGGCGCGCGATTCCTCGACGCCACACAAAATGCCGAGCTGGTGGCCAATGCGGAGCGCTATTACCGCATTATGTACTACGGTTCCCGTGCATCATGGAATCTGCGCGATTCCCACATGTTCGAGACGCTCCAGCGGATCATGGCCGAGGCCGGGGAGAACTCGCGCGCCGTGGTGTGGGCGCACAACTCACACATAGGCGATGCCCGGGCCACGGAAATGTCCGCCCGGGGCGAGCACAACATTGGCCAGCTCTGTCGCGAGGCCTTCGGCGACAGGTCCTACCACATCGGCTTCGGCACCGATCACGGCACGGTGGCTGCGGCTTCCAACTGGGATGCCGCAATGGAAGTCAAGCGGGTGAGGCCGGCCCACGAGCGCAGTTACGAGCGCCTGTTTCACCTGAGCGAGCAGCCCGGCCTGCTGTTGCCGTTGCGTGGACAAAACGATTCCGCGCTGTTCGACGCATTAGCGCAGCAGCGCCTGGAGCGAGCCATCGGTGTGATCTACCGGCCCGAGACAGAGCTTGCCAGCCATTATTTCGAGGCGCAGCTCACGCGGCAGTTCGACGAGTACATCTGGATCGACGAGAGCAGCGCGGTCATACCCCTCGACAGCGAAGAGATTACAGGCGTGCCCGACACCTACCCGTTCGGTTTGTGACCTTCCGGGAGCGATTTGCCGACAGCGCGATCAGCTTACCCCCACGTAAAAGCACACGGATTTCGTTATGCTGCGTAAGCGCATTTTTTCACGGCGGTCTGCTCACATTCTGTGGTGGCCTGCCGCCGCGTTGGGAGTACTGATTATTTTCACAAGCCTGCAACGCCAGATGATCTATCACCCTGGCGTGGCCGAAGAGCACGAGCTGCTGCAGGCGGCGGCCCCACGCGGCCTCACCGCGTGGCGCGATGGCAACGACAATTTGATTGGCTGGCGCCCCGCAGAGACGGGCAATGGCGTACGACGCGTGCTCGTGTTTCACGGCAACGCCGGTTTTGCACTGAACCGGGAATACTTCGTGGAGGGATTCGAGGCGCTTGGGCAGGGATGGGACGTATTCCTGTTCGAATACCCCGGTTACGGCGCCCGCCCGGGAAATCCCTCGGAAGATGTGATAAAAGCCGCGGCTATTGAGGCGCTGGAACTGCTGTTGCGCAGCGACGAAAAGCCCGTCTACCTGGTTGGCGAGTCCCTGGGCGGTGGAGTGGCGAGTTACCTGGCGGCCCGTTACCCGGACCAGGTAGCAGGGTTGCTACTGGTCACACCGTTTACCAGCTTGCCGGATGTCGCGGCTCGTCACTTCAAATGGCTGCCGGTTCGGACGCTGCTCAGCGAGCGCTACGACGCACAGGAGGCGCTGAGTGACTACGCCGGGCCAGTGGCCTTTCTGCTGGCCGGCGATGACCAGATCGTGTCGCTGGAGCTGGGCCAGACACTCCACGACAGTTACGATGGCCCCCGGTGGTTACGCGTGGTGCCCGGCGCCGGTCACAATTCGCTGCCCCTACATCCCGCCGCCGAGTGGTGGGAAGACATGTCGGCCTTTCTGCTCACGCCGCGTCAACGGCAATGAACCTGTGCCTTGGCCAGCGCGTGAAAAAGCTGCGCTGGTTTCGCAGAATTTACCGGCGCTGGCATTAGAGGCTCGCGTTAACCTGCGCCCTGCGTTGCGAGAGCATCTCGCGGGCCGCCTCTTTTTCTTCAGCATTTTTAACGTGCGCTACAACAGTCCACTTACCTTCCTCGGCTGCAGCGCGCGCGGCGCCCACCAGCCGGTCCTGGTCCGGCCTGAGAGTTAGCAGGCCCGCCAGGATCATACCGCCTGACAGGCCGAAGAATGCCAGCACCGCGGCCAGCACATTGGGACTCGAGGTGGCGAATGCCGCGCCGGTGGCGAGCAGAAGCTTGGCGAGAATGATCCCCAGGAAAAGCCCGAGAACACCCAGTATGAGATGTGACTTCCAGGCAGTGCGCCAGATACCCCGGGTTTCCGGTTCCACCTTGCTGGTGGGCCGTGATTCGCCAGGCGCGATCATGCTGACCTGAACGCGCTCCATAGCCGGGTGGCGCCGCAAGTCGTCTGCGGCTTCGCGCGCCTGCGCCTCATCGCCAAACACGGCTGTGAGGTGGGAAAGGTACTTCTCGCCAAAAAGCTCTCTCAAGAATTGCAAAACTCTCCTCCCGTGCAATGGCCTCGCGAAAACGCGGGCTGTTCGGCCCCTTGCACCCGGCTCGCTGACTGTTCTGTATCATTCGCCTGATGCCCTGCAAGAACCATTGCACTCTGTATAACTACGCTATGTATGGAAGCAATTTGTGTGCCAGACAATCGCTCGCCTTCCTGCTGGCGAGATGGCGCCCAACCTGTTCAGCCAGCCATCCTGGTAGTTCACAGCTTTATTCAGACCACATTTTCATCAAGGTATCTCTCGATTTCGTGTCTCAGCCTCGACTCAAACACCGACGCCAGTATCCCGAGTTTGACCGAGACCGCTATCTCTCCATTACCGAATGACAGCACACCATCAACCCCCCGGCCGCTGATACGCACGGAATCGTCTTGCCAGCGAGCGCGGAGCCCGTACTCGCGTTCGATCTTTGAAGCCAGCGACTGTGCCGCCGCGCGCACTTCCGTCCTGGGCATTGTGTAGTGCCGGCTGATCTGAAACTGTGCCATACACTTTCCTGGAGATTAGCGGGTTGAGCGCATTTGCCCGGCGTTGGCGACGGCCGTGCTTGCGCTTACCCCTGCTAGCGTGATTCCCGATCCCCCGAGGGGCTGGTATAGCGGTCATTCAGTGACTGGACGAATTTATCCGCATCCGCCAGCACTGACTCCAGCTGCCGCCGGCTGCGGCCGGTCCATCCCCTGGGACGCGCGGAGAGGGAAGCGCGCCACCAGGCTTTCAGGTTATGCTCAAAAGCGCTCATCACCAGTTCCCGATCACCCTCCTCCATGTCGCGCCTGGCCAGGGTGCGTAACACGGAGCGTCCAGAAAACCAGCGCAAGCGGCGGGAAATCAGCAGCGCCAGTGCCAGCAGCGCCGCCAGCAAACCGAGCAGGACAGGCCAGTGTGCACCCGCCAGCGGGGTGAACTCCAGCCCCTGCCAGAGCCCCATGGCGCTGGACGCCGCCAGAAACAGCGCTACCAGTGCTCCAAACACCACGGTATCGAGCCAGAATGTACGCTTGCGCCAGAGTTTGCGCGCATCCGCCACCTGGGGAACGATGTCATCGCGCAGGTACCTGGCGGTTTTCTCGAGCACACCCACCACCCGGTAGGCCCGCTCGACCTCCACCTGGCGAATACGCGACTCGATATCGGCGAGGTCCTCGTCGCGCTTGCGCTCCAGGCGCTCCCGCACCTGTGCATCCTCGATTGCCACGGCGGCCTCCCTCGCAAACAGCCGGTAGAAGCGACCGGCGGTGAGCCCGTTCTGGGCCAGTGCCCGCTGCCAGGCGGCGACCACTTCCTCCGGGTTGTCCTCCCGCGCAGTGTTGTCAATCTGGTTGAGAATATACAGAAACTTGGTGGAGTCGGGCCGGTTGATGGTGTTGGCCACGAGGTGCTCCAGGGTATCGCGCATGGCACCCGGCTCCGGATGACGGGCATCGAAAAACACCAGCACCAGATCCGACAGATCCATGATGTGGTCGGTAATCAGCAAGGTTGAGGAGCGCTGCTGATCGGCGTCGAAGCCGGGCGAATCAATGAATATCTTGCCGCGCATGGAATCGGCGCGGAATGTTTTCAACTGCAGGTAGGAATCCACCCGGCGCCCTTCCCCCCGGGCTGCTTCTTCGATATTGCGACTGATGCGATAGAAAGGAAAGCGGGGGTCGCTGTCCAGTGACAGCCCCGGCAGCACCGTGCTCTCTTCTTCCCTGCCGTAACAGATCACGGTGAACTTGTCGTCCACGGCCTGGTTGCCGGTACGCTGAAGCGGGTTGCCGATCAACTGGTTTATAAAGGTGGATTTGCCGGAGGAAAAGGTTCCCAGCAGGGAAATGACGGGCCACCAGGACACCTGGATGGCATAGGAATTTTCTTTATCCATGACCCCCAGGCGGTGGGCGACCCGATCGAGCTTGCGAAAGCTCTTGACCGCCCCGGCGAGTACCGGATTCTCCTGCTGAAGGTGGGCCTCGAGCCGCTTGACCCGCTCATCAATCGTAGATTTCGCCATAGTCGACCTTAACTCCCCATTGTCCTGCGGATTGTCCTGCGGATTGTCCTGCGAATTGTCCTGCGAATAGTCCTGAAACGCGTGCAAGCCTCAGAAAGCCGCACCGTGTCGGGTAGCGCTTGAGTGGATGGGGCTCAAGCGGATAGTCCTGAAACTGGCTGGAGTCGCCGGAGGTCACATCACCCATAGCCTGATGGGCATCCAGATGCCCATCAGCATCATCATCAGGTTCTCCGTGAGCGACACAAATCCGAGAGGTACTTTGCTGTCGCCGCCGACGCATGCGCATTTCAGCTCGCGCCTGTCGATATACACGGCCTTGAAAACGGAGAACGCGCCGACAGTACCGATAAACAGCGCCACCGGCGCCGCGACCCAGATCAACACACCGGCAATCATCAACACGCCGGCCAGCGCTTCAGCATAGGGATAAACATACCCGTAGGGTACCCATCGTCTCGCCAGCAGGTCGTAGTTCAAAAACATGGTCGAGAAGCTCTCTACATCCTTGAGCTTCTGCAAAGCGAGCAACGTCATCGACATGGCGACAAACAGCTCCGCGGTACGCAGCGAAAGCAGCTCGGCACCAGCCGTTAATCGCACTGCGACCGCCATCGCCAGGCCAGTAGCAAACAGCGCGAGGACGGGGCGGTACGAGGTCTCATCGTCAGCGGGCGAGTCTTTGCCCAGAGCCACGCGCAACTCGTCGTAACCGCCGACACGCTGCCCGCTTAGCCAGGTTTGCGGCGTGGTATCAACGCCGTGCTCCTGTTTGAAGGCATCGGTCTCTTCCCGCGTGGTGAGGTGGTGATCCTCGACCGTGTAGCCCTCGCGCTCCAGCAGGCTCTTGCTCTTCAGCCCGAAGGGACACAGGTGACCCGGCATGACCATACGGTAGAGCCTGGCCGATTTGTCGCTGGTAGATTGCTGACTATTGCTGTGCTCAGTACTCACTTTTTGGAACTCCCGACAGGCTTGTGCCTGTGATTGGCATCGACGGATTAAAACTACAAGGTTGTCGCCGCGCTCCCCCTGGGACCGGCAAAGAACCAGATGATCAGCCCGATGACCGGAAGCAGAATGATTACCAGGGTCCAGAGTATTTTTGCACCGGTCGACGCCCCGCTGCCCAGTACCTTAACAATTGCCACTATATCGAGCACCAGGATTATCAAGCCCAGTAGCCCGCTGACTTCAACTCCCATGAGTACATTCCTCCAGGTTAGGGTGTTTCCGAGAAAGCTCTCGGACCGCCCGAGGTAGACGCAATCTTTATGCCAACAAAATTCGGACGGGGCGACCGCCTGACCCCCAATGGGCCACTATCCAGCGTTTAAAACAAGAACCGGTTCGGAGGTTTTTACAATGTGCGTGTAGAAATTTGTAATAGATACACACCAACTCAGGGGCCAACACCCCACCGCACTGCCCGGATCTCCCGCATGCCTTCGGCGCGCATCAGTAAAATGCAGTCCTGTGCGACAACGCCAATTGGGTCCATAATCAGGCCATGTCAGAAGTCGCAACGGTATATGTTCTGGAGCTGGGTGAAAGCCTGGATCACGGCGCAGCGGGCGAAGGCCTGCGCGCACTGCTGCGTATCTATGGCATCGCGGTTGAGCCGTACCGGGACGAAGATGAGCTCCTCGAAGCAATCAGATCAAAGACAGACGCCGAAGGCGATGGCTGCCTGTTGATTGCACTGCAATCCACGGACGATGCTGCCGTGGAAACCATCGGCAGGCTGAGCGCTGCGGTTCCCCAGCTACCGGTAATTGCGCTTGGCGACGACGCTGACCCCGATCTCCGGGCACGTTTTGTCGATGCGGGCGCGGTTGACCTTGTGAATAAACATATGGTGGATGCCTACATCTTCACGCGCCTGTCGAAGCTCCTGCCGCGTGACACCAATCTGCCTGAGACCGCCACATCTTCCATGCAGCTATCGGACGGCAGCACAGTCACGCTGCGCATGATCACACCGGAAGACGCGGAGATCGAACAGCGATTTGTGACGGCACTCAGTGAACGATCCCGCTACCTGCGTTTTTTTTCCGGCCTGCGCACACTGCCACCATTCATGCTAAGACGCCTCATCAACATCCAGTTTCCCGCGAGCTATGCGCTGATCGCAACGCTTACAGAAGGCAACCAGGAACGCCAGATCGGCGTAGCGCGCTATGCGCCCACCGAGGACGAGGGCATTGCCGAGTTTGCCGTGGTCGTCGCCGATGAATGGCAGGGCCGCGGCATTGCCAGCCAGCTACTGCGCTACCTTATTGCGGCGGCGACAGTTGCGGGAATCGACTCACTTGAAGGGCTGGTCCTGCGCGAGAATCGCGGCATGCTGAAGCTGGCGCGCAAGCTTGGTTTCGAGGAGCTGCCGGAAAGCGGTGAAGGGCAGGCACTGGTGAAGGTTGTAAAGCAACTGAGGCGCGCGTCCTAGCTCACGGTCAAGGAAATAAAAGGGGTTAAATAAATGGGGTCAGAAATAAAAGGGGTCAGAAATAAAACAATAAATGGGGTCAGAGTTAAACTCTGACCCCATTTATTGACCCCTTTTATTTAGACTGCTATCTCGCCCCCGTCATCGCGCGTGATAACAATCGTGGCAGTACGCGGACGCTGCCCGGCAACGGGCGCGTCCAGGGCATTTCCATTCGGATTGGGCCAACTACTGTGCAGGTCTGTCAGGGTTCCGAACTCGCCGGGATGCTGGATATTAACGAACATAGTGCGGTTATCCGGCGTCATTTCGACGCCTGTAATTTCGCAGCCCGGGACGCCCACAAGGAAACGCCGCATATTTTCCCCCGGCGCAGCGCCAGCATAGGTGGTAACGGTGCGACCATCCGCGCCAGGCACTGCAACGGCGCTTCCGTCTCCCACAGCGCCCGGCACCGCCGCCAACATCATCGCGTTGGTGGAATCCGTGTAGGCGAGATCGTCCGTTTGCAGCCAAAGCATGCCGCGTTTATCGAACCACAAGCCATCGGGCGAAGAAAAGTCATTGCTATCATCAAGGCCGGAAATATTGACGCGCGGATCGGTATAGGCCGCACGAGCTCCGAACGCGTAGATATCCCATTCGAAACCGGCTCCTGTTGCGTCTTCTTTCCAGCGAATAACATGTCCGTTGACGTTACCGCCAGCCACGGATGGATCCCCGGTGGCGCCATCGTAGCTGCGCGGGTTCGCAGCATCTCTCGGCTGTGATTCCGGGCCAGCGCGGCCGCGCCCGTTACTGGCCTTGCTGGAGTTGGTCAGCGAAAAATACACTTCGCTATTGTTTGCATTCACGCCTCCCCATTCCGGCCTGTCCATCCGGGTGGCGCCGGCGCGATCTGCTGCTATGCGGGTGAAAACGGCGATTTCAGCCTCCGTCATACCCTGTAACCTGGTATTGGCCGTCGTGAGGGGCAGCCACTCTCCCCTGCCATCCGCGCCGAATTTCGCCACATACAAAGTACCCTGGTTCAGGTACTTGTCACCCACCTCCAGGCCGCCCGCGGCATCGGCGGAAACCCAGTTTGCGGCACTTATAAACTTGTAGATGTACTCGTTACGGGCGTCATCACCGGAGTACAACGCCACGGGCTTGCCGGGTCGCACCGGCGCGAACCAGGCTCCTTCATGTGAGAAACGTCCAAGTGCTGTGCGCTTCTGCGGCGTTACACCCGGCTCGTAAGGGTCTATTTCCACCACATAACCGAAGTGATTGGGTTCATTGCGGAAATCATCTGCCCCACTATTACCACGCCGGGAAGCGTTGAAACGCAATTGCAGGTCGGTGGCGCCATCGGCGCGATCCCAGTCCTTGTAATTGAACAGGCGTGTACCCGAGCGGATACCATAGCGCAGCAACTCGTCTGAATCGCTGGCGGCGTCATTCAGCGTGAAGTAGGCAAAGAAGTTCTCCTCGCCGGTCAAGTAGGTCCCCCACGGGGTTACACCATGGCCGCAGTTATTGATGGTACCGAACGTATTGGTGCCTTCGGGTGACAGCGGCGTTGAGAGCAGTGCCGAACCGCGCGCCGGCCCGGCTATTTCCATCGGGGTGTTAACGTGCCAGCGCCTGTTCAAATCAGACTCGCGCAGAACTGTCCAGCGCCCGTCGATCTTCTGAACCTCAACAACGGCGACACCGATCAAGTACTGTTCTTTCAGCACTTCGGCCAGCGGGCGGGAACCATCGTCCCTGACTGTCGGGCCGTTGGCATGCACATAGACTTCGGTGATTTCCTCATGGTTGATTGCCAACAAGCCGTGGCTGGACGACTCACTGCCCCGAGGCAATGGAAAATACGCCATGGCATCGTGGTGATCGCCCGCGCGTCGATCCCAGTTCCCATCGTCGGAGCCGTCATTGGCGTACTCCGAAATACCGCTGGCAATCGGGTCTCCCAATGCGTAAAGAATGCTGGCCGAGTAACCGGCGGGCAATTTCACTTTATCTTCAAGGCTTTTGGCTACCGCGCTAAAACCCAGGGCCAGGCCTGCCCGGCCATTGCCAGAAGGGCTGTCCC
>CAZFJQ010000015.1:0-64477 GCA_964519755.1 uncultured Halioglobus sp.
TCAAAATCCGATGCCAGAGATGGCGTGCCGGTTCAAGTCCGGCCTCCGGTACCATCGACCAACCCGTTGTGAGATCGCCCCCTGTTCATCTCCTGCCTCGAGACCACAGGCCGTCACACCTCGACGACACAGCCATGAGAATAACGGACGCCCAACTCAGTAAGCTACTCGACATGCCGTCCGCGCAGGCGCTGAAAAGTACGCTGCTTTCACGCCACATGATTCCTTCGCTCAACCAGGCAGACCAACTGCAACGGCGTCTAGGTGAGCTGGATGCAACCCCGGTGGTGGCTCGCCTCGGCATCGTTCATACCTATACCAGCGAACTCCTGGAACCATGGCTGCAGTTTGCGGCGACACTCAATGGCCTGGCGCTGGAGACCTATCATGCACCGTATGGCGTCACGCTGCAGGAGGCCACCAGCACGTCCGGCCTCGCGCGGCATCAACCGGACATAACGCTCCTGATGTTGCGCAAGGAAGACCTCCATCCCGCGCTGTCGCTACCGATTTCCACAATTCCCGCCGCAGAGCGCGGTGAAATAGCCGGTGAATTCTGCTCCGCGTTGGTGAGCCTGGTGACCAGGTTTCGCAATGCGATCACGGGCCAGATCGTTATCTCCCTGCTACCGGACCTGAACGCCCCCGGCCTGGGTCTGTACGACAGCATGGCCGGGCAGTCAGAAATGCGCTGGTGGAACGAGCTCAAAGGGGCTATCGCCGATGCCATGCGCGAGCACATCAACGGCGTGACGCTTCTCGATATGGAACAGCTCATGCTCGACAGTGGGCGACGGCATTTTTTTGATCATCGTCTCTGGTACGCATCCACCTTCCCCTTCAGCCCCGAGGGGTGCTTCAGGTTTGCCCTTGCCTGTAGCGATATCGCAGCCAGTCTCTATCCCCCCCGCGCCAAGGTTATCGCACTGGATGCCGATAACACCTTGTGGGGCGGCGTGCTCGGCGAGGACGGCGTGGATGGCATTGAGCTTGGACCGGAGTACCCCGGGCGCGCCTTCATTGACTTCCAGAAACGCCTCATCAGTTACCAGCAGCGCGGTTTTCTGCTGGTGCTATGCAGTAAAAACAACCCACAGGATGTAGACGAGGTCCTGCGCGAGCATCCTCACCAGTTACTCAGGCATGAACATTTTGTCGCAGAACGTGTCAACTGGCTTCCCAAAACCGACAACCTGAAATCCCTCGCCGGGGAGCTGAACCTTGGTCTCGACGCTTTTATTTTCGTCGACGACAGTGATCACGAATGCGCCGCGGTACGCCACAGCCTGCCAGAGGTGGAAGTGGTGCAAGTACCGTCGCGCGCCAATGAAATTCCCTTCTGCCTGGACTCCCTGGCGAGGCTGGAAATCACCTCTCTCACTGCCGAAGATCTTGAAAAGACTGCAATGTACGCGCGAGAGAAGCGGCGCAAGTCGCGGCTGGCGGAATTGACTGCCGAGGGTGGCAGCGTTGATGACTACCTGCTCTCGCTCGAGATGTGCATGACCGTGCGCGTGGACTCCGCCTCGCACCTTCCCCGGCTCGCACAACTGACGCAGAAAACCAATCAATTCAATCTCACTACGCGTCGCTACACGGAGCAGGATATCGCGCGGATGATTGACGACCCCGGCACCTCGGTGTATCAATTTTCCCTGGCGGACACCTTTGGAGACAGCGGCGTCGTGGGCCTGGCGATCATTACACGCGACAACCAGGGCCGCGCGGACATCGACAGCTTCCTCATGTCCTGTCGCGTTATTGGTCGTTCCGCAGAGCTGGCTTTCCTGTCGAGAATTATTGATTGCCTCGAGGCCGAGGGTGTGGAGACTTTGACGGCGCGTTACATTCCCACCCGTAAAAATGCCCCGGTTGCGAATTTCCTCGACGACGCCGGATTCGAAACCATGGAGAATGGCGATCACAGGCTTGAGCTGGAGAAACGCGGCGACGGCCCGCTGCGCGACTTGCCGATCACTATTGAAGGACCCTGAACCCCATGAGTGATTTTAAACATTTGCAGGAGATTATCGCCGCCACCCTGAAAATCCCCGCCGGGAATATCACCGAGAGTACGTTGATGGAAGACATAGAGGAGTGGGATTCGCTCGGACACGTGCACATCATGGTGGCCGTCGAGCAGGCTTTTGATCTGTATATGGACGTTGACGATTTCGCCGAATTGACCGGCGTACGCGCTATTCTCGACTATATTGATGCGGAAAAAGGTCACGCGTGAGCCTGATTGAAAGCGTTTCCTCGAAACTCCTGAGGATTCTGCCCAGCGACTATTTCCTCGCGGTCCGCAACACCTACGCGAAGCTCAGGAAGCGCGCGTCGCCCCTCCTGCGCTGGCTATACGGCAGTTTCACAACCGACGACCTGATCGCCGGGATCGCAGCGCGGGTTGATGACGACTGGGACATCCTCATGGTCCATAGCTCGGTGAACAACCTCGCCCCAGCCTACGACGGAAACGCCGGTGAACTGCTGCGGGCGCTGATCGAATTTGTCGGCCCGGAGCGCACACTTGTGATGCCCGCCTTCAATTTCGGCGACTATGGCGAGGGGGCGCGAGATAGGTTCCTGCGCGATCCGCGCTTTGACCTGCGGCGCGCCCCATCGCAGATGGGCCTGCTGACTGAACTCTTCAGACGTTCGCGCGGGGTCCTGCAAAGCCGACATCCGGTCTATCGAATTGCTGCGCTGGGCCCACGTGCAGGGGAACTGGTCGCCGGGCATGAGCGGGCACCCGGCGGTATGGGTGAAAATACGCCCTTTGACTACATGGCACGCCACAACGCCCAGATCGTGGGCATCGGAAAATCATTCCAGGTGATGACGCAGGTACACCACGTTGAGAGCCTGCTGGCCGATAGCTGGCCCGCGCCAACACTGGAGCTGCCCGCCATCGAGGTGTCCGTGGCGGTGGATCAACGCGAGACGATCAGCATGCAACTGGGGGGCGTGCAGCAGCAGTGGCGCTTTAACATATGGAAGCTCCGTGAATTACTGGGTCCGGAGGAATTACAGGAATGGCGATTCCACGGCTGCCCGATGTTTGCCGCCAGGGCACAAACAGTGACGGACGCACTGCAAGCCGCGGCGGCTCGCGGATTTACGCTGTACGATCCCTAAAACACCCGATAAACCGCTTATACTGCGCACAACCAGTGCAACAGTCGCCGGAACCAGTTGCGAAGACCTATGCCCACTCCCGACACACCCACCCAGATTTGTATTTCCATCGATACCGAGTTCAGTATCGCTGGTCATTTTGAATCGCCCGACACCTGCATGCCCGTGTCGGACCCGATGGTCTATGGCGAGGTGAATGGCAAGGAAGAAGCTCTCGGCTTTATCCTTGACACGCTCGAACGCCACCATATCAGCGCCACATTCTTTGTGGAGTGTGCAAATTACTTCTATTTCGGCGACGCCCCCATGGCTGCGGTGGTAGACAGGATCAAGGCGGCCGGTCAGGACATACAGCTGCATGTGCACCCGGTGTGGCTGAACTTTGTCAACGGCGAGCTCGCCGGTAACTTCCCACGCAATGATTACTGCTCCGAGCGCAGCTTCGCGGATCTTCAGCGCATTTTCGAGCTCTGTATTGAAGTTTTCGAGCGCTGGACAGGCAAGAAACCGCTGGCAATCCGCACCGGTAGTCTGCGCACTGACGCGAACGTCTACCGCGTCATGCGCGCTCTCAATATTCCGCTGAGTTCCAATATCGCGCTGGGGGTGTTTCAGCCACGTGAGCCCGAGCTACTCCACCATTCCGGACGACATCGAATTCACGGGGTGATGGAGCTTCCGGTATTCACCTACCAGGACATGCGTCTGCCGGGCCGCCGTCACCAGAAATCACTGCAGATCACCAGTTGCTCCTGGCCTGAAATGCGCTACCTGTTGTGGAAAGCGCGCCGGGCCGGCGTGGAAAACATCGTCATTCTCACCCACCCCTCGGAGTTTATAAAAAAAACCGACTTCCGCTACACCACGCTCACCCGCAACCGCGTGAACCAGCAACGCCTGGTCCGGCTGTGCAGATTCATCCAGCGTCATCCGGATGATTTCACCTCTGCCGATTTCTCGACCCAGCAAGAGCACTGGTGCGCCACTGAACTACAACAGCCTGTCATTACCGTCCCCACGGCATATGCGCTGTTGCGGAAACTACACAACAAACTGAATGACACGCTTTGGCGCTACTAAACGGCAAAGGCATAGCATGCTATAAGCAAAACGAATATCTTACTTTTATATAAATTCTTTTTGGGTATACCGTAGACACCTGATACGCTTTTGGCTATCGGTGGACTGCGGCACGCGCGGCTTGCAACCCGTCACCGCTAGCGCCTCTGGCGCCCGCCGACAACAACAACACAAAAGTAGCAAGGACCGGGGTACGCATGAAGACGTACGACCTTACCTTCAGCGGAGGGGTGCTGCCAGGCCACTCACCCAGCCAGGTCAAACACAATCTGGCTCATCTCTTTTGTATTGACGACGACCAGGTCGTCGACGAGCTGTTTTGCGGTGATACCGTCCACCTGCGTTGCGACCTGGATCGAAAAACCGCTGCCGGCTATTTTCGCGAGATAACTGAACTCGGCGGCGAAGCAACCCTCGTGGCGTCCTCTTTGCGCCTCGGGCGCCGTTCCGGCGGCGTTTCCCTGTTGAAGATAGAGCGTGGGAAACCCCCTCGCATTATCCACGAGAACGTGGCGGAAGCTGAAGTGAACACCGGCAGTGATCGACTCTGGCCCGTCAGCAGCGCCCGCCTGGCGCGCAACACAACAGAGGCGGGCCCCGCCGGGGGAGCGCCCCTGCTGGCAGGTTCTGCAGCGGTAAACAGCCCGCCAGGCCCCACTACTCCGGGCGGTGCGCAAGCAAAGGCTCCTGCAGGTAAAACCAACGGCGCGGCAGCGCCGACCCCACCATCCGACGACAGGGCCTACCGGGCCACGCGCGCCCAACTGATTCTCACCAGCACCAGTAAAGAGCTCGCCCGCCTGGAGGCGCAGGCCGCGCAGACGCGCGAAGAGTCGGTGGCGGAAATTTCCAGGCTGCGACGCTACCAGTCGGAGCTTGCCGACAAAGCGGCCAGCGACATTGCGCAATTGCAGCAATCCAGGCGCCAACTTGAAAAGACCACGGAGAGCGAACTCGAGGCGTTGCAGGCCCAAGAGCAACAGGCGCGCGATACCGCCGCAGCAGAGTTGGAGAAAAGTGCGGAGCGCGAGCGCGTACACCGAGCTGAATCGGAGCGCGCCATTGAAAAAATCCGCGATGATATATCAACCGAACAACTCACCATGCAGCAGCGCATCGATGAGGTTGAGGGAAAGCTCGCCAATACGCGTCAAGCCGCCGAGGCAGAGATCGCACGGCTGCAAGCCTTGATAGATGAAACACGCCGCCAGGCGGATATGTGTATCGAAGAACTCCAGCTCGAGTTATCGACGCTGCATGCGGCCTCAACCACCCGGATTCAACACCTGGAAAGCAGCGATTCCGAGACGCGGGCTGCCCTTGACGAGGCCACAAAGGCTTCGCAGTCAGAGCGCGAACAGATCCTGGCCGCACTTGAGCAGCAGACACGTACGCTGTTTGATAAACAGCAGACAGTGCGCGCGTCAATGGCCAACGAACAGGCCGCTCTGAACCGTAAAGAGGAAGAAATAAACCTTGCCTGCCAGGAAGATGAAGCGAGCATGGAAAAAAACTATGCAGACCTGCGCCAAAGGACCGAAGAATCGCTACTCAGGCTCAAGGAGCTCGAAGGCATGCTGAAAGTCCGGCAACAGGCGGCACTGGCAGAACTTGAGGCCAGCAAACCAATCTCACCAATGGAACACAACGCGCCCGCATAAACCCGGGGCGACGTCATCTCTCAGGCAGACGCGTCGCGGGGGTCATCAAACAGGGCCAACTCGACCATTGCGCACCAGGTATGCCCGATCACAATATGCGCCTCCTGAATACGCGGTGTCTCATCGCTGGGTACGCACAAACAGTAATCACATAACTCGCGCATCCTGCCGCCACTGGCACCGGTCAAGCCGAAGCTGGTAACCCCTTTCGCTTTGCAGGCGCGCAGCGCCTCCAGCACATTGGGGCTGTTTCCGGAGGTCGAAATACCCAGAAACACATCGCCTGCAACCGCGTTGGCCTCGATCTGCCGACGAAACAGCTGATCGTAGCCGTAATCATTACCCACGGCGGTAAGAATCGACGTGTCGGTAGTCAGCGCCAACGCCGGCAATCCTGGACGGTCAAAATTAAAACGGCTGACAAACTCGGCGGCGATATGTTGCGCATCCGCCGCACTGCCGCCATTGCCCGCTACCAACAGTTTGCTGCCCGCGAGATAACGGTCGATCAGCAGGTGGCCCATAGAAGTCACCTGCTCGAGCAGCGCCGGGGTTTCCAGGATGCGCTGCTTGACTGCCAGCGAAGCGGTAAATTCGCCAACCACGTAATTCAGGTCGGGACGATCCATGCCGAGGCTCCATGCGATTCAAACTGGAAAGGTACCACATCTCCGCCGAGGGCCTGCAGGGCGCGTATGAGCTGCACGCGATCTACCGGGTCGACAATGAAGACGATGAACCCGCCGCCACCCGCTCCGGACACTTTCCCGGACCAGGCGCCGGCGGAGCGCGCGGCGCTCATGACATTTTCAATATCGGCGTTGCTGATGCGATCGGCGAGATTACGCTTGGATTCCCAGCTATGCCCAAGAATTTCGCCAAAGCGCACGATATTGCCGCGCAGCAGGGCCTCTTTCATCGCTACCGCATCGCGCTTGAGCTGATGCACGGCCTCCACAGATTTTCCCGCCCCCGACTTATAGCTTTCAATCTGCTGCGCGATGATCATATCGGAGGAGCGCGAGACACCCGTGTAATACAACACCGTCGAGGCCTCAAGTTCGCAAAGAATCGACTTTTTTATCCGCAGCGGATTGACAATAACCCGATTGTGTTCGTGAAACTCCATGAAATTCACGCCGCCGAAGGTCGCCGCGTACTGATCCTGCGCGCCTCCGCGCAGGCCGATATCCTGCCGCTCAATCTCAAATGCGATATGCGCAACATCGTATTCGCCAAGCGGCAAGTGCAGCAATTCGGCATACGCCGTGAGAATAGCCACTACCATCGTGGAGGACGAGCCAAGGCCGGAACCGGCCGGGGCGTCAGACCAGGTGCTGACCTTGACCGACAGCGCTTCCCCGGCATTGAACTCACTCACCACCCGGTTGTACACGCCCTTGTGGAGGTCGAGTAAACCATCGTAGTCAAACCGCGCGGTACTCGGTGCGGTGAAAACCTCGTCACGATCGTGCGCTTCGAAGTGCACGCTGCCATCGGCCAGCGGCTCGATAGTACAGAACGAGCTTAAACTGATCGTGGCATTCAATACCGCACCACCGTACTGGTCGCAATACGGCGCTACATCGCTACCTCCGCCTGCAAGCCCCAGCCTCAACGGCGCCTTTGAACGAATTTTCATAGTCACCATGCTCCCGGTGCGAGGCGTTGATACAGCGGTTGCAGGTTCGCCACACTGTTGTGCCAGGTGCGCTCGCGCTCGACGAACGCCCGGCCGGCATCGCGCATTGCCGGCCATTCTTCTTCTGTATCGAGCAGGTGCAGCAAGCTGCGCACAAGATCCTCAATGTCGTCTGCGCGGAACAGCGTGCCGGTAACGCCATTACGTATCAGTTCCCGGTGCCCGCCCACATCGGAGGCCGCAAAAATGCTTTTCTGGGCCATTGCCTCAAGGGGTTTGAGCGGCGTCACCAACTCGGTGAGCCGCATTGATTTACGTGGGTACACCAGAATATCTGTCACTGAATAGTAGGTGTCCACCGTTTCGTACGGGACACGGCCGGTCATTACGACGTTCTCCGCTATACCGAGTTGATCAACGCGCGCTTGCAGGGCTTCCGCGACCTCGCCCCCGCCCACCAGCAGCAAGGTCACATCCGAACGCTGCGCCAGCAGGTGCGGCATTGCGTCAACCAGCAGGTCCAGGCCCTCGTAGGCATAGAACGAACCAATAAAGCCAATTACCTTGCGCCCTTCCAGGCCGTATCTATGCTCGATCTCGCGATCGCGCTCACCCAGCGGCTGAAAGCGGCTGGCATCCACCGCGTTCGGCACAATGGTCATTTTGTCTCCCGGAATACCGCGTTCGAGAAGATCATTGCGGATGCCGTCGCAGATACAGGTCACTGCATCCGCCCGCTGCAGCACCCAGGATTCCATTGCCCGCGTCAGCCGATAGCGCACTCCACCCTCGCTGCTGGTGCCATGACTGACTGCCGCGTCTTCCCAGAACCCGCGTAGTTCGTACACTACGGGAATACCCAGCGCCCTGCCGACGCGCAGCGCTGCCACACCGTTAAGCGCAGGTGAATGCGCGTGTATCACATCCGGTCGCTCCAGCCTCGCAACCGCCAAAAGGCGCCGCGCGAGCGTATTAATCACCGCCAACTGACCGAAAAGCGGAAAGCGCGCGGAAGCCCATGGCGTATCGGTGCAGCGGTAGAACTGCAAGCCGTCAACTTCCTCCACAGGTGACTGCCTGCGTCCCTGATTGTGTTTGGGGCCGGTCAACTGCGCGGTATCCCAGCCGCGAGAACGCTGTTCGTTGATAATGGCGCGACTGCGAAATGTATAGCCGCTTTGCAATGGAATGGAATGATCCAGCACATGCAGAACCTTCATGCACCAAGCTCCGTATCGGGCAACAGAAAACGTTCCATTCGCCTTAGATTAGTGTCCCAGTTGTAATGCTCAATCACGCAGGCACGGCCCGCAGCGTTGCGTTGGCGCTCGTGCGACAGGAGGTGAATCGCTTCCGCTGACATGGCGGCCGGATCGTCGGCGACGAATGACAATAAGCCCGGGTAGTCAACAATACCCAGTAGCGCGCCTGTTGTCGCCAGTACCGGCAGTTCCATCGCCATCGCTTCAAGCGCCTTGTTCTGTATCCCACGAGCTAGCTGCAGCGGCAGGCATGCAGCGTGTGCATGTGCAAGCCAGGGCCGCACATCCGGTACGCCGCCCGTGACCTGAACGCCAGGAAGTTTCCCCAGATTCAGCACTTCATCGGTGGGCTTCATGCCGACAATGCAGAACAGGAAACCTGGCACCTGTGCGCGCACAGGTGCCAGCACATGACGACAGAACCATTTCACCGCCTCGACATTCGGCCAGTAATCCATGGCGCCGGTGAACACGAGCACTTTCTGGTCTGCGGCGTACGGGTTCGGGTGCGGGCATGCAGGATCGAAGAACGTGCTATCCACGCCCTGGGTGCGGAAATGGGTTTTATCTGCACTCTCGGGCGCGAGTGTTCTAAACAGCGCGGCTTCCTCGGCGGACACGAAAATACTGACATCCGTGTGCGCCGCCATATCGCGCTCATAGGCGAGCAAAAGATCCGCCTCACGCCGATACAGCCACGACAGCGGCCAGGGCTTTGAAGCCGCGTAGCTTCGCCACTTTTCGCTGTCCACGTCTTCGGCGTCAAACACCACCGGCACATCTTCAGGCAGTATCCCACGCACAAAGCGACCCATGACACCACTGAAAATCAACACGGCATCGGGCCGCTCACGGGCAACGCTCTCACTCACCCAGCGCTGGAGTTTGCGGCTGTTGTAGTAACTCAGGCTCAACGGTGCATTGGTGGCAAGCCCCCGAAGGCTGCCTGTAATACGTTGTCTGCGCGGTAGAGCCACGATGCAGCTGTCCTCGCACTTCGCCTGCACATGCTCCACGTACTGCCAGTCATCGGGGTCGTCGACAAATGTACCCAGGTGAACGCGCCAGTTCGCCGAGAAATAATTGAGCATATTGTTGGAGGAGATTTTATCGCCTTTATTCGGCGGATAAGGCAGGCGATGAACCAGATACAGCAATTTCTTCATAGGTGAATGGCGTCATGGCTGGCTTGATCGGTCTTGGGAGCGAGAATTCCGGACTCACCACAGTGCCACCCCTTGCCCGCCCCCGGGAGCGCGTTTATATTGACCCACGATACTAAAGCGCAACCCACCCCAGATAAAGCGCTTAACCACCGGCCGGAAAGAATTTTTCATGAAATCTGTGATGCAAGCCGCCATCCTCATCGGCGGCCGCGGCACCCGGCTGGGTGATGCGGTCCGTGCCACACCCAAGCCGTTGCTCGAGGTGTGCGGCAGTCCGTTTGTCGAACATGTTATGCGCAACCTGCGGAGATTTGGCTTCAACCAGTTCTTGCTGCTCGCGGGCTACCGTGCCGAGGTGGTGCGGGAACACTACGGGGAGGGTTCTGCCTTCGCCCGGGAAATTGACGCGGAAATACGCGTGCTGGTGGAGCCCGAGCCGCTGGGCACAGCCGGCGCCCTGGCATTCGCCGCGGATGAACTGGCGGAGGAGTTCCTGCTACTCAACGGCGACTCCATCTTCGATTTCAACTATCTCGACCTCAGCCACTGCTCGTGTCCGGGTGAGCCCGATGACTGGCTGGCCCGCGTCGCGTTACTGCCCGTAGAAAACGCGGATCGCTACGGCTTCGTGGAACTTTCCGGGTCCCGCATTGAGGCATTCCGGGAAAAGCCCACCACACCGCAATCCGGCCTCATCAACAGCGGTGTCTACTGGCTTCGCTCGGCGGCACTCGACTGGATCACCGAGACACCCTGCTCGCTGGAACAGGATATATTTCCCCGCCTCGCGGCAAGCGGGCAGCTGGTCGGGCGAACATACCGCGGATTCTTCATTGATATCGGAATTCCCGGCGACCTGCAGCGCGCCCGCACCGAGCTGATCACGGCGTTGCGCAAACCGGCCGCATTCCTGGATCGCGACGGCACACTCAATCACGATGCGGGCTATACCCACCGCATAGAGGATTTTCAATGGATTGACGGCGCCAGAGAGGCCATACGCATGCTGAATGACGCCGGCTACCTGGTGTTTATCGTGACCAACCAGGCCGGAATTGCACGGGGCTATTACCAGGCGGCGGATGCAGAGAACCTGCACGCATGGATGCAGGGCGAACTACGCCAGTTGGGGGCACATTTTGACGATGTGCGCTACTGTCCGCATCATCCGGACGGAGAAGTAGCCGGGCTATCCGTGCACTGCGCGTGTCGCAAACCGGCGAGCGGCATGCTGGATAGCCTGATCGCGCACTGGCAGCCGGACCTGACACACAGTTTCATGCTTGGCGACTCCGGGAAGGACGCCGCCGCGGGCGTCGCCGCCGGCATCACCGGCAGGCAGGTGGCACCCGGACAACTGTTACAGGAAGTGCAGCGGTTGCTGGCGGACTGAGCAGCGCACCGGCGTACCGACGGCCCGCCCCCCAAAGCGAGACAAATTGCGTAACTGCCCAGGCAAATATACTCCGTCTTCAACAATACCGCTTAATTATCAGTGCATTACACACTGTTTATGACATCGCGCCGCAATAAGCGGCGCAAGCGGTGCCGGGCTCCAACTCTGACCCTGGCTTGCGCCTGCGAGTTCCCACGCTACAATCTGGGCACGCTCGTATCCCGGTAACACATCACATGGCAATCTGGCAGCCCAGGTCGCTCCAGCAGCTGGTTATCTTCAGCTTTTTTGTTGCGCTGGCGCCCCTGTGTCTCGCCATCGTGTTCACCGTGGAAACGCTGGGGGAACTGTCGGCCAAAAATGCCAGCGTCACGCAAACGGTCGTGGAGGCGACCCGTCTTGGCCAGGAGATCCAGCGCGACGTGCTGGAACTCGAGCGACGCGCAAGGCAGTATCTCGCGCTCTCGGACTATGAGCTGGCCGGGCTGTTCCAGCGCGAACGGGAAAACCTCACGCGTAAACTGACCGCCCTGCAGGCGTTAGTGACGTCGCCAAGCCCTGATATCGCGGGACTGCGTAATTCACTTGAACGGCTGACGCTGCCCTCGCCCGCGCAAGCCCTGACCGGCGACCAGGCGGGTATCGTCAGCGCGCAGCGCGAGCGGCTCGACCATGCTTTCTCGGTAATGGGTGACCAGCGCAGGGCGGTGAGAACCTGGCTGGACGCCTCGGTCGACCAGATTCTCAAGGGCAACGCGATGGAGGCCAGGTCCCTGACCGACAACCTGAATCTGCAATTGTCACTGCTGGCGGCAGCCACACTGGCACTGCTGATGTTCCTTGCCTGGTGGATCAACAAGCCGGTTCGCGATCTCACTGAAGAAATTCATCACCTGGGCACCGCCGGGCTCAGTCACCCGATTGAAATTTCCGGCCCCGTCGAACTACAGGCGCTCGGCACCGAACTCGAGTGGTTGCGGAAGAGCCTGCATGCATCGGAGCAGCAGAAAGAACAGTTTATGCGTCACGTTTCGCACGAGCTGAAGACACCCCTTGCGAGCCTCCGCGAGGGGGCTGAACTGCTTGCGGACCAGGTGACGGGACATCTCTCGCAGCAGCAACTGGAGATCGTGCAGATTGTGCGAGAGAACGGCATAGAATTGCAGCGCTTGATCGAAAACCTGATCGACTATAACCGCCTACCCACGCAGGAACTGCATTTCGAGAAGCTGGACCTGAACTCGCTCTGGCGGGATCTGCTGGCGCAGTATCGCTTGAGCATCGACAAGAAAGCGTTGCAGGTGTCGGTCAACGGCAGCGCGCAGCACTGGGTGGCGGACAAAGCGAGGCTGAAGACATCATTGGACAACCTCCTTTCCAACGCTATCAACTACACGCCTGAGCGTGGCCGGGTGGAAATCGTGTGGCGGACCCAGGGCGACGCACTGCTGATTGATGTCGCCAACTCGGGGGAGCCGATTCCCCAACACGACACGGAACGCGTGTTCGAACCGTTCTTCCAGAGCATTGCCAAACGCAACGGCCCGATCAAGGGCTCAGGGCTTGGCCTGAGCGTGGCGCGCGACTGCATAGAGGCCCAGGGTGGCAGCCTGACCATGGCAAAGCATCCGGTTCTACCCATCAATTTTCGCTTACTATGCCCTACGCACTGATCCTGCTTGCCCTGTGCGTCCTGAGCGGCTGCACATCGACCTCTCCGGCACAGGTGGAGCAAGGCGACCCGCCGATACAGATGTACCCCGAAGCACTGCGCTGGCTACAACTCAGCCAGGAGATCTCCGCGATGAACCCGGGGGAAGCTGTTGAAGAGCTGGTGGGCCTGAAACGACCGCAGGATGTAAACCAACTGTTCAGCTACGCGCTTTTGAACCAACAGCTGCAATCCTACGGTGCCTGGACCGAGGCTCGCGACACCCTGCAGATACTCGCCGTGGACCAATCGCTTGCACCCGGGCAACGACACATCGTGGATACCCTGCTGAAATACAACCAGTCGCGAATCAACTGGTACCTGAAATACCAGAAACTGGAGGAGGAGCAGGCCAGTCTGCAGGAGCAACTGCGAGCGGCGCGGGAACAAAAGAACCTGCTGGAGCAGAAAATACAGGCCCTCACCGAGCTTGAAGCCGTGATCAGTACCCGCAAGGAGGAGTAACACGTGCAGCATCGATTATTGCTGGTGGACGACGACACAAGCCTGCTGCGGCTCCTTGCCATTCGTTTGGAAGCCGAGGGCTTTGCAGTAGAGACGGTGTCATCAGCAGAGCAGGCCTTGCTCGCCCTGCGCAATACCCCGGTGGACCTGGTGATCACAGATTTGCGTATGGAAGGGGCCAGCGGTCTGGAGCTGTTTGAGCAGATTCGACACTTCCACCCAGGGTTGCCCGTCATCATTATGTCGGCCCAGGGCACGATACCCGAGGCGGTCGCGGCCACCCAGAAAGGTGTGTTCGAGTTTCTCACGAAACCGGTGGACAAAGACCAGATGTTGTCGACGATTCACGCTGCACTGCAACAATCCGGCGGCACGCAAACTGACATATTCGAGGATTGGCGCGAAAGCATTGTCACTCGCAGCCCGCTTATGGAGCGCCTTCTCAATCAGGTAAAGCAGGTGGCGAGCTCCGATGTCAGCGTGCTCATCACTGGTGAAAGCGGCACCGGCAAAGAGCTGCTCGCCCGCGCTCTGCACGAGGCAGACGCAGCGCGCAACGGACCGATAGTCGCCATCAATTGTGGAGCATTGCCAGAGCAGTTGCTGGAGTCTGAGCTGTTTGGCCACGTCAAGGGAGCATTCACGGGCGCCATCCGGGAACACAGCGGTCTTTTCCGCGCCGCCAGCGGCGGCACGCTGTTTCTCGATGAAATAGGCGACATCCCCACACCGCTGCAGGTGAAACTCCTCAGGGCACTGCAGGAGCGGCGCATTCGGCCCATCGGGAGCACTGAGAGCATCGGTATTGACCTGCGAATCATCGCGGCAACCAATCGCGACCTTGAACGCGACATGCGCGAGGGCTTGTTCCGGGAAGACCTGTTTTACCGCCTCAACGTTGTCAATCTGCACCTGCCCTCTCTCGCGGACCGGGTTGAGGACATTCCCCTGCTGGCACACTACTTTCTACGGCGCACTGGCGCGCACCAGATGGGCAGCGTGACCAGCTTTGCCCCCGCCGCCATGGAAGTGATGATCAATGCGCCCTGGCCCGGAAATGTCCGGCAGTTGGAGAACGTTGTGCAGCGTACGGCAGCCCTATCCACAACACCGGTTATCACCGACCTGCTGGTTCGCGAGGCCTTGACCGTCCAGGATCAGTACCTGCCTTCGCTGACACAGGCGAGACAACAGTTTGAACATGACTATCTGGTAAAAGTGCTCAGGCTGACAAACGGGTCGGTAGCCGAAGCAGCCGTGCTCGCGCAGCGGAACCGCACGGACTTCTACAAGCTGTTGAAGCGCCAGAACATCAACCCCGAGCGCTTCAAGGAAAACCCCTGATCGTGCACCACTGGCGCGCGCTCGAGAGCGCCCGTACCACAACGACGCACGCAACCGCACACGTTGAAGACGACCAGCGCCGCGACACCCGTAGCGGCAACAGCAACTCCTGGCCGCGAAACGTGCTGTTCTCGACATTTCAGAAAGGCCAACTTACACAGCCGTGAGTGCGGTGGTAGCATGCTGCAACTCGCATTGATTCGATGGATGCAGTGCATGTTGAGAGAACTCGTACGTAACAGCAAGCCAGCGGCGCCCAGTCGACAGGAAAGCCTGGCCGGCGCCTATTCTGCGCACGCATCAAACGCGCCCCGGGAGGGTTTAATACCGCCCTCCGAGCTGCTTGCATCCACCCTTCCAGGCAGTACCCGGCAGGGCGATGGTTTTGCCGTGGCCGCCACGGGTGACACCTGCGACCTGCCCGACGGGGGCGCGGTAGCGGTCGCAGGACGCCCGGTTTTCAGGGACGCGAAACTGGCATTACTGGCAGAATCGCGAGGATGTGCTGCAGCGCTGGCTGAGGCCTACTCAGAGCATGGCACGGGACTGTTTGCCGGTGTTGGTGGCGCTTTTTCGCTGTGTATCGTCGACACGCGCACAGCAAGATTACTTGCCGCCGTGGATCGCTTTGCCCAGCATGGTTTTTACTACCGCTTGCAGGGCGACACACTCATATTCGGCAGCGAAGCCAGTATGGCCCTGGCCGGCGCGGACTCCGGGTTGACGGCGCAGGGCCTGTACAATTATGTCTATTTCCACATGGTGCCGAGCCCGGGCACCGTTTACTCCGATCTCGCCAAACTACCTGCGGCGCACTACCTCAGTTTCTCCGCGCAGGGTTGCGAACAGGTCAACTACTGGCTTCCCGATTTTCGCGAGTCCCCGTCTGACGTTACTTTTTTCGATATGGGCCGGGAACTCAAAGGCGCCCTTGGCAAAGCCGTGAAAAGCTCCATAACCGACGGTGATCGCATTGGTGCTTTTTTAAGTGGCGGGCTGGACAGTTCGACCGTAGCAGGTGTCATGTCCGAGCTTGGCCTGCACGGCGCTGAAGCCTACTCCATCGGCTTCGACGCCGAGGGCTACGATGAAATGGCTTATGCCCGTATTACCGCGAAACACTTTGGCGTGCATCTGAACGAGTACTACGTCACACCGGAAGACGTGGTGAATGCACTACCGGTTATCGCGTGTCAGTATGATGAACCTTTCGGCAATTCCTCTGCGCTGCCAGCCTATTTTTGTGCAAAGATGGCCGCGGAGCACGGCGTGGATACACTGCTGGCAGGAGACGGCGGGGACGAGATCTTTGGCGGCAACGAGCGCTATCAGAGGCAGGAGGTGTTTGCACACTATGGCCGAATTCCCGGGTTTCTGCGCAGCGGGCTGATTGAGCCCGTTGCACGCCTGTTGCCCGCTGGGCTGCCGCTCGTCGGCAAAGCCAGAAGCTATATCGAGCAGGCAAATACCCCACTCCCGGAGCGACTCCAAAGTTACAACTTTCTCCACCGACACGCAGCCGCGGAGGTTTTCACGCCGGAGTTCTTGAGCGCTACAGACACAGGTCTTCCACTTTCCCTGTTGCGTGCGATCTACCAGCGTCCCGAGGGGGCCGGTGATCTGCACCGCATGTTGTACCTCGACTGGCAAATCACACTCGCCGACAACGATCTGCGCAAGGTCAGCAAGATGTGTGCCTTCGCCGGCGTGAATGTCGTCTACCCCATGCTCGACGATGCGCTGGTGGAGTTTGCCTGTTCGGTCCCGCCTGACTGGAAAATCCAGAATGGCAATCTGCGCCACTTCTATAAAGAATCACTGCGCGGCTGGCTGCCGTCGGCAACGCTCGACAAGAGCAAGAAAGGCTTCGGTCTGCCTTTCGGCGTGTGGATGCAGAACTACACACCACTGCGCGAGCTCGCTTATGACAATCTGTTGCGGCTCAAGCAGCGCGGCTTCATTCAGCCAAAGTTCATAGACCGCGCCATCGAAATGCACCAGAGCGAACACGCTGCATACTATGGCGAGTTGGTATGGATCCTCACGGTGCTGGAGTTGTGGATGGCCGGCAGAACTACAGCGCACGATACGGGGAGAGCTGCATGACGCCACTGGCCGCGCCAACTCATGATGAACTGGTTGAAATTTTTACCGGCAAATACGGGCCGGTTGAAGAACTCAACTGGTCGCCTGCCCTGCGTTGGAAGTTTGGTTATTTCAATCCCGACGATGTCTACGAAGCATTGATGAACAAGTTGGTCTGCCCGACAACCCGCTGGCTGGATGTCGGCTGCGGACGCAATATCTTCCCGTCCAATCACGACCTGTCACGCAAACTTGCCGATCGCTGCTCTACGCTTGTTGGAGTGGACCCGGATTACACCCTGAATGACAACCCTTATGTGCACGAAAAGGTACTGGGCACGATGGAGGATTTCGCCGACGACCGGCAGTTTGACCTGGTAACCATGCGCATGGTCGCAGAACATGTCGCCCAGCCCGAGGACCTCATGCGCTCTCTGACTCGCGTAACGGCAGCCGGCGGGCGCGTGCTCATCTATACCGTGTATAAATACTCACCGGTGCCCCTGATCACCAACCTCGTACCATTCAGCCTGCACAATCCGGCGAAGCGGGTCCTGTGGGGGACAGAGCCAGAGGACACTTTTCCCACCTGCTTTAAAATGAACACCCGGGAAACACTGCTCGGCCTGTTTCAACCGCACGGCTTCACAGAAGCGCTATTCCTGCAACTGGACGACTGCCGGACTTTCAGCGGCTTCAAACCGCTTGCCTGGATGGAGCTGTCCCTGCGCAAAATGCTCAACAGCCTGGGGCTGCGATATCCGGAATACTGCCTGCTGGGGGTTTACGAGAAAACGCGCTGAGCGCCTGGCTGCGCCTTCGACGACTCCTTGCAGGCAAGCGCACTATAGCGGTTATTGTTGAGCCTGCCGTGAGACCCAGTCGATCGTGAGCCGGGTCACCTCATCGGCCCATACCCTGCGGGAAAACGTGTGGTCGGCGCCCGCAAGAGTATGCATGACCACTTCCGGATTCCCGAGCGCCTTGTCCCAGTCCCCGTCGCGGGCAACCAGCGCCGCAAATTCCCTCGCGGTGAGGTCGTCTTCGCTGAGAATCACCAGACTCGGGTGGGCAAACTGCTGGAACCCCTTCAGCATGTCGCGAACGAAGGAGTGCCTTGACGGCATGCCACCGGAGAGCCCGACACGGCCGGCAGCGGAGCGCAGCGAACTGCCGAAGAATTCCTTGAGTGCCGGGAGCAGGTCAATTTTCCCGGAGAACAGCCGGCCCCAGCTTTCACTCGCGCCGAGCAGCGGCCTGTAGTAGTGAGAGAGCTTTACATCAGGGGAGTATTCAACGCCATGCACCCAGGGGTTGAGCAACACCAGACCAGCTACCTGCGGATGCCTGTGTGCAAACAACATGGCCGAGGACGCCGCGTCACACAGGCCCCAGAGTACGAGTTTCTGAAGTCCCGGCACGGCAGACGTGAAAGCGGCAATCGCGGCCGCGAGGTCCTCGTCGGTCGCATTGAACTCGCGTTGCTCTCCCTCGCTATCGCCCATACCGGTGTAATCAAAGCGCAGTGAGGGGATACCCGCAGCAGCCAGATCTCTCGCCAGCAGGGCGAACTGGCGGTGACTGCCCACGCGGTACTGCGGACCCCCGACGAGAATGATCACGCCCACGCCTGCGTGATGCGCCGGCTCGGCAACAACACCCACGAGCCGGTTTTCACCACAGGGGAACACGAGCCCCCGCTCCTGCCATGGCTGCGCCATTACAGTAGTAACTCCATAGTCGCGCGCTGCAGGTCGTTGTTGATCGGTGCATCGTGATTGCGCCAGAAGGAATCACCTGTGACACCCGCGTATGCAAGCTCAACCCCCTGCTCGCGCCAGTGTTCCTGCACATTGGCGCTGGGCAGAGTGAACTGGGCATTCGCGGAAACCTCAAGCCAGTTCACCGCGCAGGACGGCAGGAGATCATGCAACCGCAACTTCGACATTTGCAAAGCCAGCGCCGAGGATATCTCGTAGCCCGCGATCTCCAGCGAGCGGCCGGCGCGAAGCTCTCCCCACAGGCTCTTACGGTCAAAGCCGGCGTTACTATCCACCGCAGCCGCAGCCGAGCGCAACCGCAGGAACTGGTCTATATGCTGTTCGCCATTGAGCACGGGTTGCCAAAGCAACAATCGCTGCAAATCGCTTTCGCCTTGCGACAATTCGCAGGCCAAGAGCGCCCCGAGGCGCAAGCCCCACAATGTGATGGGCAGGGAATCCATCGCACGCAGGGCCGCCAGCGCGTCGGCGGCATCGGTGCGCCACACTTCCCAGTCCACATCCCTGAACTCGCCCGCGCCGTCGCCACAGCCACTGAGATCAAGCAGCATTACATTGAACCCGGAGGCAGCGAGCAGGCGGGCCATGGCGGCGACGTTGCGTCGCGACTTGTGCATCTCTTCGGCAAAGGGGTGGAGGTACAGGACTGAGCTGTGTGCAGTTCGATTGGTCGGGCGCAGCATCAGATGGAAGAGCGGCTTCTCGGGACGGTCCAGAAAGCCGGCGCTAATACTGCACTCGCGAGAAGCCATTGGTCAGCCGAGCTTCGACTCCAGAAAAATGGTCAGGCTGCCAACGGTAGCAAACACATCGGCGTCAATCTCGTCGTCGTCGACCATGATACCGTACTGTTCTTCAAGCGTTGTGAGAATACTGACTACCGACATTGAATCCATCTCGGGAATAGCTCCCAGCACCGGGGTTGCAGGGTCGGCGACTATCGCGCCATCTGGCAACCCCAGCGTGGATTGAAGAATAGCAACCACCTCAGACTGAGTGTCCATAACGCCCCTGTCGCCCCTGTTTGGCCTGGTTATGCCAACCGTGTGGAAAGCACGAAACATCCGTTGATAACGCCGCTCATGCTAACCCCGGGCGTAGAACTACTCAAGACGGATTTGTGACGCAAGTATCACTCCGCGCGAGGCTATTGTCATCGGATTACATTTACCCGATAGTGAGGTCGAAATTCCGTACCGGTTGGCAGCAGTTGAGCAGACAGCCTGACAATATCGCCGTGACCTGCTTTTCCCTGTTGCGCGATACGCCCGATGCGACACTTGCAGGTGTTTTTAGCAGCTTCGAGCAGGAGCACCCACAGTTTGGCCTCGACTGGCTGGAGCTTCTCGCCAGCACAGCCCTTGAGCCGGGGGAGACAGCAGTGGTGTATGTCGCCCACGGGTCGCACGATACGGTAGCGGCACTGCCGTTGCTGTTGCCAGGCGATGGCAGGACCGCGCGGGCCCTGAGTAACTTTTATACGACCCTCTACTCTCCGGTTAGCAATGCCGAACACTCCGAAGCGCTGTTCAGCGCCATATTCAGTGCGTTGCTGCGCGCCGGTATCTGCCGCGTCCTGCTCGATCCGGTGGACCTCGACGGACCTCTCATTCCGGTACTGCACCGGGCGCTTGCCACGGCCGGCTGGCGCGGAAGACACAACTATTTCTGCTTTGCCAACTGGAGCCACTCCCTTGACGAAGGCGGCTGGCCGACCTACCTGGGTTCCCGGGCGTCAAAGACACGCAACACCGTGAAACGACGGACACGCCAATTTCTTGCCGAGGGCCGCGGTGAGCTCCGCATTGTGGAAGGCGGTGGTGAACTGGAGCCAGCCCTCAAGCAATTCACGGAGGTCTACAACAATAGCTGGAAACGCAAGGAGCCCTACCCACGCTTCATACCCGGGCTGGTGCGGCTGGCGGCGCGCAGGGGGTGGCTGCGGCTGGGAGTCGCCCTGTACGACGGCCGCGCCGCCGCCGCCCAGATATGGTTGGTTACGGGCGGAATGGCGTATATTTTCAAGCTCGCGTACCACAGTGACCTGGCCCACCTGTCACCCGGCACGGTGCTCAGCGCGCATATGATGGCTCACGTAATCGACACCGATCAGGTGCAACGTATCGATTATCTCTCCGGTGACGATGCCTACAAACAGGACTGGATGTCCCGACGACGGGAATTCAGCGGTATCGCTGCTTACAACCCCCGCAGCCTGCACGGTGCGTTGGCGCTTATCGGCTACTGGCTGAAGCAGGGAATTAAAGGCCTGGGCATACATCGCCCGAAAAACGCGGGCTAGACAGGCTGTTCAACCGCGGCGCTGCTCGAGCCATTCCACCCACTCTTTGAGCGCCGCGTTAACGCGCTCCCTGGAATTCCCGCCGGAGAATGTCTGGTCGGCATCCGGCAGATCAATCCGCCTGTACGTCGGCCTGTTGTATAGTTTCTGCCAGGCCCTGTCCCGTGCCAGCAAATTGTCGAACTCCCGGCTGACAATGCTCTGGCCACTCATAAGGAACAGCACCGGCCCCTTGAACCGACGCAAGCCTTCGCGCATGCGCGCTATCCAGTCATGGCTTTCGGCAGTCTCTTGCTCGACACGACTGCTGCCCTCCCGCCCCGCAAATCCACCCAGTCGGGAGCGCACTTTTTGCAGGCCGGACCGGAGATAGGCACTCAGGTCGTAACCACCCCCAAACAGCTTGCGCCAGAAAGAGCCTTCGAGCAGTCGGCCGAGGTAATGCTGCCGCAACACCGCCGATTGTGTCTCGGCCGTGGTAACCCAGGGGTTGCCCAGCACCATGCTCCCGACACCATCGACCTGCCAGGCATGGATCATGCAGCCGGATGCTGCATCACAACCGCCCCAGAGCAGGACTTCCTGCACTTCCGGTATATTCTGGCGCAAGGTATCCACGGCGGCCTGCAAATCTTCACCAATGTGCTCAAAGCCGCGGAACTCGCCGTCACTATCGCCGAGCCCGCGGTGATCAAAGCGCAGTATGGCTATTCCCTGTGACGACAGCTCACGAGCCATCATCACCATATTGCGTCCCACCCCGGCGCGATACTGGGGACCGCCTGCAATAACCGTGACAATGCCCACGGACATCGGCCTGCGGGGGCGATGCAATATGCCGGCGAGCTGCGCACCCTCGCAGTCAAACACCAGCGGCAATTCATCGGCCTGCTCCTGACCCCGGCCCTGTTCCGCGCTCATAGCGAAAGCCCCGAGCTGACCGCAAGCAACTCATCTGCCGGTTCGCGATTGGCAACCTGCCATATCTGCGCGCCGGTGAACGTGTGCTGATCGATCGTGTTGTCCAGGGCCTCAAGCTCCGCGATGGCCTTGCGTGTCGCGGGGCCGGGTTCCCTGCCCCGCTCAAGCACGTGTTCGATCCAGTGAATTCGACCGCTGCACAAGCCGCGCATGCGGGTCGTGTCTATCGCTTCCAGCTCGGCAAGCAGCTTGCCGGAAACCCGGTAGCCGGCAATCTCCACATCTTCACCCTGCGCGAGACGCTCGCGAATGTCAGCCGTTTTCTCCGCTGGCAGGCCACGCATCGACAGCATGGCAATTCGCTGGCGCAACATCTGGTTGACGAACAGTGCGGCACTGGTCACGGGCTGCCAGAGGATGATTCCGCTGACGGCTTGCCGGCCGCGTGCGGCGAAATCCAGCGCAATCAACGCGCCGAGACGCAACCCCCAGAGTAGCAATGGGGCCCCACTCTCAGACCTCAGCGTTTCTATAGTCGTGTGAATATCATCGTGCCAGCGTTGCAGTGACGCATCTTCCAGCACTCCGTCGCTGTCGCCCGTGCCGTAGAAGTCCAGCAGGGTACAGGCAAAGCCCCGGGCGGCAAAGGCCCTGGCCTGCGTGGCGACGATAGCCCGACACCGATTCATTTCTTCCGCGAACGGTGGCAGATAAACAATGTGTCCGCGCACTGCGCCAGGCGGCAAGAACTGCTGTGTAAACACACGTTTCCCCGGTGCACCGAGAAAGCGCGGCCGCATTGCGATATCAGCGGACGGGGTATCGACTGGACTAGGCACAGGGTATTGGCTCCAAACTATTGGCGCGAGGCTCTCGACGCTGTTGGCTGTGATAGCACATACGCAGAGACTCAGGACTGGTGCAGGTGCACTTTACCGCTCAGGACCATCTCTGCCTCGGGAATACCGAGAAATGCCAGTATTGCCCGCTGGCCCTCGGTAGTGCTCATTTCGTTGGTATCAAATATCCTGAAGCTGTCCGGGTAGAGGTTCTGCAGTCGCTCCGCCTCGAGGTAGTAGTAATCCCAGTACATCTCGATCGCCGCCTGCTTGCTCGGCGCCTCGAACTTTGGAAAACAGCTGTCCCATACCGGATCCTTTTTCCACACTGTGCCATCGTGCTCCTGCCAGAAATTGTACTCCTTGTACAACGGCATGCGGGTCAGCCAGGACCTTATCCGGTCACCCCAGAGCAGGGAGGGCCAACGGCTTATGCTGCTCTTCTTCAACCAACTCTGGACGGTTTGCGCACGGTCGCGGCGCAGACAGACAAACAGGCAATCCGGCACGGCCTCGAGTATGTCCCCTACATAGTTCAAATAGTAAAACGCGATATCGCCAATCAGCCGCACGTCCGGCATCGCTTGCAGGCGCTCGTAAGACGCAACCGACGATGGCCGCGAATAATCAACCGTAAGCAGACGCCTGTCTCCTCCCAACAGAATCCGGCGAAACTCGATAGCCGCGTTCAGCTGCGGCTGCGGATTCCCGGCGAAAACCGCACACGCCGGGTTCATTTCATGGAAACACATACCTCCGTGTTGCCTGTCAATGAGACTGGTCAGCGAGGCCGTTCCCGAGCGCCCGGTGCCCAGCCCAATCACAACTCGCCGGTCCGTCACCAATGTATTCACTCAGCGCTCCTGACAGCCACAACGGCTTTCACATGATCGATGGCCTCCGCGATACGGCTGTAGCAATACTCGTAGGCCTCGCGCGGAAGACCAAAAGGATCTTCGATTTCAGCGGGCTGCCGGTGCTCACTCGGATGCGCTCCTAGCAGGAAAATTCTGCCGGCGAGCGTCGGGGACTGCACCACAAGCCTGTCGTAATGTCGTTTTTCCATCACAAAGATAATATCACTGCCGGCGAGGAGTTCGGGAGTCAGCATCGACGATCGCTGACTGCGCATGTCCAGCCCCGCTTCCGCGGCAACTTCGCGCATCACGCGATCGGCGGGGCGGCCCTCCTCCGGATGAAACCCGGCAGAGCACACACTTACGCCGGAATCCGCCGCGTAGCCACCCACCAGGGCGTCGGCCAACGCGCTACGGTTGATATTGCCATAACACAGAAACAGGATACTGTTGGCGCGGGCGAGGGCCGAAGTCACTTCGCCGCGCCGCCAGGCCCTTCGCTGCCTGAACAAGAACCACTCGTGGCGGATGATACCACCCAGGCGCTGCGCATAGCGGCCGACGATCCGGCCCAGGTCCACCAGGCCCGGACGGGGGTCACGCAACGACTGCACATCAAAGCGGTGCCGTGGGTGCAAGAAAAGACCCAGCCCCTTCACGACATCCCAGCGCGAAGGTACGTGCGCAATACGTGCATCCTCGCCACCGCGCAGTACAGCTTCGTACCACATCAAATCTCGTGACAACAGGCGACAGTACACGCCGTTGCGGTATCCCTCGACAGTCGGGACACTGCCAGTCAGCTCCAGCTCGAGTAGCATGGATGGGAAATCAGCGCCCGCGGCCGCGGCCAGCGGCAGAGAACCCCAGAAACGGCCGTTTATCTCCATCAGGCAATACTCGTGGCTGGTTCGATTCAGCTTGAACTCGGCCATTGCCACGCCGTTCCACCCCAGAGCCTTGACCAGGCGACGGGCGGCTTCCAGCAACTCGGCATTCACCGGCTCACTGACGCGGAGGCTGCTACCACCGCCAGTCAGCGGCACTTCGTGTAATCGCCGGTGCTGGAAGGCAAAAGCAATTTCGCCGGACCGGGCGATCAACTCGACCCCCACCCCGTCGCCTGTGAAATACTCCTGCAGGAGCACCGGGCCGAACCCGAGGGCATGTTTGCAGCCCGCGATGAGACCGGCGGGGTCGAACGCATAGCTCACCTGCAAGTGGCTAGCGCCTCCCTCGCGTAAAGCGATTGACCGCGCAGGCTTGAGCACCACAGGGTAGTGCAGCGTATCCTGGACCGCCGCCAGGTCAGCCATCGAACTGACGGTAATGCCGGAGGGCACGGGCACCCCCAGGCTGTCGGCCAGCGACATGGTCTGTGACTTATCGAGCACCAGTTCCAGGCTTTCCGCCGAAGGCATCGCGATTTTCACGTTCGCGAAACGCTCACGACTACTCGATAGAGGCGATAGCGAACGCTCCGTGACGGGGATTACCAGGTCGTAATGCCGGGAGCTGCAGTGCTCTGCCAGCCAGGCGAGAAAACCCGCGGTATCGGCCAGGGGATCAGGGTAGCGGTACACCGCCTGCACCCCGCGAGAATAGCCCGCGAGCGGGCTTTCCGCGTGGCTGGCGACAGCCACCCGACATTTGCGTTGCAGCAACGACCTGGCAATGGTCAAAGCTGGCACCATGTCCGCATCGAGTACCAGTATGCGCAGACCATCCGGCAGGCTCACGCCACGCCCTCCCGCCCGGAACACGTGGTATCGGGACAACCACGCAGCATTGTCAGAAAGCTCCCTGTCGACGCCCTGTCAGGCGCAGCACCACATGCAGTAACTCCTGGCTCCGGCCCCGAAACAGCAGCCAGAACAAGGTGACATAGACCACCGCCCCCAGGGGAACCTTGTACAGATTCCACGCACCCTGCACCGACGGTAGCAACCTCTCTGCCAGGAGAATAATGACGCACATAGCCGTCGCCACGAAGAAAGGCGGGGCAAGCGCCGAAACCAGGCGCGACAAGGGTATCGACAACAGCTTCCCGCCTCTCACCAGGGTCAGTGCAAATATGCAACCGGAGGCCAGGCTCCAGGCCACCGCAACCCCCTCAAGGCCCAGCGGGAGCATGGCAAACAGGGCAACGATAAGAAACAACAGGGTACAGAAAGCGTTGCTCATATTGACTCGCGCACCGCCGGCAGCAAGCATGGCAGGCGCAATGATGTAGGCGATTATGCGCAATGGGACACTGATCACAACTATCGCAAACAGCGTTGAGATCTCAATCCATTTGCTCCCCAAAACAATACCGATGAGCTCCTCGCCCACCATCGCAACGCCAAAGAAAACCGGAAATATCAACACACTGGCAAAGCGCAGGGTCGTCAACAGGTACTCGCTACTGCTACCGGACAGCGCATTCATCCGCGCAAAAGCTGGAAAAGCAACCACGTTAAACAGCGGCACACTTTTTGTCATCAGCATTGTAGCGAGCTGGATGGCAACGCCGTACAGGCCTATCTGGGCAATATCAAAAAACCTGCCGGCAATCACGACGTCCACTCTGTTGTAGGCCACGAACAGTACTTCCGATAGTGCGACAAAGGCGCCGAACTTGAATAGCTCCTCGGTACCGCCGGGTGTGAAGGAGGGCAGCTTCGGGTAGGAGATCAGGCGATTGAACCAGAAGCAGTTGAAACCAGCGGTGAAAACAATTGCCGCTACCAACGCCCAGTAGCCATAGCCCAGATACGCGAGCGTGAGGCTTAACATGGAAGCCAGTACATCCGTGAAAAACGTGATTTTCGACGTCTTCTTGTGGTCGAGGTTTCTCGCCACCAGCGACGATGGTACTGCTGACCAGGGAATCAGCAGGTAGGTAAACGCGAGTACCCGCAGAACGGTTTCCAGGTCCTCGTTATCGTAAAAATCCGCGGCATACGGAGCGAGGGAGAACTGGATAATGAACAGCAGAACATTGATTACGACCAGGAGGCCAAGGGTTTTGCGGATCAGGGGCTCGGTCAGGTTCTCGACCTTCATCAACCCCTGGCTGAAGCCCACGTTGGAGAACAGCACCAGAAACGTGCGAAATACCTCAGCCAGTGCGATAACACCATAGTCCTCGGGAACGAGGAAGCGTATTACGATGATGGTGGACAGCCAGCTTATGAGCTGGCCCAGAAATCGAAGTGCAGCCACCCACCGAAACGCGGACATCGCCCGGTCTATCAGGTTCGACTGTTCAGTATCTTCAGATGACATCTGTTGGCACCAATACATCCACAGGTGCAGCGAGAGACAGCCACTCAATGTAGGTTACACGCCGACCCCAGTCACAATATCCTACGACCGGGCAGCGCCGGGTCCTGTAGTGCTATCGTGCCCTAGTCTATCAGTAATCCCGGTTTTTCTCGCCAGTTTGTGGCGAGACTAATAACTCCGTCACATCCCGGGTAGCCTGGTGTGCTGTTCACCCTGGATCCAGGTCGTGAGCCCGAAGACGATGCACCGCGGCTCTCACCCACGCTATCGAAACATCCGACCGCGGATTGACCACTACAGCGCTGCTTTCTATGATAGACGATCTGGCGTCGGCGTCCGTTGCCCGCGCTGTTGCAGCAATTCCAATGCGCCTGACTGGCTCAGGCCGGTCTTTCCAAAACCCGGTGGGCCCAGCATGACAGCTACAGACTCATCTCCCCTGTTCTCCATCATCATCCCCACCAGGAACCGACCCGAAATGTTCCAGCGGGCGCTGCAATCCGTAGTGGAGCAGACCTTCCAGGCCCGCGAGATCATTGTCGTAGTCGATGGCTCGGACGAGCAGAGCCTGCATGCCTACCAGGAACTGGCAGGGCAACACCCGGGCATACATTTTGAATTTGTACAGCATCGACCTTCGGGACACGGTCAAAGCTATTCGATGAATGTCGGTGCGCATGCAGCCAACGGGGACTATCTCTGCTTCCTGGATGACGACGACTGCTGGAGCAGCGAACGCCACCTGGAAAACGCCGCGACCAGTATAAGAGCCAGCGAGGAGCCGGTGGACTTATACTACACCAATCAACAGGCATACTTCGCCGATGGTGTACGGCAAACAGAAGAGGTCTGGCTGGAAGGTCTCATCGGTCGGGTGTCCCCCGACATGCAGGTTTGTGGAAACAGTTACCGCGTGGATGCGTCATTCCTGATGCAAGGTAGTGGCTTCGCACACCTCAACTGCAGCATCGTGAACCGGCAGTTCTACCACAGCCTTGGCGGCATGGATGAAAGTATTCGCTACGAGAACGATCACGATTTCTACCTCCGTGCCGTGGATGCCGCCCGAGTGATAATCTACTGTACCGACCACGTGTCGCGGCACAACATACCGGACACCAGCAAACGCGACAACATGTCCACGGTGGGCTCGGATATCGAGAAGAAGCTCTACCAGATTCGTGTTTATGATAAAGGTATATGTGGCTCAAGCCAGCAGCCGGTGCTGGAACTTTGCCTGCGTGGAAAAACCTACGAACTCAAACATGCGGCGAGAATTCTCGCGTCCAGGGGCCAGTATCGCAGGGCCCGCCACTATGCCGCTGAGGCACTGCTCTCGGGTTTCAACCTGCGCTGGCTTGGCTATACCTGCTACCTCGGTGTCCGCGGCCTGCTGCACAACAAACCCAATGGCTAACCCCTCGCCGGGCCAGGTGTATTCCTTACATTGGCATTTGAATTGAGTTACTATTTTCACGAATCGTCGTTCAGGTTCTCTGCATGTTCCGACTTTTTTCTACCTTCACCTGCGTGACAATCCTGTTGGCACTGGCGGGCGCAGTGACGGCACAAGATGCTCAAGCCCAGGCCCGGGCACCCTGGGTCGGCACAACGCTTTCTGGAAAGAGCTGTGAAGGTCGCCAGCCGACCTCCGGTCCTTACGACTACCTGGATCGTGCGGCGCATGCGGGCATGTTGCGTGTTGTCGAGGAAAATCACTTCGACAAAGGCGTGGAGTCGCTGACCAAAGGTATGTCAACTTCCGTAATGGGCGACATCCATTTTGTGCTGCAGGCTTTCCCCAATCATCACCGTGCCCTGCGCAGTGCCATGAATTTCACCCTGGGCTTTGACCAATGGCCACAAGACAGCCAGGGGTTGCCCGTGGAATGCTATCTTCAACGCGCCATCAATTTCAGCCCCCGGGATGCAACGCTCTACAAACTCTTCGGCTATTACATGCACCGCAGGGGAAAGCTGGAAATCGCACTGAAAGCCAATGAACAGGCCATGAACCTGCTGCCCGGTGATGTCATGCTGCAGTACAACACGGCGCTGATTCTGGTCGACCTGGAGCGCTACGATGAGGCGCTCAAACTCGCAAAGCCTCTCTACAATGCGGGCCTTACAATCCCCGGGCTGAAGAACAAACTGGTTCGCGCGGGTGCCTGGGAGCACAGCCCGGAAGAAATCGCGGCGTACAAGAAATTTCTACTGGAGAAAGCCGCGGAAAATGCGGCTGACGCGGCGGCGTCCGACCCGAATAGTCCCCCGCCCGAGGCTACTGCGGCCGGCTCATCGAGTGCCGGCACAGACGCGCCAGCCGCAGATTCAGCCGACTAGCGAATCACCTCGCCTGTAGTTCAACAATAATCGAGCTGCGTAGCGCGCTTTCTGCCGATCCCAGGGCGTAAACCGGGGCAATTGGTACGGGTCGCTGTCTATCGTTGCGGCTCCCCAGTGCGTAGACACTGCCGCGAGAAAGCCGCAGCGTTCAACCATTGCACGGTGTTCTTCCCGGTAGTCTATCTGCGGCCTGCCGTTGGGGTAGGCGAACAGTTGCACATCCCGCTGCAGCAGAGTTTCCAAGTGTGTTTTACTGCCGGAAATTTCCGCCTGGGCAGCCGCGGAGTCCAGGCTGGCGAGGATCGGATGGTGCACCGTATGCGCACCCACCTCAATCCCGTTGGCGACGAGACTTCGCACTTGTTGATCCGTCATCATTGTGTCATCGGGCAGTTGCCGGGCAGTTGCCTGAATGGCATCCGCCACCTCCTGCCGACGCTCCAGATCGAGAGGTTTTATCGCGCGCAGAATTGCGGCGATGGACTGCAACCGGTCAGCCGTGGTGCTCATCGGGTATGCTTCCAGCCCCAGATCGCGCAGGTCGAAATAATCGCTTGCTACCCCGCGCACGGTTTCGATCACGGTGTCGTTAAACATGCGGCCACCGTTGAGGAACCCCGTGCTGATAAACACCGTCGCCGGAATCGCGTAGCGTTTGAGAACCGGCATAGCGCACTGCGCATTGTCCGCATAGCCATCATCAAACGTAACGCACACAGCGCGAGGTGGCAGGGAACCCTCCCTCAGGCGCTGCACCGCCTCGAGTAATGGGAGTGGGTGAAAATGCTCTCTCAGCAGGCGCATCTGCCAGGCAAACTGCTCGACAGACGGCTCGCCCGGGCGCAATGGGTCATGCACGGGCACTACCCGATGAAAGATCAATATCGTGAAGCGCGAACGAATCGCAGACCCGGCAACAAGCGAGAGGCCCGCCAGCGCGCCCGAAAGTACGGGGTTCTTCACCGCTGTCTCACGGCACCCGGGCCGCGGCGTCGATGGGGTACCCGGCGCCGGGGCTGCCGTTTTACCCGGGAAGCCTCGGCCAGGTCAGTCGAGCGGTTCCTGCCGAGCTGGGTCAACGCCACGGTAATCGCCATAATGTGCCACGCCAGGTCAAAATAGGACATACTCAGGAACGCCCCGCCCGACATGAAGGCAATCATGCTGATCTTGAGCATGCGCGCAAGGAAGTGGATATCGTCCCTGTCCGGGTCATCCCTGGTATCCGCGATCACGCGATTAAGTTGCCGCCACACCAGGAAAAGCACCGTGAGGAACAGCGCCAGCCCTATCCACCCGGATTCCCCCAGCACGCCGAAATAAATGCTGTGAGCGACAAACGCTTTTTTAGCGCCGGGCGCATAGATAGCGTAGTTCTCAAGGGACCAGTTATTAAAGCCGCCGCCGGTCAAACGATGACTGGCAATATTGATACTGTATTCCCAGGCCCGCAGGCGCTCCATAGCAGAAGAATCTTCCTGGTACTCGGAGATGGATGCCACCCTGTCATGCCAGCTCTGGGGCATAAACAGCACCACGAAAAAGCCGAGAATGACAAATACCAGCCCCGTGACAATCTTGGATTTCGACTGCCACCAGAAAAAGGCGCCCACCGCGCCAATAGCGAGTACGGCGCCACGCGATTGCGATCCGACCACCGACACCAGGCTGAGAAAGATACAGATCGGCATGATCTTTTTCACCAGCGGGTGAGGTGGAAACCTGTACAGATAGACCATCATCGGCATGATCATCAACACTGCCACGGCAAGGGTATTGTTCTCCATGATATAGCTACCCTCCGGCCCATACACATGGTAAGCACCACCCGTCAGCAGCGTGAACACGCCGCCTTTCACACTGTAAAAACCGATGGAAAATACAATCACCCAGATCAACTGGTTAATACGCAACAGGTTGTTCATCAGCAGCAGAGTAACCAGGGTGATTAACTGGATTTTGAGCACCTGCTCAAGCTGTTCCAGAGCGAACTCCGGATAAATCGCAAAAATCGTGCAGATGACATTCCACAGCAGGAACAGCGCCCACACGACTACAAGGGCGTTTGCCGGCAATACCTTTTTCTCATTGTTCATGAGAATCGACAGCAACAGAAAGATGGCAACAATCTGGGCGAAGGGCATGGTATGGGCAAAACCCCACGCCATCTTGTGGGGGTTCATATAACTCAGCCACGACCAGGCAAGAACGCCGTACCAGGCATTGCGCAGAATAAACGGCAGCAGGCTGAACACCATCACTGTGATGAGGATATCGCGCACTAGCCCATAACCCTCGCGAGTCGGCTAGCCCTGTACCTGGCTGACAACATAACGAAACTTCCCGGATGCTTCCCGCTCAATGACATCGACATAGTCGAATGTTACCACTAGAGAGTCGCCCAGGCGCCGGCGAAACTGCTCGGTAATTGTCGATTCGAGCACATTTCTGTTACCGGCGGAGACCACCAATTGCACGTTAATGCGTGTCAGCGCCTGCTGGACGATCTTGAACTCCTGAACCTCGGGAATTTCGCGCAACACGTAAATAAGGGCCAAGCCATGCAGAACGGTGCCGTCGGCAGCACGGATGAAGTCGGTGGTGCGGCCCTCGACCTCGGCGAGCAGGGGCAGGCTGCGCCCACAGCTGCAGGGCTCACCGCCGAGACTCCCCACGTCGCCCGTGCGATAGCGCACAAAGGGAAACTCGCCCGTGCTCATGTGTGTGACCACGATCTCACCCTTGTGCCCAACAGGCAGCGGCGATCCATCCTCAGCCACAATTTCGACGATGATATCCTCGGCGGTGATATGCATGCCCCCCTCGGGACACTGGTGGGCAATGAATCCTGCGTCCCGCCCCCCGTAGCCATTTGCCACCGGGCAGCCGAAAGCGCTCTCTATGGCTTCGCGCTGATGCGGATAGAGGCTTTCCGATGTGACAAAAACCACACGTATACCGAGGTCATCCACCCGGTAACCATTTGCCATGACGTAGTCCGCCAGTAGCGCCAGTGATGAGGGATAGCCAAACAACATACGCGGCCGGAACCGCCGCAGTCGCTGCGTAAAGCGCAACAGGTTGGCATTCGACATTTCGAAGGCCGAGAGGAGCTCCGTGCGCAGGAGCTTGTCGCGTAACAGCCGTATACGGTCCTGTGAATTCAGTTCAATGGGGGAACCCCAGAGCACGATCTCGCGATCCCCGATATCCACGTCCCACCAACGCGTCGCACGCCATTTGGCGGCCACATCGTGGCTGACGCGTTCGAGTCCACGGTAGAAGATCAGCGGTTCACCGGTGGAGCCCCCGGTACTGAATCGTTCCAACGGCCCCGCATTTTCCGCCTTCATCGCGTCGGTATGTGCCCGTATTTCCGCTTTTCCGGTGAGCGGCAGGTTCTGGAGATGAGTAAGCGATTGCAGCGAAGCAGGTGCAAAGCGCAGCTCGGCAAACAGTTCGCGGTAGTAGGGAACATCCCGGCCGATTCGCGCGAGAAAAGCTCGCAGCCTGCGCAACTGCAGGGCTTCAAGCTCATCGGCGGGCAACCATTGATTGCGCTCCATCTCCCGCATGGCGCGCACACTGCTATGGCCCTTGAGACGCTCGTGCAGCGGGAACAGCGCGTTCGCAACCAGCTTCGTGTAGAGGCTCACGCGTGACTCACTGCGCGTTGGTATGTCTTGAGCCAGAGAGGTCGCACACTGCTCCAGCCATACTGCGCCACGACTTGTGCGCCTCGCTGAATCAGCGCGGCTCGCAGCTCTTCGTCTCCGGCAAGGCGCAACAACGCGGCGGCCATAGCCTCGGGCTGATCGACCTCCACCAGCAACGCGGTCTCCCCGTCCCGCACCATATAGGGCACACCGCCCACTTCGGTAGAAACCACGGGCACGCCGCAGGCGAGCGCCTCAAGCACTGAGTTGGGCATGTTATCGACTCGACTTGGGTTCAACATCGCATCGGCAGCATGATACAGCGCGACAATGTCTGGCCGATCAAGTCGCCCCAGAAACGTGACCGAGTCGTCGATATTCAACTGCCGGGCGAGACGTTCCAGTTCAACGCGCTGCGGCCCACTGCCGGCAATCTTCAACCGCAGACCGGCGTGCTCCGCTCGCGCAAGTGCAAAGGCTTCCAGGGCGGTATCAATCCCGTAGAGCGCTTCGAGGTTGCGCGCTATCGCGATAGTAAAAGTCCCGTCTGACCTGCGGCTGGCTGCGGGGTGGAAAAAGTCCAGATCGACAATATTCGGCACTACCTGCGTGGCCACGCCGAACTCCCTGAACACCGCCTCGAGGAAGCCGCTCGGCACCACCACAGCGGACGCCCTGCCCAGGGTCGGCCGCACGCGACGAATCGATCTCGAAAAGTATTCCCTTGCCTCACCGCCCCGATAGTTGACGATCACCGGCGTGCCCCGCAGCCAGCCCGTCCAGACCGCCGGCGCCGCGAACAACTGCCACGACCAGCCCGAGTTTGCCATCAGGTGGATGACGTCGACGCGCCCCGCCAAGCGCCAGAGCCGCCAGAGATAGGGCAACAACCGGAACAGCGCACGCAGCCCTTGCAGTTTTTCCACCAGTGGTGGGCGGTAAGGCGCATTTGTCTGCACAATCTCCACCGCTATACCCTCCTCCCTGAGCAGACGGGCGAGTTGGAGTGTCTGCATCGCCATGCCCCCGTTGGGCGGCGGCAGCGGGCCTACCAGGCCGAGGCACAAAGCGTCAGCCATCGTGCCCCTCCGTGAACAAGAGAGGCAGGCCGCAATCCAGGTTATGCGGGAACACAGTGGGAAAAGTGCAAGCGCTCATGATAGCGTGAAGTTGTCTTCAGCGACCGCCGCCTGAAACATCATGAGAGACCAGAGAGGCGCGCTGTGCTCCCTTAAACCCGACTGATGCTCGTTGACCAGTCTCTCCAGGTATCTGGTATCGAACAGGCCGGTAGCCGCCAGCCCGCCACCCAGGAGCGAATCGCGCAAGCGCTGCCGGAGCGGACCCCGGAACCATTTCCCCAGCGGCACGCCGAAACCCATCTTGGCGCGGTATAACACATCGTGAGGCAGATGGGGTTCCATGGCCTTTTTCAGAATGTACTTACCCTCCTGGCCACGCAGCTTGTCGGCGGTCGGCAACCCCGATACCCACTCCACCAGCTTGTGGTCCAGCAGCGGCACCCGCACCTCCAGCGAGTGCGCCATGCTGGCGCGATCCACCTTGGTGAGGATATCGCCCACCAGGTAGGTTTTCATATCCAGGTACTGAATAAGCGACAAGGGGTCGTCCGTGGGGCTGCGTTGCGCATGGTAATTGAAGGTTTCAACCGCGCGATAACCCTGCAACTCCCGCTTCAGCGCATCACTGAACATCAAGTTGCGCTGCGCGTCACTGGACAGGGACACCGAGTGCAGGTATGCCTCTACGGAATTGCGCGCCAGCGATTCGAAGGTAGTCTTGGCGCGGAACATCCGTGGCGCCCAGTCGAGCTTGGGGTAGAGTCGTCCCAGCGCACCGAAAACGGGGCGTCGCAAACCCAGCGGCAAAGCGCCCCGCAGACGCTCTTCATTCATATGCCAGCGATACCGGCGGTAACCGGCAAAATTCTCATCGCCGCCATCACCGGATAATGCAACCGTCACCCGCTCACGGGCGAGCTGACACACCCGGTAGGTAGGAATAGCGGAGCTGTCTGCATAGGGCTCATCGTAGAAACCGGCCAGCGTGTCCAGCAGATCAAAATCGTCGCTGGCAACCACCCGCTCGAAATGGTTGGTGTGATAGCGCTGGGCAACCTGCCGGGCGAAATCCGTTTCGTTGAACTGGGGCACATCAAAACCGATGGCGCAGGTATTCACCGGTTCACTTTGCAACTGCGCCATCGCGGCAACAATCGCGCTTGAATCCACACCACCGGACAAAAACGCACCCAGCGGCACCTCTGCCACAAGACGAATATCCACCGCCTCGCGAATACGCTGGTACAGTTCATCGCAACGCTCCGCTTCTGAACCGACGTCAACGGGTGTAAACGGTATGTCCCAGTATTCCCGCTGTGCCGGTACCGGCCTGCCGCGTTGAATGAGCAGCGTATGTCCCGGACGCAATTTGTAGACGTCACGGTAGATGGTCCTGGGCTCCGGAATATAGCCCAGGGCGAAGTAGTCCTCGACGGCCTGGGCATCGAGCTTTCTCGGCAAGGCGGGATGCGCCTTGAGCACCTTGAGCTCGGAGCCGAAGATCAGCGTGTCGCCACCCAGTACGGCAAAGAACAATGGCTTGATACCGAGTCTGTCACGCGCCAGAAACAGGCACTGTCTGCGCCGGTCGTAGATTGCGAAGCTGAACATCCCGCGAAAGCGAGTGACACAATGCTCGCCCCACTCCTGCCAAGCGTAAAGGATTACCTCGGTATCACAGCGGGTCCGGAAACGGTAGCCGAGCTCGCGCAGCTCCTGTGCCAGCGACATAAAGTTATAGATCTCGCCGTTGTAAACAACTGTGAACGAGCCATCCTCGCTGTGCATCGGCTGTTGGCCGGCTGAGAGATCGATGATCGATAATCGTCGATGTGCCAGCGCGACGCCGGGAGCGAGAAACAAACCATCCTCGTCCGGGCCACGATGCAGCTGTGTCTGGTTCATGGCGTGCACCAGGTCGCGATCAAACTCTCGCTCCCCGGAAAGATCAAATAGCCCCGCGATACCGCACATAGTTCAGCCCAACTTCTCCAGCGGGGGCCCTGCATCCAGCCCCAGTATCTCGTCGTACACACGCACGTAGTGCGCTACCGTTTTCGTCCAATCAAAATGGGAGCGCACAAATTCCTGCGCATTGCGGCCCCGGCGACGGCGCTCCCCGTCATTATTCAGCAACATGCTCAAGCTGCTACTCAGCGCCGTCACATCACCGACAGGGATCAACGCACCATTGACGCCCTCCTCCACGAGTTCCCTGTTTCCCCCGACGTTGGTGGCCACCACGGGCAAGCCACTGGCCATAGCCTCCAACACCGTGTTGGAGATGCCCTCGCCCAGTGAGGGCAATACGAACACGTCCATCAACTGCAGCAACTCGGGCACATCGCTCCGCTCACCGGCCAGCCACACCGTCTCGGTGAGCCCTGATCGCGCGACCAGCGCCTCGAGCTCACCGCGCAGCGGGCCATCCCCCACTATTACCACTCGCAGGCGCGCGGCCAGCTCCGGCTCCGTCCGGCAGAGTTCGCTCGCCGCTCGCAGAAGCAGCTGCTGGTCTTTTACGGGCGTCAGCCTGCCAACCGTGCCCACCACCAACATATCATCCAGGCCGCACCATGACTGCGGCAATAATGCCAGCGGCTTCGAAGCCCGGGGCTTGAAGCGCTCATGATCCACGCCATTGTAAATTTGCCGCACACGCTCGGGACGCACCCCCACCACGGACGTCAGCCAGGTTGCTATATCACGGCTAACCGCGACGTAACGATGGATCAGCGGCCGCATGCCGCGACGCAACAACAAGTACTTCCTGTTCCGACCCTCGAGATCACCTATCTCCCGGCCGTGTTCCCCGTGCACCCGCTTGACGCCGCGCATACCAAGGCTGCACAACTGGGCCTCCAGCGCGGCAAGGTTACGACTGTGCACAATGGCTGGCCGCAATGTTCTGAGAAGCCGCCAAAGACGCAGGTAGAAACCCAGGTTATGGCCCGGGGGCTTTTTCAGCTGAATCACATTCACACCGGGCGCGGTAATACGCTGGGCGAAGTTATCCGCCGTGGTGATACAAATGACCACATGCCGGTATCGATCCCGCGGAAATCGATTGATGATATTCACCAGGCCGTTCTCCAGCCCACCGGTGGACAAGGCGTAAATCACATGTGCGACCAACGGCACGCTCAAGGAGCATCATCCCCGTCCCGGGCAACCAGGCTTGCGGCCAGGGCATCTGCATGGACGGCAATGAAGTCCTCGAACAATGCGCGCGCGGCTTCCGCCGAACCCGGGGCAGGCGTTACCAGCAGAACCCGCCAGGTGCCCGCATCGTGTAAACCGAAACGCGCCGCGGCCTGAAGAAGCTTGGCGATATAGTCGTTGGACGTTTGTGTCGCACCCATCTGATACCAGGACCACACCAGAAACTCGCCCTCGGGGCCGCGCAAGCGGGCCTCTTCGATTTCCAGCTCAGCATTACCAAACGCTACCGTGACCCTGTTTCGCTCGACCACCTTGCGTGCGCTGTCGTTCCACACAAACAGCCTGCTGCTACCGATCACTTCAGCGGCATCAAAACTGCCATCGGAATATTGCACCACGAGACGGAGCGGGGCGGCGTTTCGCTCATAGAAAGCCTGTTGCCGACCGCCGACCATTGACGGAACCTGCCAGGCCCACGGCATTTCTGCGAGCCGTTGCCAATCCCCTGACGCAAGGGGCAGTGATCGCGTATGGTTTATCGGATCGGCTGACTCGGGATTCGATGAATACTGCTCCCACAAGGGCGCAAGCCCCGCAAGCAACAACGTGATCACCGCGGCAAACAGCAGGCTGAATCGCGAGCCATTTGCTGTGCTTGTCGTCGCTGTGGGCGCCGGGGTTGGCGCTGGCATATCTTCCCGAAAGAAAGAACCCAGCCAGAATAGTATGAAAATAACGATTCCAAAAAACACCCAGCCATAAACGAGGTGATCCGCGCCGGTGGCAACGGTCATATCGCTGAAGTGCCCGAGCATTACTATGATGTAGGCGCGCAGGGTATTGGCAAATATCGGCACGATAGCCGAAATAACAATAAAGAGTGCGCGGCGCCACCAGCTGACATACGTCAAATACGCATACAGCGTGCCCACCGTAACCGATGCAATGATATAGCGCACACCACTGCACGCCTCTACAACCGACCAGCGTCCGCTGGGGAGTTCGAAGTACAACCCCTCACGAAACACGGCTATTCCGCTAGCCCGTACCAGATGTACAGTGGAGACCGCGGTGAAGTCCATCATTGGCGCAATCAACCCTTCGCCAATCGGCACCGCAAAGAAAAGAAACCCCAGCGGGAACGCCAACACCCAGGCAAGACGATGCCCGAGAACAGCCCAGGCGCAGATTATCAGCATCCCGACCAGTGCAAGCTGCTGCACGACCAGTACATCGACCATGTTCGCGAGCATCCACCCGAAACTCGCGGGCAGTAGCAACAGCGCAACCCAGGGCGCGGGCTCCGGCCTCAGGTCGACCAGTTCGTCACGCTTCAGCCAGACCAGCCACAGCGAGATGGGAAGAATCAGAAAGCCATGCGCAAACGTGTCGGACCGCGACCAGATCGCGATCATGGAAAAAAGTGTTTCCTGATACAGCCACAACAAGCCGAGGCTCACCAGGGCTGCCGCCCAGAAACTGTCGCGCACCGCTAGGCTTCCAGTGCGAGCAATAACATTCACAGCGCTAACCCAACGACCGCGCCAGGAAGGGGCCGACAAAATTCGCCACCGACAGGGGCAGTCGACTCCATGTCTTGATCATCAGCCGATACCTCGGATTCAGCGGGTTGAGATCCGGTACTGCGTCGGCTTTGACAAGGTAGTATTCATAGGGGAGCGGCTCAGGCAAGAAGCCAAAGTTCTTTTTAAAGCTATATGGCCCGGTACCCTCTTTGCTTCGACCAAAGTCAAACAGCCGGCAGCCCTGCGCCGCTGACAGACGCATCAGCTCCCAGTACATGAAGTGATTGACGCCTTTAACGCTGCGAGCCTGCGCCGTACTGCCGCCGTAATAGGGAAGAACTTCCTCACGAAAATAAAAGTTCATAACACCGGCCACATCCTTTCCCTGGTGTGAAATCATCAGCACGCTACAATCATCCTTGAAGGTATCGCGCAGGATGCGCAGATACTTTGCCGAAAACACCGGAGTGCCGAGGTTGCGAACACTTTCGGCATATACGCGATACAGGCGATCGGTACCCGCATCCCATTCACTGAGCAGGCCCTCCTTGATCCCTTTGCGTACCATGGCACGCTGGCGATTGGGAATGGCTTTCAGGTTGACCTCATCGAGCGGGTCTATCTCTTTGCGAAAGGTGTAATAGAGTTCCTTTACCGGCCAGTCGGACTGACCTGGCTCCCGGTTACGCAACTCCAGCGCATCGACACGAAGCTCCTCGGCGAGTGCACATGCCCTGGAACGTAAAGCCTCCGCGGCCTCGGGCGTGCTTGCGACTACACCACCGTAAACACAGAACGGAAGCGATGCGAGCGAACTGCCGAAAAGCAGGCTGTTGACATGCGCAAGGGGCAGAACGCCAACGATCTCGCCGTTGCGCTCAGCGAACAGAAAGTGAGTGCGATGCCCGAATGCACGCTCAATCACCGTCCTCCAACCCGCCCGGTGAAAAAAAGTCGCCCCGGGTGCCTCCAGCACATAGTCGTCCCACTGGGCCTCCTGCGAATCGGTCAACGTTTTTACAACAACACTCACCGACCTGACTCCGCGGGCAGAAAGACCTCATCCATGCGTCCCCAGCTAAAATCATCGAGCAGGTGCTGCAGGCGGGAATACGTATGTTCCAGGTTCAGGTAATGACGGAAGCGCGTTTTAAAATTAACGTTCGCGGGCCGGGGTTGCTGTGGGTCTATCTCCCAGGGGTGGAAGTAAAAAATAGCCGGTTGGGCGTCTGTCATGTTAACCCTGCGCAACGCCCAGCGAGAAAAACTGTAGGGAAATAGACGGAACCAGCCCCCTCCCCCACAATTGATATTGCGCCCGCCCATTGAAACCGTGCTAACGGGAATCTCCAGCAGCCGGCCACCCGCGGTTGCGAAAGGAAAGCGGGGAGCATCCGGGATGCCGTAAAGGTCGTGCCGTATGGGCACGATACTGGAACTGTACTGATAGCCCGCATCAGCTAACAGATCCCAGGCCCATTTCTCTGATTCGCCAATAGAGTAACTCGCCGCCCGGTACCCGAGTACCGGCTGCCCGCTGATATCCTGGAGAAGTTTTCGCGTGCGTTCAATGTCACTGCAAAAAGCGTCCGGTTCCTGGGTATTCACCCGCGTATGCTGCCAGCCGTGACTGGCAACCTCGTGGCCTCCCTCGACAATGCGTTGCACGAGGCCGGGACAGCGTTCTGCAACCCACCCCAGGATGAAGAATGTCGCTCGAATATCCTTGTCGGCGAACAGCGCCAGGATGCGATCGGTGTTTTCCTCAACGCGCAGCGGCAGGCTCGACCATGCATCGCGCGTCACGTAGGGCTCAAACGCAGACACCTGAAAGTAGTCCTCGACGTCAACCGTCATTGCATTCACGGTGGAGGCGCCAATGCGGCTCATGCCACTGAAGCTCCCGACCACTGGTTGACAATGGCCACTATGCGCTCTGCTGCGGCACCGTCCCAGAGTTCGGGCGTGCGCCCGCTTTTGCCTCCGGTATTCAGCACATCTGTATAACACTCAAGTATTTTAGCCGGGTCGGTTCCGACCACGGTGTTACTACCCTGGGAAACCGTTATTGGCCGCTCGGTATTCTCTCGCAGGGTGATACACGGGATGCCGAGTGCTGTAGTTTCCTCCTGAATACCCCCCGAATCTGTCAAGACCACGCGCGCGTCCCTCATCAGGCCGAGCATCTCCAGGTATCCGAGCGGAGGAGTCATTGTAATGTGGCCACCAGCAAGCAGGTCGCCAAGGCCAGCGGCATCAATTTGCGCGCGAGTGCGGGGGTGAATGGGAAATATCAATGGGGTGCTCCGGCTTACATCGATGAGTACGCGTAGCAGGCGCTCAAGCACGGCCGGGTCATCGACATTCGAGGGGCGATGCAGGGTCAGGAGGCCGTAATCATGCCCGGTGCGATCTCCGGTTGTCAGGTGGGTGCCGAGCTGCGCCAGTGTGCTGGCCGCCGGGACAGCATTTTCCAGGTTAAAAAACAGCGTATCTATCATTACATTGCCGACGAAATGAATGCTGGAATCCGCAATGCCCTCGCGCCGCAGGTTATCCCGGGCGCTCGATTCAGTAGTAAACAGGAGTTCGGACAACTGGTCTGTCAGTACCCGATTAATTTCTTCCGGCATTTTGCGATCGCCACTGCGCAAACCGGCCTCAACGTGCAGCACCGGCACCCCCTTCTTGACCGCCACCAGGGCGCAGGCGATGGTCGAGTTGACGTCACCCACGACCAGCACGGCGCGCGGCTTCAGCGTATCCAGCACCGGCTCAAATCGCTTCATGATCTCAGCGGTCTGCTGCGCATGAGTTCCGGAGCCAACCTCGAGATCAATATCTGGCTGGGGAATACGCAATTGATCGAAGAAAGCGTGCTTCATCGCGGCGTCATAGTGCTGCCCGGTGTGTAACAGACGCGCTGAGAGCGCAGACGCATTGCTGGAAAAGGCTCGCATGATCGGGGCAATTTTCATGAAATTTGGCCGCGCCCCAACAACACAGAGGATCTCGTTGGAAGCCGTGTCACACAGCATGAACGAACGTCCTTCTAAAGAGCGATTCCAAGCGTCGCAGTGATTCGATTCTCCTGGTATTCATTGAAGACCGACTCGCCCTGGCGATCAGTAAACAGGTAGCTCAGGCTCAAATTGAGCCTGTTGTTGAACTGCCGGCCCACGGTGAAACTGAAGGTCCATACTTCCGAGTTTTCACTGTCGGTGAACTCGGGCAATTCATTGATACGCCCGCGCGGTTCGTCATCCCGCCACGCTATCGAACCGGCCACGCTGTAGCGGGAGGAAACCTGCGGGCTGAAAGTGGCGGTAACATTCTTGAAGACGGACACTTCGCCATCCTCAGAGCGCGTCTGCTCGGAATAATTGCCATTGATGCTGAGCACGGAGCTGCGGCCGGTATACGTCCAGCCACCCGCAACGCGCTCGTCGAGAATCGGCCCATTACTGAAAACGCTGGCGTTATTGATGTTGTCGTCAAACCCACCCAGGTCCTGTGTGCGCAGATCTCGCTCAAAGGTGACACGCTTCTCGTAATTCAGCCTGAACAGGCTGCGCTTGTGCTCGTGGCGGATATCCAGACGGGGAGTATCACCAAAAAAACGACCACCTGCCCCAACCGTCACAGCGGTGCGTGGCGTGGGCGTCCAGTTCAGGTTGACTCCCCAGCTCGGCCCATCCGTGTCGCCTTTGAGCGTGGTTTGAAACTCGTTCCACTCCCGACCGTAAAATCCATCAATACCCCAGCGTCGATCAAAGCGATACCCGAGTGCGACACGCGCTGAACTCAGCTCTGTATCATCGCGCGTGAGACCATTGAAGTCCTCACCGTAGTGCACGCGTGTGTAGTCACCCGCGACCCTGCGTGAGAACTTCGAGGCGGTTGCATTGCTGAGCGCTGCATTCATGCTGTGACGATAGCTGTCACGCACCAGGTCGCTACTATTGAACTGCTCATCCCAGGTATAGCGGGCGTCCAGTTCCACCCAGTCCTTGAAACGGCGCTTTAGCACGGGCGACACAGAGTAGCGGTAGTAGGTATTACGGTTACCGGTACGGTTGAAGTTATCATCACCACCGGCGGCGCGCGAGGTCACTTCGTTTTGATCGGCCCGGGCGTTGACTTCCAGGTTCATCCAGTTGTCGATAAGCACCGATTCAACCTTGCCGCGCAACTGCGGGCTGAACTGCTCCCGGTCATCCAGGTTGCCATTGCAACCTTTGCTGTTCAGCGCGCTATTGGTCAGTGAATTCAACTCCACCGTGCCGGCCAACAGCGCAGAGGCCTTGCGACCCTTGCCCTCAATCCCGACGGAGGGCGTCAGCGTGCCGATCCAGTCCCCCTGCTTGTCGCTTTGCGACAGGCAAACGTTGTCGGTATAGATAATCGATGGCGCAACCGAAGCACGCGTCGTCCACTCCGCCGCCTCGCTCCTCTCCACAGCCAGTACCAGCACGATGCTGGCCAGGGCGGCGGCAAATACGGGTGACCGACTGTATCGCATTGGCATTAGCAACTCTCCTAGCCGGATTCACCGTGCGAATCGTACTCGTACTGCCGGTCACGTCCGTAGCCGTACATTTCGCCGTAGGTATAGTAATAGGGACTACTGCGCTGCCGCGCGCGATTCAGCACCATGCCCACCATTTTATCTTCACCGATATACTCGATGGCTTGCTCGACAGCATGCTGGGGCGTCATATCTGCGCTGACCACGAACACTATCTGGCCCATGAAACTGCAAAGGACAGACGCTTCTGTGGTTAACAGCAATGGTGGAGAATCAAATATGAGCACCCGATCCGGGTAAAGCTCGGACATTTCCACCATGAGATGGCGCATCCGCTCGCTGGCCAGTAATTCGTTCGCATGGGCGTGCAAATCGCCCGCCGGCAGGATCCGCAAATTCTCAATATTGGAATGCAGGATGACATCCGGGAGGGCGACGTCATTGCCCTCAAGAACGTCAATTAAACCGGGAGTATCCGAGGGGATACCGAGAATCCGCCCCGCTTCCGCCTTGGCGGTATCCGCATCGACAAACATGACAGTTTTGTCCTGCTCCATGGCAATGCTGATCGCGAGACTGATTGATGTGAAGGTTTTGCCATCACCTTCGAGCGCACTGGTCACCATAATGAGGTTCCCGTGCTTGATCGGCGGTACATTGGCGTCCCCGGCAATGTTCATCAGCAGCGGGCGTTTTATCGTTCGGTATTCCTCGGCCATCGCACTGCGCGGAACGGAGGGCGTGAGAATGCCAATTTCCCGCAAAGCTTCAAAGTCGAGCTTCACGTACTTGTCGACGATCGCTCGGCCAGCGAAGGCACGACCATCGGCAGCGGCTACTGTATTTTCGCGGGAAGGCGGGGCTTCCACCCCTGGCTCAGCGGCTTGCCCCGGTGAGGTAGCCGCGTCACCACCGGCGCGCTCTACCGTGCTGGCAGCCCCGTCATCCACACCGGGACGACCTTCGCCACCACTCTTACCCAGTGCATTAACTGCCTTCTCAATTATACTCATGTCATCATTCCAATCCGTGTCAGCGCCGCCCGCTTCAGTTCACCCCGGGGCAGCGTCAACTCCCGGGCAGTGCGCCCACGGTCCAGGTCATCCCGGCAAAAGCGATTAACAGACATACGGCAAGCGACGTAAAAGCCACCAACCCATAGCGTTCCAGGCGCAGTTGCTCCCCCTGCAGTTTCATAGTGACAGAACCCAGTACGGGCAGGCCGGTAACACTCGAGAGCGAGCGTGAGTCGAAGAATACAGGCCTGAAAAGTGAGAGAAGGAAAGCCGCACCAATGCCGGCGACAATTCCCGCAAGCAACACAATACCGTTCAACAAAAGCTTGTTCGGCTCGCTGGGCTTGAGTGGCACGTAGGGAGGGTCGATGACGCGGAAAGTGACATCAGTGGCTTTCTGTTCCATATCCTGCCCCATCCGGGCTGTTTCCCGGCGCTTCAACAGCGCGCTGTGCTGCGACCGAATCACGCCATAGTCACGCTCCAGCTGTTTCAACTGGCCTTCAATCTCCGGGATGGTGTTCACCTGTTGCTCGAGCTCGGAAACCCGCTCCTTATATTCGACCACGCGCACCTCGAGTGCGGCGACCTTGGATTTGGTCTCGGCGAGCATCTTTTTCATATCCAGATAGACGGGGCTGTTGGCCAACCCGGAAAGGTCGCCGAGATCCTCCACCGACTGCCCCGCCCTGCGTCGTTCATTGATCGCCCGCACGCGTGCCAGTTCAGCCCGCTGTTCGGCCTCCCGTTCCGCCTCCAGGTCTTTAAGCAAAGAGGAGAGCTGACGCACCTCGGGATGCCTGGCCGTGTACTTCACCTTCAGTTCGGCCAGGTCCTGCTGAATAACTTCGATTTGCGCCTCCACGGCAGAGGGTTTCGTCGAGGACTGTCGCTGCCGCGGAGCGTCGGCTGTTGGCGTTGCGCTCGGTACGTACAAAGGGTCTTCACCGTCAATCTGCCGCTGCAGCTCAACCACCTTGTTCTGTTCTTCGCGCAGCATCAATTCGGCCTGCTCCAGGCGCGCCCGGGCGCTGTTCAGGTTGCGATAATACCCGCCCTTACCACCCAGGATATCCATGTGTTTCTGGCGAAAATTCCCCGAGGCCGTTTCAGCGGCAATCAGGCGCTGCTCATAAGCCTTGATCTGCTCTTCAAGGAAATCCTGCGCACCGGAGGAGTCCTCGCGCTTGCCACTCAACGAGCTTTCTATGAAAACGGTAATCAGCGCCTGGGTCAGGCGTTTCGCAGTTTCCCTGTCCGGGTCCTGCACAGATATCGAATACAGCGATGGGTCCCTGTTGTTGGACCACAGTGAGATCGATTCTTGCAAATCATTCAGTAGCTCGTCCTTCTCGCGCGCTGTGGTGACCTGCAAATCGAGGTCCGTCATGCGCATCAGCTTTTCCATATTCGGACGGCTAAGCAATGTGCGACTGAGCAGCCCTACGCGGTTCTCCACGTCGGATTGAAAGGCAATGCCCTGCAACAGTGGACCCAGCACCGTGTTCGTGTCGACGTAGACCCGCGCGTTGGCAACGTAGGACTCCGGCAGTTGCCAGACCCAGGCCCAACCGCCAATGGCAACTGCCCAGGCAACGGCAAGCGCCAGCCATCGATGGCGCCAGACACCCCATACGTAAGAAAATAGTTGCGACAGAACTTCCTGCATCAGCCCCTACCTCAGCCGCCTGCTTCCGAACACTCTAGAACCAGGATTCCGCGATGATCAGGATATCCCCGGGCATCAGGGCGAGATCCGCCGAAATATCGCCGTCGCGCACGAGGTCATCCAGTCGCAACCTGTAGGTCAACTTCTGACCATCTACCGTGCGCACCAGCACAGAGCCGTTGCCGTCAGCGTAGGGCGTGAGACCACCGACCGCGATCATGAGGTCGAGCAGGGTCATGTGTTTTTTGTAGGGCACACGCTTTGGATTCGTTGCCTCCCCTATCACGCGTACGGTCTGCTCCGGCACGCCGGCGAATCCGCCCACGATTACGCTGACCACGGGCTGCCTGACATACTCCGAATAGGCGCTTTCGATATCGCGCGCCAGTTGCGTGGAGGTCTTGCCGCTCGCCTGGAGATCTTCTACCAGGCGGGTCGTGAGCTTGCCATCCGGCCTGACCGTGCCTGAGGAACTCAGTTCTTCATTACCCCAGACAAAAATCATCACCTCGTCACCGGGGCCGAGCACGTAGTCGTAATCCACCTCGATATTTCGCTGCGCCTCAGGTACCTCCGGATAAGAGGTTGAACCACAACCGACACACAGGCCAAGCAACACCACCACCGCCGCGACCAGAACTCCCTTCACCCGGGAAAACCGGGCAATCGGCACACACTGAGCTGTCATCTGCTACTCCTTATCGGGCTATCAACACCCCTGATTATCGCCAAATACTACCACGCCATTGCTTTCCGGAATCGAAAGCCCGGCCTACCTTGTGACCAACGTCACATAGAACCGCTACCCTGCAGTCGTGTTTCCAGCTACCTTGCAGCCCCGTTCTAATGTACTACGTCGCGGCGTCGGGGATTAGCCGAATCTTCACGATTCTGTACTTTTCGCTGCGTGGGCCATCCACAGTCCCACCTTCCGCGGCCTCCGCGGGGAAGACGCCTGCGCCCTCGACCCGCAATCGCGACTGATCAATACCGACTGCAAGCAGGTATCGCTCCGCCGCGAGCGCGCGCTGTCGTGATAGCTCAATGTTGTAGGCGGCATCTCCCTGCCCGTCGGCAAAGCCTGTAATCGCCGCATCCATGCGCGGCTCGCGCTGCAGCATCCTGGCGATTTCATCCAGTACGAAGCGAGCCTCGTTATCCAGCTCGGCGCTGTCAAAAGCGAAACCCACCAAAAGGGTCAGCTCCTCCTCGCGAATCGCCGCAGGGGCTGACCCGGCAGGCTGCTCACCAGCATCACCATGTGCACCCTCCTCCACCGCAGAGAGTGTGCCACCCGTCTCGGGCTCACGCTCAGACCCAGGCCCAGACCCAGACCCAGGCTCGGGCTCGGGCTCGGGCTCAGGCACGAATGCCCCGGCCAGCTCTTTACCAGCGCTATTTTCAGCAGCGACACCAGTATCCTCTGCAGGGTACCCCGCAACACTGGCGTCCAGGTCAGCCGCGCCCGGAGTGGGCTCCACTGCCGGCGCGGGAGTAAGCGCCGCGCGCTCGTCATCGCCAGTCTGTACCGGGGGTGAGGTCGACCCACCCGGCAGGGCAGTTGCCGGGGGCAGTGCAGGCGCAAAGTCGCGCACCGATGTATCCGGCAGAAACCCTCCGAGAACTATGGCCCATACGGCAGCGACCAACAGGAACAATGTAAGCACCACTGCAACTGCAATGCCCCGCCAGCGTGGTGGACCCGCGGGCGCCGCCACCCCGCCAGAACGGGCAGGCCGGGACGCAGGCGGACGTGCGGACGCATGCCGGGTCCGCTGCGTAGCGCTCGACAGGTTCCGTTCACTGTTCGCCTCCCCGTCATGAGAGTCCTGTCGGTCGAGGTGATCCGCTTTCACTGCGCCCTGCGTATCGCCGCGCTCGTCGGCCACGGCGCGCCGGGCGGGCGCCGCGGTAGCTTCGGGGCGGGAGGCGGGCTGCGCCGTCAGGCCCCGCAATTCAACTTTTTTTTTTGTATCCGCTGCCGGGGGTTCGTTTGCCGGGCCGGCGGGTGAAGCAGCCCCGGCCCCCGATTGCTGATCGCCCACAGCTCGCAGCCTGGCCCCCTCCGGGGTGCCGGAATGACTGTCGACACCGCTGTCAGCGCTACCGACCCAGCCACTGGCGATTTCATCCTCGATGAAATCTTCCGGGGAGAGGCGCGTTCCAGCGGCAAGGTTCTCACCCTGCAACTCGCTGATCACCACCCGCAGGTCTTCCAGGCCGATCTGGTGCCGCTGCTCGACAGCGCTGTGCAGCAGCAAACGGCTGCAGATCAGGTTGATACGGCGCGGCACCCCCTCGCTGAATTTGTGCAGCAACGGAAAAACCGCCCTCGCGATCGCGGGGTCGCCGTGCCAGCCTACCGCGCCCAGGCGATGCAGCACGTAGGCCTCCACCTCCTCCGGCCCAAGGCCCTCCAGGTGACAGGCCGCCACGATACGTTGGTGCACCTGCTCCATTTCCGGCGACAGCACGAGATCCCGCAACTCGGGCTGGCCCAGCAGGAAGATCTGCAACAGGGGCTGACCGTCGACCTGGATATTGGTCAACAGCCGCAATTCCTCAATCGCCGACACGGAGAGATCCTGCGCTTCATCCACAATCAGCAATGCACGTTTACCGTCGCGGTGCCACCGGTGCAGGCGCAGGGACAGGTGCTGCAACAGTTCCGCCTTATCAGCGCCGCCCGCATTCACACCGAAACTGAAAGCCACCGTTTTCAGCAGGTCGTCCGCCTGTAGCTGCGTACAAACCAGATTTGCAGTGGCGACTTCATCTGCCGCCAGGCCGTCGATGAGTTCACCGATCAGCGTTGTTTTCCCGGTGCCGGGGCGCCCGGTAATCATCACGAAGCCCTCTGCCCGCATGAAGGCATAGGACATGTACGCGCGTGCCCGCGCGTACCCGGAGTGGTTAAAACAGAACCTGTAGTCAGGGCTCAGGCGAAAGGGCTCCGCCTTGAAATCGTAGAATACCTCGTACATTCAGACCCTTTAACCTCAGCGACCTCACAGGGTCACAAGAGCTTTTCAGAGTTCCATACCCTTTGCAAGCCGCTTTGGAGTTACCCCGACAGCGTTTTTTGTCTAAACTGCGACTCACGCACAGGATCGCGCGTGCCAGCGGGCTCACGCTCTCCCGGGCCGGCATACTCCGGAGTTTTCAGCATGCATAAGAACATCGTTATTCTGGGCTCGATCATGGGTGTACTGGGCGCACTGATGTGCGCTTTCGCGGGGCTGGCTCGAATGGTAGGCCTCTACTGGGTGCTCGGCTTCCAGAGCACCACCCTGTTCAACGTGGGCGTCGGCCTCATGGTGTTTGCCTGCCTGATAAAACTCGAGGAAATAGCTTCCCAGAGACGCGAATAGCGGTTGTGTCGGCCACCCTCGGGCGGGGGCGCGTGCGGGACAGGCTTGCGGATTCGTCAGCTTTCTTTACTACGCGCCGCCCGGATCGGCGCCAAAACGGGCATACGGACACCCGAATAACACCCAACCGATTGAATATAATAGGTTTTTACGTATTCAGGAACGTTTTTTGCATCTTCAGCAACAGCCTGATGTGTTCGGGTCCTTGTGATTCGGGTCACAGTCGGTAGGGAACTCTCTATCGGCAGCGGCGTCGCAGTGGTAGAGTCTGCTGCAAAGGGTTGAAAGCTCAACGCCGTCTGGATGCGTCAATTGCCAGCGGCAATGGGTTAAAGATAAGCGGTGTTTGGGGGTCGATTTGGACAACTTTGACGAACAACAGAGCGGAAGCGCCGACACGCAGAACGCGTCCGCTGATGCTGGCCCTGCGGCCGACAGCTCTACCCGACGACGCTTCTCCCGCAACGCCGTCATCGGTGGCGCGGTTCTGCTGTCCCTCGGCAACCGCTCAGCATGGGGCGGCTCACCCGATAACACCGCTGGCTGCATGTCCGTGATGACGCTGAACTCGTTCAACCCGGAAGAAGGCCACTTTATTTCGGCTCCTGCAGGCAGGCCAGAGCACAACGAAGACCTGGCAGCCGCCATCCACCGCATCGGCAACGCGCCCGACTACACTGGTGTCAGCAGAGACGGGCGTTGGCGGGTGTGCGAAGACCCGGGGTCACTGGATCGTGTTTGCTACGTCCGGGGCGAGTGTCCGAGATAAGCTCACCTGGCTCCTGCTCACGGCGTGAGACAGGCAGCTTCCGACTGGCCTCCCACCGTCCCTTCTGAAATAATCCCAACTCTCAAAGCTGGGGCGTGGCTTTCATGACGTGGCACGTAAAATCTGCAGGCCGGTTCTACGACCCGGACGAATCCTCGGTTATCTACTTTGATACGCGCAGCGGCGATACCCACCTGATCAGCGATTTCGCCGCGTGCCTCATAGAACTACTGCAGAAGCAACCGATGACCACTGCCACGTTGTTAACGCAGATATCCACGGAAGCCGATGAGTATAACCCCACCGAACTGGAAGATTCTGTCGTCGCTACCCTGCATGAGCTGGTGACACTGGACATTCTCGAGCCGGACTGAATGCGGCAACTTCGGCAACTTCCCGCAGAGGATTTCAGCAGAGCACTCGCTCAGGGTTCGCTCGCGCTGTGCGTAGGGCCCTACATTTACCGTATCGAAAGCAACATCCCGGATGTCTGCCACGGACTGCAGACCCTGTACGGAGATTTCAGCCTGGCGGAAAACGGGGAGTTTGTCGATTTTGACGTCGCGCTTGTCAGTCGGGGCCTGCAACAACGGTTGCGCCGACGCTCGGAGTTTCTGTTTGATCGCCAGAGTCCTTTTGACACCATCCCCAACGGGCAAGCCTACGCCTTTCTCGAATGGGGCATGAACTGGAGTGTTTCGCTGCACGCCAACGAGTACCTCAAGCTGCATGCGGCGGTGGTAGCCAGCAATAATGCCGGTATCATCATGCCGGGCATCCCCGGCGCGGGTAAAAGCACACTGTGTGCGGCCCTCGGGCTTCGGGGCTGGCGCATTCTCTCCGACGAACACGCCATGTTGCCGCCTGCAACGACTAACCTGATACCCATGTGCCGGCCTGTCAGCCTGAAAAACAACAGTATCGACGTCATCAAGGCATTTTCGTCATCAGCGGTTTTTGGCCCGGTCAGCAGAGAAACGCACAAGGGCGTGGTGGCACATATGAAAGCTGATCTCACGCCCGACAGCCATGATCCTGCACCCGTGCCGGCAAGGGTCATGCTGTTTCCGCGCTATAGCACAACCGAACCCCAGGCGCTGCACACCAGAAAGCGCACCGAGAGTTTTATTCTCGCCGCCTACCACTCCTTCAACTACAGCTTGCTGGGTGAGACTGGCTTCGAGGCGATGCGACATCTCGTTGAAGCAGTACCCTGCTACGATCTCGTTTACCGCGACCTCGACTGGGCAGTCGACAAAATGTGTGAGCTGATACGCTGATGGCAGGGAAAGTCCATTTCGAATTGCAGCGCGTGCTGATGGACCCGACACTCATGATGCACCTGGATAATACAGACATCAGTAGCGCTATATCGCAGGGTCGGGTCAGTAGACTGCTGGCTTCGCTGGCCGCGGAAATGAACAATCTCGGTGCACTGGAAAAGCTGGACGAGCGCGTGCGGCGCCATCTGCATTCGGCGCTGCGCGTGCACGAGAAGCAGCGACGTGACCTCGACTACGACTGCGAGTCGATACGCAATGCACTGGCCTCCGCAAATTTGCCCCTGGTACTGCTGAAGGGCGGCGCATACATGCAGTCACAGCTACCGGTAGGCGAGGGACGCCTGATTACCGACATCGATATCATCGTCCCCCGGGAGCGACTTGCCGATGCAGAGAAGGCCCTGAACCAACACGGCTGGGAGAGCACGCAACTCGACCCCTACAACGAGCAGTATTACCGCCAATGGAGTCATGAAACTCCCGCGCTGATGAACAGGAAACGCGGTACCACCCTGGATCTGCACCACAATATTCTACCGCCCACGGCCGGCCCGAATGTTGATGCGAGCCTGCTGTTTGAGCAATTGCGCGAGGTTCGGCCCGGCGTATTCACGCTGTCGCTGCAGGATATGGTCATCCACAGTGCCACGCACCTGTTCCACGAGGGGGAGTTCCACCACGGGCTGCGCGATCTGTGGGACATCGACCGCATGCTGCGCGACTTTCCGCTGCGCGACAGCGGTTTCTGGCAGGAACTGATCCCCCGCGCGCGGGCGCTGGACCTGCAGGATTCCCTGTTCCATGGTCTGGTATACAGCGAAATGGTTTTCGCGACGCCGATTCCCGACCAGGTGCGACGGGAGGCCCGCAGGCAGCGCGGAAAACTGCGTGCCTGCATAATGAATTTTCTTTTCCTGCGCGCTTTCAGGCCAACTCAACCGGGTTGCCAGCTACCGCTGACCGCGCCGGCGCTGTACCTGCTTTACCTGCGTTCTCACTACCTGCGAATGCCGCTGTATCTTTTATTGCCCCACCTGTTACGCAAGGCGTGGATGCGGCGAGCGAAAAAAATCGAGGAAAAAAAGGCGCAGATAACACCTACAGAGGAGATAACCGGGAAGTAGTCCGTAAGCAGATCGGCTTTCATACGCGCCAGACGTTGATCCCCGCTGACGCCAGGTCACCGCGATCAAGCACTGACTTGATATCAACCAGCACCGCGTTTTCATCCAGCAGCGAGGAGAACTGCGCGATATCCCAGGCCAGGTACTGCGCGTGGGGAACCGCCAGGACAACTGCCTGACTGGCTTTCAGATCGTCAATATCGCGCAGCTGAATGCCGTATTCCCTCTGCGCCTCCCCTGGCTCGGCGAGCGGGTCGTGTACCAGCACATCGCAGCAGTACTCCTGCAACTCCGAAATAATATCCACAACTTTCGAATTCCGCAGGTCCGGGCAATTCTCCTTGAAAGTCAGGCCGAGTACGGCGACCTTTGCACCACTGACACGATGCCCGTGTCGCACGAGATGCTTCACTGTCTGCTCGGCGATAAACTTGCCCATATTATCGTTGGTGTTGCGGCCGGCCAGGATAACCTGCGGATGATGACCCACCGCTTCCGCTTTGTACGTCAGGTAGTAGGGGTCAACACCAATGCAATGCCCGCCGACAAGACCCGGCCTGAAGGGCAGGAAATTCCATTTTGTGCCCGCGGCTTCCAGAACATCCAGGGTATCGATATCCAGGCGGTTGAAAATCAATGCGAGCTCGTTCATCAACGCGATGTTGAGGTCCCTCTGCGTATTTTCAATAACCTTGGCGGCCTCTGCCACCTTGATACTCGCCGCCTGGTGAGTGCCAGCGCGGACCACTTCACCATACAGCGCCGCAACACGCGCGAGCGTTTCCGGCGTGTCACCCGCAACAACCTTGGTAATGGTTTCCAGACGGTGTTCCTTGTCGCCCGGGTTGATGCGCTCGGGCGAGTAGCCCACGTTGAAGGACCGTTCGGGGTCAGCACCGGCCCGCCCTGCCCAGTCGAGCCCCGACATCTCCTCCAGCAGGGGCACGCAAACTTCCTCGGTACATCCGGGATACACCGTTGACTCGAACACCACGGTGGCGCCCGCTCGCATGTGTTTACCCACAGTGCGGGATGCGCCCTCAAGCGGGCGCAGATCGGGACGCCGTGCCGCGTCAATCGGGGTTGGCACAACAACAATGATGTAGGCGGCCTGCGCGAGGCTCGTGGCATCACTGGTAAACTGTAAGTGCTTCGCCGCGGCGAGTTCGCCGCTTTCAACCTCGCCGCTGGGGTCGTGCCCCGCGCGGTAATGCGCGAGTTTCTCTTCATTGAGGTCAAGGCCGATGGTCGGCCTGTGTCGCCCGAACGCCACCGCCAACGGCAGCCCCACGTAGCCCAGGCCTACTATGGCCACCGTTTCCATATCGCCCACGCTCATACACCCTGACCTTTCTTATGCTTGTTCAAAAACCACTCACTGGTCTCCGCGAGACCCTGCTCCACCGTGTGCGTCGGCGCATACCCCAACAAGGTGCGGGCTTTTTGAATATCCGCCTGGGAATGCCGCACGTCGCCTTCACGGAAATCGCCATACACAGGTTCGATCCGTGCAACGTCGGGATCACACTCCTGCAGCAGGGATCGTATGGCGAAAAACAGCTGGTTCAACGAGGTGCGCCCGCCGACTGCGACGTTGTACACCTGGTTTATTGCCTCATCCGAAGTTGCACTGGCTGCCAGAAGGTTAGCCTGAACGGTGTTCTCGATAAAACAGAAATCGCGTGACGTTTCCCCGTCACCGTTAATCCGGGGCGCATCGCCTCCGAGCAGGGACTCGAACCATCGGGGTATGACAGCCGCGTAGGCGCCCATGGGGTCCTGCCGTGGCCCGAACACATTGAAATAGCGCAAGCCAATACAATGCATACCGTAAATGCGCGAGAACACATCCGCATAAATCTCGTTTACCAGCTTGGTCACGGCGTAGGGCGAGAGCGGGTTGCCAATACGCTCTTCCACCTTCGGGAGATCCGGGTGATCGCCGTAAGTGGAGGAGGAAGCGGCGTAAACAAACCGCTTGACGCCGCAATCACGGGCCGCCACGAGCATGTTGAGAAAGCCATCGACGTTCGAGCGATTGGAAACAATTGGATCCGCGATAGAACGCGGAACGCTGCCGAGAGCAGCCTGGTGCAGCACATAATCCACTTCGCGGCAGGCTCTTGAGCAGGCATCAATATCGCAGATGTCGCCCTCCTGAAAGGCGAATCGCGACCAATTGGCCGGACCGACCCGCGCGGCCACCTCGTTCAAATTGGACTGGTAACCCGTGGCAAAATTATCCAGGCCTACAACCTGCTGCCCCAGCGACAACAGCTTTTCTACAAGATGCGAGCCAATGAAGCCGGCTGCGCCGGTGACCAGCCAGCGTTGTGAGTGCGCGGTGAGTTTAGCTTCGAGCGCCTGAAAGGCAGACATGGTGTTATATGATTCCCCTGAAGAGCAGTCCCCTGCGGGAACGCCGCCGTTGTGTGCTGCGCCTCCCAGTTATCCCCTGTCGGCATTTACACTGATGGGGCCAGAGTATAGTGTTTCTGCACAGGGCCCGCTATCACTGAACGTGACTTGGTACACGCTTTGGAAAGTTTGCAATTGGATGCCGCAACAATGAGTCTAGGTAACGCTGGCCTGTACAGTTATGGTTCCGCGCTGCTCGCCTATGTGATGCTAACCTGCCTCGCCGTTGTCAGCCGCCGCTACAATCCCCTGGGAAACGTAACGCTGATCGCCAGCGGACTGACGGCCCTCTGGGCGGGAACGGTCACTCTCTCGGCGATCTCCGCAGAACCCCTGTTCACGCTCATACAACTTACCGAGCTGGGGCGCAACGCCGGCTGGACAGCGGTTCTACTCAGCCTGATTCAACTGCGTTTTATCCATTCCAGCAACGCGCCCCTCGACAGGCGGTGGTGGACTTTCTGTGTACTTGGATACGGACTCTTGTTGTGCCTGCTGCTGGTGGCGGGCCCGTTTGCCGATACGCTGTCACTCCCGGTCAGCATTACCTCCGACATCGCCTTCGGCGCCTGGTTGACCATGGCGGTGCTGGGGCTGCTGCTACTGGAACAGGTTTTCCGCAATAGCAATGAGGGAGAACTGTGGGTAAGCAAGCACCTGTGCGTGGGGCTTGGCATCCTGTTTGCCTACGACTTTTTCATGTACGCGGAGGCGCTGCTCTTTCGCCAGCTCGACCGCAACCTTTGGCAGGCAAGAGGTGTGGTAACAACCATGGCAGCGGCGTTGATGGCCATTAGCGTGGTGCGCAATGCGCGCAGTGAGCAAGCGTCCACCCCGCGCCCCATCTACCTCTCGCGACATGTCGCCTTTCATTCGCTGACACTCATGGCCTCTGGTATGTACCTGGTCAGCATGGCGCTGGCCGCCTACTTCATCCGCTACCTTGGAGGGAGTTGGGGTGGCGTTCTACAGATCGCCTTTCTATGCGCGGCGGGACTCGTGCTTGTCGTTCTGCTGTTCTCAGGCCAGATACGCGCCCGGACCCGCGTCTGGCTGAGCAAAAACTTCTTCAGCTACAAATACGACTACCGGCTGGAATGGCTGCAGTTCACCCAGACACTGGCAAGTGGCGAGAACGACATACCAAACAACATCACCCGCGCCATGGCCAACCTCGCACAAAGCGACGCCGGAGTGCTCTGGGCCCAGACTGAAAGCGGACGCTTCACCGTCCTGGCGCACCGCGAGATGCCCAATCCCGAGATAGATGCCCAACTCGGCCCGGTCGCACGTTGGCTGGAAAAAAACCAATGGATTATCGACCTCAGGGAGTGGCGACAGGCACCGGACATTTACCAGAATCTCGAGTTGCCCGCGGCGCTGACGAACGTGCCCCGGGCCTGGCTGATCATTCCCCTGTTTTTTGGCGAAACACTGCAAGGGGTTCTACTGCTGAAGGAATCTGAATTTCTGCGAGAACTGAACTGGGAAGATCGCGACCTGTTAAAAGTCGCGGGACGACAAGCGGCCAGTCACCTCGCCCAGTTCCAGGCAGATCAGGCGCTGATGGAGTCACGTCAGTTCGAGGCGTTCAATCGACTCAGCGCCTACGTTATCCACGACCTGAAGAACATACTGGCGCAACTCTCGCTGGTGGTCACCAATGCACAAAAGCATAAACACAACCCGGCGTTCGTAGACGACATGGTCGACACGGTCAGCAATTCAGTCACCCGGATGAGCAACCTGATGGCACAATTGCGCAGCGGCGTGAGTAACGCTGGCGCGCAAAAAGTGCATCTGAACGAATTGCTGAAAGATGTTGTTACCGAATGCCAATTGCGGGAACCTACACCCCGGCTTGTCCCCTCCGGGGAGCAATACTGGGTACACTGTGACCATGATCGACTGCATGCGGTGTTCGGACACCTTATCCACAATGCCCAGGATGCCGCCGGCAGTTCCGGGCAGGTCATTGTGCGACTGCAGGGTGATGATACATGCGCCATAGTCGAGATAGAGGACGATGGCGAAGGCATGGACGAAGCATTTGTCCGCCACAGACTGTTCAGGCCCTTTGACTCTACCAAAGGCTTGACGGGTATGGGCATAGGAGCTTTCGAAAGCCGTGATTTCATTCGCAGCGTGGGTGGCGAGATCGCCGTGCAAAGCACGCCGGGAGAAGGTTCACTATTCAGTGTGAAGATTCCCAGTGCTGCCGACCCAGTCTAGAAGAACAGCAAGCATTGCTTAAGGTGACCGACGCGTGAAGAAAGAAAAGAAAACTCTGCTGGTGGTGGAGGATGACAAGGGCCTGCAAAGTCAACTGCGGTGGGCCTTCGAAGATTTCGAAGTAGAGATCGCGGGCGACCGCGCCGAAGCTATCAACCAGTTTCGTCGCATCCATCCAGGCGTGGTCCTGTTGGACCTCGGCCTGCCCCCCGACCCCGGTGGCGTCAAGGAGGGGCTGGCAACATTGCGCGAGATTCTCGCGCTTGCTCCGGAGACCAAGGTGATTATCGTTACCGGCGACGATGACCGGGCCAACGCGGTGAAAGCCATTGCCATCGGCGCCTACGACTTTCATCAGAAACCGGCCGACCCCGAGCTTCTGTCGTTGCTGGTGAACCGCGCGCAGCAACTCTATGAGCTGGAGCGCGAGAACCTCCGGCTGCAAACCAGTACGCAAAATATGCCGCTGCGCGGGATCATCACCGCAAGCCCGCAAATGCTGAAAGTGTGCCGGACGATTGAGAAAGTTGCACCATCCGACATCACCACACTGCTACTTGGCGCCAGCGGCACGGGCAAGGAGCGTTGCGCACAGGCGCTGCACGAACTGAGCCCACGTGCAAAAGGACCCATGATCGCCATCAATTGCGCCGCCATTCCAGAGAACCTGCTGGAAAGCGAGCTGTTTGGCTACGAGAAGGGCGCGTTTACCGGCGCCGCCAAGCAAACCCCCGGCAAGATCGAGTACGCCCATGAAGGCACGTTGTTTCTGGACGAGATTGGCGACCTGCCGATGGAACTCCAGGCGAAACTGCTGCGCTTCCTCCAGGAACGTGTGGTTGAACGTATCGGGGGAAGAAAAGAGATCCCGGTCGACGTTCGCATTCTGTGTGCAACCCACCAGAACCTCGCTGCGCTCATCGAACAAGGGCGTTTTCGCGAGGACCTGTATTATCGGATCAGCGAAATCGTGATCGAAATACCGCCGCTGAGGGAGCGCGAGGGGGATGTGATTGTGCTTGCCAAATCTTTTCTCAATCAATTGGCAAAAGAGTACAACAGCAGCGTCAAGGGTTTTTCAGCAGACGCCATCGCTGCAATGGAGGGTTACGCCTGGCCCGGCAATGTGCGCGAACTGGAAAGCAAGGTGAAGCGCGGAGTAATCATGGCGGATGGCGCTCAAGTCAGCGCCGAAGACCTGGAACTCGCACAGAGCGATGCCGAACCCATGCCGCTGAACCTGAGGGAGGTGCGTGAAGCAGCAGAACGTAAGGCAATCAGCCGCGCAATGAATCACTGCGATCAGAACATTACTGATGCGGCGCACGTTCTCGGCATAACCCGGCCGACCCTTTACAACCTGCTCGAAAAGCTGGGACTGAAGAACTGACTACCAACGCCCGCTGCCGGGTGGATCAGATCGCGAGACGCAGTGGCTGACGTTCACCGAGATACGCCACGGACAAGTAATGCTCAAGACCGGCGAAGCAGCCCTTTGCGCAGTGGGGTACCGGGCGATGAATCCTGAAGCCCACGCCCAGCGCGGAATGGCAGCGGCGGTAGAATCGCGCATTGCGCAACGAACTGAGTACCATGGCGTACTCGTACCCCAGGTCCATGGACGCCTCAATCAGGCGCGCGCAGAAGTCCCGCAACAACTGAACTGTGCGAACGCGCGGGTCAATGACAAATCGCTCCCACATGCAGCAGCGCTCGGCGTCCAGTTCCAACAAATCCACCTGACTGGCCAGTGCCACCCTGTCCGAAATACGCGCCCCCCCGATGCACTGGCCGTCCAGAATGGCAACCAGTAGCGCTCCCTCTCTATCCTGCTCTTCTTCCGACCCGTCGAAGTCGTGCAATCCCAACTCCCGTCGAAAAGATCGCTCACGTAGTGCGTAATAGGCCTCCCGGTGGCGGGCTCCCGGTGAGACAACAAACTCAATAGCCAAAATCTTCCCCTTTCTAACTGCGTGGCGCTGACCACCACCTGGAACGTGCGTGACCCGGAAATCATTGCAATATGTGAACCAGTTCCACTTCTTTTCTTGATTTTCATGAAGTTAGCTATTTTCTTCTTTGCGAACACCCCGGCAACCGGGAGAAAATTCCGGGAATTTTTCACAATTTTGTGGATGTTCTGCGACGCCTGGCGAGCTATATTTCAACATTATCAATAAAAACATAGGGTTAGGTTGTCGCCGATTTGCGACAGCTCGCTTGCCCGGAGCCGCCTTCTACCCCTATTGGGGCACGGCAACCCATTGCCCGTCCACGGCGGTGCATTGCCACGCAGCCGCGTTAAGTCGTCGAATCTGCATTGCTCAATTGACAATACCGCGTCAAATCCTGACATTGGAGATTCGCGACAAGACTGGACTATGCCACCCCCGGACGGGTGGCCACGGTAACCGATGGCAGCCAACAAGCCCTTCACACGCCTACTGATTCGTCACCCCTACTGGCTGCTGCTGACCAACCTGTTGTGCGTGCTGCTGATCGCCGCGGGTGCGACCTCGCTGCGGGTCGACTCGGGAATCGATATCTTTTTTTCCGAGGACGACCCCAATCTGCTTGCCGAGCGACAGCTGCAAGCAACCTACGGCAGGGAAGACAACCTGCTTTTTATCATCGACAGCGGCGCCGTCGGCATTTTCCAGAAGGATTCACTCGAGGCTATCGAGAGCCTGACGCGGCGGGCGTGGCAGCTGCCACACTCAAAACGGGTAGATTCAATCACCAACTTCCTGCACCCGGATGTCGACGGCGACGACATCCGCATCGACCCGCTGGTGCAGGATGCTGCCGAGCTGACTACCAGGGAGATCGACAGACTGCGCGGGATAGCCCTGGCGGAACGGGCACTGGTGGGCCGGCTACTGGGGCCTGGGGGCGACGTGGCGGCAGTGAACGTGGACCTGCTGTTACCACAGGACAACCTGGCCCCGGCAATTGCGGAAACGGTGTCCGCCGCGCGTGCGCTCGCCGATGAACTCATGGCGACGCATCCGGACCTCGAGATCCACCTTGCGGGCTGGGCGGTCACGGAACAGACGCTGGCCGAAGTGACCGCCGAGGATGCCACCACCCTGATGCCGGCACTACTGGCCCTGGTACTGCTTGTATTGGCGCTGCTACTGCGCTCGGGCCTGGCGGCAGTGTGCACCGTGATCGTCATCGCCCTGTCGATTGCCGTCGGAATGGGCTTTGCCGGCTGGACGGGTATCGCGCTCAATAGCGTCAATGTGTCGGCACCCAGTATTATCCTTACCCTGGCCGTCGCCGACTGTATTCATGTTTTGAGCGCCTACTTGCGCGCTTTGGCCCGGGACGAGACGAAGCGCGAAGCGCTGGCACTGGCCCTCGACCAAACCGTATACCCGGTGTTCCTGACCAGCCTGACCACTGCAATCGGCTTCCTCAGCATGAATTTCAGCGAGTCGCCGCCTTTCAGGGAACTGGGCAACATTGCCGCCGTTGGCGTCATCGGCGCACTCTGGGTATCGCTGACGATCCTCCCCGGCCTGCTGCTGATGCTGCCCTTCCGGCGCGGAGGCAAGCGCGGGCCGGGACTCCCCCTGGGCCGCCTCGCGGACTTTGTGATACGCAACCAGCGCGGGGTTTTCTGGCTGTCCCTGCTGGCTATAGTGCTGTCTGTGAGCGGCGTGGCGCGCATCGAACTGAACGATGATCCAGCTGCCTACTTCTCAGAGGAAGTGCCGCTCAAGCAGGCTCTGGAGGTACTGGAAAACCGACTGTCCGGGGTACAAAGCCTGCACTTCTCACTGGACACCGGCACTGCGGACGGCATCACTGACCCGGCCTTTCTCTCTGCTGTAGACCGCTTTGCCGCGTGGCTTGGGGAACAGCCGGAAGTGGTGAATGTCCAGGTGTTCACCGACACGCTGAAACGCCTCAACGAGGTGATGCACGACGACGATCCAGAGTGGCACCGACTGCCCGACAGCCGGCCAATGGCGGCACAGTACACCCTGCTGTACGAAATCTCCGTACCCTACGGCCAGGATGTGACACACCAGATGAGCGCGGACAAGTCGGCACTGAAACTGACCGCAACACTCAGCAACCAGAAATCGCAGGGCATTATCGACTTTGAACGGCGCAGCATCGAGTGGCTCGCCGCTAACGCACCCGACCTGGAAACGCGCGGAACCGGTCAGGCGATCAGCTTTGCCAACGTGGGACTGCGCAACATACAGAGTATGCTGAGCGGCTCGCTCATCGCGGTACTGTTTATTTCCGGCTGCCTGGTGCTGGCGTTTCGTTCGCTGCGCTACGGTTTGGTCAGCCTGGTGCCCAACCTGTTCCCGGCGTTTGTCGCGCTCGGCCTCTGGGGCACTCTGGTGGGAGAGGTCAACATTGCCGCCTCCGTTGTCTTCAGCCTCACCCTGGGCATTATCGTCGACGACACCACGCACTTCCTGGTCAAGTATAGCGAGGCTCGTCGCACGCTCGGCCTGGCGGCGGAAGACGCCGTACGCTACACCTTCAATGCGGTGGGCAGTGCGCTGGTGAGCACCTCAATTGTACTGGCCCTGGGCTTTCTGACCCTTGTACAATCGGATTTTTCGGTCAACGCCACATCGGGGCTGTTGGTGGCGGCCACAATCACCATTGCGATTGTGCTGGATCTACTCTTTCTGCCGACTCTTCTGATCAAAGCTGACCGCCTGCTGCACGCAGGACGCCAATCGTGAGCCTTCCGCCACATGCGGGAACAGACCCGGGAGCTGTGCCAGTGAAAGCATTCAACATTTTCCATGTCCTGGCATCTGGCGTGGCACTGGCCATAGCGCTGATGCTCGCCGCTGGCACTGCGTCTGCCGATCCCGCCGACGAAAGTACCTCCGCCACCGAACGGGGGCTGGCCATTGCACGCGAGGCAGATCGGCGCAACGACGGTTTTGGCGATTCCACGGCAGACCTCAGCATGTTTTTGCAGTTGTCACCTGGCGAAGAGATAGAGCGCAGCATGCGTCAACTCACCCTTGAGGTTGCCGACGATGGCGACAAGAGCATCATGGTGTTCGACCGCCCCCGAGACCTCAGCGGCACCGCCATACTGACCTTTACCCACAAGGTTGGCAGCGACGATCAGTGGCTGTACCTGCCCGCGCTGAAGCGCGTGAAGCGCATCTCATCCGCGGACCAGTCGGGGCCCTTCATGGGCAGCGAATTCGCCTATGAGGATCTCGCTTCGCAAGAAGTCGAAAAGTACAGCTATCGCTATCTCCGGGATGAAAAACTGGCAGGCGTTGACTGCTTTGTGGTCGAGCGGGTACCGGTGGATCCCAGGTCCGGCTACTCGCGCCAGGTAGTATGGATAGACAAGGACGAGTACCGGCTGCGCCGGATCGACTACTATGATCGCAAGGGTGACCTGCTGAAAACCATGACCCTGAGCGGTTACCGCCAGTACCTGGATACCTTCTGGCGTGCGGATACACTGCACATGCAGAATCACCAGAGCGGCAGGACTACGCGTCTCGAGTTCAGCAACTACCAGTTCCGCACGGGATTGACAGACAGGGATTTCAGCAGAGGAGCCCTGGCCAGAATGCGCTAGCTGGCCGTACGGGCGTCACCGGGAGGAGCCTGGGTTGTGAAAGCAGTTGTGCACGCCACCGCAGCGACGCTGGTGCTCACGGGCATTGCAGCGCCCGGTGCCGCCAACCCCGGCGGCACCGCGTCCGTCGGCGTACGCGCCGAAGTACTGGACCTGCGCGTCGGGCTGACACCGGAGCGTACACGCATGGTGTTTGATGTATCGGTCGACGGCAGCTACCGGGTCATGCGGCTACAGGACCCGGCGCGCGTGGCGATAGACTTTCCAGCGGCCGAGGCGCGCTTTGATCACCGCAAGGTTGCCCTCGGTGGCACGCCGGTATCCCGCATCCGCAGCGCTGAGCAACCGGATGGTCGACTGCGCTATGTGTTCGACCTGCAGGCCGATGTCACCACGAAAGTATTCGCGCTCAAACCGAACGGGCAGGCGGGTAACCGCGTGGTCATCGACATGTACGAGACCACGCCCCCGGCTGCAGACGCCGGCGGCACGAGCGAAACCGCGCTGAGACCGCTCACCCCTTCCGCAAAGCGCAGGCCGTCGCAGTCGACACCGGATGATGCCACGCGCGTGCCCAACCCGGTGAGCGATGGCTCTCCAGGCCATTGGTCGGGCGTGCTGAGCCTGCAAAGCCGGCTGTTTTTTCAGGATCCGGCCTACCCCGACCAGGACAGTCAGAACGCATCAATTGCACTGGAACCCGAGTATTTCATCGACTGGCAAAACGGGCGGCAGCGCTTCGCGCTGCGTCCCTTCCTGCGTTATGACGCCAACGACAGTGAGCGCAGTCATGCGGACCTGCGTGAACTCTACTGGCGAATCGAGGGCAACAGGCTGGTCTTCAAGGCCGGGATAGATGTCGTCTTCTGGGGCGTGACCGAGTCACAGCACCTGGTGGATATCATCAACCAGACCGATCTCGTCGAAAACATTGATACCGAGGATAAACTGGGGCAACCGATGCTCAACCTCGATTACCTGGGTGACTGGGGTACCTGGCAGGCATGGGTACTGCCCTACTTCCGCGAACGCACGTTCCCTGGCGAAAACGGCCGCCTGCGCACCCAGCCGGCAGTGGACGCGAGCAACCCGCTGTGGGATTCAGGCGACGAAGAACAGCACATCGACTACGCCCTGCGCTGGAGCCACTACCTTGGAGACTGGGACATCGGGCTGGCGCACTTCACCGGCACCGGGCGAACGCCCTGGTTCGTCCCGGGCGGCACGCCGGATGCACCGACGTTGCGGCCCCTCTACCTGCAGATCGACCAGACCAGCCTTGATGTGCAGGCCACCAAGGGTGCCTGGCTGTGGAAACTGGAGACGCTCTACAACCAGAACCGGATCGAAGACTATTTTGCGCTGGTGGGGGGCTTTGAATACACCTGGTTCGGCGCAAGAAATTCCGCCGCGGATCTCGGCTGGCTTTTGGAATACCACTACGATGAACGTGGGGAAATGCCCCAGGTAGCGCTGCAGAATGACCTGTTTGCGGGCCTGAGGCTCACGGGAAACGACATCGCCGGAAGCCGCCTGCTGGCAGGCTTGACGGTTGACCTGGACAACGGCTCCGCCTTCGGCAATGTAGAGGCGGTGCGTCGAATCGGTGAATCATGGACCATCACGCTGGAAGCGCGCACGTTCTTCAATACCGACCGGGATGACCCATTGCACTTCCTGCGTCGCGACGACTACCTGGAACTGCAGCTGGATCGATACTTCTGAGAGGGTTTTAGCACCGCGCCTGTCGTATCGTCCCCCCTCGATAGACTCTCGTAACGGTTGTTG
>CAZFJQ010000016.1:0-32769 GCA_964519755.1 uncultured Halioglobus sp.
GTTGCTACGGGCTAAGTTGCTACGGGCTAAGTTGCTACGGGCCAGGTTGCTGCAGCCTAGGTTGCTGCCGCGGCATCATCCGCCTTCTCTTTCTTCGGCGCCGCGGTGATAAACAAGCCCTCGGCGCTGGCGGTGACTTCACCGTTCACGCGCATCTCGCCCCGGCTCAACTGCTTGCGGCCATCCTGCCGCAAGGTTTCGCTGAAAAGCTCCACCGGCGTATTCAACGGCGTCTGGCGGTGATAGCGAATGGTGAGCGTGCCGGTAAAACCGGCGTGACCGGACACCACGTTGGCCATGGCCAGGATCTCATCAAACACTGCGGCGATGATGCCCCCGTGAACCGAGTTGGGCGGGCCTGCATAGGTGGGGGAGAAGACCGCCTCTCCGCGTACAGCCTCGCCATCGCGCCACAGTCGAATCGGCGGCGCTATCGGGTTGCGCTTGCCGCTGACCGGGCTGTAGGGCATCACCGAGGTGATGTCCTCCTCCGCCCAGGGCAGGCCTGCATGGTCGCCCGCGATGCTGATGGTGGACCAGCCCTCCCCTTCTTTCAGCCACGGTTTAAGGGCGGCAATCGCATGCTGGATATGGTCGACTGCGGCATTCAGCGCCTCTTCCGGGGCGTGACTGCAGCGCAGGTGCCGGATGAGCTGCGCGGCATCCTCATTGACGGTTTCCCGCAACCCGTCCAGTTGCGTTTCTACACTGCTTCGCGACATGCGCTGTTCCAATACTGAAAATCCAGCGCTATGGTGGCCGATCACCCTACCCGCGGCAATGGGTCCGGGTGCGTACACTTGAACCCCGGGCTGGGACTTTGGCGCGGGACGGCGGTAATATCGCGCTACCGCTATCAACACGGAACTCGACACAGTGCAAATCGGCCCGGATAAAGTCGTTACTTTTCACTACACCCTGCGCGATGCCGCTGGTGAGACGCTGGAAACCTCAACGGGAGGCGAGCCCTCCGCTTTTCTGCACGGCGCCGGAAACATTCTCCCGGCGCTGGAGAGCGCGATGACCGACAAGTGCGCCGGCGACAGCTTCTCCTCGGTTCTGGGTGCGGAGCAGGCCTATGGCGAACGCAAACCCGGGCGGCAGCAGCGGGTGCCGATAAAACACCTGTCTTTCAAGGGAAAACTGCGCCCCGGCATGGTAGTGCAACTCAATACCAACGAGGGCTTGCGCGCGGTCACCGTCCTGAAAGCGGGCCGACACAGCGCCGATATCGATACCAACCACCCGCTCGCAGGCCAGCAGCTACAGTTTGATATCCAGATAGAGGACGTACGCGATGCCACTGCCGAGGAACTGTCGCACGGCCACGTACACGGGCCAGGCGGGCATCAGCACTGAACAGACGGCCACAGGCATACGCAAAGCGCCTCAGGCCGTGTAGGTCTCCCGCAGGTAGCTGAGAATCGCAGCCGACTCAAACAGGCCCTGTTCGGTATTCGGGTCGTAGAGGTAGGGAATAGCCACCCTGCCCTCGGTGGCCAGTAGCTGGCGCCGGTTTTCAAGCGTCGGCGCAAGGCGAATATCCAGACGCTGGCGCACCGGCGGCAGCAGCCATTCCTCGAGACGCGTGCGGCCACAGTTGCGCACAACATAGGGCAGCTCCATGTTACACAACAGCTCGCGCACGGGCCGCGCATAGGGGCTGGATTCAAAACTGTACAACTCCAGCAGATACTCCGGTTGCCTGCTGGGCAGCGCCCGCATGGGCTCGCGCATGCGCGGCCAGCTCGCCAGCATCGAACCCAGCGTCTGCAACCGGCCCGCGCGCCATTTTACCGGCAGCGGGCGCTGGCCATAGGTCTCGAAGAGGTAGGCCACAATGTCGAGCGATTCATACATTTCCACGCCGGTGTTCGGATCCACCAGGTAAGGAAACTGTGCGCGGCCGCCACGCTCAACGACCTCGGGGCGAAAGCGTTCGCCATTTTTCGGGCAGGGATAGACTTCCGCATCCAGATCCAGCTCGGTCAGCGCCTCGCGCACGAGGCGGCAGTACGGGCAGTTCTCGATATCAAAAAGCTGCAAGAGCTCGGCGGGCTTTTCTGCCGCCGGCCGGCTGCTGACACCGCTGGCACCGCGCACCAGGGTGGACATGAGGGATGTGGGTATATTACCCGCCATAATTATTTCTCCTGCAAAGCTGCGTAGTCTTTCTCCAGGCGTTTCTGCGCCTTTTTCGAAACACCACCAAGCACCTCAATGGCATGCCGTATACGCGCACGGCTCATGTCGGGCCCGAGTAACTCCATGGCATCAACCACCGAAAAAGATGCACTGCTACCGGCAATCGCCACGAACAGCGGCGCGAGGAAATCCTTCACTTTCACGCCCAGGGCGTCTGCCAGTGCCCGCATGTCATTCCATATGTTATCGCGAGTCCAGTTACGCTGGCTTTCCAGGCGCCACAGCGCAAACTGCAAATTGCGCAGCGTCTCCTCGCGCCCTGTTTTGAGTGCGTCGAAATCCTGCTCGCTAATCGACAGCGTGCCCGAAACCAGAAACGTGGCGAGGGGTGCAAAGTCGCTGAGGGTTTCCATCCGCTGCCGCGCGTGCGGCAACACCGCCATCAGGAACTCGCGGTTGAACGCCCAGTTCACCAGCCTGTCGGCCAGTTCGCTCTCACTGAGATCCTCACGAATCCACTGCCCGTTGAGCCAGTTCAGTTTCTCCACGTCGAATATCGGGCCGCCCAGCGATACGCGCGTGATATCAAAATGCGCCTGCATCTCGTCGAGCGAAAACTTCTCGCGCTCGTCCGGCATCGACCAGCCCATGCGACCCAGGTAGTTGAGCAGGGCTTCGGGCAGGTAACCCATGCGCTGGTAGTACAGGATGCTGGTGGGGTTCTTGCGTTTGCTAAGCTTGCTTTTATCGGGGTTGCGCAACAGCGGCAGATGACACAGCACCGGCATTTCCCAACCGAAGTATTCATACAGCAGCTTGTGCTTCGGCGCGGAATTGAGCCACTCCTCACCGCGCAATACGTGTGTGATGCCCATCAGGTGATCATCCACCACGTTGGCCAGGTGGTAGGTGGGCAGCCCATCGGATTTCAACAGTATCTGTGCATCCACCATGCTCCAGTCCAGCTCAACAGGCCCGCGCAACAGGTCGTCAATGACGCAGCTGCCCGCTTCCTCGGGCACCCGCATGCGAATGACCCCCGGTTCGCCAGCGGCCCGCCGTTTCGCGATCTCGGCGTCGTCCAGTTGGAGGTCCGATGGTTTCAGGGCGCTGGAGTCACCCGCCTCGCGGCGTGCCTCGCGCAGTGCGTCCAGTTCTTCCGCTGTGCGATAGCAGTAAAACGCCTTGCCACTCGCGACCAGCGCCTCGGCGTACTCCCGGTAAAGCGTGGTGCGCTCACTCTGGCGGTAGGGGCCGCAAGCGCCACCCACATCGGGCCCTTCGTCCCAGTCGAGGCCTAACCAGCGCAAGGAATCCAGAATCGCCTGTTCCGACTCCGGCGTGCTGCGCGCCTGGTCCGTATCTTCTATGCGCAGCAGGAACTGGCCACCATGTGCGCGCGCAAAACAGAAATTGAACAGTGCGATATAGGCCGTACCCACATGGGGGTCGCCTGTGGGAGAGGGGGCTACACGTGTGCGAACTGTCATGAATTCCCAAAGTCTGCGGTTTAAAAGCGGCGATTATACGGGCTGACCGGGGCAAAACCTATCACACCGGCGAACAGACACTTGCCCGATTACCGGAGCGCCGTCACCGCAGGTGCGGTATGCCGCCGGCCGCTACCTCCCAGGCAGGATCTTCGAACTCGCCGATAAAGTGGATATCCACAAAGTCAGCCTGCTCAGCGATAATCGCCTGCACGCGCGCGGATGGCTCGTCTTCCATCGCATCGCGCTGGGCCTTGCTCTCCCAGCTGGCTATTGCCAGCAATACGTCCGGGCAGTCGATCTTGCGATGCAGACGCGTACCGCGCGCCCCGGGCGCCTGCTGAATAATCTGGCTCGCGCGCACCCACGCATCCGCGTACTGCTCCGCGCTATAACCCGGGTGAAGATGCACTTCAAACAGATACAACATAGCTGAGAGTGAAGCAGGAACATCGCGATTGATCAAGAGGGCGGGGAACCGTGAAACCGGCTTCCCGGGAATACTGGGAATTCTCGAATGCGAGCGGTATACTCCTTACTCAACCTGAGGGGTGGCTACGGCCTGAGATGTCTGCACGGTAGACGAACCCTTGAACCTGATCCGGTTAATACCGGCGTAGGAATAGGTAGTGCAGTTATACCCATCTGACGTCGTTCACCGGGTCTCTGGCTTTATCAGGAGGCTCATTATGTCCCGCTTTTCTCTTTCTGGCAGCCGCACGCCACGTGCACTGTCTTCCTGTCTTTTATCAATGACTCTGTCTGCATCAGCAACCGCACTGGCGGCGCCCCAGCCGGCCCTCGAAGAGGTTGTGGTTACGGCAAATTACCGTGACAACAGCCTGCTCGACACGCCCGCCAGCGTCACGGTCATCACGGAAGATACCATTCGCGGGCGCGCCGCCGTCCACCTGCAGGATATTCTCAACGCGGCCCCCAATGTGAGCTGGGCAGCGGGCAGCTCTCGCAGCCGCTTCATACAGGTACGCGGCGTGGGTGACCTGGAGCAGTACTACGATCCCAAGTACTACCCCTCTGTGGGCATTATGCTGGACAACCTCGAGCTGGGCGACAGTGCCAATGCGGGCATGCTCTTTGATGTCGCCCAGGTGGAGGTGCTGCGGGGCCCCCAGGGCACTCGCTTCGGTGCCAGCGCGCACGCCGGCATGGTGAATATTCGCAGCAATGCGCCCACACGCGAGTTCGAAGGTGAACTGAGCGGCCGCGTGGGTAATTACGACAGCTACCAGCTCGGCCTCGCGCTGAGCGGACCGCTGTCGGACACCGTGACAGCGCGGGTGGCCACGCAACAGTACACCAGCGATGGCTATATCGATAATGTCGCCCTCGACCGCGACGACACCGCGGATTTCGATGAGACGACGGTGCGCACCCGGCTGCAATGGACGCCATCCGATGCCGCCAGTTACGAGCTGGGCCTGCTGTATTTCAACGCCGACAACGGCTACGACGCCTGGTCGCTGGAAAACTCGCGCCAGACCTTCAGCGACCAGCCGGGTGAAGATACGCAGGAAACCGTGGCTATTATCGGCAGCGGCCAGTGGCTGCTCGGCAGCGGGCAGACCCTGGAAGCATCCATCAGCCATATCGATACCGAACTCGGTCAGAGTTACGATGCCGACTGGGTATCAGACGCGCTGTGCGTTGAATTTGCGTGCTCGGGAGGCAATGACACGGCACAGGAAATCTTCGCACGCGAGCGCAGCCGCAGCGTGGCGGATATACGCCTGCTCGGCGGCGAGCCCACGCTCAGCTCCGGCAATGGGCGCTACGTGCTGGGCCTGTACGCCAATATCAGTGACGAGGCCCTCGACTACCAATACCCCAGTGTCTGGTACGGTGATTTCGGCAACCAGAGCGACTACGACACTGGACGCTACGCACTCTACGGTGAGTACGAGTACGCCCTCACCGACCGCCTCAGCCTGACGGCCGGAGCCCGCTTTGAGCGCTTCGACGACGACTACCGCGACAGCAATGGCTTTCGCAGTGACAATAATGAGAGTCTGCTGAACGCAGAAATCAGCGCACGCTATGACCTGAGCGAGCAAACGATGCTCTACGCCACCCTGGCACGCGGCGCCAAGCCGGGTGGCGTGAACACAACAGCCGGGGCGAACCTGCCATTCATGTCGCCACAGTTCCAGGCCTTCATAGGCGACAACCTCAGGTTCGAGGATGAAACGCTGGTGAATTCCGAAGTCGGCCTGAAAACGCTGGCTGTTGACGGGCGGCTGAGCGCCAACGTCGCGTTGTTTCGCACGACACGCAACAACGCGCAGCTCGAGAACTGGATGTGGGATGGCGATGCCGGTCTCTGGGTGGGCTACCTCGACAGCGCCAGCGATGCCGTCAGCTACGGCGCCGAACTCGAGATGCAGTTCATCGCGAGCGAGCGCGTTGCGTTGTTCGCCAATCTCGGCTGGCTGGAAACCGAGGTGGACAGCATCGAGACCTTCGACCTTGATCTCAATACCTTCGTGACGCGTGACAACCGCGAGCAGGCAAAATCACCGCAGTACCAGTACAACATCGGCACGCAGCTCGCTCTGACCGACGCACTCAGCGCGCGCCTTGAAGTAGAGGGCCAGGACGCGACCTTTTTCGGTTACTACCACAATGGCCAGCTCGATGGGTACGACCTGTTTAACGCCAGCTTGAACTGGAGTAGCGGCAACGTCTCGGTCACTTTGTGGGGCCGTAACCTGTCGGATGAGGATTACGCGGTCCACGGCCTGTACTTCGGGGTGGACCCGCGCGACGAGTTTGGCGCCTGGTCCAACCAGACCTACACGCAACTGGGCGAGCCGCGGACCTTCGGCGTCGAAGCGAGCTACAGCTTCTGAACAGGCGCTTACATGCGAGAGTTCATCGACTTCAGGCAGCGGCAGGCTAGCCATGCCCGATAACATCCCTGCCTCACTCCTGCTGGAAATGGCCGCCACGGCGGCCAATCTTGCCTACATCGTGCTGCTTATACGCGAGCGCATCCTGTGCTGGTTTTTCGGCATTGTCGGCAGCGCGCTGAGCGTGTGGCTGTTTATCAGTGCAAAGCTGTATTCCGAGGCACTGCTCTACGTGTTCTACGCCATGATGGGGGTCTGGGGCTGGTTGCGCTGGCACCGCAGGCTGGAAGAATGCGACAACCCGGTGATTGTCTGGCATCTGCGTGCTCACGCCATAGCAATTGGCGTGGGTTGTGCCTGCGCACTCGGGCTCGGGCTGGCCGCGCAGAACTTTACCGATGCGCAGCGGCCATTCTTCGACGCCTTCACCACGGCATTCAGTTTTATCGCCACTTATATGGAGATTGCCCGGGTGCTGGAGGGCTGGGTCTACTGGTTCCTGCTGAATCTCGCGTCCATATGGCTGTATCAGGATCGCGACCTGGATATCTACGCGGCGCTCATCGCCCTGTACAGCGTACTCTCGATTGTAGGATTTGTGAGCTGGCGGCGCTCGCTGCTGGCGCAGCGTGGCGAGGCACTGGCATAATTATCAGTCGAGTTGCAGCGCGCGATCAATATTGATGACCGACCTACCCTCTCTGGCAGATGTCGTTGCCCTGCACCGGGCAAACAGGCTCGATGCAGCGGAAACCGGCTACCGCCAGATAATTGCCGCCACCCACAGTCCCGATGCCATGCAACTCCTGGCAACGCTCATGCACCAGATGGGCAATCCGCAGGAGGGGCTCATATGGCTGGAGCGCGCACTGGAGCACTTCGGCGCGCACGATGGGCTGCAATCAAACCGCGCCGCCATGTTGCTGGCCTGTGGTCAGGCGCAGACAGCACTGGAGGTGACTGATAACATTCTCGGGCGCAACCCGGCCCACGAGGGCGCGCGCAAGAACCGCATCCTGGCGCTGCGCGCGCTCGGGCGCGATACACGCGAGCTCATGCAAAAAATCCAGTGGTACGAGCAGTATCGTGAGGCCGGCGGCAGCGACCCGGCGGCGCAGCTCGACCACGCGAATGCCCTGCGCCGCTCCGGCCAGGCAGAACAGGCTTTTACCCTGTTCCGGCAGGCCCGGAAAGATCACCCCGACTCCCCGGAGATCGCCAGCTCGACGCTCATCAGCGCCTGTTTCGACGACGCCCAGACGACGGAATCGCTCGCCCTGCTCGCCAGAAGCTGCGCGCCGCTCTATCCGGGTGAACCCGGCGCAACGCCATGGCAAGGCGACTCCAGCGTAATCGGCTTCTATTCTCCCCGATTCAGCGATGGCCCCATTGCGAGCCTCGTTCTGCCCGTGATGGAGGAAATGCATCGACGTGGCCTGCGCCTGGTACTGTTCAGCCGCGGCGCGCTGGAGGGGCCGGGTGCAAAAGCTTTCAGCCGGATCGCGGGGGCACAGCACGCGGTGGAATCACTCTCTTACGAGGAGTTTGCAGCACTGGCGCAACGCGAGCAGGTGTCGGTCCTGTTCGACCTGTGCGGCCATTCTCCGGGAGGCCGCCTGGGCGATTTCGCACGTCGTGTGGCGCCTGTCCAGGCCTGTTGGGGCGACTGGTTCCTGACCACCGGGCTGTCTGCCTACGATATTTACATCGGCGATGCCGTGGCCAACCCGCCCGATGAGGATCACAACTTCAACGAGCGGGTAATCCGCCTGCCGACGGGGCGCTTTACCTTTGCGCTACCCAGCCAGGTCGACGCGGAACACTTTCCCTCACCGGACAAGCCGGTGTTTGCCAGCTTTAACCGGCTGGCCAAACTGACCGAGGGGACACTCGACTGCTGGGCCGAGATTCTGCGATGCGAGCCTGAAGCAAGCCTGCTCCTGTGCTCTGATGGCCTGGAGCACGAGCCGGTCAGGCAGTTCACAAGCCGACGCTTCGCCGACCGTGGCGTGCCCGAAACGCAACTCGAATACCTGACGTTTATGGACTACCCCTCGCTACTGGCGCAGTACCGGCGCGTATCCGTGGCCCTTGACCCATTTCCATTCAACGGCTGCGTCACCACGTTTGACGCTCTAGCAATGGGCGTGCCGGTAGTCACACTCCAGGGCAACGCTCCAGTGGCTCGTCAAAGCGCCTCCATTCTCGAGCACCTGCGGCTGGGCGAATGGGTAGCGCATACCAGGCAGGAATACGTCGATCGGGCATTGAACCTGCTGGAACCCTCGAAAAACAGGTCGGCGCGACTCGCACTCACCGCAGACGATCCACGCGACAGGTTTGACGTTCCCGGATACACCACCGCGCTGCTGCAGGCCTTGTGATCAATTTGGCCAGAGTGGTTGATTTTGAGATCGGGTGAGAACAGCCAACGTTGCAGGTACCGGATGTGGCCATCGCTGCCATTGCGAGCTGGCGTCCCGACATGTCAGCCGCTTAGCACAACGACCCAGATCGCGGCCGCATACACGCCCAGCATCAGGGCGCTTTCAAATCCGATTCGCCCCACCCCGTAGGTCTGGCGGCGCAGCATACCGAGCAGCAGGATGGCCGTCATCAGGATGCTCACCAAACCCCAGGTCATCTGCACCGGCGCCATGGCGTGGAAGATGGATCCATGGGGATAGCTCACGTCGGCAGCGGCCACCACGAGCATATTGAAACAGTTGGTACCGAAGATATTGCTCACAGCGAGCGTCAGCGCACCATAACGTATGGCTGCAATCGTGGTTACCAACTCGGGCGCAGACGTCGCAATAGCGGTCATCAGGCCACCGACGAGGGTATCGGAAAGCAACGTGTGATCGGCGATACCCTTGGCCGCTTCCATCAATACCCAGCCGGCAAAACACGTTACACCGGCCAGGACAATGAAACGCAGCCACGTCGAAACCAGGCTTCCCCGATGTTGCTGCAAAGGCGTATCCGGCACCGTCTGGTGCGTGGGTCGGGGAAACCACATGGGCTTCTCCTGTGCACGATGGACCAGGTGCAGCCCGAACAGATAAGCGATAACGATCATCGGAGTGACCGGGTGCACGAGCCAATGCACGGGCGCCGGCGTGGCGATAGCGAGCAGCGGCAGGGTCAGCAAGGCGATCAACAACCCCGCCAGCATGAGGTTAACCGGGGAAGCCGCTGCATGTTCCAGGTTGGCCTTGCGGTAAACCATATCCGCGATGCCAAGGAACACCAGGTTTACCGCCATGCTGCCCATGACATTGCTCATTGCCAGATCGGGCCGGGCGTCCAACGCCGCGCTCAGGGTGGCGGCAAAGTCCGGCAGCGAGGTAACACCGGCCAGCAACAACACGCCGAACAGGGCCTCGCCCATCCCGGTGCGGTCGGCCAGTTCATCGGCCAGCCGCGCTAACTGGCTACCCGCAATCGTGATCGCCAGCGAGGCAATGCCGAAGACGACCAGACTGGTAATCAGGGATGAAAACAAGCAGTGTCTCCAGATGTCGGGGCGCTTATGACAGGCATACCCCCTGTGGCGCCGCAACGAGAGGCCACGTCACCCGCGCCCGCGTGAAACGGACACAGCCGCTGGCGCCGTCTGTTGGTTGCCTTCAAGCTTTGCCCTGAGCACCTTGTGCCGGTGAACAAAAAATCGATTGACGATCCACCCCACGAAACCCGGGGCAAAACGCGGTTCGAAATCGAGCTGATCCACCAGCAGCAACGCGTCGGGCTGGTCGGGGCACGCCGCTATAGAACGCTCGTGGCGCCACAGTTTCATAGACCCCATCCGCGATTGTTCAATGAAGCCGGCACCCGGCGTGCGCTCGAGCAAGGTCAGGTCTGAATAGTCCATAGGCACCACGCGGAACAGGAAAAGGTAACTCCGGAACAGGGGCACACCCGGCTCAAACTGCACGTCGGCCAGCGACTGGATACTTCCCGGGAAGGTCATGCGCAAAAGCGGCGACATCTCGGTGGATATGCAATTCGGGGAGGTAATCCATTCCCAGACGCGCTTGCGCGGAGCCAACAGCCTCGATTCGAAACGCAGTGACAGGGTCCGGCTCATCAGTTCTTTTTCCTCGGCAAGTACATGATCACTCCGAAAAAACAGCGGGTGCAACAGGGCCGCCACTCACTCTTACACTACATGTACTCTACACAGCACCATGCTTGCCGGGAAATGTTTCTTTCATGGGTCAGCCTTCGAACAGCATACCGGACGGACAAACACCCCGGAAAGGTGCGCCACATACCCTACGGCATCAGTTGCGCGCCTGCTATACTGGCGTCCAGACGAACCTGGGGCTCGCGTTGGTCCGTGTTCACCCGGCGTTCTCTCGAGCCTGAGAGGGCCAGCAACGCGCCAACCAACGTTATCCGGGCCACTGTCGGAAACTTTCGGATTCGATTCATCGGTATGCTATCTGCACAGACCAAAGATCAATTGAACACCGCCGGGCCCTGGCGCTTTTGCATAGCACCCATGATGGACTGGTCCGACCACAACTGCCGTTTCTTCTGGCGACTCCTGAGCCGCCGCGCGCTGCTATACACCGAAATGGTCACCACCGGCGCCTTGATTCACGGCGACCGCGAGCGCTTTCTGCACTACAACCACGAGGAGCATCCCGTGGCGCTGCAGTTGGGAGGGTCGGATACCGCCGCGCTCGCCCGCTGCGCGCGGTGGGCGGAGGAATGGGGGTACGATGAAGTCAATCTCAACTGCGGTTGTCCATCTGACCGGGTGCAGTCGGGGATGTTCGGTGCCTGCCTGATGGGACAACCGGCGCTGGTCGCCGATGGCGTAAAAGCCATGCGCGATGCGTGCAGCATTCCCGTTACGGTGAAGCACCGCATCGGCATCGATTCCATGGAAAGCTACGCGGAACTCGCCGATTTCGTCGGCACCATCAGCGCCGCAGGCTGCAACGTGTTCATCGTGCACGCGCGCAAGGCCTGGCTACAGGGGCTCTCCCCCAGGGAAAACCGCGACATTCCGCCACTCAACTACCCCTGGGTATACCGTCTCAAACGCGATTTCCCGCAACTTACGATTGTCATTAACGGCGGCATACAGTCACTCGAAGAGTGCGAAACGCACCTGCAACAGGTGGATGGCGTGATGCTGGGGCGTGAGGCCTACCAGAATCCATGGATGCTCGCGGACGTGGATCGGTACCTGTTCTCGGTAGACAATCCTGCGCGCTCACGCGATGATGTCATTGCGGCGCTGTTGCCCTACTGCGATCAGGTTCTGGCAAAGGGCGGGCGCCTCAATCACGTGACACGGCACATTCTGGGCCTGTACCAGGGCGTACCGGGAGCGCGGAAATTCCGCCGTCACCTGAGTGAAAACGCGTATCGCGAGGGCGCCGGTTCCAGTGTACTGCGCTGTGCGCACCAGCTGGTTACCGAGGCAACTCAAGCCGCTCGCTACAGGCAGGCGCAGACACAGACGCACCCGGGATAACATTCAGTTGCCCATCCCGGTCCAATCGGCCACCGCCAACGGGGGAAATCAATGATCGGCGCGCTCAAGGCATTGTTCGAAACACCGTCACAGGAAGATCCGCAACAGCGCGAGCACTGCATTCGACTCGCCGCAGCGGCGCTGCTGATAGAAACCGCGCGAGCGGATTTTACCCAGGATGCCACCGAGCAGAAGGCACTGGAGCAGCTTTTGACACAAAGCCTGGCGCTGGATTCCGCAGAAATCGGGGAACTGATTGCAGCCGCCGAAGACCGGGTCGACGAGGCCACTTCCCTGTACGAATTCACCCGCGTGATCAACGACAACTACAGCGCCGAGCAGAAACTCCAGTTGATTGATTCGATGTGGTCGGTTGCCTATGCAGACGGGAATCTCGACAAGTACGAGGAACACCTGATTCGCCAGGTGGCAGATCTCACCTACGTGCCGCACCCGGACTACATTCGCAGCAAGCTCTCGGCGCAGGGTTGATCAGCCGGGCTCCAACGCCGCCATCAGGTCTTTGAAGCGCGCCCGGTTTTCATCTGAGAGGCCCATCAGTACCTTGTGCGCTTCTACGACTTTTTCACGCACGGCTTCTTCGCTGCCACTGACCGTGGGAATCTCGGCGATATTCTCCAGGTTGCTACACGCTTCCTCATGCAGTTCATACAGCTGATGGAAACCCATGCTCTTGAGCAGGCGCACAATGCTCGGATCACAGGAATAAATTGCGGGTTCAAACCCGAACTTTTCCTTGACCTCCAGCGCCAGCTTGGCGAGCAACCCGAGCGTGGTGCTGTCTATTCCCTCGGCGTCACACAGGTCCACCCAGACACTGGTGAACTCGGGGTCACCGTACATCTTCTGGAAATAGTCGTCGATGGTGGTGCACAAGGTCAGGCGCACATCGCCGACGAGGCGGATCACGTAGGCCCCGTTGTGACTGGCTGCAAGAATTCGACCGTCCGACATAACAACCCGCCCTTTCAGCGTTTCATCAGGAATAGCGCGGCAATATCATCCGGCGCCATATCCACGTGGTCCAGACCGAGGCGAGTCACCAACTCCGCCGGGGAATCGGCCGGCGATTCAAACACACTCAAAAAATAGTCCTCTTTCTCAATCAGGTTTTTAGGTGGCAGTATCTCGAGAATACCATCGGAAAACAGCGTCAGCATAAAACTCCCGGGGAGCGTGATCTCGTTTTCGGTGTATGCGCCCTCTTCCACCAGACCGACCGCCGACCCCTCACCAGGCAAATAGCGCGCACCCTCTGCTGAAACCAGCACGGGCAGCGGGAGATGCCCGGCAACGCTGTAGCGCAGTGTATTGTCGCGCATGTCCAGCAATCCGACCACCATGGTGGCAAACTTGCCCACCTCCAGGTCAAGCAGCTCGCGGTTGGCCTGCTCCAGCATTTGCGTCGGGTTCATGATCGACAGGTCGTTGCGGCGCAGCAGGTCTGAGCGTTTACGCGCAAACAGGTTTTTTATCAGAACAGTGGCGAACGCCGAAGAGCTTCCATGTCCGGACACGTCGGCCAGGAAGAACGCGACGTGGTTTTCTCCTACGGTGAAATAGTCGGTGAAATCCCCGCTGAGATAGAGCGACGGAATTACCGTATGACTGAAGACATAATCATCGAGTACCAGCGGCGTGGTCGGCAGCATGCGCATCTGCACCTGGCGACCTGCCTGCTGATCCTGTTCCAGCAGTTTTACCGTACCGCGTAGTTCGAGGTTGGCCGCTTCGAGCCGCTGCCGGGATTCACGCAGCTGCCGGCCAAGCTGCCGTTGCCGCACGCAACGCCCGATCGACCGCAACAGCGCATCCCGGTCGGTCACCGGTCGCGGAAAAAAATCGTGGGCGCCCAGGCGAAGCGCCGTCATCATGTGATCGAAATCAGCCACCTCGCTGAACACGATCGCCGGCACCTGAACGTCCATTTCCCGCAGCTTGTGTCGCGCCTCTTTCCAGGCGACGCCCTGCAGATCCAGTTCGCACAGGATGACATCAAAAATGCTATTCGCGCCCAGCGACAAATCGCTGTTCCTGGTCACATCTGTGACCACGTGTACATCGAATCCGGAGGATATGAGGAAGTCGGCCATCTCCTGCGCACGATCAGGCTGATCGTCAACTATGAGTAGCGTACCGTTTGCGGCCATCCTGGAAGACTTTAAGTGGGATTGGGCGAGACACTACGCCCATCCCGAGGCGCGGGCAACCGTGTCGCAGGGCCTTTTGGCAGGATTTTACAAAGTTATGCGAGGGTGCGCACAGTCGCTGCGGAAATTCGAAACCAGCGTCAAAATTCTTCGAAATTTTCACCCTCCTCGAAATCAGAGAATGAATCATCCACCTCCCCATTGTTCAGGAAGGCCTCGCGCCGATTGAAGTAGGCCTGGCGCAAGAAAATATACCTGTCGCCGGAAACAAGCTCATCGGCTCGCAGCAGACGGGCACGTATGTCGACGGTCTCAAGGCCCAGGAACCCCCAGTTGAAGGCGCGCTCATCCGACAGGGAGGGTAACGTGAAGTAGCTGTCCACCAATAACCCGGTGCCGCTGCGCACGGTGCGCGGGCCCACTACCGGTACCACCAGGTACGGCCCCGTATCGAGCCCCCATACCGAGAGCGTCTGGCTGAAATCCGCAGGCCGGTGATCCACGCCCATACGGGAGGCCACGTCCAGAAAACCGCCGAGGCCGATAGTCGTATTTATCAGGAACCTGCCCATGCTGTGGAGGGTGTTTTCCACCCTGCCCTGGAGCACGGAGTTAAAGATAGTGTTGAATTCGTAGATATTGCGGATGAAATTGGTCACGCCGATTTCAATCGGGTCCGGCGTCACGAAGCGGTAGCCACGCGCAAGTGGCCTCAATGCATGTTTGTCGATACTTTCGTTGAGGGCAAAAATCTTTCGATTGAACGGCTCCCAGGGGTCGAGCTCGTAGGCCACGCTCTGCTCCCAGAGCGGAACCGGTTCCTCCTCCACAACCGGCTGTGCGCCGTTAGCATTGACCGCTACCAGCACCAGCAGGCAAACAACGCGAGAAAGAACCATGTCCATAACCGGATATCAGGCGGAAAACGGCATACTACGCCTGCCGGGAAAGCCAGGCAACCAACGGCGCCTCTCAGACCCGGGACGCTGTGACCAACACCACAGCGTCAGCAATCAACGCTTCGATCTGCTCCAGCCCGAAAGATCTGATCGCGTCGGCCGCAACGCCCATCTCGGTGGCGAGCTGTGCAAGAATCTCATCTGCGCTGTTTCCGGCATCATTGGCCGCAACCAGCTCCAGCAGTCGCGCAGTGGGCGCGTTTATCTCCATGAAGCGCACCGCGTCCCCGCGGTCGCGATACACCACCAGATAGGTGGGTGCCTCTGGCTGCTGCTGCGGCTGGTAATCGCGGCCGATACGGTGCACGGGGAACTGGTAGGCAAGCGACCATGCCAGCGGCGACAGCCGGGGCACTGCAGCTCCGACATCGACCCCCTCTGCCGGCTCTGGTAGTTCGTCTTCAGCGACATCCAGAGCGAGCTCCACCCACTCATAATGTGCCAGTTCTGTCATGAAGGGCGGATCTACCGGGCGCATCGCATGCACGTGCATCAGGTAATGCAGAAACTCCTGGCTGATCTCGAGAAAGTAAGGCGAGTGACAACGATGGCGCTGCATGAAAGCCCGCACCAGTTGCTCCCAATCCCGCGCCGAATAGAGGCTGTGCAACACCGGGAAACCATTGCTGATGAAGCCCTCGATGTTGTTATACACCAGGCCTTCATAGACCTTTAAACGTCTCGCTTCCACCCCCGCCGGCGGTTCTTCCCCGGCGGGATCGCGCAGGTACCGCGCCATGCGCATCTGACTGGCCCTGAGAGCCGATTCCGCCATCAGCGAGCCACCGCCGCATCGGGGGCGGCCAGCGCAGCAGCCTGAAGCTGACGCACCTGCGCCACCTCGTTCAACAGAGTTTCAATCGGCGGCAGGTTAAAGTCGCGCTCCAGCAACGTGGGCAGCGCGCCCACGCGTCGGTAAGCCTGGGCCAACAGCTCCCAGACCGGGTCAATAACGTCCGCACCGTGCGTGTCGATCTTCAGGTCGTCCGCTTCATTGTAGTGGCCGGCCACGTGAATATACCGGGCCCGCTCCAGCGGCAACGCGTCGAGAAACTGCAAGGGATCGTACCGGTGGTTAATGCTGTTGACATAAATATTGTTGACATCGAGCAACAGCTCACAGCCGCTCTCTTCCAGCACGGCGCTGATAAATTCAGCCTCCGTGAGGTCGGCGTGGGGTTGCGCATAGTAGGAGGCATTCTCCAGCGCAATGGGCTGGCCGATGATATCCTGCACCTGGCGCACCCGCGCCGCTACGTGCTCCACTGCCTCTTGCGTAAACGGTATCGGCAACAGGTCGTACAGATGCCCGTCCGCCGCGCAATAGGTCAGGTGTTCACTGTAAAGGGACACATCAAACTCATCCATCAACTCGCGCACGGCCTTGACCAGGGAGGTATCAATGGGGTCAGGGCCGCCGATATCCAGCGACAGGCCGTGCAGGGCCAATGGGAATCGCTCGGCCAGTTCACGAAAGCGCTTGCGAAAGCGGCCACCGACACCGATCCAGTTTTCCGGTGCCGCCTCCAGAAAATCGACCGCTCCCTGGTCCATCGACAGCAGCGGACCCATCAGGGCCCGCCGCAAACCAAGACCCGCTCCCTGGATCTCCTGTCGATCATGCGGCATATCTAGCCGCCGCATTTGCCTTCACCGCACTTGCCTTCACCGGCGGCTTTGTCGCCTTCACCGCACTTGCCTTCACCGCACTTGCCTTCACCGTCGGCTTTGTCGCCTTCACCACACTTGCCTTCGCCGCACTTGCCTTCGCCGTCGGCTTTGTCGCCTTCGCCACACTTGCCCTCGCCGCACTTGCCTTCATCTTCACCTTTTTCGGCACCGCATTTACCTTCGCCGCAGCCACCTTCCTTGTGCGCACCGTAATTCGGCAGATCGTAGCCTCCACTGAGCTGCTGCGCCGAGAACGGGTTGCTTGCCGCTGACGCCAGCGGAACCACCGATGATGCCAGAAATGCCGCGCCCAGAGCCGCCGCGAGAGGTTTCTTGATATTCGCCATGATAATTTCCCTGTGGTAGTCAGTGTTGTCGTGTGTGATACCCAAACGGCCGGTGTTTTTGACCCGGCACGCCTTGAGTGTTAACTACGACATGCCGTCGGATCAATAGTTTCACGCTAAAACTGAAGCCGACAGGCCCTGCTGACGTCGAAAACCCTGAAATAGCTATGGGTTTTCCGCCAGCCACTGCTCAACCCGCAGCCACTGCTCCTGCAGACGCTTCGACGACACTGCCTGCCGCGTGCCCAGATTCTGCGCGAACAGGGACACCCGGAACTCTTCCAGCATCCAGCGATAGTCGCGCGCAGCCGCACAGTGCAGCAGCAATGCGGGGCGTTTCACGCACACCTGCTCGAGTTGCTCCGCAAGCGGCGTGAGCATACCCATGGCCTTGCGCTCCTTCTCATGCTGACCGGACAGCCTCTCCAGGCGAATGCGCAAAGCCTTCATGTAACGCGGATACTGCGCCAGCCAGTCCCCGGGCGTGTCGCGCTGAAAACCGGCCGCGAAAAGCGCGGCGAGCTGCTGCTCCACATCGGCCCGGGTGTCGGCCCACTCGCGCTGCTGCAGCCCCTTCAGCAGCGAACGAATCTCGCCCAGCAAGTCGAGCGTGGTCAACAGCTTGCCTTCCAGCTCATTCGCGCAGCCGACGACCTGCCCGCGACCCCGCTGCAGGCACCGGCTGAACGCGTCCCGGGTGTAAGGCAGCTCGCTGTCCAGTTGCATAGCCGCCACGTAAGCCGCGTCGATCAGGTCTTCCAGCAATGTATCGCGCTCGAAGCCTGCCCGGGCCAGCAGCAGGCTCGCGTCGTTGCCGCGCAGTAACTGCTTGCGCAATTCGCGCTGTAAACGCGCAGACCCCAGGCGCATTAATCGCAAGACACCGAGTCGGTGCGCCACCAGCGCTGTTCCCGCGTAGTCAAATAATTGTATGGCAACACTGTCGCCCTGGTCTGCCAACGCGGGCCACGCGACGATATCCATCCCCGCCTGGTCGAACCGCCACTCTCTGGGCAGCTTATCGAAGTCCCAGTCCACGAGGCCCTCGCGAGCGGGTGAGGTCTGCTCCGTCGCACCGATACTCTGGCGGGTATCATCGCGAAAACGGTGAATCAGCGCCGCAAGATCCCGGCCCTGTGCCAGCAGCTCGCCACGGGCATCCACGACCCGCACATTTATACGGTAGTAGTCGTCCAGGTTTTGTACATCCCAGTCCTCCGGCGCCAGGGGCATGTTCCCGAGCCGGGAAAGCACGCCGCCAAGCGCCTGTAACAGATCGGTATCGCCGGGGACCAGTTCCGCCAGCGCCCTGTCGACGAAATCCGGAACCGGTACCAGTCGCTTGCGCTTGTCTTTCGGCAGGCCCTTCACCAGCGCGATACATTTCTCACGCAGCAAGCCCGGTACCAGCCAGTCAAACAGGTGGCGCGGTACGCGGTTCAGCAAGCCCACGGGGACTGTCACCGATACGCCATCGGCATCCCCGCCCGGCTCGAAGGTATACCTCAAGGGCAGGCGCAAATCCTCAAACGTGAGGTGATCGGGAAATTGCGCCTCGAGCCCGGCTCCCGGGTCTACGGCGTAAAGCGTATCGCGATCAAAGCGCAGCAGCCTGTCGGCCTCCCGGTCGCGCTTCAACCAGGCCTGAAGTCGGCTCGCGGTCACTATATCCACCGGGATTCGCGCGGCGTAAAACTCAAACTGCCCCTGCTCCGGGACCAGGATATCGCGCCTGCGGGTGCGCGATTCAAGTTCTTCCACTTCGCGCACGCACCGCAGGTTGTGCCGCAGGAACGGCGGCGGCCGACGAAAGTTTCCGGCAACCAGCCCCTCGCGTATCAGGAGTTCGCGGCTGGTGGCGGGGTCGATCGGCCCATAGTGCACCTGGTTTTTGTCCACCAGCGTCAAGCCATACAGCGTAATGCGCTCATAGGCCACCGCCTGCCCTGTGCGCGCGCGCCAGCGCGGCTCGTAGTAATGGCGCTTGAGGAGGTCGGGATTGGCATCCAGCGCCCAGCGGGGCTCGATAGCGGCCACTTCGCGCGCGTACACGCGACTCGTCTCGACGATCTCCGCGGCCATAATCCACGCGTGTTTCTTCTTCGCCTGGGGTGAACCCGGGAAAACCAACAAGCGTCGATTGCGAGCGCCGAGATACTCCCTGCCCTCCTGCCGCTGAGCCAGGTTGCCGAGCAAGCCGGTGAGCAGCGCGGAGTGCACGTCGCGGTAGCTGACTTCCTCCGGCAGGACGGACTTGACCCGAAGGTTCTGCTGCCGACAGGCAATGCATAGCTGGGCGTGTACATCGCGCCATTCCCGCAGGCGCGAGTACGACAGGAATTCCCGCTGACAAAGTTTCCGCAGCTGGCTCTGGCTGAGCGCCTGTCGCTGCTCCTCGTAATAGCGCCAGAGATTCAGCCAGGCTAGAAAATCCGAACGCGCATGCTGAAACCTCGCGTGAGACTGGTCTGCCTGGGTGCGTTTTTCAGCCGGACGCTCGCGCGGATCCTGCACGCTGAGCCCACTCGCAATGACCAGTACCTCCTCCAGGCAGCCCCGCTTCGAGCCCTCCAGCACCATGCGCCCGAGCTGTGGGTCCACCGGGAAACGCGCGATGCGTCTACCCGATCGCCTCAGCTTTCCCGCCGCGTCAACGGCCCCGAGTTCCTGCAGCAGTTTGTAGCCGTCGCGAACCAGGCGGCTGTCCGGCGGATCAATGAACGGGAAGGCTTCGACTTCACCCAGGCCCAGCGACAGCATTTGCAGAATCACGGAAGCCAGGCTGGTGCGCTGAATTTCCGGGTCGGTAAACTCCGGGCGCGCGAGGTAGTCGACCTCGCTGTAAAGCCGCAGGCATACACCCGGCGCTTCCCGCCCACAGCGGCCCCGACGCTGATCAGCGCTGGCCCGGGAGACCGGCTCAACCGGCAGGCGCTGCAGTCGCGAACGAGGACTGTAACGGCTGAGCCGCACCATGCCGGGATCGATGACATAGCGGATGCCCGGCACGGTGAGCGACGTCTCGGCGACGTTGGTCGCCAGCACCACCCGCAGCCGCGCGCGCCGTCGGGTGCCTTCAAACACGCGATTCTGCTCCGCCTGGGAAAGACGCGCGTAGAGCGGCAACACCTCCACAACGTCACTGCGCCTGAGTGCCTGCGCGAGTTCACGAATTTCCCGCTCGCCAGGCAGAAAAACCAGCACATCGCCGCGCGGACCGTAATCACCGGCATCCACCGCCTCGACCAGCCCAACGATACGCTCGACCTGCTCCTCGCCCGGCTGCCCTTCGCTACCGAGGTAGTGCGTCTCCACCGGGTAAGACCGGCCCGACACTTCAACGACCGGGGCGTCATCGAAATGGCGTGAGAAGCGCGCCACGTCGATAGTCGCCGAGGTGACTATCACCTTGAGATCCGGACGGCGCGGCAGCAACCGCTTGAGATACCCCAGCAGGAAATCGATATTCAGGCTGCGCTCGTGCGCTTCATCAATAATCAGCGTGTCGTAGCGGCTCAACAGGCGGTCGTGCTGCATGTCGTTGAGCAGGATGCCGTCGGTCATCAGCTTGATGGTGGTGCTGGCGGATGTCTGGTCGCTGAAGCGCACCTGGTAGCCAACCAGCCCGCCGACGGCACCACCCAGTTCGGCGGCGATACGCGATGCCACGCTGCGCGCTGCCAACCGACGCGGCTGCGTATGGCCGATCAGCCCGCTATTGCCGCGCCCGAGTTCCAGGCAGATTTTGGGTAGCTGAGTCGTTTTGCCCGAGCCCGTTTCCCCCGCGACAATCACCACCGGGTTGGCTGCAATCGCCGCCGCAATCTCCTGCCTTCGCGCCGCAACCGGTAGCTCTTCGGGATAGGTGATTTCCGTCGGGACGTTCGCCCGCACGCGAGTTTCCGACATGCTGTCAATCCTGTTCGGCGGCGGCTGCGTGCCAGTGTGCAGATTCAGCCGGCCGCGCGCTCCTGGAACTGGAGCGGGTCGAGGTACATCAGGCGCACCACGGTGACCTCACCGTTCACATGCGGTTCGCTGCCCAGCATCAGCACGTTGGCCTGATCACCCTCCAGCGTGGCGCCGGTGATGCCGAAAAGCAGAACGTCCTCGCGCTCGGCTTCGGTAAACACCGTTACCGGCTTTTCCGCCTTCAGGTGTGCGGCAATGTTGGCGATCAGTGTTTCGAGGCTGGCCCGAAAAGCACCGAAGTTCAGTCGCCCCCGAAACTCGCTGGCATCCAGAGCAACCGCGAAACGCGCGGTCGATCCATCCTCCAACTCGACGCTTGTCAGAGCCAGCGTTCGACCCTCGGCGAGTTCTCGATAAAGCCGCTTGGCCGCGGTGCGCGTGGGCTCCAGAAGGGCGCGTTGCAGCAGGTTTGCTGCGATCAGCAGAAACCTGTCGTGCGGCATTGAATAGGTTTGCAGTTGCGCCATGACGACCTCAGTGAACCGGGGCCGTCAGTCTACTGGCACGCGCCGGGGGGGGCAATCCAGCCGCGTCGGGAACCCGGCGGAAAGTGGCCGTCCACCTCGACACTATTATGCTTTTTCGACACTTCCTGCTGGTTGCCGCGGGGGAGGCTCTGCTATGCTTCGGGGTCCACTGTCAGCACTTATACTACTGAATACTTTGCATTTTCTATACTTTCACAGGCATCTTCGAGGAGCACGCTGGCGCGCGCGCCAGTGGCTGTGCGCCGCCGCGTGCATGGCACTCGCTCTGGCGGTAGCGCCGGTATTCGCCCAGTCGGAGGAGAAAACCCTGCGTTTGCAGGCGCTCGGACAGGAGCGCGAGCTGCTCACCACGGAACTCGATCAGTACCAGAAAACGCTCGAAATCCTGAAATCAGGCGAAACGCCACCAGAGCAGAGCGCCAATCCCGCCGTGCGTAAACTGGCCGAGGAAGTGGTGCATTTGAAAGAGCGCCTGATCGCCATCGCGCGCCAGGAGGTCACGCTGCTGCAACAGCAGATTGTGGAAGCGCGCCAGCGGCAGCAGGCTGTTGCCTCCGCCCGTCAGGCGTCGGGGGCCGCGTCCGAAATTGACACCTCGGCAGCAGGCGTCGCGCCGACTCAACGCGCCATGGAGAGCAAACCCCTGCGCCTGTCCAGCGTGGATTACACACAGGCACACGAGGCGGAGAAAGTTGAACGTCTGCACCAACTGCTGGAAACCTACCACGCTGAAGTACAGGAGGCATCGCGTACGCTGCCTACCGATGAAGAACTGGCGCGGCGCGAGGCCGCCCGGCGCGACGCCGAGAGACGCTCGAGAATCCCCTTCAGCGCCGACAAGGTGCGACTCAGTGGGTCTGAGGGCAGCAGCGCGCTGGCAATTATCAGCGAGCGCCTGTCAGACCCTCGCATCGCCGAAAGCCGCCGCGATGTGGCACTGATATGCGTCATCAAAACACGCCTGTTCGGCGAGCTGGTCGGCAGCGAGAACCGCAGTTTGAAGCCGGTTGGAAAAAATCATTACGTGGCACGCGTGCGCCTGCAACCCGGCGATACCACGCTCGGCATTCAGGGTAGCCAGTGGACACTGCGGCTGCCAGCAAACGGCAGCGGCCGGGACTTCCTGCTCACCTTGTATCGCCCCGCGCAGGGCTCGCCGGTTCTGCACGTATTCGCCGTCGATGAACTGCTTGCACTGAAGCAGCCACACATACCCGCCTGGCTGCCCGACGACCTGAACATTCGCTCCCGCTCCGGATGAAGCGCGATGGCGCCGAGCTCAGGCCGCTGGACGCCGCATCCCTGCAATGGAGGAACGCCCGCACGCCCCTGTCCGCAAAGTTTGACGACGTCTATTTCTCTGCCCAGGACGGTCTCGCGGAGAGCCAGTACACTTTTCTGGCGGGCAACGGGATTCCCCGGCGATGGCAGACACATGCCGAGCCGCATTTTTGCGCGGCGGAAACCGGCTTCGGCAGCGGCCTGAACTTTCTTCTGACCTGGCAGGCGTGGAACGAACACAAGGGGCCGACACCCGACCTGCACTTTGTCTCAGTGGAACGTTTTCCCCTGCGAAAAGCGGACCTGCAACAGGCGCTAACTGCCTGGCCAACACTCGCGCCTCTCGCGACCCAGCTGCTGCAGGAGTACCCCCCGGCTCTGCCCGGTTGTCACCGCCTGCTGTTTGCGGCGGGACGCGTGCGACTCGACCTGCACTTCGGTGATGCCCGGGAGGTGCTTGCCGGCCTGGCAGGGCGACAGGCAGGGCTGGTGGACGCCTGGTACCTGGACGGCTTTGCACCCGCCAGAAACGCGGCCATGTGGTCTCAACCACTCATGCATAGCGTTGCCACCCTGAGCCGCGAGGGCGCCACTTTTGCGACCTTCACCGCAGCCGGGAACGTCCGGCGTGCGCTGCAGCAGGCGGGCTTTGCGGTGCACAAGGCAACGGGTTTCGGTGGCAAACGCGAGGCGCTGCGGGGGCACCTCCCCACGCCACCACCCTCCTCTGGCGAAGACGGCCCGCTTGAGACACCCTGGGACATTCCCGACCACGCAGCGACACCCGTTCCCGGGCATGTACTGGTGCTCGGCGCGGGCCTTGCCGGCTGCCACGTAGCCAGCGCCCTGGCTCGGCGCGGTATCCGCGTGACCGTGCTCGACCGGGGCGGCATCGCCGACGGCGCGTCCGGCAATACACGGGGCGTACTCTATACACGGCTTTCCCGCCGGCATTCGACACTGGTGGATTTCGCCCTGCTAAGCTACCGCTTCGCGCAACGCTGCTACGCAAACATGCTGGCCGGGGGTGACCTGCAAAGCGGTGTCGACGGGGAGCTTTGCGGGTGCTACCAGACCAGCGGGCAAAGCCGTGACCTGGCTGCGCTCGCTGTATCCCTTCGCGGGCTGGAGGAATTCGCACAGGTCCTGGATACGCAAGCCGCCAGTGATATTGTCGGCCTGACGCAGACACAGGGCGGTTACTGGTTTGCGGGCTCAGGCTGGCTGGACCCGCGGGCGGTGTGTCGGGCGTTACTGGCAGAGGATGCCATCGAAGTGCGCACCGAATGCGGCCCGCTGGAACTGGTGCAGCAGGGTGCATGCTGGCAGGCGTGTGCGGCGGGTGAGGTCATCGCAAAGGCAGATGCAGCCGTTGTCGCGACCGGGTCGGACACGGGTGCAATAGCACAAACAGCCTGGCTGCCGCTGCGCAAGGTGCGCGGACAAACCACCGAGCTGCCGGCTACCGAGAGCCTGCGTGCATTGCGCACGGTTTACTGTCACGCGGGTTACATCACCCCCGCGCGACTCGGCAGCCACTGTATCGGTGCGACCTTCGACATGGACGACGCCGATTGCCGCGTGCGACACGCGGATCACGCCAGCAATCTCAGCCAACTGGCCGGCGCGCTCCCGGAATCCGGGCAGGAACTGGCCGCCTTCGATCCAGCGACGTTAAGCGGCAGAGCAGCAGTAAGGTGCGCGAGCCAGGATTACCTGCCGGTTGTCGGCGCGGTGCCTGATGTCCCGGCTTTTACCGCGGCCTACCGTGGCCTGCAGCAAAACGCGCGTCGACATATCGACCATGCAGCACCCTGCCTGCCCGGCCTGTACGTTACCTCGGCGCACGGCTCGCGCGGCCTCACCTCCACCCCGCTGGCTGCGCAAATACTGGCCAGCATGATCTGCAATGAACCACTGCCCCTGGAGCGCTCGCTCAGCCGCGCGCTCGCACCCGCCCGCTTCCTGGTACGCGACATCATCAGAGGCCGGCTGTAATGCGTGTCTCACACTACCTGTTGCTGCTGGCGGCGCTGCTACTGCCGGATACCGCTAACGCGCTGCAGGAATACCAGGTGCGGGTTCTGGAGAAACGTCCACAGTCGCGTGAGCATTTTGTGCAGGGTCTGGAGATAGTAGACGGTGCGCTGTATCTGAGTACCGGCACCTATGGTGCCTCCGGCCTGTTTCGCTATGACTTCAGCAGCGGCAGGCTGCTCGACCAGCGCTCACTGCCCGGGCACATATTCGCCGAGGGTGTCACCGTGCTGGGCGAGCATGTCTATCAACTGACCTGGAAAAACCGATTATTGCTCGTGTATGCGCGGGCCACGCTGAAGCCCCGCTTTTCACTCTCAATACCCGGCCAGGGCTGGGGGCTGACCAATAACGGCGAGCAACTGATTTACAGTGATGGGAGCGACAAGCTGCATTTCATCGCGCCCGTCACCGGCAAACACCTGCACACGCTTGCCGTAACCCTCGACGGCAAGCCACAGCAGGCGCTGAATGAACTGGAGTGGATCGATGGCCGTATCTGGGCAAATATCTGGGGCACTGACCGCATCGTCGTCATCGACCCGCAGTCCGGCGAGGTTAGCGCGCAGATACGGTTACCCGGGCTGCTTCCCGCTGCGGAGCGCCGGCCAGGCACCGATGTGCTCAATGGTATAGCGCGGGATCCGCGCACCGGTGACATCTGGGTCACCGGCAAACGCTGGCCATGGCTGTACCGCATTGAGTTAGTGCCCCGCGGCGAAAACGCCCCAACGGTGCACGAAACGCGCTAGAATGCGCGTTTTGCTTTTTTACCACCCCGCATAGAGAGAGACCATGACACCCGGCAGCGCCGACCCACATCCCGCATTTACAGCGATCCAGCAACAGACGATCGAATCCCTGAACATTACCGTGCACCAGTTCGAGCACACCAAAACAGGTGCGATGCACTACCACATCGACTGCGATCACGACGAGAATGTCTTTCTGGTGGCGCTGCGCACCGTGCCGCAGGATTCCACGGGCGTGGCGCACATACTGGAGCACACCGCCCTGTGCGGCAGCGAGCACTACCCCGTTCGAGACCCGTTCTTCATGATGCTCAGGCGCTCGCTGAACACATTTATGAACGCCTTTACCAGCTCCGACTGGACGGCCTATCCTTTCGCCAGCCAGAATCGCAAGGATTTCCGCAACCTGCTCGACGTCTACCTCGATGCCGTCTTTTTCTCAAGCCTGGATCCGCTCGACTTCGCACAGGAAGGGCACCGTGTGGAGTTCGCCGAGGCCGACAACCCTGAGAGCGACCTGGTATTCAAAGGCGTGGTCTTCAATGAAATGAAGGGTGCGATGAGCAGTATCAGCAGTACCCTGTGGCACACGCTCTGCGAGCACCTGTTCCCGACCGCCACTTACCACTACAACTCGGGGGGCGACCCGGAGCATATACCCGACCTCAGCTACCAGGCGCTGCGCGATTTCTATAGCAGCCACTACCACCCGAGCAATGCAATATTCATGACCTTCGGCGATATCCCCGCGGCCGAACATCAGGCGGTCTTTGAAGACAAGGCGCTGAGCCGTTTTCAGCGTCTGGACAAACGCATTCAGGTAATGCCCGAGCAACGCCTGTCGGCACCCATTCGTGTTGCCGATACCTACGCGTTCGACGACAGCGAAGACACCGCGAACAAAACCCACGTTGTTATCGGCTGGCTGCTGGGCGATAGCACGGATCTCCAGGAACTCCTGCAGGCACAGCTCCTGGCCAGCGTACTCACCGATAACAGCGCATCACCGCTGCAGCACTTGCTGGAGACCACGGAGCTTGGGCGTGCGCCCTCGCCGCTGTGCGGGCTGGAAGACTCGATGCGAGAGATCGTGTTCTGTTGCGGTATCGAGGGCAGCGAGGCGGAGCATGCCGACGCGTTCGAGCAGGCGGTGCTGCAGGTGCTTGAAAACGTGGCGCGCGACGGCGTACCTCTCGACAAGGCGGAGGCCGTACTGCACCAGTTGGAGCTGCACCAACGCGAGATAAGCGGCGACAGTTTTCCCTATGGCCTGCAGTTGATCCTGCAGGCGCTGGGTAGCGCGACACACTACGCCGACCCCATCGCCGTGCTCGACCTCGATCCGGTAATAGCCGAACTCAGGGAAAAAATTCGCGACCCGGACTACATTCGGGGGCTGGCGCGCAAACTGCTGCTCGACAACCCACATCGCGTGACCCTGGTAATGAGCCCCGATACAACGCTTTCCGCACGCAGGCGGGAACGCGAGACGCAACGTCTTGCGGCGATAAAAACGTCCATGGACGCGAACGAGCGTACCGCCACGGTGCAACTCGCAGCCGACCTCGCGGCGCGTCAGCAGCAGGTAGATGACGACAGCGTGCTGCCACGCGTGGAGCTTAGCGATATTCCCCAGACCCTGCCCGAACTGCAATATGGCGCGGACGACGAACCTGTACCGCTCACACATTATGCCCGCGGCACCAACGGAATTGTCTACCAACAGGTCGTCGCACCCCTGCCGCAACTCGACGATGCACAGTTGCAACTGATGCCGTTGTACAGCCACTTCCTCACTGAACTCGGTATGGGTGAGCTATCCTACCTGCAGGCGCAGGAAAGGCAGGCAGCGACGGTGGGCTCCATACACGCGTTTACCACCATGCGCGGCGCAACTGACGACGAACAGAAAACCTCCGCACATTTCAATTTGTCGTCCAAAGCCCTCGCCCGCAACGCTCACCATCAGTCGAGACTGATGCACGAGGTGCTGCACACGACACGCTTCGACGAGTCCGAACGACTCCGCGATTTGCTCAGCCAGCAACTCGCGCGCAGAGAACAGGCCATCAGCGGCAACGGCCACGGGCTGGCGATGACCGCGGCCTGCTCCGGCATGAGCCCGCTGGCCCGGTTACAGCACCAACAGTCCGGGCTCGCGGGCATATTGCGTTTGCGCGAACTGGCTGCCAGCCTGCAAGAGCCCGGGGGACGCGAGCAGTTCCAGGCCCGCCTGCGAACACTGCATGAGCTCGTCCAGGCGGCACCGCTTGAATTACTGGCGATAGCCGACCAGCAACACCTGCCGGCGCTACTGCAGGAAATGCGCGGTTTCTGGTCCACACACCGTAATCCCGAGGACAGCGAAACACTCTCGCTGGCGCCGCTGCGGGAGCGCTGCGGAGAGCTATGGCTGGCGAATACGCAGGTGAACTTCTGCGCGCGTGCCTACCCGACCGTACCCTCGCAGCACGCGGATGCCGCCGCGCTAACGGTGCTCGGCGCATTCCTGCGCAACGGCTATCTGCACCGGGCGATCCGCGAGCAAGGTGGCGCCTACGGTGGCGGTGCGGGACAGGACTCGGGCATCGCGGCATTCCGCTTCTACTCCTACCGCGACCCGCGCCTGGAAGGGACGCTCGCCGACTTCGATGCGGCGATCCAGTGGATGCTCGATACGCCGCACAATTTCCGCGCCCTGGAGGAGGCAATCCTCGGCGTTATCGGCAGCATCGACAGACCCAGTTCACCCGCCGGCGAAGCGAAGCAGCATTTCCACAATCGCCTGTACGGCCGCAGTCATGCGGAGCGCGAACACTTTCGCCAGCGAATACTCGCAGTCACCCTCGATGACCTGCGCAGCGTGACCGACACCTACCTGCGACCCGAACAAGCGAGCACTGCTGTGATAGTACCCTCCGATCAGGCCGAGGCGACGCGTGCCTTACGCGAATCGTTGCAACTGGAGCTGCGTGAGCTGTAGCAGGCCGTCGAACTGAAGTTATGAGCATTGATCCTCGTCACCTGCCCGACAACACGCCAATTATCGTCGGCGCGGGCCAACACGTTGAGCGCCTGACAGACGACGCGAGCCCCCCGTTCAACCCACCAGCGGCACTGGCGGCGGAGGCGGCAGGCAAAGCCCTCGACGATGCCCGGATGCTGCCCGGGCAGATCGATACCATCACCATGATTCGCCTGTTTTCCGATTCGGCGCCAGCCTGGCGCAGTGCATTCGGCGGCAGTAACAACCTGCCGGAATCGATAGCCTGCCGCCTTGGCGCTACCCCCGCGGAGCGCATCTACAGCGGTTCGGGAGGCACTGAGCCCCTTGAGCGCATGCGGGAGATGCTCGGTGCTATCGCCCGTGGAGAACGCTCCACCGTACTGCTGCTTGGCGCCGAGGCCATCGCCAGCGAGCGGTTTGCCGCGCGCAACGGTTTCAGTGACGACTGGAATGAAGACCATGACGTACCGCTGGACGATCGCTACCAGCCCGGCCGGTTCGCGCTGCGCGAGGAGATAGACAGCGGGCTGAAAATGCCCGCGCACTTCTACGCGCTGATCGAAAACGCCCAGGCCCATGCAATGGGGCATTCGGCGGAGGCGCACCGTGAGCATATGGCGCGGCTGATGGCGCCACTGGCCGCCGTCGCGCTGGACAACCCCTTTACACAGAAGCCCACGGCGTACAGCGTCGCTGATCTCGCGGCCACATCGAGGGACAACTACCCGATCAGCCTGCCGCTGCGCAAACGCCTGGTCGCACAGGATGCCGTGAACCAGGCCGCTGCGCTGGTGCTCACCAGTGTCGGCAACGCGAAAGCATCGGGCCTGGACCCGGGGAAATGGATATTCGTTACCGGTTACGCCGAGGGCGAAGACTGCTTTCTCTCGCAACGTGCCGACCCCGGCAGCTCCGTGGCCATGCAGCGCGTGTTTGCGGCGGCGCTCGACATGGCGGGCGCCAGCGCCAGCGACATGGACCTGCTGGATATTTACAGCTGTTTCCCCTGTGCAGTACACGCGGCCAGGCTGGCACTCAAGCTGCCCACAGAGGGAGACCTCCCGTTAACGGTAACCGGCGGCCTGCCGTACTTCGGTGGGCCGGGCAACAACTACAGCATGCACGCGCTGGCAGAAATGGTGACACGGCTGCGCGGCACTACCGCCCGCGCGCTGGTGACAGCCAACGGCGGGATTCTTTCAAAACACGCCGCGGTGATTCTCGCGGCTGACAGCGCCGGGGCTGCCGCGTTTAACTGGACGCAGGATCCCCAGGTGGTCGCGCCAGAAAATATTCAGGCCATCAACCTGTGTGAACCCACCGGCCCGGGCGCTATCGTCAGCTCTACCGTGGTAATCAGGCGCGACAAGCCCGACGTCGGCATTGTACTGGCGGACACACCCGGGGGGCGCTGCCTCGCTTCGACCCTCGACGCGGACATCAACCGCCAGTTGGCCGAGACCGATGTTGGCGGCCGTAGCGTGGAGTTTTTTTTACAGCACGAGGGGAGGCGCGGCTTCCGTTTCGCGAGCGCGTAAGCGCATGCAGCGCAGGCGTCACGGCACCAGTGCGGGGTTGCCGGAACTCCAGTTCACCACCAGCTTTGAGCGATGGATTTTCCAACTGTCGCGTTCGCGCTGGTAGAAGTTGGTGTATTCACCCACTACTGTTATCACATCCTCCGGCCCGACGAACGGCACGGCTGGATCGCTGAACTTCACGTGATCGGCAATCAGGTAGGCACGGCAGCTCACCTCTGCGCCATCGACCACGCTGCGATGATTGGTGATGGTGTGACGGGTGATATCGAAGCGATTGATAACGCCCTGCAAAACCCGCAGCCAGTCATCCGCGCTGCGCGGCACCGCGGGGTCACCTGCATCCGGGCCCACAATGCCATAGTCGATGTAGACCTCGTCCGCGAAACAACTGCGCACCAGCGCCCAGTCCTTGCTGTCGAGCCCCTGCGCGTAAGCATTGTAATTGTCGATCAGCGCATTGCGAATCAGCACCCTGTCGTGACTGTCGACCATAGCAGCTCCTCTCAGAAAGCGGGGACAAAGCCCTCGGTAATGGTTGTCGTGTTATCCACCACCAGAGCAGCGCCGTTGACCGCGATGGATTCATCCGATGCGAGAAACAGCACCATGTTTGCCACATCCTCCGGCCTACCCACCCACACGCGCTCCATGGCGCTTGCGGCTTCCGGGTCTTTTTCTCGCACAACCTCCTGCATGGCATCCAGCATGGGCGTTCGCATGTTGCCGGGATGGATAGAATTGCAGCGCACGCCATAGCCCTGCTGGGCACTGAGCACCGCCACGGACTTGGTCATGCCACGAATGGCGCTCTTGGACGCCGCGTAGGCAAAAATCTGCGGGCCGCCCTGGATGCTGGCGGTAGAACACATGTTGATAATCGAACCACCGCCGCTCAGCTTCATCACACGCAACGCGTGCTTGCAGCCAAAAAAGGTGCCGTCGGTGCCGACCGCGTTGATCTGCCGCCAGAGCGTTTCACTGGTATCCTCAATGCTCGCGAGACGCACAATACCCGCGTTGTTGAGCAATACATCCAGCCGGCCCCGGGCGGCGACAATACTGTCTACCAGGGCCTGCCATTCAGACTCCCGGGTGACGTCGAGACGGGCAAATTCGGCGCCGGGCACGTGTGCCGCGGCCGCTTCTCCCGCCCCGCTATCGATATCCGCCATGATGACCACAGCGCCTTCCTCCGCGAGGCGCCGCGACGCCGTAAAACCGAGCCCGCTCGCCGCCCCGGTAACCAGGGCCACTTTACCTGCTACACGTTGCATACCGCTTCCATTCCCGCTTGTTCATTATTTTTTTCCGCCCGCTTACCCGACGACCACACCCCCCGGGCAATCTACCGCGTGCGCGGAGTTGTGTTGCCTTCCCTGCAGATGCGCCTGTAAATGTGCCTGCAGCTATGCCAGCAGATGTGGCTGTCGGCTTTGCATCTGCGACAGTGCATGTTACCTTAGCATAAAACAGTCAGGACGTACTGTTTATTTAAAATTCCGGGAGGTACAGCGCATGAGCGGGGCCAGCACAGACAATTATGACGACGTTACCATGTACGGACTATCACCGGAAAAACAGGAAGCGCTGCTGTTGCGGCAGAACGAGCTGACCTTCATATGGACCACCAGCGATGGCCACGGCATGGGCGTTACCATGAGCTATATCTGGCGCAAAGGCCGCATCTGGTGCACCGCAACCGAGCAGCGCGCGCGCATGAAGGCACTCGCGCGGGACCCGCGCTGCGCCGTGGTGATTTCCAGCGCAGGCGTCGACGACGACATCAGCCAGTCGATCACCTTCAAGGGCCACGCCATCCTGCACCGGGACCAGGAGACGAAGGACTGGTTCTACCCGGACTTCGCCCGCCATGCCAACAGCCCGGCCCCGACACCCGAGGCCTTCGTCGCGTTTCTCGATACACCCGCCCGCATCATCATTGAAGTCGTACCGGAGAAAACCATCAGCTTCGATGGCGGCGTCATGCGTGACACCACCTCCGAGGTGCTGGCGGGTGAGGGCTAAAGGGCTCTCGCCCGACGCTTCAACGGACCCAGACTTTTGCCGGGTTGCTCAGGCCGCACCCACTTCCCTGAGCGTTGCAGCACCTTCATCAAACTCCCAGTAGCCTCGCAGCGCCTTCAGCTTGCCCGCCTCGTTGCAGGCGTAGGTGAACACACCGTTGACCTGCTGGCTGTAGACCTTGCCGTCGATGTTCAGGCGAATATTGAGCGTGATGACATTGGCGCATTCGAGGTGCGAGGTATAGCTTTCATGCAGAATGTACTCGATATCGGAGTTGGCGATGTTCTTGTCGTAGAACGCCTCGCGTGCCTCGGGCGTCGAGTGTCCCTCGCCGGTTGGGTCGAGCATGGTGGGGCCGATGGGATCTTCAATGATGCCGTCCTCCGCCCACATTCCAAGCCAGCGTTGTTTGTCTTTGGTTTTCAGGCACTCCCGGGAGACGAGTGACATCTGGTAGGCAAGATTATCTTTATTCATGGCAGGTTTCCTCTTCCGCGTACTGACCTTGAGTGCATTACT
>CAZFJQ010000016.1:32869-44300 GCA_964519755.1 uncultured Halioglobus sp.
CTTGAGTGCATTACTGAAGCCGCTGACATTGTAAGCACGTGCGGGCCATTTCGCGATACACCTCTGGTGTACCTGAGAATACCAGCGGCGGGGCAAATCGCTAGAAGCGCGGCAGGCGTCCCATCTGCTGGCCACCTGCCAGGTCCAGCACCTGGCCATTGATATAGCCGGAGCGCTCGCAGTCGGCCAGGAACAACGCCGCTTCGGCCATATCGTCCAGCGTACCCATGCGCCCGGCCGGGGTCGCATCCAGATGCGCCTGGATAATCTCCGGCATGTCGAAGAAGCCGTCGGTCATATCCGTTTTGATCAAACCGGCCGCAATCGAGTTAAAGCGCACGCGCTGTTCCGCATACTCCCAGGCCGCCACCCGGATAGCGTAATCGATCCCGGCGCGCGCGCCGGAGTAGGCGGCGAGGCCCGGCCCGGGCAACCGTGCGGTCAGGGACGATACGGTGATGACCGAGCCGCCATGGGGCATGCTCGCCGCCGCGTGTTTGAAGAACAGCAAAGCACCGATAAAACTCACCTCCAGCGTGGGGCGTATATCTTCCGCGCTGATCCCGGCGATGCTCACGCCGGAGTGCAGCCCCGCGCAAAACACCGCGATATCCACGCCGCCGGAAGCCTCCGCGGCGAAGGCAAACAACCCGGCGATATCTTCTTCGCGGGTGACATCGCAGGCTAGCGCACTGCCACCGATGTCCGCGGCCAGTGCCTCGAGCGGGGCCAGACGTCTCGCGGCAACCACAACCCTCGCCCCTTCAGAGGCCAGGCGTCGCGCAATCGCGGTGCCGAAATTGCTGCTGCCCGAGGCGCCCAGCACCACGGCCGTTTTACCTGCCAGTGTTTTCATCGGCTTCTACCCCCTGGGTTGCGACAACCGGTCGGCGAACCGGCGCGGCGAAGAAACTTGTGCCTGTACTCAGTTCGCGCGCTTCAATCGGCCCGATGGACACTACAGTGAGGAAAGCACGTGTCCACCGTCCACGGTGATCGCAGCACCCGTCATCAACGAACCGGCATCCGATGCCAGCAGTAACAGCGGGCCGTTGAGTTCGTGCAATTCACCCGTGCGCCGTTGTGGAATGCGCTGAATCAGCGCCTGGCCCTCGGCGGTAGTGAACCACTCGCCGTTCAGTTCGGTCTGGAAGTAACCCGGGCACAGCGCGTTCACGCGAATGCCGTACTGGGCCAGCTCCAGCGCCGCGACTTTCGAGAACTGCACCACCGCGGCTTTCGAGGCCGCGTAACTGGTGAGCGCTTTCTGCGCACGCTCCGCCAGAATCGACGCAATATTGACGATACTGCCGCCGGCACCGGCATCGATCATGCGCCGCGCGGTCTCGCGCGTGACCAGCGCCACGCCGTTGAGATTGGTGTCGATCACGCCCCGCCAGTCGTCGTCGCTCAATTGCACGAGCGGCTTCGGGATGGTAATGCCCGCGTTGTTGATCACCACGCTCACCACGCCGAAGGTCGTTTCAATTTCATCGAGCGCGGCGGCAATGCTTGCGGAATCGGTCACGTCCAAAGGCACCGCAACGGCCTCGCCGCCGGCGGCGGATATCTTCTCCGCCTCCGCGGCAATGAGCTGCGTACGGCGGGCACCGAGTGCCACGCGCGCGCCCGCAGCGGCCAGCACATGCGCAAAATGCCGGCCGAAGCCACTGGACGCGCCGGTCACCAGTACAACCTTGTCCTGCAGCAGGAAGGGCTTGAGTAACTCCGGGGTGGAATCGTACATGGCGGCTAGCGCGCCAGAATCGTCACGGCACTGATGCCGGGCGCACCGTACACGTGGCTGTAGGCCAGTTTCGGGGCACCGGGCACCTGGTGCGCATCCGCCTGGCCACGCAACTGCAGTACATTCTCATACACCTGGCGCAAGCCGGAGGCACCGATCGGTTCACCGTTGGCGATACACCCGCCATCCGTGTTCACCGGCATGCGGCCATCGATGTGTGTCGCGCCGGACTGGAGCAGTGCTTCCTGCTCTCCATGCTCGCAGAAACCATTCTCGGCCATGTGCATGATCTCCGCGCCCGCCTCGGTATCCTGCAATTGCATCACGTCGATATCGCCGGGCCCGACACCCGCCATCTCAAAGGCGGCCCGCGCGGCGTCCACCGTCGGGCCATCCACCTGCTCCAGCGCCTGGCTTGGCGCAAACACCTCGAATGAGCCAAAGCGCCGTGATTTCAGCGTCGCGGCCTTCAGGTAGACAGGCGTATCGCAGTACTGCCGCGCCTTGTCCGCCCGGCACAGTACCAGCGACACACCGCCTTCCGAGGGCGAGCAGAACATGAACTTGGTGAGCGGGTCGTTCACCATCATGGCGTTGGCAATCTCCTCCACGCCGATGGGTTCGCGGCGCCAGGCGTTGGGGTTCTTCGCGCCATTGATAAAGGACTTCTCCGCCACCCTGGCCAGCGCAGCGGTGCTGATCGCGTGGTCGTGCATGTACTTCTGTATCTTCATGGCGAAGAACTGGGTGGTCATCATCATGCCCACCTCGCCGTACCACGCCCCGATGCCGAGCGCCTCGGGGTCGGCGTTGAAGGCACCCCGCTCGTGCTTGTCAAAGCCCGCTACCAGCCCGATGTCGTACTCGCCGGATTTAATGGCGTTGTAGGCGGATATCAGGGAGCTACCGCCGGTGGCGCAACCATTCGCCACGTTGATGAAGGGAATGCCAGTGAGCCCGAGTTCATTCACCAGCGCATCGGCGCTCCCGGCGCTGGCGCTGCCGCCGAAGGCGAATTGCATGTCGCGCCAGGCAACGCCGGCATCCGCCAGCGCGGCGCGCGCGGCGAATGCACCCTGCTGCAGGCCGCTGCGTGAGGGCGTGCGTCCAAAGGGGTGGATACCGATACCCACTATCGCTACGTCCATAGGGTGATCTCCCGGTGAGCCAGCATGTACTCTCAGTCCAGCGGGCGAAAAAAGAAGCTGACAACGTCGTTGCCGGCATCGTCGGTGCGGTACGGCGAAAAGACCACTTCCATGGGCATGCCGATGCGCAGTTTTGACGGGTCGTTCTCCGTCAGGCGCCCTTCGACCCGAACGCCGCCGGGCAGTTCGACATAGCCTACCCCGTAGGGCTGGAAGCTTTCCGGCGTCTCACCGCTGTTGTAGGGACTTTTCGGCATGAAGCGCTGAATGGTCCACGTCCAGAGTGTGCCCTGCCGTGGCAGTTCCACAATACTCACTGAACGCCCGCAACAGGCCATACAGGCGTCCGCCGCCGGAAAACTGACCACTCCGCAGTCATCGCAGCGGCCGCCGAGCAGCGCGGGCCTCTCCGCGGGCCAGGTGAACAGCCCCTCGGCGATCGCGACCTGTTGCGCCATCAGGCGCTCCCACCGGGGAGTGTGACGCCGGGCATCCAGTTGGCGTGGAAACCATTCGGCACGCGACCGGGAATATGAATTTTCGCTACCGGGCCCTGCGTGACATCGCCCGCGCTCAACACAGACAGGAACGCGCCCTCGCCCGGGTTGTACACGAAACACATCACCCAGCCGTCCTCCTCGCGCTCGCTGTCGGGGTTGGGCACGTGCACCGGTTCGCCCGCATTGGCCTCGGGGCCATACTCCCAGAGCTGCGTGGTACCGCGCTCGAAATCAAACTGGCCGGTGCAGTTGTAACCGTGGGCGTCGCCCCAGTCGCGATTGGACGAGGCCGCGAAACCGTAGCGGTAGGGCTTGCCCATGCGCCGTTCATCCACCCGCGAAAATTCGCTGAATATGTCCGAGAACTGCTCGTTGGTCACGGCTTTGCTGGCGAGATCCAGCGTCATCCGATACAGCCTTCGAGGCTGCTTCTCCACCCCGGTGCCCTGCGCCTGGGTAAAGGGAATCGAGTTGATCCAGATATAGTCGATGACGATCTTGCCGCCGGATTCAAAGCCGTTGCAGAAATGCCAACTGAAGAACGCATCAGTTTCAAACACGATGTTTTCGCTGCGCCCATCTCGGGGAATAACGACAATCCGTGTGCCCTGCTCCGGCTCCCAGAGGAATGGATCTTCCCCACGCATGGCGCGCTCCAGGCTGTGGAAGGCGGGCGCATAGAAAATGACCACATAGTTCTCGGTGATCTGCAAATCGTGGATGATGCCCTTGCGCGAGAATTCCACGGGAATAGTGCGCAGGTGTTTCGCGTTACGATCGAAAATCTGCACGTTGTAGGCGGGGCTGTCCCAGCGCTGGGTGCAGGAGATCAGTTGACCGGTGTCCGGGCATACCTTCGGGTGCGCGGTGAGCGCATCGCCGGGCTGCAAAGCGCCATCGTAGTCGTACAGGCCGACGGTGGAGAGATCATTGTTCAGCAAGTGCGGGAAACCGCCCTCCCACATGGCCAGCAACTTGCCGCCGTGGTAAAGCACATTGGTATTGGCGGTGTTGCGCACCGGGTTCGGTTCGCCGCCGGCAGCGATCACCTCCTGCGGCACTTCCAGCAACTTGCCCACGCTGCCGTAGAGCGTGCGCCCGAATTTGCGCTCGGTCTGCAGGTGGCTGGTCTCTACCCAGCGGTTGCGATAGTGCACGCGACCGTCGTTGAAATACATGGCGTGGATCATGCCGTCGCCATCCAGGGGGTACACATAGTGATTGGGCTGGAAGGCCACATTTGCGCCGTCGCGCATATAGGCTCCCGTGAGCTGCGGCGGCACTTCACCCTCCACCCTGAGCCCGTCATGCGGAACATCGCGTTCCTCGTCTACCGGCGCGTAGTTACCCTGTAGATATGGAAATGCACTCAGATCCATGCGCTGGCCCTCTGTCGATTTATTGCGAGTGTCACTGCGCTTGCGCACGCACGAAAACGCGACAAGACATGGATAGTAGCAGAGCACTTTTGTAAAAAACAGTCTCGTTTGTTTCTTTTTGTGCGGGCGGTTTCTTTTGCCACTGGGCCCCGTTACAGTGGCATCGCCACTTGCCCGAGAGTACACACATGCTGACTTTTGAAGACGACCTCGCCCTGCGCAACCTGATGGCCCGTTACGTCGATGCGGTCAACCGTTTTCACGCCGACGCCTGGCGCGACACCTGGGCCACCGATGCTGTCTGGAACCTGCTGGGCAACCCGGTGAGCGGCCGCGACAACATTCTGGCGCTGTGGCAGCAGATGATGCAGAGCTTCGAGTTCGCCCTGCTGCTACCGAGTTCCTGTCTCTACGAGGTGGAAGGCGATACCGCGCGTGGACACTGGTACCTGCAGGAATACGCTCGCGACCACGACGGCAACAGCAGCGCGCTGATCGGCCGCTACGACGACATCTGCGTGCGTGAGAACGGCCGCTGGGTGTACAGCCGACGGGACTATCACATTCTTTACAACGGGCCGCCAGATCTCTCCGGTGCGTTTGACCGGGGCCAGTAGGCAACTCGGCGCATGCTCTTCTGGCTGTTTGTCGCGCTGGTGCTTGCCGGCAGTGCAATAGCGTATGTGCTGCTGGTATACCTGCCGCGAGCGCGCCAGCGACGTGCGCAGAACGCGCCATTCCCGTCGCAGTGGCAAGCACTGCTGGAGGCGCTGCCACTCTACCGGCGCCTGCCTGCGACACTGCAGCGGGAGCTGGTAGGGAAAATCAAACTGTTCCTGCACCAGAAACAGTTTGTCGGCTGCGACGGACTGGCGGTAACCGATGCAATGCGCGTGCAGATTGCCGCGCAGGCCTGCGTGCTGCTACTCAACCGGCCCACCTCCAACTACGCCGATCTCGAATGGATTTACGTCTATCCCGGGGAGTTTCGCTCCAGGATTCCGGAGCGTGATCACGCCGGGGTGGTCTCTCACGCCTCCGGCTCGCTGGCGGGGGTCTCCTGGGAAAACGGCCGGGTCGTACTGGCATGGGACAGCGTGCGCCACGGCATGCAGCGCGACAACGACGGCTACAACGTGGTGCTGCACGAATTTGCTCACCAGCTCGACCAGGAAGACGGCAGCGCAGACGGCGCTCCCCTGCTCTACCGCCGCGACGACTACAGCAACTGGTCCGAGGTGTTCGGGCGGGAGTTTGAGCGCCTGCGAAAAACGCTGGATGCCGGCCACGAGACACTCATCGACCCCTACGGTGCCACGGAGCCGGCAGAATTCTTCGCGGTGGTGACGGAACTCTTCTATGAACGCCCGGCAGCGCTTGCGCAAGACGCGCCCGAACTGTACGCCGCTCTCGCCGCATACTATCGTGTCAACCCGCGGGAATGGACGGATCCGTCATGAAAAAACTTGCCGCGGTTATGGCGGGTATTCTAGTCGCCACCGCGCTCGCCGTAGCCAGTGTAGTGGCAGCGGTGGGATTCGGCCTGCGCAACAACGGCATCGACAACGGCCCGTGGTCGACCAACCTGACGGTGGGCGGTGCAGATGCCGGAATGTACACCAGGGCCGCGGTCGCGATTGGCGGTCTGCTGGCACTCGCCAAAGAAGAGACCATCTATTACACCGCGTTCACTGACTCCGACGGCGATACCCTGACCGAAGACTGCACCTATCGCATTGCCGGGCAGGACCCGGACGCGCGCTGGTGGAGCATCACGATCTACGCGCGCGACCACTACCTGGTGCGCAACGGCGACGCACGCCACTCCGTTGCACAGAGCACACTGGAGCGCACACGTCCGGGGCATTTTGATGCTTTCGTCACACCTGAAGAGCAGCCCGCAAACTGGATCAGTTCACGCAATGCCGGCTCACCGTTTTCGTTGACACTGCGGCTGTACAACCCGGGGGAAAACGTCTACACCGCGCCAGGTAAGACGCCCTTACCCACGATCAGCAAGGAGCGCTGCCGATGAAGGGTCTGTCGAAATGGCTGGCGTGGACGCTACTCGGCGCGCTCGGCCTGCACCTGTTGCTCGTATGGCTATTGCCTTACGGCTTGATGAGCATGGTACTCAACGGTGCCAGCCGGCTCAGCGGTGTCAACGCGATTTACCATGCGCCGAAAGTCACCGAACAATCGCGCACGGTGGTGCGGCCCGCGCCGGACCTGGCCTATTCAACCTGTGTTTTTGACCTCTCGGAGGGCGCCCTGCGCGTGACCATGCCGCGTTCGCAGACCTATAGCTCGGTCTCTTTTTTCGGCGATGATACCGTGAACTTTTTCGCGCTGAATGACCGTGCGGTGGAAGGCGCTGCGCAACAGATTATCCTGATACACGAAGGGGACCACAGCGCGGAGGCTACGCCCGATGCCATCGCAGTGCGCGCGCCATCAAAACGCGGGCTGGTGCTATTTCGCCGGGTGATCCCATCGCAGAGTGCGTGGCAGACAATCGATGCGCAACGACGCGAGGCCGACTGCCAACTGATTCCAGGTTGATGACCGCGCGGCGCGCTTGATCGATCAGCGCAAAATCACTGACTCTGACCCCAGCGGTTCTGGTTGAAGGCGTCCACGGTGGATAAGGTATCGCCGATACTCACAAAATCCACGGTGATGAAGTTGGCGGGACGCGCGTACTGCGTTTCGCACTCCTCCACGCGATCGCCCAGCAATGGGTTGTAGTTGACCTGCGCGGCGAGGGTGGGCGACCCGAAAATGTCAGTGAGAAAGTGATTGAGGATGAACAGGTCACTGGAGGGCTGGCCACGGTTATCGGCGCAGGAGAAATCGTCAGCCGACGCGGCGGAAAAATGCGTTTCGAAGGCATGCGTCCAGACATTCATCAGCCACGGGTAGGCGGGGTTGAGCGCCCTGTCCTGCAGCACCACGAGACGGGTACCCGCATCGACCATCGCTCCCAGTGTGGGCCATGGGCCGCCCGTATGAGTATAGGTGTATGGCGTGAGACCGGACGCGTCGAATGCGTTGGCCGTGAGGCTGTGGCTCAGGTAGGACTCTATAATCAGGGTGATAACCGCCCCGGGATTCGCCTCCAGGAACTCGCGGATTTCCGCCAGCCCCTCGACAAGCGGCTGCTTGCCAATCGCGCACAGCACATGGCACAGGTACGCTGTATCGGGATCGACGCCGGGCACCTGTATCTGGCCGAACTGGCTCACATCGCCGGCGCGGTAGGTGTCCAGCATCAGACCGCGCACGCCCGCCGCCAACTGGTCCGGCACATCCCAGTTGTTGTTCGGGCCGCTCCAGCCATTCGCCGCGTTCGACATCGCGTTATGCGTAGTGGCATAGCGCACCTCGTCATAACGGCGCGCGCACAGTTCGTGGTGTCCGTTACACCCGCTCACCGTTACCGTCACGCTCTCGCTGCTGGCGATGATGCCGTCGTCGGCGGTGACGATAAACGTCTGCTCTCCCGGTGGCAGGGCGCTCGCATCGATGACGAAGGTAAACGGCGCAGTATCGTCCTTTTCCACCCAGTCGCCCGCGAGCCCCCGTGGAAACAACCGCACACGCTCCGGGGTCATATTGGTCACTGCCACGTCGATCGTCAGGGTGCCCGATGTAGCGTCCCAGCTGCTGGACGCGGTAATCGCGGGCGGGTTCGGGCTGGGGGAGAAAACTGCCCGCAGGGGCGGCATGGTCTCCCCCCAGAATTGATCCACCGTCGCGCCCGGCACGTGGAAGCTGCAGTCCGGGAACTGCGCACCACAGCCCTCCCAGCCAGTGAACACCCAGCCCGCGCGGGGCAGCGCAGTGTAGGTCTCGGTGTAATCGCCGGCCACGTTGTTGGTACACGGCTGCTGTTCCCACGTGCAATCACGCGCCCCCGAAGATGAACCGATATCGCCCTCGCCGGTGATTTCCAGTGGATGGGAGCAGGCACTGGCTAAAGTCGCCAGCAGCAGGGGCAGGATGAGAAGCTTCATACGCGCAGTATAGCCCACGGATGCGGGAATACGGGAGCCGAAAAAACGCTGGTCACGGCGCGGCTATCAGCCAGTTCAAGATGCCAACGTGGCGGAATCGCCGCAGGCAGCATACGCTGAAGTGGAACCAATGACTCTGTCCCCAATCTTCCCCGAGCGAGGGAAGCGCTATCAGCTGGCTCGGGGTGGCTGGCCCGTGGAACTGGCTCACCTCAATCGAGCGTCAGGCACTACTGCGAGGCTAAGCTCTATTAAGGCGCAGTCCAACCCGGCGATGGCCAGAGGCCTCCTGCAAAACCCGCGCTCTTGACCCTCAAAGCGAACTTGCCCGGTGCCGATGTAACTACTAGAGTGAAACAGACCTTCAAAAATAATGAGCGATCTCCATGGCTATACGCACTGTAGTCCTTTTCTTTAGCTTCCTGCTGTACAGCAAGGCACTCATTGCAGCACCCATACTCGATACCGTCACTATCGAAGGTCGTGAGTGGGCGCAGCCGGATCTGTTTGCAGGGGTGACCTGGAACAACATCAACACCGTCTGCCCGGGCGGGGTCTGCGGCAGCGGGTTGCTGAACGGATGGGATATGCAGGGCTGGATGTGGGCCTCGTACGCCGATATGGCGGCGTTGTTCAACCCCTACGTGGAACGCGATGGAGGAAACGGCGAAGATTTGCTGAGTGAGTTCCCCGACCTGTACGCATTCTTTTTCGACGAAAATTCGTTCACAAGTCCCACCCCTTACGAGTTCTTCGAAGAGACGTTACTGCGTCCTACGGACACCTACTTCGGCCGCGTTTGTGGCCGAATCAGCTGCGTCGACGATGAGGTGGCCAGCCTTGTCCTGGACGGCTGGCTTTCAGATCAGGTGTTACGCGGCTTTCGGCCGGAGGGAGCATACGCATCTTTTCAGGCGCTAGGCGGCGTCGAAAATTTCCTGGGGATTAGTTCTACAGTTAGTTTTGGCTCAGACGTCAGAAATACCCCTCTGGACACCAATACCCGCGACAATCTGGGCGGAGGCTGGTTCTATCAGACAGCTAGCGTTCCTTCGCCCGGCACGCTGTGGTTGCTGAGCTTCGCTCTGCTGCTGCTTGCACGCAGACGCAGAGCTTAGCTATAGCGCCACGACTGACCGGGATTGAAGGGGACGCAGTCAATTTGGGCTGCACCCTTTGTTCAAACATTGCCATGCCTGATTATTGAGGCATGCTCAACTACCTCTGGACTTCCTGCCGCCCTGGTGACTATCACGAGACTACCAGGGCGAGGTCAGTGGTAGAAAACAGGAGCGTAGTAGAAGGCATCGGCCTTAGCCAATCCGCGTATGTTGTAGTTGGGAGTCTTGATGCGCGCTTTCTTTAAACGCTGAAAGGGGAACACCAGAGTAAAAACTCAATATCAGGTAGAAGCTCAGTTTGAAATCACGGACGGAGCATGAGGCGGCACTGACCTCATTTATCAATCTCTGTTAATCTTCGGGCAGGCGCAGAACCAGCTTGCCGTTGTTGGAACCGTCAAACAGTTTCAGGAAAGCCGGCAGAACATTATCCAGCCCGTCCACCACGTCTTCACGCGCGGTCAGCTTGCCGGCGAGCAGCCATTGCGCGAGTTGCGCCACCCCTTCAGCAAAGCGCTCGGCGTAGTCGATCACCACGAAGCCGCGCAGCGTGACGCTGTTGGCAACGAGTTGCCACAGGTTGCGTGCACTGGGGCCCGGCGCATCGGCGATATTGTAAGTGGATATCCAGCCGCACACCGCCACGCGCGCAAACTTGTTCAGACAGGCCAGCGCCGCATCGAGAATGTCGCCACCGACGTTGTCGAAGTACACGTCCACGCCCTCCGGGCAGGCCGCGCGAATGGCGAGCTGGTAATCGCCACAACTGCGGTAGTTGATAGCATCGTCAAAGCCGAGTTCACTTGTGAGCCAGCTGCACTTTGCATCGCTGCCGGCCATGCCCACCACCCGACAGCCCTGCATTTTTGCGAGCTGCCCGACGATGGAACCCACTGCGCCGGCCGCTGCGCTCACCAGTACGGTTTCTCCCGCTTTGGGCTGCGCGACCTCCAGCAACCCGAAATAAGCGGTGAGCCCGGTGGGACCGAGCACGCCGAGAAAGCTGCTCAGCGGCACGCCCATGTTCTCGTCGAGCCTGGTGAGGGCGGACGCCGGCACCGTGGTGTATTCCTCCCAGCCGCCCATGGTCATGGCCACGTCACCCACCGCGTAATCGCTGCTGTTACTTTTCACCACCCGCCCGATCACGGTACTGCGGATGGCAGCACCGATGGCAATAGGCTCAATGTAGTTGGGGTCGTCGCCCATCCAGCCGCGAATGGCGGGATCCAGTGAAATGTAGAGGTTGCGCAGTTGCACCTCGCCCTCCCCCGGCTCACCCAGCGGTGCATCGCGATACGGGACATCGGCGCTGGTGGGCGCGCCTTCAGGGCGCGCGGCGAGGTAGTACTGTCGATTGGTCTGTGTCGTCATTGCCGCAAGATAGCGACATACAAAAAAGCAGTCAACCCTGATTGTTTTGTCCGGTACGTTCTGCTAAGTTCATGGCTGATTCAGTGGGATACAGCGGACACTCGCGGAGTCCGGTACCAGATGCCTCGGGTAGCGGCGCTGGCCGG
>CAZFJQ010000016.1:44400-57558 GCA_964519755.1 uncultured Halioglobus sp.
CGGGTAGCGGCGCTGGCCGGTTGGGTTCAGTTTGCCGGGTTCCATGCCGGATACAGAGAGACTCCCGCACGTCGAACCGGGAGCAGTGGTGAGGCACAGCATGAGAGCAGCGGCGAGCGCGGGGCGCGCCAGGCCGAGTATCTCAGCCTTCCGAGGCCAGGTGTGCCCCGCGCTCGCCGTTGCGTGGCCGGTAACAGCACATCCCGGTCGAGCTAGCGTGACCGGCAACCACTTTGCCAGCCCACCATGGACTGAACGAGAAACGCTACAAAGCACACAGGATAACAACATGAGCGTACTGATCGCAGGCACCGTGCACCTCCCCGCAGAACAGCGCGACAAGGCACTGGCCGAGACCGCGCAACTGGTGCGCGATACCCGCGAGCAGGCCGGCTGCGAACACTACGTGTGGTCCGCCGATCCCACCTCCGACACGCGCGTCTACGTGTTCGAGAAATGGGCCTCGATAGACGATCTCGCCCGGCATCTCGCGGGCCCCTGCTACAGCGGCATGCTCGCTGCGCTCGGGGGATTCGGCGTCAGCGATGCCCAGGTGAGCAAATACCGCGTTGACCGCGAGGAACCCGTGTACGATCCGGAAGGGCGTCCGCGGGCAGATTTTTTCACCGACTAACGCCCCCGGGCCACCAGCGTATTCACTATGCCCAGAGAAACCCGCAAGACTTACTGCCGCTTCTGCCACGCCTACTGCCCCATGCAAGCCGTTGTGGAAGACAACCGCCTGGTCGAGCTGCGGCCCGATCCGGACAACCCGGTCTACGGTGGCTACACCTGCGTGAAAGGCCGCCAGATGATTGAGCAGATTGATCATCCGGGGCGCGTGCAGCGCTCGCAGAAACGCCGGGAAGACGGCAGTTTTGAACCGATTGCCACGGCCACCGCGCTGGATGAAATCGCCGCAAAACTGCAGTCGATCATCGCCCAGCATGGCCCGCGCAGCGTCGCCAGCTACAACGGCACCTACTCATTCCAGAATTCCGCGGCGCACGATGTGGCGCGCGCCTTCCACGCGGCCATCGATTCACCCTCCTTCTACACCAGCGTGACCATTGACCAGCCCGCAAAAGTAGCGATCGGGCCCGCGCGCATGGGTTTCTGGCAGGGTGGCTGCCACATGTGGAACGATGCCGACGTCGCGCTGATCATCGGCAACAACACCCTGGTGTCGCATTTTTCGATTCCCGGCGGTATACCGTCGTTCAGCCCGCACAGCGCACTGCGCGAGGGCAAGCAGCGGGGCCTGCAGGTTATCTGCATCGATCCGCGGGAAACCGAGGTGGCCAAACGCGCAGACCTGCACCTGCAAGTGCGGCCGGGACACGATGCCGCACTCGTGGCCGCCATACTTCACGTCATCCTCGAGGAAGCGCGTTACGACCACGCGTTCTGCGCAGAACACGTCAGTAACCTGGACACGCTGCGCGCGGCGCTGGTGCGCTTCACTCCCGAACGCGTCGCACCCGCCGCCGGTATCGACGCCGGCCAGATCATCGAGGCCGCGCGGATGTTCGCTACCGGGCCAAGGGGCACCGCGGTCACTGGCACCGGCCCGGAAATGGGCCCTCACCCGAACCTGCTGCAACACCTGGTGCAAACACTCAACGCCATCTGCGGGCGCCACTGCCGCGCCGGCGAGCGCATGCCCAACCCGGGCGTGCTGACGCCGCCGGGGCCACGCTTCGCGCAGGCGAGCGGGCCCCAGCGGAGCTGGCTGGAGGACGGCGTGCGCAGCAGGGTATCGCCCGATATCGGCGAGACCGTGGTACTCACCCCCTACGGGCCCCGCAGCGAAATGCCAACGGCTGTGATCAGCGATGAAATGCTCACGCCTGGCGAGGGCCAGATACGCGCGCTGCTGTGCATCGGCGGCAATCCCCTGCTCGCCTGGCCCGAACAGGCAAAGACCCATGCAGCCCTGGCCTCCCTCGAATTGCTGGTGTGCGTTGATCTGCGCATGTCCGCCACCGCCCAGATGGCCGACTACGTGCTCGCACCCAAGCATTGCCTGGAGCGGGAAGACGTCACCCTGCTGACCGATATCTGGCACGACCAGCCCTACAGCCAGTACACCCACAGTGTGCTGGAGGCCGAGGGCGACAAGATCGAGGAGTGGGAGATTTTCTGGGAACTGGCGCAACGCCTCGGCCTCGAACTGTCCACCGACAACGGCCCGATCAACATGCGGGAGAAGCCCTCCAAATTCGAGTTGCTGGAAAATATCACCCACGGATCCCGCGTACCTATCAGCGAGATTGCCGCGCAGGAAGGCGGCCACATTTATCCGGTGCCCGATATCATCCTCTCGCCCGCCGACCCGCAAACCGCAGAAAGGCTGGAGCTGTTCCCGGAGGGGCTCGCCAGCGAGCTTGACTCGGCCTTTGCCGACCTGGATGCCGCGAGCTGCGACGAATTTCCCTTATTGCTGGTGAGCCGGCGAATGAAGAATACCTATAACTCAACCGGGCCCGAACTCACGCTCTTGGGCAAGAAGGGCACTACCAACCCCGCACACATTCACCCGAGCGAGCTGCAGGCCATGGGCATCTCCGACGGCGAGATCATTGAAGTGCGCTCCGCGCACGGCGTGATTCCCGCGGTCGCGGCGGCCAGTGATGACGTGCGCCCCGGGGTTATCTCCATGTCGCACTGCTGGGGTGCATCGCCCGATCCGTCGGCACAGGCCGATACACGCATTCGTGAAATCGGCGCCAACACCAATCGCCTGATCAACAACCTGGAGAACGCCGAGCGCTATTCCGGCATTCCCCGACAAAGCTGTATCCCCGTCGCCATTGCAAAAGTGCCTGTCCACTGACTGCGACCAACCCATACATCCAGTAAGCCCGGAGCCACAGAACATGAGCAAGCACAAGCCCTTCCGCTTTTCGCTGCAGAGTTTCAACACCACGTCGCCCGAGGCCTGGCGCAGCCTGATCCGTAAAACGGAAGATCTCGGCTACTCCACATTTTATCTCGCCGATCATTTTCTCAGCGAGGGCCCGGCGCTGGAAGGCACCTACCATCCCCCCCAGATGCTCGCGGCGGTGCCCGCAATCGCCATGGCGCTGGAGCAGACCAGCACGCTGCGCGTGGGTTGCCGGGTATTCTGCAATGACTACCGCCTGCCGGTGATGCTGGCCAAGGAGGCCGCCACCATGGATTACCTGTCCGGTGGGCGTCTCGAGTTCGGGCTCGGCGCAGGGTGGATTGAGCGGGAGTACGAGGCAGCGGGCCTGGCCTTTGATGCGTTCCCGGAGCGCTTTGCACGCTTCGCGGAATCGGTACACGCCTACAAGGCGTTCATGTCCGGCGAGCCGCTGTCGATAAACGGCGAACACATTCACTGGCAGGGGTTTCACGGCACGCCCTCCCCCGCACAGACGCCGCACCCGCCGCTGATGATTGGCGGCGGCAGCAAGAAGATCCTGCAGTTTGCCGGTGCCGAGGCCGACATCGTCAGCCTGAATTTCAACAACCGCGCCGGCATGCTTGGGCCGGACGGGATGGCCTCGGGCCTGGCCGCGGCCACCGCGCAGAAAATAGACTGGGTAAAAGCCGGCGCCGGCGCGCGGTTTGCCGACGTTGAGCTGGAAATCGGCGCCTACAACACCATTATCACCGAACACCAGGCGCCCACCGCCAGTGCCATCGGCGATGCGCTGGGGATGACCGCCGAGGATATTCTCGAGCATCCCCATTGCCTGATCGGCAGCGTGGATTACATCTGCGACACGCTGCAACAGCGACGCGAAGCGTACGGCATTTCCTACATCGCGGTGCTGGACGACGGCGAGAATAATATGGCGGAAGCCTTTGCTCCCGTTGTCGCTCGCCTCAGTGGCAAGTAGACTGTCGTCTTTATCCTCCGCCACTCCAAAGACGAGCGTTTTTCATGTTGAGCCTAAAAGACACCTCCCTGCTGCGTTCAAAGCTGTACATCGACGGCAACTGGGTAGACGCCGACTCCGGCGCCACCCTGCCGGTATTCAACCCCGCCACGGGCGAGGAGATAGTCTCGATTCCCAATGCGGGCGCCGACGAGACGCGCCGTGCCATCGAAGCGGCGGAACGCGCCTTTGGCGAGTGGCGCCAGGTGGTGGCCAAGGAGCGCTCGGCAGTGCTCAAACGCTGGTTCCAGTTAATCATGGAAAACCAGGAGGACCTCGCACAACTGATGACCGCCGAACAGGGCAAACCGCTGGCGGAATCGCGTGGCGAAGTGGTCTACGGCGGCGCCTTTGTCGAATGGTTTGCCGAGGAGGGGCGGCGCATCTACGGCGACACCATCAGCGCCAACAAACCGGACCAGCGCATCGTCACCCTGAAGCAGCCGGTAGGCGTGGTGGCGGCCATCACGCCATGGAATTTCCCTATCGCCATGATCACGCGCAAGGTAGCGCCGGCGCTGGCCGCCGGTTGCAGCATCGTGTTGAAGCCCGCCACGGAAACACCACTGTGCGCCCTGGCGCTGGCTGAGCTCGGCGAACGCGCCGGCATACCGGCGGGTGTATTCAGCGTGGTCGCCGGTAAAAAGGCGAGCGCCATCGGCGGCGAGATGACCGGCAACCCAATAGTGCGCAAGCTCACCTTCACCGGCTCCACGGAGATCGGCAAGCTGCTCATGGAACAATGCGCAGGCACGGTGAAAAAAACCTCCATGGAGCTCGGCGGCAACGCGCCGTTTATCGTATTTGACGACGCAGACCTCGACGCAGCGGTGGCCGGTTGCATGGTCTCCAAGTACCGCAACGCCGGCCAGACCTGTGTCTGCGCGAATCGCATCCTGGTGCAGGAAGGCGTGTTCGACGCCTTCGCGGAGAAACTGGTGGCCGCCGTGAAAGGGCTCAAAGTGGGCAACGGCATGGATGAGGGCGTCACCATCGGCCCGCTGATCAACGACGACGCCTTCGAGAAAGTCACTGCCATCGTCAAGGAAGCCACCGACAAGGGCGCGAAAGTCATCGAGGGCGGCGGCGGCACTGCCGGTAACAATTTCTTCCAGCCGACGGTGCTGGTGGATGTAGATGATTCCATGCAGGTATACAACGAGGAAATTTTCGGCCCGGTTGCGCCGCTGTTCAAGTTCAAGACCGAGGCAGACGCAATCCGCATTGGCAACGACACGCCTTTCGGCCTCGCGGCGTATTTCTATTCGCGCGACATCGGTCGTATCTGGCGCGTGAGCGAAGGGCTGGACTACGGCATTGTCGGTGTTAACGAGGGGCTCATCTCAACCGAGGTAGCCCCCTTCGGCGGCGTCAAGGAATCCGGCATAGGGCGCGAGGGTTCGAAATACGGCATCGAAGATTACCTCGAGATCAAATACCTGTGCATGGGCGGTATCGACGACTGAGTAATCCCCGGCTGGGACGCCACGACAGGGCGTCCCGCCTGCCCCGAGGAATCACGCGATACAATGCTACCGCGCTGGTATATACTCGATTCAACGGCATCCTGTTTAAATCAGTCCGGCTTGTTTTTACACGTGTAATCGAGGCAGCGCCCATCCATGTCGAGTAAAAAGACCAACCCCGCAACCAGCAGGCCGCAGGACGCGGGCGGCGAAGACATCAGCTGGCAGGCGCAAAAAAGCGCCATGACGCGCGACAAAATCCTGGACGCCGCCATCGCCTGCTTCATTGAACTCGGCTACACCAACGTCACCACCGCGAAGGTCGCGCAATCGGCAGGGGTCTCCCGCGGCGCCATGCTGCACCACTTCCCGTCCAAGACTGAGCTCATCCAGGCAGCCGTGGAATACCTGCACGACAAGCTGCTGGAAGACTACACCGAGCGGGTAAATGCGATTCCCGCGTCGCTCAAGGGCAAGCACCGCCGTCGCGCCGGCATCGAGGCCTACTGGGATCACCTGGTAGGCGATTTGTTCGTGGTCTACCACGAACTGTGCGTGGCCTGCCGCACCGACCCGGAACTGGCCGCGATTCTGGAAAACTCGCAGCAGCTTTTCGAGCGCCACGTGCGCGAATCCAATGAGCGGCTTTTCGACGAGTGGAAGGATCGCGGGGAGCGCTTCCTGCTGGCCATGGACGTAACCAAGTTCATGATGGAAGGGCTGGCATCCAGCCGCCTGATGACCGACCGGGATGCTCGCGTGAAACGCCTGAAAAACTACCTGGCGGACAGGCTGGAAGAGATTTTCAAAGAAGGTGAAAGCACCGCCTTCGGCCGCCACACCGGCGGCTGACACGGGCGAATCCCCCATGAGCCGCAACTGGACACTGGGGCTCGCCTTTGCGCTGATGACGGCCCTCATGTGGGGCCTGCTGCCACTGGCGATGAAGCTCATTCTCGGGCGCATGGACGCGGTCACGATCACCTGGTACCGCTTTTCCCTCTCTGCCGTGATTGCGCTCGCATGGTACGGCTGGCAGAGCGGCCCGGCGCTTCACAGGCTGCTCTCAACAGCACATCGCCGCTGGGCGTTGCTCGCGGTGTTCGGGCTTACCGGCAACTACCTGCTGTACATTTCCGGCCTGCAGTTTCTCAACCCGGGCGCGGCGCAGATTATCGTGCAGTTCGCGCCGCTGTTACTGGTGCTTGCCAGCGTGTTAATCCTGGGCGAACGCCTGTATCGCCTGCAGTGGATGGGGCTGGGCCTGTTTCCCGTCGGGCTGCTGCTGTTTTTTCACCAGCGACTGGGCAACCAGGTCGCGACGGATACGAGTTACCTCCTTGGACTGCTGCTGATGATCGGCGCGGCCACTGTATGGACGGCGTATGCCATCGCGCAAAAACAGTTACTGACCGACCACCACGCGAAGGATATTCTGCTGCTGATCTGCGTGGGCGGCAGCCTGCTGCTGTTACCGTTTGCCCAACCCGCGCAGGTACTTGCGCTGGATACCCGCGAACTCGTCATGCTGGTGTTCTGTGGCCTGAACACAATTGTGGCCTACGGTTGTTTCGGGCTGGCGATGAGCTACTGGGACGCTTCGCGCGTGAGCGCGATTATTCCTCTGACGCCGTTGTTTACCCTGTTGTTCACGTGGCTGGGCAATCACTGGTTCAATGCCGGGATTGCCGCGGAACCGCTGGACTGGCTGACGACTGCAGGGGCGTTGCTGGTGGTAGCGGCGTCGGGTTGCGTGACGCTGGCAAAGGCGCCTGCTAACGCCGGATGACCCTCTCCATGCCCGGTCCTCTGCGGCCCCGCGCCGCGGCCGCGCCGGTCTATTGCAGTAGCGTTCCTACCCGATACGCTGCCATCATCGCCCAGGCAGCGGCTGAGTGGTCGCGGCCATATCCCTTGGTGCGCATACCCTCGGTGGCCTCCTTGCCACACCACTCCTGCATGACGGATGCAGGCGTGGGATGGTGGGGTATGTAGGTAGTGAAGTCGTAGACCACGCCCTCTATGGCCATCCAGCAGTCTTCGAGCGTTGCATGCTCTGCAACCTGCTCCAGGGTGTAAGCACGCGCCTCGATTGAATCTGAAACGTTGTCCTGCGCAGTTGTGGCCGGTGCCTCGGCCGGTCCCATGGCATGCAGGGTGGCGATGGTGGCAACGCTGGACCAGAAGGCCACAAAGGCGGCAAACACAATTTTTTTCATAGCAGCTCAAACTCCTCGGAATGAATGCGTTCAGCTCTGACGCCAGCCTCTAGGACATGCTCCCTGATCAGTTGGTTCAGAGCCAGTGGGCCGCAAATGTAAACATCTCGGCGCGCGAGGTCGGGACAGACCGTACCCAGGAAGGTAGCGGTCACCGGACCTTCCCGGAAAAAGTGGTGGAAGGTCAGTGAAAAGCCCGGAATCCCCGCCGCGAGCTGCCGCAGCTCTCTGGCAAAAACCGCTCGGCTCTGGTCCTGTACCGCGTAGACCAGGTGAATGTTGCCACTTTCGCCCAACGCCCGCAGATGGCGCATGCGCGCCAGGAAGGGAGCGACACCGATGCCCCCGGCGACCCACAGTTCGGGTGTGGTGACCCGGGCGTCGAGCGGGAAAAAGCGGCCATAGGGCCCCTCCACCGTAACCGGTGTGTCGACGGGAATGCTCTGGATCGCGCGGCTGGCATCGCCCAGCGCCTTGATCGCGATACGCAGCTCCGTCTCCAATGGTGAGGAGGAAAGCGTATAGGGGTGCTCCTCCCTGTGGCCCGCCGCAAGGCCGGGATCAAAGGGCGTCAGGTAGACGAAATTACCCGCGGCATAGCGCAGGTGGCCCCGGTCAGGTCGGAGGCTCAACTCGACGACTCCGTCGGCCACGGCGTCGACCCTGGTCACGGTATACGGCAGCCGGCCGATCCGGCGGGAGAACACCAGGCGCCAGCCCAGCGCGCCAACACCGAGCAGGGCGAACAGCGACCAGATGAGGTTATCCGTCGGTCCCGGCATGGTGCGGCTGAGCAGGAAGGTATGAATCAGCGCCAGGATGACGGCGGGGCCAGCCAGCGCATGCATCTTTTTCCAGCGCTCGTAGTTGGGCGCACCGAAGAAAGCGAAACTCGGCGCCAGGAACACCATCAGCAGCAGCAATGCCAGCCAGCCTACCCAGGTTGCCCAGTCCGCCAATGGCGGGAACAGGGTGCTGAAGGCCAGCCCATCTCCCCGGGCAGAGGCGGCAAAGGCCAGCAGCAACGGGTGCACCAGCAATAATAATAGCGAGGCCGCGCCCAGCAGGTGGTGCGTGTGCCACAGCTTGGTGAGGCCGCCGAAGGGCAGATCGACCCCGGGCACCCGCACACTCAGCGCCGCGGCCAACAGCAGCAGCGCAAGGCCGGCAACCCCGGTCAGTCGACCCAGCAGGTTGAGCACGGCGCTCACTGAGGCGAAGTCCGCTGGCACCAGGCCCGCGAGAAAAAAGCCGACTGGCAGCAGCGCCATCGACCAGACCAGGGCGTGAGCGGTGCGCGTCTTGAGGGCTATGGTATGCTCCTTGCCGATCTCCGACGATGGAGGTCTTTGCATTTTAGCACCCGGCACAAGGGGACGCCTCACGTTTGAGAGCTATCGTTCCACTTACGCCGCTGTTTACCCTGTTGTTCAGGTAGAAGGAATAGCCAGGCATAGCAGCGGCCCGGTTGACGGAACATGGGCGTCCATCTTCTTGCTTGCTTGTTCTTCCTCTTTCCTTTCGACCTTCATTCGGCCGGAAGCTCACCATAGACAAACTCGCCAGCCAGCATCGTCGCTTCCACGATAATCTGGTGAATCTGTCGGGGTGGCACGGCAAAAATGTCCCTGTTCAGAACAACGAGGTCCGCCTGTTTACCCTCTTCCAGTGAGCCTACTTCATCTTCCATTCGCAGTTGATAGGCGGCATCCAGCGTATAGCCGCGAATCAGGGTTTCGATACTCATACGCTCGCCCGGGTCGCCGAGGATCCGGGCGTCGGGCTCGCCAATGCGCTGCCGGGTGTGCCCGACCTGGATATTGCGCAGGGGCGACGCGTCAAACGGCGAATCGCCGGTGGCCGGGAAATCGCTGCCAAACGTCACGCGCACCCCGGCGTCCAGCAACTGACGGTAACGGTGATACCGGGAGGCACGCACTTCACCGAGCGCCACCACAGATTCCTCGTAAAACGCGTGCCAGTAAGGTGTGGTCTGTGCAATCAGGTCAGGTATTTCAGCGAAACGCGGTAAATCGACATCACTCACCTGCTCCAGGTGCGTCAGCGAGTGGCGGGTGCCTGAATTCGGATTCTGCAAACGCGCCGCAGCCAACGCATCGAGCGCTTCGCGCGCCGCCCTGTCGCCGATCACATGAATCATCACGTCGATGCCCGCCCCATCCGCCTCGACGACAAAGGCCTCCAGCGCATCGGCCTCCAGCAGCACCGCCCCGCGGTTGCCCGGCTCGTCCGCATAGGGCTCCAGCATGGCGGCGTTGCGCGCCTCGATCGTCCCGTCGTTGAGGATCTTGATGCCGCCCATTTTCAGCAGCCCGCGATTGAAGGTTCTTTCAAGGTCGCGAAAGCGCGCGACGGCGCCGCCCAACTGGTCGGGGTTCTGAATCATGTGTGACGCAACCAGCCGGAACGGCAGCCGGCCCTCGTCCGCCAGTTCGCCTGCAACTTCAAGCGCCTGCGGCTCAAACGACGACATTCCGGCATCAAATACCGTGGTAATACCGCTCGCCCGAAAGACGAAGTAAACAAGGTTCCCGCCACGCAGCGCCAGCGCGGCATCATACGCGCCATACTCCGCCAGCAGCGGGAAAAACGTCTGCGACTCCACCATGGAGCCCGTGAGATTGCCCTCGGCATCGCGTCGGTAGAAGTGCTTGCCGGGTATCGGGTCGGGCGTGCTGCCATCGATGCCAAACACCTCCAACGCCCGGGTGTTAGCCCAGGCGGTGTGCGCGCCTTCATCGATCAGCAACACCGGCCTGTCGGTCACCACAGCGTCCAGCATCGCTTTCGTCGGGCCTTCGGGACCGAATTGAAACTCGCCGTAGCCGAAGCCCAGCACAAGTTCACGCTCGGGATTGGACTCGGCATAGGACGCAACAGCGTCCTGGATCTCCGCCAGATTCATGGATGAATCCAGCTGCAGCGCATACACCATCCCCGCCGATTGCAGGGGATGCGCGTGCGTGTCGACGAAGCCAGGGAGCACCATCCGGCCATCGAGATCTGCCACCTGAGTGTCACTGTCGATGTGGGCCTGAACCCCGGCCGCGTCTCCGACATAAATGAGGGTATCGCCTTTTATCGCCACCGCCTCCGCCCAGGGCTGCGCCGGATTGACCGTATAGATACTGCCGCCAGTCAGCACCCTGTCGGCGACCACGGGTTGCGTTAACGGAACGTCACTGTTGTCGCCACAGGCACTCAGCAGGCCTATGCTCAGAGCGCCCAGAATGAAGCCTGCGATTTGCTGACGTAGATTACGCATCGCGCTGCCATTACCGCCGGCCTGATGGTTCTCGCAGCCAGGGCAATCGCCTGGCTCTCCTTCCAGCCTGGATTCCCAAAACTGCCTACGCAGCGCCTTGGTGAATTCCTCGAAATCGGATTCGGCCTGGAAATATCCAGCTACTTTGCTGACCATCTCCCGAAGATCTTTGTCTTTCATCGTTGACACCGTAATTCGCTAACGCCGCCAGGGTACTACCAACCGCGGAACTCACGGCGTTGGCAGGACAGTTTTCCTGCATCGCCTTGCGCCGCTACGTCGGATCTATCTGCTGCCACAGCATATCCGCGGCGGCATCGCATAACTGATTAACCGAGGCCGAATCGGTATACACACCATCCAACAGCAAGCGACTGATTCCGTGCAGCGTACCCCAGTACAGCTGCGCAAAGCGCAGTACGTCAAGGTCTTTAGCTATTGCCCCGCGTTTCTGCGCCCGTTGCAGGCGTTCCACATCGGAACGCAGGACGTTGCGCGCGGTCAACCCCAGCGATGCCGAAGAGTCGTTGGATCGCCAGGATTTACTGCCATACATCAGGTCATAGTATTCTGAATTCTTGTGTGCAAATTTCACGTAGGCCCTGACCAACGCGCGAGTCAGGTCCCGCCCCTCCAGGGAACGACTGCGCTCTCTCACCAAGGCCATATCCGCTGAAAAACGCGAAAAACCCTCTTCCGCCACAGCCGTGAGTAACGCCTCCTTGTTTTTGAAGTGGTTGTAAGGCGCGGTACGCGAGACGCCGAGATTCGCCGCCAACCGCCGCAGCGATAAAGCATCCTCCCCCTCCTCACGCAGAATGCGCGCGGTTTCGTCCAGTAGCGCACGCTTCAGATCGCCATGGTGATAGCAGTTTTTCTGACTGGATTTGTTCACCAGGGCAATCTATCACCGGATATTGACATCGTCAATATTACCGGCTAAGGTGCCCACAGAATATAGACATCGTCAACATGGAGAACTTAAGATGAGTGCCAAAATACCCCGCAACGGCGACAACGATTACAGCGACGAAATCATTGCCGAGCGCCAGCGCTTTCTCGAGAATCAATCCGGCAAGACACTCAAGCACACCAAACACTACTCGTTTGATCCTCAATCCATGGCGGGCAATTGCGAACACCTGTTCGGCGTCGCCCAGCTCCCGGTCGGCGTTGCCGGGCCACTACTGGTGAATGGCGAGCACGCTAAAGGCGAGTTCTATGTACCCATGGCCACGATAGAGGGAACCCTGATAGCAAGTTACAACCGCGGCATGCGTGTGATCAGGGAAAGCGGCGGCGTGACTACCACCGTGGTCAGTGAGGCGATGCAGCGGGCACCGGTGTTCTTTTTTAAAGATGCCAGACAGGGCCGCGCTTTCTCTCATTGGCTACGAGACAATTTCGACCTGATCAAGGCCCAGGCCGAATCCACCACTTCAGTCGGCAAACTGCTCGAAATAGAGATCTATCCCGTTCACAACATCGTTTATACCCGCTTTGACTACTCCACCGGGGATGCTGCAGGCCAGAATATGACCGGCATGGCAACATTCACGGCCTGTGAATGGATTCGGGCAAACTATTCCGAGCTGCGGACCTACGGCCTCTCCGGAGGCTGGGATTCGGAGAAAAAGACGTCTTTTGTCAACTCGCTCAAGGGCCGTGGTCGCAAAGTGACCGCAGAGCTGACCATTCCAAGAAAGGTGCTCGCCGATGTGCTGCGCAATACCCCCGAACGACTGCGCAACAGCATCAGCATGAACACACTCTCGGCCTACCTCACTGGCGCGTCGAATAACGCCGCCCATCCGGCCAATGGCCTGGCGGCCCTGTTCATGGCTACCGGGCAGGATATGGCCAATATCGCCGAAGCAAACCAGTGCAGTGTCTACAGCTACGTCACTACCAGCGGCGACCTCTACTATTCCATCACACTGCCTGCGCTGATCATGGCCAGTTATGGTGGCGGTACAGGCCTGGCAACCCAGCGCGAGTGCCTGGAATTGATGGGCTGCCATGGCCAGGGCAAAGCCTACAAGCTCCTGGAGATCGCCGCGGGTCTCGTCGTGGCGGGGGAACTGTCATTACAGTCCGCAGCCCGCACGGACACAGACTCGGGCACTAATGAGTGGGTGGATGCACACGAGAAGCTGGGCCGTAATCGGTAAACACTATCTCGCTGACAGTCCCCAGGCAGCAGCCCACTTATGCTGGCATTACAACCGCGGGTGGAATCGCGCGGCGCAGCAGTGCTGCACTGCAATCGAGGAGTTGAG
>CAZFJQ010000017.1:0-53183 GCA_964519755.1 uncultured Halioglobus sp.
ATTTGTAGCCGCGCCGGTATTCAAACTTGTCCACGGCTTTCATCAGGCCGATGTTGCCCTCCTGGATCAGGTCGAGGAACTGGAGACCGCGATTGGTGTACTTTTTGGCGATGGATATGACCAGGCGCAGGTTGGCTTCGACCATTTCCTTTTTCGCCCGGCGTGCCCGTGCCTCGCCCATGGACATGCGACGGTTGATTTCCTTGATTTCGCCCACGCTCAGGCCGCTTTTTTCTTCCACGCTCTGGATGCGTCGCTGCAGGCGCTGGATCTGGTCTTTCTGGGCAGCCAGCCGGCTGCCGTACTCCTTCTTGCGGGTGTGGCGCCCCACCCAGCGAACATCGGCTTCGTTGCCCTGGAACGTGGTGATGAACTCCTTGCGCGGCATGCCGCTCACCTTGACGGCGAGGCGCATGATCTCGCGCTCCTGGTCGCGAATTGCCATGAGCAGGTTGCGCGGGGTGTCCGTCAGTGGGTCGGCAACCCGGGGGGTGAGCTTGAAAAACTTGAAAAGCTCGCCGAGCTTTTCCATTTCCTTGATCGAGGTGGCGTTCTGGCGACCTTTGGCGGCGATGGCCTTTTCGGTTTTGTTGTACTGGCGTTTCAGCGCGGTGAAGCGTTTTTTTGCCTCTACCGGGTCGGGCCCGCTCTCGGTTTCCTCGTCATCGTCGTCCGTAGTCGGCGCGCTCTCCGCCATCTCCGAGGCGCTGGGCACGTGCTCGGTGGGGTCGAGGTAGCCGACGATGATGTCGCCCAGGCGGCGCTCTTCCCTGGCCACCAGGTCGTATTCGTCCAGCACTGCTTTCACGGCGCCAGGGTACAGTGCCAGGGCTGCCAGCATTTCACGGATGCCTTCCTCGATGCGCTTGGCGATCACGATCTCGCCTTCGCGCGTGAGCAGCTCGACGGTGCCCATCTCGCGCATGTACATGCGCACCGGGTCGGTGGTGCGTCCGGCTTCGGTCTCTACAGCGGCGAGTGCCGCTGCGGCCTCGGCGGCGGCGATGTCGTCGGCGGAGGAATCTCCCTCGGCCATTAGCAGTTCGTCGGCATCGGGCGCAGACTCGAAGACCTGTATGCCGAGATCGTTGATCATCTGGATGATATCTTCGACCTGGTCCGGATCAGAAATGTCCTGGGGCAGGTGATCGTTCACCTCGGAGTAGGTCAGGTAGCCCTGGTCCTTGCCGCGGGCGATGAGGTCCTTGAGACGGGATTGCTGCTGAACGTCTGGCATTAAGCTGACACCTTCAAAGAGTGTGAAATCTGCGAACAAAAATTAGCCGGCGATTATAACCGGAAAAGCGGCGCTACCCCACCTTAAAATACGAAATTTCCCGGGGTAGCGGTGCTTGGGACCCGTTTGAACCGGAAAAATTCGCTACGTGGTATATGGGGTTGCGAGCCGGCCGATTCAACTGGCGGCCTGGCCTTTTGCCTGCCTTTTGCAGTAAGCCCCGGCTTCAGTTGCCCGGGTTACTGTCTCGGTTTGGTTCGCTGAGCATCGCGCTGTGCTTTCTCCTGTAACAGCTCTCTCAGGCGTTGCTTCTCCAAATCGCTGACTTCAGCGTAGTTCGTGACCTTTAATTTGTCGACCTGAGCCGCCAATTTTGATCGCTGCGGCAGGTCGCGGGTCAGCGCGTCGAGGGTGTCGACAAACTCCTGTTCGATGCCGGTCCTGGGGACCAGGCGCTCCTGGCCGGCAAGACGGTTCAGCAGGTCGCCCTCGGGTGTCCCGTACCAGTGGCCGAGCAGCATGGCGGTACTGGATTCCGGGCGCCGGTGGAGTAGTTCCAGCAGGTCGCGCAGCAGTTGAGTGTCCTCCCCCTGGAGTTCGCGCAGCGCTGCCGGTTCGGTCAGGCGGCCAATGTCCGGACGGTGCAGCAACAGGGCGATGATCTTCTGCGCAAGGTTTGCATACCCCTTCTGTGTAGCCTTTCGCGCAGGTTGCAGCGCCGGCTGCGGCGGAGAGTTGGCAAAAAACTCAGGCGGAGGCGCGTCGAGTGTCGCTGGGGATTCGGCTACCGGGTCGGCCGGAGCAGGGGGCGCCTCGAGTTGCATCAGGCTGCTGAGTTCCAACCCGGTGCGCTGAGCCAGCGTCTGGAACATGAGTTGGCGGAACACGCCCTCGGGCAGCTGCCGGATGTAGGGCAGGGCGAGTTTGCTCATGCGTGCGCGGCCCTCCAGGCTGGCCATATCCAGCCCGCGGGCCACGGAATCGAACAGGAAATTTTCCAGCGGTACCGCGCTGTCGAGCATCGCTTCGAAACCGTCTTTCCCAACTGCGCGTACCGCGTCGTCCGGGTCCTGGCCGTCGGGCAGGAACAGAAAACGCGCCTGGCGCCCGTCCTCCATGCTCGGCAGGCTGGTTTCAAGCGCCCTGAACGCCGCCTTGCGACCGGCTTCGTCGCCATCGAAGCAGAACACTACCTCAGGGCAGAGCCGGAAGAGCTGTTGCAGGTGCGTGGTGCTGGTGGCTGTGCCAAGCGTTGCCGTGGCGTAGCTGATGCCGTACTGGGCGAGGGCAATGACGTCCATGTAGCCCTCCACCACGAGCAGGCGCTCAAGGTGACGATTGCGTTGGCGCGCCTCGAACAGCCCGTACAGTTCGCGCCCCTTCTGGAAAATCGCGGTTTCCGGCGAATTGAGATACTTCGGCTTGTCATCTCCGAGTACGCGCCCGCCGAAGGCGATGACGCGGCCGCGACGGTCGCGAATGGGGAACATCACGCGGTCGCGAAAACGGTCGTAGAGTCGACCTTGCTCGTTTTCCACCAGCATGCCGGTTTTCAGCAGCAATGCTCGCTGCTCGTCATCGCCGCCGAAACGTTGCAGCAGGTTATCCCAACCCGGCGGCGCCAGGCCCAGCTTGAAATCGCGCGCTATCTCACCGCTGAGCCCGCGGGCTTTCAGGTAGCGCACGGCAGATTCACGCGCCGGGTGCTGGCGCAACTGATGCTGGTAGAATTGCGACACCTGCTCCAGCAATGCGAACAGGGGTTTCGAGGTGTCTTCCGATTGCCGGCTGCGGCGCCCATCGCCGGCGGCTTCTCGCGGGACCTCGAGTCCGGCGTCGCCCGCGAGGCTTTCGACGGCCTGCGGGAACTCCATGTTGTCGTATTCCATGACGAAACCGATCGCGTTGCCGCCGGCCCCGCAGCCGAAACAGTAGAAAAACTGTTTGTCGGGATTGACGCTGAACGAGGGGGTTTTCTCGTCGTGGAAGGGGCAGCGGGCGCTGTAGTTCTTGCCGGTCTTTTTCAGCTTCACGCGCCGGTCTATCACCTCGACGATGTCGACGCGGTCCAGCAGGGTGTCGAGAAAAGCTTGGGGTATCAGTCCAGCCATGTGTATCCAGCTTAGCTTAGCCGGCTAGTCTAGCGTTATTTGGCGCTGCCGGATATTGCGCTTGAGCGGTTGGTCGGCGCTGCAGGGGTGCTTGAACAGTTGTCCGTGGCCCGGTGGCGCAAGCCCCGCGGCGCTCGGAAGGCTGAGACACTCGCTCTGCGGGGCTGTTTGCGGCGGGTATTGGCGTTACGCCAGAATTGGTTAGATGCTCGGGATTTTGCTTGAGGTGATAACTCCGCAGCCGGACCCGGCTGACGGATTAAGCCTGCAGCCTGGCTTTTACCTTCTGGCTGACAGCACCCATATCGGCGCGCCCCTGGAGCTTCGGCTTGAGCTCGGCCATCACCGCGCCCATGGCCGCCATACCGCTGCTATCCACAGCCGCCAGCGCCTCGGTGATCATCGAATCGATATCGGCATCGCTGAGTTGTGCCGGCAGAAACTCCTGGATGACCGCGATCTCGGCATTCTCCTGTGCGGCCAGTTCCGCGCGCCCGGCAGCGTTGTATTGCTCGGCGGAGTCGCGGCGCTGCTTGATCATTTTATCCAGCACAACGAGGGCACGCGCGTCATCAACCTCGATGCGCTCGTCCACTTCAATGCGTTTGAATTCGGCCAGGATGAGCCGGAGGGTGGCGGTGCGTTCCTTGTTGCGGGCCTTCATGGCGGCTTTCTGCTCCGCCTTGATGGTAGTGGCCAGGGACTCCGCGCTCATTGGAAAAGGCTGTTGCGCGTGGGTAGAGCTAGTAGAGACGCACGCGCTTGCGGTTTTCGCGCGCGAGTTTCTTGAGGTGACGCTTGACGGCTGCGGCGCTCGCGCGCTTGCGGACGGTGGTGGGTTTTTCATAGTGCTCGCGTTTGCGAACTTCGGCGAGAACGCCGGCTTTTTCGCAGGAGCGCTTGAAGCGGCGCAGGGCCACGTCGAAGGGCTCGTTTTCCTTGATCTTGATTGAGGGCATTCAGTTCCTACCTCGTAAGGTGCATTCTGCTGTGCGGTGCGCGCCACGCGCAGGCCGTACAGTCTGGTAAAGGGCGCGCATTCTAAACTGCCCGCAGTGGTTTTGCAAAGACCCGCAAAGTGTTAATTTTGGCTGCTGCACACTGGTTCGAAGGCGGAGGCAGCAAGTATCATGCGCAGCTTTTTTGCCAGATGGTCCCCGTACACCTCCATGGAGTGCCAGCATGCTGATCCTGGGTATCGAAACGTCCTGCGATGAAACCGGTGTCGCGCTGTATGACACCGGGCGCGGCCTGCTGGCGCACGCGCTTTACAGCCAGGTCGATATTCATGTGGAATACGGTGGCGTGGTACCCGAACTCGCCTCCCGTGATCACGTGCGCAAGACCCTGCCGTTGGTGGAGGAAGTGCTGGACCAGGCAGGTTGCGCGGCGGCGGATATCAATGGGGTGGCCTATACCGCGGGCCCCGGTCTGCTCGGCGCGCTGATGGTCGGCGCCACGCTGGCGCGCGCCCTGGCCTGGGGCTGGGGTGTACCGGCGCTGGGTGTGCACCATATGGAGGGCCATTTGTTGGCTCCGATGCTGGAAGACGACGCACCGGAGTTTCCCTTTGTGGCGCTGCTGGTCTCAGGCGGGCATACGCAACTGGTGCGCGTGGACGCCATCGGCCGCTACCGCATGCTGGGCGAGTCCCTCGACGATGCCGCGGGCGAGGCCTTCGACAAGGCCGCGAAAATGCTCGGCCTGCCGTATCCGGGCGGCCCGCATATTGCGCGCCTGGCGTTAGCCGGAGATCCGCAGCGTTTCGACTTCCCCCGGCCCATGGTGAACCGGCCCGGGCTCGATTTCAGCTTCAGCGGCCTCAAGACCCATACCCTGAATACGGTAAATGCCTGCCGGGCCGAGGGCGGACTCACGCAGCAGGATTGTTGTGATATCGCGCGCGCCTTTGAGGAGGCGGTGGTTGCTACCCTGGTCGTCAAGTGCCGCCGGGCGCTGTCGCAGGAGGGGCTCAAATCACTGGTGATAGCCGGCGGCGTGAGCGCTAATACCAATTTGCGGCAAACGCTGGAATCGCGGCTTGCGGGAGAGGGCGCCCGCGTCTATTACCCCGCGCCGAAGTTCTGCACGGACAATGGCGCGATGATTGCCTATGCCGGCGCGCAGCGACTGTTGGCTGGCCAGCGCGACAGCAGCGAAACGCGGGTGCGACCGCGCTGGCCCATGGACGAATTACCCCCTTTGGATGGTGCCGCCTGAATGGATACCGTGTACATCAGTGGCCTGCGAATCGATGCAGTAATCGGCATACACCCCTGGGAGCGCAGATTGCGCCAGACACTGGTGCTCGATCTCGAGATGGCCTGGGATATTGGCCGCGCGGTCGGTTCGGACGGTATCCAGGACGCGCTGGATTACGCCGCCGTCTCGGAGCGGGTTATCCGCGTGGTGCGCGCGAGTGAATGCCAGTTGCTCGAAACCCTTGCGGAGCGGGTTGCCGGGGTCGTGCGTGAGGAGTTTGCCGTGCCCTGGCTGCGCCTGAGCATTGCCAAGCCCGGTGCCGTGCCCCAGGCGCGCGCGGTGGGGGTGGTAATCGAGCGGGGCTCGCAAGGCTGATGGCGATCGTGTACCTGGGGATCGGCAGCAACATTGAGCCCGAGCGCTACATTAGCGCTGGTCTCGATGCCCTGCACGGGCTGTTTGGCGAGCTGGCGCTTTCCTCCGTTTACGAGTCAGCGGCCGTCGGTTTCGATGGGCGACCGTTTCTCAATCTTGTGGCACGCGTTGAGACGCACCTGCCCCTGGCGGCTCTGGCCGCGACCCTGCGTGACCTGGAGGTGGCGCATGGGCGGCCGCCGGACGCCACCCGCTTTGAATCGCGCCGACTGGATATCGACATTCTGACCTATGATCAGCAGGTGGGTTGTTTCGGTCAGGTGACACTGCCGCGCGATGAAATAAGCTATAACGCCTTCGTATTGTGTCCGCTCGCCGAACTGGCGCCGGATGAGCGTCATCCGACCCTGGGGTTGAGTTACCGGGCCCTGTGGGACGCGTACGAGCAGAGCCGTCAGCGCGTGTGGCCGGTGGACTTTCTCTGGCGCGGCCGGGTTATCTCCAGGGCGCCCTAGTCCGGCTGCGGGCGCAGCGCTTCCAGGCGGCGAGTGCGCTCGCGGCCGATAGCCTCTCCCAGGCGCTTGCCGTCGAGCTGTTCGCCGGCGAACTCTGCCGCGCTCACGGCGCGTGCCGTGGCGAGGGCAGCGCGCAGGTAATCGGCCTGGGGATAGTCGCGTAACTCGTATCCGAGCCGCCCGCGGGCGTCCGCCTCGCAGGCCTGCAGAAAAGCGTCGAAACGGTCGGGCCTGCGCAGTGCGTCGGTGGCGTGCAAGAGTTTCAACAGAGTCGCGCCGCGCAATTGCAGTGCCGTGTGGCACAACAGGTGGTTGCGGCACACGCTCCGGGCGAGTTCGCGAAAGCGGGTTGGCGCACGCAGCCGTTTACAGACAAGTTCTACCAGCTTGAGACCTTGCTGTTCGTGGCCGATGTGGCGCGGGAGTTCCGCCTCAGGGGTCAGGCCCTTGCCGACATCGTGCAGCAACACGGCAAACCTCACGTCGCTGTCCGCGTCCATCTTCGCTGCCTGTTCGAGCGCCATGAGCACGTGTTCTCCGGTATCGATTTCCGGGTGGTGCTCGCGTCGCTGTGGTATGCCGAACAGCACATCGACCTCCGGCAGCAATGCCGCCAGTGCGCCGCTGGCGCGCAACTCGCGCACAAAAACCTGTGGGTCGCGGCTGGCCAGTGCGCGCTCCAGCTCGGTCCAGACGCGCTCGGCTGCGAGGTGCTGCAGTTCGCCCTGTGCGACGATGTCGCCGAGCAGCGTGCGGGTTTCGTCGGCTACACGGAAGCCCAGGTGTGCGTAGCGGGCCGCGAAACGCGCCGTGCGCAAGACTCTCAGGGGGTCCTCTACAAAGGCGCTGGATACGTGGCGCAGCAGGCGTGCGTCGAGATCGCGCCTGCCACCGTGCGGATCGATGATCTCGCCGTTGGCGTCCATTGCCATGGCATTGATGGTCAGGTCGCGACGCAGCAGGTCCTCTTCCAGGGTGATCGAAGGCTCGCAGTGCACCACGAAGCCCTTGTGTCCGCGGCCCTGCTTGCGCTCGGTGCGGGCCAGCGCGTACTCCTCGCCCGTTTCTGGATGCAGAAAAACCGGGAAGTCGCGGCCAACTTGCCGGTAGCCCTGGTTCAGCAGTTGTTCTGGTGTTCCACCCACGACTACCCAGTCGCGTTCGGAAACCGGGTAGTTGAGCAGCATGTCGCGGACGGCGCCGCCGACAAGATAGGTTTTCATGCGCGCAGTGTAGCGGCTGCCGGGCTTTCAGTCATGGCGATTGGTTGCGGCAGCGGCCGCCCAGGCACTCGCAGCGCGTGCGTTCGCCGGTGTCGAGGTTGTACAGGGTGAGAGCCCCGTCCCACACGCAGCCGGTGTCCAGGCCGATGGCGTTGGGGGTGTCTGTCAGCCCCTTCAGAGACGCCCAGTGGCCAAAAATAATGCGCTCGTGCTTCGTTTTCCGGTTGCTGTGGCTGAACCAGGCCGAGACCTTTTTGTCGCCGATATTCTGGACTCCCGGCCTGGGTTTGTCTTCCTTGCTTTCAAGATCCAGCAGACCCTTGCGCGTGCAATAGCGCATGCGTGTCAGGTAGTTGGTGATGACGCGCAACCGCGTCATGCCGGTGAGGTCGTCCGACCAGAGGGCCGGCTCGTTGCCGTACATGCTGCCAAGGAATTCTGCGCAGCCGGGGCTGCGCAGGGCGGTCTCCACTTCGCGTGCGTAGCCGATCGCCTGTTCCAGCGTCCACTGTGGCGGAATCCCCGCGTGTACCAGCGTGTAGCCGCGCTCGTGGTGTATGAGGGGGCGATACAGCAGCCAGTTGAGGAGTTCTTCCCGGTCCGGAGCCTGCAGTATCTTGTCGAGTGTGTCCGAGGGGCTCGCAGGCCGCACGCCGGCGGCGACCGCCAGCAGGTGCAGGTCATGGTTGCCCAGCACCATCACGAGGTTGGAGCGCATCGCGTACAGAAAACGCAGGGTCTTGAGGCATTTCGGACCGCGGTTGATCGCGTCTCCCACCGACCAGAGCACATCACAGGCCGGGTCGAAGTTAACCATCTCGAGCAGGCGTTTGAGTGGCTGTAGACAGCCTTGCACATCACCGACAGCGTAGGTTGCCATGCCAGCAGGCCCCCTAGTTCAGCGCGGTGGGCGTGTGCAGCGAAAAGGGTGGGATAGGGACCTCGAAGGTGGGCAGGTCGGCGGGGTCTATGTCCATTGGCTCGCGCACCACCATAAAATACTCACCTTCCATGCAGCCCACCGGCGTTGCCAGGGTAGCGCCACTGGTGTAGCGGAACGCTTTTCCGGCAGGGATAACCGGCTGCTCACCCACCACACCGTCACCGCGCACTTCCTGTTTTTCGTTGTCTGCGTCGGTAATTATCCAGTGTCGGGAAAGTAACTGTACGGGCACCTCCGAGTGGTTCGCCACCGTGATGGTGTAGGCGAAGGAGAACTGGCCCTTGTCTGGCTGAGAGTGCTCTGCCAGGTACGCGGTGATGACCTCGACTGTCACCTGCGATGGATCAAACGGTACTTTGCTCATGCCTGGCGTTCGCGATCTCTATGAATTGTGTCAGTTTCAGGGTTTCCGCACGGGCGCCCGGGTCAATCCCCAGCGCTTCGAGTTGCCGGCCACTGATAATGGCTTTCAGGTTGTTGCGCAAGGTCTTACGGCGCTGGGCGAATGCCGAGCGTACCACATCGCGCAGCGCGTGTTCGTTGCAGTCGGGCCAGGGGGAGGCCCGGTGCGGCGCAAGTCGCACCACGGCAGACCAGACTTTCGGCGCGGGCCGAAATGCATCCGGCGGCACGTCAAACAGGTGCTCTACGCGGCAATGGTACTGCGCCATGATGCCGAGCCTGCCCCACAGTTTATTGCCGGGGGTGGCTGCGAGCCTGTCGACCACTTCGCGCTGTAGCATGAAATGCATGTCTTGCACACGATCGGTGTGCTGCAACAGTTTGAAAATCAGGGGCGTGGAAATATTGTAGGGCAGATTGCCCACAATGCGCAGCCGGGTGGCGGGCTCCCCGAGCGTGTCGAATTCGAAACGCAGCGCATCGCCCTGGTGCAGGGTAAAGCGCGGGTTACGGACAAACGCCGCAAGGAGTCCGGCGATCAGGTCGCGGTCCAGTTCCACGACATCGAGCCGGCAGCCCGACTCCAGCAGTGGGCCGGTGAGGACGCCCTGTCCCGGGCCGATCTCTACCAGGTGCTGATCGTCGCGCGCAGCGATGGCGGCCACGATGCGCTGCACGACATAGTCATCCACCAGGAAGTTCTGGCCGAAGCGTTTGCGTGCGCGGTGTTGGGTGCGTGGAGTGCCTGTCATCGTGTCATTGTACCCGGTGGCTTTTGTATTTATACCGTGGCTGGCTCATTCCCGGGGGTTTTTGGTACACTCGCCACCCTCAGATAGTAATAATGAAGACACTTGTCCGATGCACTTTTCCCAATTCTTCCGCCTCGCGGATGTCATGGCCCGCATGGCGCTGCGTGCGGACGCCACCAAGTTTTTCCTGGGTTATATCTGGTGGGTGATTGAGCCGCTGCTCTACGTGGCGGTTTTGTATGTGGTTTTCAGTGTCATTCTGTCCAACAGGCAGCCCGACTTTCTTTTCTTCCTGATGGTAGGCAAGTTCGCCTACACCTGGTTTGCCAAATCAGTTATTCAGGCCTCGAACAGTATCGTCGCCGGCAAAGGCCTGATAGGAAAAGTGAACGTGCCCAAAACGCTGTTTCCGCTGGCGTCGGTGCAGGAGGGCCTGTACAAGCAGGTAGCGGTGTTTAGCCTGTTGTTTGCCGTCCTGATTTACGGTGGTTACCAGGTCACTGTCACGTGGGTGTACGTGCTGCCGGTCATACTCGTGAATTACATCATGATTCTGGCCTGCGCCTACCTCGGCGCAACGCTGGTGTGTATCGTGCGCGACTTCGCGCCGCTGATTTCCCTGGGTATGATTTTCCTGATGTTTTCTTCGGGCATATTCTGGGACGCACGCGACCTGGGAGACCCGGACAAAACGGCGCTGCTGCTCGCGGTGAACCCGCTGGCGTTCATCTTCGATGCCTACCGGCAGGCGCTGATGTACGCGACGCCCCCGGACATGCTCCACCTGTTCGCGATAGGCGCCGTGTTTGCCGGCCTGCTTGGCATCATGGTGTTGATTATGCGTCGCGCCAGCCAGTACCTGGCGCTGCGGGCGCTGACCGAATGAACGCAGTGGACCACAAATTGATGATGGAACTGCGCGATGTTTCGCTGACTTTTCATTCGGGGCGCAAGTCCTACGACCACGGCAAGCACCACGTGCTGCACGAACTGTCGCTGAAGGTCTACGAGGGTGAAACGCTTGGCATCATCGGGCGCAACGGGGTTGGCAAGACCACCATGCTGCGCATTATGGCGGGCATTCTGGCTCCCAATTCCGGCCAGGTTATTATTGCGCCGGGTAAATCCGCCTCATTGCTGACGTTGGGCCTGGGCTTCAAGCCGGAGCTTTCCGGGCGCGACAACGCGCTTCTTGCCGCGATGCTGCAGGGTTCCACGCACGGGGAGGCGGAGGTCTTTCTCGAGGAGATCAAGGCATTCTCCGAACTCGAGGATTCATTTGAGTTACCCGTCAAGAATTACTCGGCCGGGATGCGCGCGCGCCTGGGCTTCACCACCGCGCTGATGACACACGTGGATATACTGCTGATCGATGAAGTGCTGGGTGTGGGTGACGCACATTTTCGCGGCAAGGCGCAGGCCGCGCTGCGCGAACGTATCACCAGCGATCAAACGGTGGTGTTTGTCTCGCACATGGCCGACCAGGTGAAAGCCATGTGTGACCGGGTGATCTGGCTGGAACACGGCAAGATTGCCATGGAGGGCGAGGCGGACAAAGTGGTCGATGCCTATCAGGACGAGATTACCGCGGCGCGCAAACAGGGGGCGCTGGAGCGCAGGGATAAGGATAAGCCGACAAAGTCAGCGCCCTGAGCCGTATCTCAGGCAGGCGCCTGGCGTCGCCCGGCCATCGTCACAGCGACCTTGATAGCCTGCAGCATGCTGCCCGCGTCCGCCTCGCCGGTTGCGGCCAGGTCCAGCGCGGTGCCATGGTCGACCGAGGTGCGGATGAACGGCAGCCCGAGGGTGATGTTGATCGCGCGGCCGAAGCCCGCGAACTTGAGTACCGGCAGGCCCTGATCGTGGTACATCGCAAACACCGCGTCGCAGTTGTCCAGTACCTTGGGGTTGAAGGCTGTATCGGCGGGCAGCGGCCCCAGAAGTTGTAGCCCCTCATCGCGTAGCTGGGCGAGCGCCGGCAGGATTGTGTCGATCTCTTCACTGCCAATATGACCGCCTTCGCCGGCATGCGGGTTCAGCCCAAGCACCGCGATTCGCGGTTGCGCAATGCCGAATTTATCCCGCAGGTCGTGGTGCACGATACGCAGGGTCGCAAGCAGTAGCTCTCGCGTGATTGCACGCGGCACATCCCGCAGCGCGAGGTGGGTCGTGGCCAGCGCAACGCGCAGTTCATCCGTGGCCAGCATCATGACCACCTGCGCGGTGGCCGTTTCCTCGGCGAGAAATTCCGTGTGACCGCTGAAGGATACCCCTGCATCGTTGATCGTCGATTTCTGCACGGGCGCGGTGACCATCGCCTGGAACACATCCTGCGTGCAGCCATTGATGGCTGTACGCAGTGTCTCGAGGACATAGGGGGCGTTGGCGGTATCCAGCGTTCCGGCCGTGACCGTGGCGGCTAGCGGTACCTGCATGACGCGCAGCGTGCCGGGTTCGTGCTGTCGCGGGCGCTCGTTGGCAGAAAAGGGCAGCAGTTGCACGGGGAGATGCATGCTCTCGGCGCGGGCTGCAAGCAGGGCGCTGTCGCCGATGGCAACCAGTTCTGCATCCCAGGCCCGCATGGCTGCCGCCAGCGTGACGTCCGGGCCGATACCCGCCGGCTCGCCGGTGGTGATGGCTATTCTGGGAATCGCCATCGCCCGTGGCCTACTTGATATCGACGAACGCTTCGTCGCGGATCTGGCGCAGCCAGGCGTCCAGCTCTTCCTCGTACTTGCGGTCGTGCAGGTAGTTCATCGCTTTGGCCTGGATGGCTTCATCGCTCATATCTTCGTCCCGGCGCCCCTCTACCTTGAGGATGTGCCAGCCGAATTGTGTGCGTACCGGCTGGGAAATCTCCCCCTCGGCAGTTTGCGCCATGCTGGTTTCAAACTCGGGCACCATCTGTCCGGGGTTGGTCCAGCCGAGATCGCCGCCCTCCGCCGCCGAACCGATATCCTCGGAGTACTCTCTGGCGAGTGCGCCGAAATCCTCGCCGGCGAGAGCTCGCTGGCGTAACTGGGCCGCCAACTCCCGCGCCTGATCGTCGTCCAGGATCTCCGAGGGCTTGATTAGAATGTGGCGCACTTTGGTTTGCGACACCATGCGGTCGACGCCACGAGCCTCCGCGAGGTAGATCAGGTGAAAGCCGCTGGCGGAGCGGATCGGGTCGGCAGTGCTCCCGGGTTGCATTTCAGGCACCACATCGCTGAATAGCGAGGGCAGGTCCTCCAGTTTGCGCCAACCGAGATCGCCGCCGGTGAAAGCGTAGGGTGCGGCGCTGTCTCTCACCGCCTCGTCGAAGGGTTTGCCGCTGCGTATCCGCCCGAGCACCTGTTCGACCCGCGCCTCCGCTCGTGCCACCTCTGCTTCAGGCGTATCAGGCGAAACGGGCAGCAGCGCGTGCAGAACGCGATACTCGGGCTGTGAAAGCTTCTGTCCTTCCTGGGTCGAGAGAAAATTGTTTACTTCCTGCTCGCTGATCTGGATGCGTTGATTGACATTCCCGGCCTGCACACGCTGGATGATCATCTCGCGGCGCAGTTGTTCGCGCATGTCGTTGTACGATTGTCCACGGGCCTCGAGCGCCTGGCGAAACTGATCGACGCTCATACGGTTCTGCGCGGCGATGCGTTGCACCGCGGCATTCAGTTGCTCGTCGGAGATGCGCACGCCGACCCGGGTGCCTTTCTGTAACTGGATGCTCTCCAGAATCAGGCGGTCGAGCGTCTCGCGGATCAGTTCTTCCTCGGGTGGCATGTCCATGCCGCGCGCGGTGATATTTTCTGTAATTGCCTGAATCCGCTCGCGTAGTTCGCTCGCCATGATGACGTCGTTGTCGACGATGGCGACCACCTGGTCGATGATCTCTGTCGCCGCATGGGTCAGCGATGAGCACGCCAGCAGCAAGGCTGCGAGTAGGGTCCTAGTATTCACGGTCGTCAAAACCTCGGATCATATTCTGCATGATGTCGGTGATACGGTCGCCGAATCCCCCCATGCCTTTCAGGACTATCTGGAACTGCGCGGCTTTTTCCCGCTGTAGATTCGGGTCGCTGAAGTCCTGCAGGCTGGTGGATTCGTTGTCGAAGTAGCGTAAATAGAGCAGTCGAAGCGTCCAGCAGCAGCTATCATATTCGACCCCCAGCATATCTTCCACGCTGCGATTGGCTTTGGTGCTGTAATTCATGGCGCCGAACACGCTCCAGTTGTTGCGCAGGGGCAGGTAGGCCGATACGTGCGCCTCTGCGGTGGGTTCCTGCAGGCGCGTCGGGGTGGTACTCCCCACGGGCCTGCGGAAGGAGTAGCCGAGATTGTACACGCCGCCGTTGTCGGCATGATAGCTGGTGAGGAAATTGCCGGAGTTTATCCTGTCACTGGAAGGAGCATACACCAGGCCACCGTGCAGGCTCACCTGCTCGGACGGTGTGAACAGCAGTTCGCCGGCGATCTCTGATCTCGGGTCGTCCAGCGGTTCGGCTGTTGGCACCAGGCGCACTTCCCGGTCACGGAAATAGTAGATCTGGCCGATGCTGGCGCGTAACAGACTGGTGCCGTCGCGTTCGTCAATAAAATTCGTGGTCAGGCCGAGCGCTATCTGGTTGGCATCGTCCAGCCGGTCGCGACCGGAAAAACGTGTCTCCCGGAACAACTGGTTGTAGCTGAAGGTCAGTTCCGCGCTGTCGAAGTCCGGCTGGCCGTCCTGTTCTTCGTACTCGCTGTAGAGGTAATACAGGCGTGGCTCTACGGTTTGCAGGATGCCTTTGCCCATGAGAGAGGTTTGTCGCTCGAACACCAGTCCGCCGTCCAGGCTGGCGAGTGCCGAGCCGGCGCTGGGGCTGGAATCGATGATCTGTGCGTTCCCGTCCAGCTCGTAATTGAGCTGCCGGTACTTCACCGTGGGCTGGAGGAAACCCCACAGCCAGCGCATCGGGTACGTCAAGCCGGCTTCGCCGTACAGGCGCTGACCGGTGACCCGATTGTCCTCGGCATCGAAATTGGATACCTGGCTGACGAGTATCGGCTCAAGCTCGAAGGGCGTGCGACCGCCGCGATACTGCGCGGTAAGCTGTGGCAGCTTCTTGTAGTCTTCGCGTATATCCTCCGCCAGGGTCTGGAATTGCTGGGCCTCCAGGTTGACCAGCCATTGGTCGCCGAGGTAATCCAGCCTGGCCAGTTGCAGCAGGCTGGTTTGACGCCGCGTTTCGAGGTTGGAGGTCTCGAGGTCCTCCAGGTAGTCGACATCGCTGGCCTTGCTGTAGTCGATGACGGAGCGCCAGCGCCCGTCAAACAGCCCGTACTGTTTGATCACGCCCAGCCAGCGATCGGTGCTGCGCCCGGCGGGTGCCTGATCCTCGAAGGTCTGGTCGTCGGCCATCCAGGCGCCGCCCACTGTCCAGCTACCGAACGCGGGATTGAAGTAACGCCCCACGAGTTCGTGGTTCACGCCGCGCTCCTCGATGAAGCGCGGTGCGTAGAGGAGGTCGTAGTTGGGCGCGAGGTTGATATAGAAGGGTACGGTGATGTCGAGACCGCCGGTGCTGTCACTGCCGAAGTCAGCCCACAGGAAACCCGTGCGGCGACGGTCGTCGAGGGGAAACTGCAGCCACGGGAAATAGAATAGGGGCACGCCGGCGACATCAAGCTTGGCACCGCGGGCGGTGCCCACGCCCTCCTCAAAGTCCAGCTGGAGTTGCCGCGCGCGTATGGACCAGTCGTTCTCCCCCGGAGCGCAATAGCTGAAATTGCCCTCGTGTATATGCACCAGGCCCTGCTCGTCGCGCTCCAGAAGGTCCGCCGAGCCGCGCAGGTGTCGCTCATGAAAGACAAAACGACCCGAGTGCACAGTCGCTTCCCCGGTTTCGGAGAACACTTCGGCGCGATCGCCCACCAGCAGCACCCCGGGTTCCCGCAGGATGACGTTGCCGCGCAATACCGCGGATTCCTTGCTCCGGTCGACCACCGCGGTATCGCCATAAAGGCGCCGATAGCCCTGGGTCGCGCGGACGCCACCGCTGAGCAGCGCCTCGTCCTGGAGTATTTCGGTCTCATTCGCGGTGGCGCGGATGTCTTCGCCCTCCGGTGAGCGCGAGGTGTCTTCGCCGGCCAGCGGGTCAATGTAGCGCCCCGAACAGGTAATGCACCGTCGATCGCGCAGTGCGGGCGGTACATCCTCTATGTCTGACCAATCCAGGTTGTTCCTCGCCGTCCCGGCACAGTTCTGCCCCGTGGGATTGGCATCGCAGTCCCCGGAGTTGGTATCCTTGGCGAGCGCGCCGGGCGACAGCAGTACCGCCAGTGCGCAGGCCACAAGCGTTGTGGTAGCACGAGGTGTTCTGCGGCTGGATGTGTGGCAGTCGGGAATCATCGGGCTCGGAGCTTGTAGATGGGACAAAACGCGGAGTCTAAAGCATCCCCCCGGCGTTGTCTGACTAATTTTGAGACAGGAGACTACGGTGACATCGCCCCCCCCGCCCGTGTCGCTGCTGCCCTGGGCTGAAGCAACGCTGAATGTGAGCGGGAATGATGCCACGCCCGATATTTCGCCGGTAGCCGGCGACGCCAGCAGCCGCAGTTACTATCGCGCGGTTCTGAACGGGCGTAGCTACATTCTCATGGTTGCGCCACCGGCCAGCGAAAACAATGCCGCGTTTGTGGCGGCCCGGGATCGCCTCGCGCGTGCCGACGTGCGCGTGCCGGCCATCATTGCCGTCGATTACGCCCGCGGATACCTGCTACTGGAGGATCTCGGCGAGCAGCTGCTGTTGTCCGCGCTGAATCCGGATACGGCTGACGGCCTGTACCGGCGTGCTTTCGGGGTTCTCGCGAGCCTGGCCGCCGCGGACATTCGCGGCGGGACGCTCGCACCCTACGACAATGCCCTGTTGCGCGAGGAGTTTGGCCGCTTCGATACATGGTTCGTCCGCACGCTGCTGGAGCATCCGCCAGACGCCGTCGCTGCGCGGGTCTGCGACGACCTGTGCGAGTTACTGGTGAACTCGGCGCTGGAGCAACCGCGTGTGCTGGTGCACCGCGACTTTCACAGCCGCAACCTGATGCTCACGCCGCACGGCGCGCTCGCGGTGATCGATTTCCAGGACGCAGTGGCGGGGCCGTTGACTTACGACCTGGTGTCCTTGCTGCGCGACTGCTATATCCGTTGGCCCGCGGCGCAGGTGACGCAGTGGGCGCTTGGGTATCGCGCTGTGCTGCTGGACGCGAACGTGGTGGCAGTGCCGGATGAGACTCGCTTCCTGCGCTGGTTCGACCTCATGGGGTTGCACCGGCATATCAAGGTGCTCGGTACGTTTGCCCGTCTCGCCTTGCGCGACGGCAAAAGAGCCTACCTCGACGACCTGCCGCTGGTGCTGGCCTACGTCGAGCAGATTCTCGCGCGCTATGCGCCGGATGAGCCGGTGGTGGCCCGCTTTCGCGACTGGTTCACCGCGGACATCCTGCCGGCTGTGGATGCGCAGGCGTGGGGCCGGCGCGCGTGAAGGTCATCATTCTGGCCGCCGGTATCGGCGAGCGCATGTTGCCGCTGACCCGCGTGACGCCCAAACCGTTGCTGCGGGTGGGTGGGATGCCTCTCATCGAGCATCATCTGCGGCGCGTGGCCGCCGGGGGTCTGCGCGACGTGGTGATCAACGTGTCCCACCTGGCGGAGCAGATTACGCAGTTCTGTGGTGACGGCAGTCGCTGGGGACTCTCGATACAGTACTCGCACGAGGAGACGCCGCTGGAGACCGCCGGCGGTATGCTGCACGCCCGGGCGCGACTCGGGGAGCAGCCCTTTCTGGCGTTGAACGGTGATGTGTTCACAGACTATCCGCTGCGGCGTTTGTGCGGGCAGCCCCTGAGAGCGTCAGAAGCGGCCAGGCTGGTTCTGGTAGACAATCCGCCACAGCATCCGCGAGGTGATTTTGCGCTCGACGCGCATGGCTGGGTCAGGTTTCGCGAGGCGGCCCGCACAGGCTTTACCTACGCCGGCATCGGCCTGTTCAGTTGGCCGCTTTTTCAGGGTTTGGCAGCCGGCAGGACGCCCCTGCGCCCGCTGCTCGACCGGGCCATCGGTCCCGGTAGCCTGGGTGGTGAGTATTATGCGGGCGTCTGGGAGGATGTCGGCACGCCCGCTCGCCTGGAGGCACTGAACGCGCGCCTTGGCTGAGCGCGCCGGGTTCGTGACAAGGCAGCCCTGGGTGATTTCCCCGGGAATCGGCCACGCTGACGCTGTGTTCGGGGCGTGAAGCCGTTAGAATACCGGAATTCGAGCTGCCGGAGCCCCAGATGGCCAATTACCTGATCGCGCCCTCCATCCTTTCCGCGGATTTTGCCCGTCTGGGTGAGGAGGTGGATGCTGTGCTGGAGGCGGGCGCAGATATGGTGCATTTCGACGTGATGGACAATCACTACGTGCCCAACCTGACGATTGGACCGATGGTGTGCACGGCATTGCGTAAACACGGCGTGACTGCGGATATCGACGTCCACCTGATGGTGAATCCCGTGGATCGGCTCATCGGCGATTTCGCCGAGGCCGGCGCCACCTGGATCACCTTTCATCCGGACGCCTCCACCCACGTGGACCGCTCATTGCAGATGATCCGCGATGCCGGCTGTAAATCGGGCCTGGTGTTCAATCCGCACCTTGGCCTGGACGTGCTGCGCTATGTGCTGGACAAGGTGGACATGGTGTTGCTGATGTCGGTGAATCCGGGGTTCGGGGGCCAGGCTTTTATTCCTGCAACACTGGATAAATTGCGCGAGGCGCGTGCGCTCATTGATGACTCCGGATTGCCGATCCGCCTGGAAATCGACGGCGGTGTCACGCCGGAGAACATTGCCCGGATTGCGGCGGCGGGCGCAGATACCTTTGTCGCGGGCTCTGCGATTTTCAAGCAACCCGATTACCGGGCCGTTATAGATCGCATGCGCGCCGAACTCGCGGCGTAGTTGGGATGTAGTTACCATGCAGTGGGGATTTTCCGCGGCGCTTGCGCGGTCACTCCGCGCATGTACAATACGGTTTCGTCCTATCCTGGAGAGAGCTGTGCAAACAGCGTTGCGTAAAACCGTCGACCTGCTGTCGATGCGAGAGGTCACCTGCTGGCGATGGTAGCCAGGGCTGTGTCACGACCGTCTTTTTACGCCGTTTATTCTCCGAGGAATTCCCATGCAACAGCAGGATTTTGCTGCTCTGGCAGCGCAGGACTTTAACCGCATACCCGTCAGCCGCGAAGTGCTGGCGGATCTCGAGACCCCCGTCAGCGCTTACCGTAAACTGGCCGAGGGCCCCTACTCCTTCTTCTTCGAGTCCGTGCAGGGCGGGGAAAAGTGGGGCCGGTACTCTATTATTGGCCTCCCCTGTCGTACCGTGCTCAAGGTCTTTGGCTTCAGTGTAGAGGTCTGGGAAGAGGGCCGGCGGGTGGAGCAAACTGATACGCCCGACCCGCTGGCCTTCGTCGAGGCTTTCCAGGAGCGCTACCGGACGGCGCCGCGCGCCGATCTGCCCGTGTTCCATGGCGGGTTCGTCGGCTATTTCGGTTACGACACGGTGCGTTTTGTCGAGCCGCGCCTCCAGGCGAGCATGCCCCCGGATCGTCTCGGCACGCCGGATATACTGTTGATGCTCGCGGAAGAGGTGCTGGTATTCGACAACCTGGCGGGCACCTTGCGCCTGGTGGTCAATGCCGACCCGGCGGCGCCCGCTGCACTGGCTGCCGCCGAGGCGCGTCTGGATGAACTGGTGGAGCGCCTGCGCCAGCCTGTGCCGCCGCTGCCCGAGGTGGCACTGGATGCGGCCGATTCGTCGGCGCTGGAGGACTCGGCAGAGTCGGATTTCTCCCAGTCGATGTACGAGGCGGCGGTTGAGCGTGTGAAGGAGTACGTGCTGGCCGGCGATGTCATGCAGGTGGTGCCCTCGCAGCGCATGAGTATTCCCTTCGATGCACCACCGCTGAATCTGTACCGCGCGTTGCGTAACCTCAACCCTTCGCCCTACATGTATTTTCTCGATCTCGAGGATTTTCACATCGTGGGCTCGTCGCCGGAAATCCTGGCGCGGCTCGAGGCCGGGGTGGTCACGGTGCGCCCTATAGCGGGCACGCGTCGGCGCGGACGTACCGACGAGGAAGATCGTGCGCTGGAGGAGGAACTGCTCGCCGACCCCAAGGAGCTCGCAGAGCACCTGATGCTCATCGACCTGGGGCGCAATGATGTCGGGCGCATAGCACACACCGGCTCGGTCGAGCTGACCGATAAAATGGTCGTGGAACGTTATTCCCACGTTATGCATATCGTGTCCAACGTGACCGGCGATATTCAACCGGATCGAACCGCTATCGATGTGCTGCGGGCGACGCTGCCCGCCGGCACGCTCAGTGGTGCGCCCAAAATTCGCGCCATGGAGATCATCGACGAACTGGAGCCAGTGAAACGCGGTGTATACGGCGGTGCGGTGGGTTACATCTCCTGGGCGGGCGACATGGATACCGCCATTGCCATCCGCACTGCCGTGATCAAGGACGGCCGCCTCTACGTGCAGGCGGGCGGCGGCGTTGTCGCCGATTCCGTGCCGCGGCTGGAGTGGAAAGAGACGCACAACAAGGCACGCGCAATGTTTCGCGCCGCATCAATGGTGCTGGCCGGTGGAGATTGAAGTGGACGCGGGAGCGAACGCATGCTGTTGATGATCGACAACTACGATTCCTTCACTTACAACGTGGTGCAGTATCTCGGTGAGCTGGGTGCCGAGGTCAAGGTAGTGCGTAACGACGAGATTGCGGTTGAGGAAATCGAGGCGCTGCGGCCGGAGCACATTGTTATCTCGCCCGGCCCTTGCACGCCGAATGAGGCGGGAATCTCCATGCAGGTGGTTCTGCAGTTTGGTGGCAGGGTGCCGTTGCTGGGTATCTGCCTGGGTCATCAAAGTATCGGGCAGGTGTTTGGCGGCCGGGTGGTACGCGCCCGACAGGTGATGCATGGCAAGACCTCGCGGATTCATCATGCGGGTGCCGGCGTGTTCAAGGGCCTGAGCCAGCCCTTCGAGGCGACCCGCTACCACAGTCTGGTGGTAGAAAAAGAGACGCTGCCTGCGTGCCTTGAAATCACCGCCTGGACCTGTACGGAAGATGGTGAGGTGGATGAGATAATGGGTCTGCGCCACCGCGAACTGGCAATACAGGGGGTTCAGTTTCACCCCGAATCCATTCTTAGCGCGCACGGGCATGATCTGTTGCGCAATTTTCTGCAACAGTAGGGAGTGCCGATGGTCCTGCAGCAAGCACTGGCGAAGATCGTGGAAGGCAGTAGCCTCACGCGTGAAGAAATGGCCGAAGTCATGCACCTGATCATGTCGGGCAAAGCGTCCGATGCACAGATCGGCGGCCTGTTGGTTGGCCTGCGCATGAAGGGCGAGAGTGTCGACGAGGTGGTTGGCGCCGCCGGCGTGATGCGTGAGTTGGTGACTCCTGTGCATGTCGAGGGAAAACACCTGGTGGACCTGGTGGGTACCGGGGGAGACGGTGCGAACCTGTTCAACGTATCCACGGGCTCTGCATTTGTTGCGGCAGCCGCCGGCGCGCAGGTCGCGAAACACGGTAATCGCGGCGTATCGAGCGCCAGCGGAAGCTCCGACGTGCTCGAGGCTCTCGGCATGCCGCTGGACCTCTCCCCCGAGCAGGTTGCCCGCGCCATCGAGTCCGTGGGGGTCGGTTTCATGTTCGCACCCGCGCATCACAGCGCAATGCGCTTCGCTATAGGTCCGCGCAAGGAACTCGGGATGCGCACCATGTTCAATGTTCTCGGTCCGCTAACCAACCCGGCTGACGTAAAACGGCAGGTTATTGGCGTGTTCGATGTCGGTATGTGTCGTCCTGTCGCCGAGGTACTCAAAGCGCTGGGAGCAGAGCACGCGATGGTCGTGCATTCGAGGGACGGCCTGGACGAGATATCCATTGGTGACGGCACTCACGTCACAGAGTTGCGGCAGGGTAACATCGACGACTACGAAATCAGCCCGGAGGAGTTTTCCATACAGCGGCGCAGCCTGGACGGGCTCACCGTGGACGGTGCGGCAGCGTCCGCGGAGGTGATTCTCGCGGCGCTCAGGAACGAAAGTAGCGAAGTGGCCAGTAAGGCGGCCGACATGCTGGCGCTGAATGGCGGTGCAACCATTTACATCAGTGGGGTAGCTCCCACCTTTGCCGACGGCGTCGCCATGGCTGAAGACGTGCTGGCGAGTGGCCAGGCGGCAGAGAAACTGAAAGCGTTTATCGACTTCACGCAGCTCATGCGTGGTGAGGCCTGAGCCGGTGGCCGGCCAGACGCCGACAATACTGCGCCGCATACTCGCGCGCAAAGCCGAGGAGGTGGCCGAGCGGCGGGGCCGTGAATCGCTCGCGGTACTGGAGGAACGCATTTCCGGGCAGGGTGCAACGCGCGGATTCGTAGAGGCCCTGCAGCGCAAGGTGGCGGCTGGCGATCCCGCGGTGATCGCCGAGATAAAAAAGGCCTCGCCCAGCAAGGGAGTGATCCGCGAGGACTTCGACCCGGCGCAGATTGCCAGCAGCTACAGTCATGGCGGTGCCGCCTGCTTGTCGGTGCTCACCGACGTGGATTTCTTCCAGGGTGCGGATGAGTATCTGCACGCGGCGCGCAGCGCCTGCACGCTACCGGTATTGCGCAAGGACTTTACGCTGGACCCCTACCAGGTTGTAGAGGCCAGGGCCCTCGGCGCGGACGCCGTGCTGCTGATTGTCGCGGCGCTGGATGATGCGCAATTGCGTGAACTTGCCGCAACCGCGCGGGAGACCGGTCTGGATGTGCTGGTGGAGGTGCATGACCGCGCCGAACTGGAGCGCGCGCTGGAACTTGAGCCGGCAGTGATCGGCATCAACAACCGGGACTTGCACAGTTTTGATACGCGCCTGGAAACCACCCTCGATCTATTGCCGTTTGTACCCGATGCTGCGCTGGTCGTGACCGAAAGCGGTATTCACGCCACCGCGGACGTCGAGCTGATGCGCGACGCCGGGGTGCATGCATTCCTGGTGGGCGAAGCGTTCATGCGCGCGCCGGAGCCGGGCGAAAGGCTTCGGGCGCTGTTTTTCTAGCGCGTATCGGCGCGCTCGCGCCGGGTTGCCTCAACGCGTGCCATAGACGACCATGGTTTTTCCGGAAACGGATACCAGCCCGTCATTCTCCAGGTTCTTCAGCACGCGACCGGCCATTTCGCGGGAGCAGCCCACGATTTTTCCGAGCTCCTGACGCGTTACCTTGATCTGCATACCTTCCGGATGGGTCATGGCATCGGGCTGCTTGCACAGGTCCAGCAGCGTGTGGGCGATGCGACCGGAAACATCGACAAACGCCAGGTCGGTCAGTTTGCGGGTGGTCTGCCGCAGGCGCGCGCCAAGCTGCCGGGATACCGCGTACAGGATATCGGGGAATTGCCCGCGAATCTGGTGGAAACGGTCGTAGGAAATCTCGGCAACTTCACACTGGCTCTTGGCTACGACCATGGCGCTGCGCGCTGGCGGTTCGTCATCAAACAGCCCCATTTCTCCCACAAAATCCCCCGTGTTCAGGTAGGCAATCACCAGCATATGGCCAGGGTCGGCCTCGTCTTCGACCTGCACGGACACCGAGCCATCCAGGATGAGGTAGAGTGATTCGCTGGCTTCACCCTGTCTGAGGATGGGTGTCTTTGCTTTGTAATCCTTGCGCTGACAGTGGCGCAGAAAGTTCTCGACATTGGGCAATGATTGAACGAGCTGTGGCTTAAGCAAGGGCTGGCACTCCATCTAGGTATTGTTTTGTTGCGCAAAATTCTAACCCGATCACACTTTGAGAAAAATGTAACTTGTTGTGCTAATCTTCTGCGCCTTTTGGCGCGCAGTGAGTGGAGGGTGTCATGCAAGCAACAGTCAAGTGGTCGGACGGTGCCATGTTCATCGGTGAGAGCGGCAGTGGCCACTCGGTGGTGATGGATGGCCCGGCCGATCTCGGCGGACGCAATCTCGGGCCGCGGCCGATGGAAATGCTGTTGCTGGGAACCGGTGGCTGCGCAGCCTACGATGTGCTCAGCATGTTGAAGAAAGCGCGCCAGCGGGTGGTGGATTGCCGTGTGGAGGTGACCGCCGAGCGCGCCGATGCCGTACCCGCCGTGTTTACCCGCATCCATCTGCATTTTGTCGTCACGGGTCATGCGTTGAAAGACAGCCAGGTAAAACGCGCGGTTGAGCTGTCGGCCGAGAAGTACTGCTCCGCCTCCATCATGTTCGGGGCTGCCGGTGTTGAAATGGCACACAGTTACGCTATCGCGGAGTTTGAGGGCTCCAGGATGTAATGGCTATGTCGCCAGACAATCAGTAGCAGTCGCCAGGCAATCAGTAGCACAGAGGTGTTTCAGGGGCGCCCGCCTGGAGCGAGTCACGTCAGCCTAGATGCGATAGCTGGTGTGTGTCATCAACGTGGCGAGGGCGCTCATGGCATCCTTGACCGGCCGCGGAAAGCGGGTACCACCGGCCGCCAGGGCGTTGTCACCATGGCGCTGTTCGTCTTCCAGCATCTGTTGCAGGATGAGGCGCGATTTCCGGTCGTCATCGGGCAATTGTTCAAGGTGATCGCGCAGGTGCGAGCAGACGCGTTCTTCAGTGGCGGCCACGAAGCCAAGGCTCACGCTATCGCTCACTGCACCGGCAATGGCCCCCATGGCGAATGACAGGCCGTACCAGGCCGGATTCAGATAGCTGGGCTGGCTGTTCAACTCCCGCAGACGCTCCTCGCACCAGACGAGGTGATCCACTTCTTCCCGTGCGGCATGTTGCATCTCTTCGCGCACTTCTTCGAGGCGCGCTGTCATCGCCTGGCCCTGGTACAGCGCCTGCGCACAGACTTCACCGGTATGATTCACCCGCATCAGGCCCGCAACGTGACGGCGTTGTGCGTCTGATAGCGCTGTATCCTGATGGCCTTGCGCCGGTGAGGGTCGCTCCGCGCGATTGCCGCTGCTGGATACCGTGCGCAGCAGTGCATCGGCTTCCACGATCAGTTGGTCGACAAATGACAGTTGTCGTTCACGCATGGTTTTGTGTCGTGCCTCGGCGGCTGGCTTGGTTAGCTTAACTATAGCGCGCGATAGCGCGCCATCCAATGTCGCGTCGCAGGGTCATGCCACGCCAGCAGATTTTGTCGACCGCCGCATAACACGTCTGCTGCGCGGCCGCGATAGTATCGCCCAGGGCGGTCACGCAGAGCACGCGTCCGCCAGCGGTAACGACCTCGTCGCCCTTGAAGGCCGTGCCGCCGTGAAAGACTTTGACATTCACGGAATCTGCCACGTCCAGCCCGTGGATGGCATCGCCGCGCGAGTATTCGCCCGGATAGCCGCCGGCCGCCAGCACCACGCCGAGTGCCGGACGCGGGTCCCACTCGGCCTCCGTGGCATCGAGGGTGCCGGCCAGCGCACTCTGGCACAGTGCGACCAGGTCGGACTGCAAGCGCAGCATCACGGGTTGCGTCTCCGGATCGCCAAAGCGGCAGTTGTACTCGATCACCCTGGGTTGTCCATCGGCATCGATCATCAGGCCGGCGTAGAGGAAGCCGGTGTAGTCGTTACCCTCTGCCGCCATACCGGCCACCGTGGGCTGGATAACCTCGCGCATGATGCGGGCGTGAACTTCGGCATCCACCACCGGGGCCGGCGAGTAGGCGCCCATGCCGCCGGTATTCGGGCCGATATCGCCTTCGCCGATGCGTTTGTGATCCTGGCTGGTGGCCATGGGCAGCACATTGCGGCCATCCACGAGGACGATAAAGCTCGCCTCCTCGCCGCTGAGAAACTCCTCAATCACCACGCGACAGCCCGCCTCGCCAAAGGCGTTGCCCGACAGCATATCGGTGACGGCTGCCTCGGCTACCGCCAGTGTCTCCGCCACGATCACGCCCTTGCCGGCGGCCAATCCATCGGCTTTGACGACGATGGGCGCGCCCCGTTCGCGCAGGTACGCGAGTGCGGGCTGTAACTCCGTGAAGGTTTCGTAGGCCGCGGTGGGGATATTGTGACGTTGGAGAAAATCCTTGGTGAAAGCTTTTGAGCCCTCAAGCTGGGCGGCGCCGCTGCGCGGGCCGAAGCAGGGCAGCGAGCGCTCCGCGAAATAGTCCACGACCCCGGCTACGAGTGGCGCCTCCGGCCCGACGATGGTCAGGCCCACCGCATTGGCTGCGGCAAACCCGGCCAGCGCGGCAAAATCCATGACATCAATGGCGACGTTTTCCACCGTGGGCTCCAGCGCGGTTCCGGCGTTGCCTGGTGCCACGTACACGGTTTCTACCAGCGGGGACTGCGCCGCCTTCCAGGCCAGCGCATGTTCGCGTCCGCCGCTGCCGATAATCAGTAGGTTCATAGCCAGGCTCCGCTTGGGTGGGACCGGGGGAGAAGGTACACAATCAATGCCGGAAGTGCCGCATCCCGGTGAAGACCATGGCCATACCGTGTTCGTCTGCGGCGCTGATGACTTCCTCGTCACGGATCGAGCCGCCCGGCTGGATCACCGCGGCAATGCCGCGCTCGCCGGCGCTGTCGATACCGTCCCTGAACGGGAAAAATGCGTCGGAAGCCATCACCGAGCCGCGCACGGCAAGGCCCGCGTGCTCTGCCTTGATAGCGGCGATGCGCGCCGAATTCACCCGGCTCATCTGGCCCGCGCCCACGCCCACGGTCTGGCCGTTGGCGGCGTAGACAATGGCGTTGGATTTAACGAACTTCGCGACCTTCCAGGCGAACAGCAGGTCATGTAGCTGTTGGTCTGTGGGCGCAATGCGGGTAACCACTTTGAGATCCGCTGCGCTCACCATGCCGAGATCGCGATCCTGCACCAGCAGGCCACCGTTTACCCGTTTGTAATCCAGCGCGGGCAAGGGCTCCGCCCACTCGCCGCAAACCAGCAGCCGCACGTTTTTCTTCTCTGCAACAGCCGCTGCGGCCTCTTCGTCCACCGAGGGTGCAATGATGACTTCCACGAACTGGCGCTCGACGATGGTCCGCGCAGTGGCGGCATCCAGTGCCCGGTTGAAGGCGATGATGCCGCCGAACGCGGATTCCGTATCGGTTGCAAAGGCCAGGTCATAGGCCTGCGCGATTGTGTCGGCCACCGCGACGCCGCAGGGGTTGGCGTGCTTGACGATGACGCAGGCGGGTTGAGCGAAATTCTTCACGCACTCGAGGGCAGCGTCAGTGTCTGCCACGTTATTGTAGGACAGCGCCTTGCCCTGAATCTGCCGGGCGGTGGCAATGCCCACCTCCGCCGGTTCGGCCTCCCGGTAGAACGCGGCGCGCTGGTGCGGATTCTCGCCGTAGCGCATTTCCTGCGCGAGGTGCAATTGCAGGTTATGGGTTCGCCCGAACGTTTCTGATCCGCCCGGTACCAGGCGCCCGAAGTGGTTGGCGATGGCGCCATCGTAGTGGCTGGTGTGCTCGAAGGCCCTGATCGCGAGGTCGAAGCGGGTGGCGTGGGTGGTGGCGCCGTCGTGGCTGCGCATCTCGGCCAGTACGGTTGCGTAGTCGGCGGTGTTGACGAGAATGCAAACCGAACGGTGATTTTTCGCCGCGGCGCGCACCATGGTAGGGCCCCCAATGTCGATGTTCTCGATCGCATCTTCGAGGGTGCAGTCTGGCCTGGCCACAGTGGCGGCGAACGGGTAGAGATTCACCACAACCATATCGATGGGCTGAATGTCGTGTTCAGCCATCACGTTTTCGTCCTGTCCCCGCCGGGCCAGGATACCGCCATGCACTTTCGGGTGCAGAGTCTTCACGCGACCGTCCATCATTTCCGGGAAGCCGGTATGCTCGGCGACCTCGGTGACTTCCAGGCCGTTGTCACGCAGCAGTTTATAAGTGCCGCCAGTGGATAGCAGTGCCACGCCCATTGCGCTGAGTTCACTGGCGAACTCGACGATGCCGGTCTTGTCGGAAACGCTTAGCAGGGCGCGTCTCACCGTGACGAGCTGTTGATCATTCATGTGGATACAGCCTTGTCAGTCAGAGTTTCTCAGAGAGGAGGTTGTACTGCTTGAGTTTTTTACGCAGGGTCCCGCGATTCAGGCCCAGCATGTGGGAGGCCTTGGTCTGGTTGTTGCGCGTGTAGCGCATGATCTGCTCCAGTAGCGGCGCTTCGACCTCCGCCAGTACCATTTGATAGACCTCGGTGGAGACCTGCCCGTCGAGTTCGCCGAGGTAAGTGCTTACTGCATTGTTCACGGCGTCCCGCAGGCTGGGGACAGGTTTGGTCGCTGTGGTAACGGTATTTGCGGGATCGGTGTTTCCGGTTTTGGCGATGAGCGGTTCAGCCCTGGTCATGCTGCGAGTTCCTCTCGGCTGTCGTGTGAGTCCATGCTGTCGTGTGAGTCCATGCTGTCGATGTAGTGTAGCTGCTGTGCGGGAAGCAGGAGCTGGTTGAACTGCTTTTTGTGCGAGCTGGATGCATTGTTGGCCTGCAGGTACCAGCCCACGTGTTTGCGCGCGATGCGCACGCCCATGTAATCGCCGTAGAACACATGCAGGGCCGCCACGTGCCGTCGCAAAAGAGCGAATTGCGCGGCGCGTTCAGGTGCCGGGGGCGTTATGCCCGTGCTCAGGTGCGCGGCAATCTGGCCGCACAGCCAGGGCCGTCCCTGGGCCGCCCGGCCGATCATGACACCTGCGGCGCCAGTGTGGCGCATTACAAAAGCTGCGTCGGCGGGCGATCGGATGTCGCCGTTGGCAAACACGGGGAAGTCGGTGGCCGCGACGATACTGGCGATAGTATCGTACTCGGCGGTGCCGGCAAATTTGCAGGCCCGGCTACGCCCGTGAACGGCGAGGGCGGCAATACCCGCGTCCTCGGCGATACGCGCAATGCTCACTCCGTTGCGGGTCGCGGGCGTGGGGCCGGTGCGAATTTTCAGCGTCACGGGCACGTCGACGGCGGCTACCACCGCGCCCAGGATCGCTGCCACCAGCGGCTCATCGGCCAGCAGCGCAGAACCGGCCGCTCGACGACAGACCTTCTTCGCGGGACAGCCCATGTTGATATCTATGATCTGGGCCCCTTGCGCCACGTTGTAGCGCGCGGCCTCTGCCATTTGATGTGGGTCGCTGCCGGCTATCTGTACCGAGCGGGGAGAGAGTTCACTGTCGTGCCGGCCTCGCCACCGCGACTTGCGCGAATGGCGGAGCTCCGGGTTACTGCTGAGCATTTCCGAGACGACCAGCCCCGCGCCGAGTTCTGCGCACAGGCGTCGGAAGGGTAAATCCGTGACGCCGGCCATGGGTGCAAGCGCGACGGGATTTGGCAGTGCATAGGGTCCGATTCGGAGCATTGGCCGAGGCGCGAAATGTGGTGACAAGAAGGGCCGTTATGATACGCGCTCACTTTGGCGCGTGGAAGGAATTACGCAAAAAAATGCGCGATCAGGCGCGGCTAAGGGTTCGCTGACCGCTCAGTGCGCGCGTTCGCCGCGCAGACAGACCCAGCCTTCATGGCTATCGGCAACGTGCAGATCGAGATGCGTCGCGTAGTGGGTACGCAGCGTCTCCGCCTGGGAGTCGAGCAGGCCCGAGAGTATCAGCGTGCCGCCCGGGGCCAGCAGCCGCACCAGTGTCTCTGCCAGTTCCGCCAGCGGCCCGGCGAGGATGTTCGCGACCACCACCTGTGCCCGGCCGGCCCAGGCTCGGGAGTCGACTGCCGAGGGCAGCGCGACGTCGAGGCGTCCTTCATCGATGCCGTTGCGCCGGGCATTGTCCCGACTGGCGGTCAGTGCCTGGGGGTCGTTGTCTACTGCGAGCACTCGCCGGGCCCCGAGTTTGAGCGCCGCCAGCGCCAGGATGCCGGAACCGCAGCCAAAATCGACAGCCTGTGCATTCGTCAGTTGCAGTCCATCGAGCTGGGTCAGGCACAGCGCCGTCGTTGGGTGCGTCCCGGTGCCAAAGGCCAGCCCGGGGTCGAGTAACAGGTTCACCGCGTCCGGCTGGGGTGGCGCCAGCCAGCTCGGGCACACCCAGAGGCGCTCGCCGAAACGCATTGGCCGGTAGTGGCGCATCCACTCCCGCTCCCAGTCCTTGTCCTCAAGAATTTCCACGCGTGCCGTGCAGCCCTCGCGCAGCGCACGGGGAAGTGACGCCAGTACGCCCTCCATATCAGTATCCGCCGCGTAAAGACCCGTCAGGCGTGTCTGGTTCCAGAGTGGTGTCTCACCCGGACCGGGTTCGAGTAACGCCTGGTCCGCGTTGTCTTCCAGTGTCACTGCCACGGCACCCGCTGCCAGCAGGCGCTCCTCGAGTTCCGCCAGCTGCCCCGGTTCGGTATCCAGCCGCAACTGCAGCCAGGTCATACGCAGGGTCCCATACTATGCCGCCGTCACCCCTGATTCTTGAGCTTGTGTTCAAGATAGTGAATGCTCACGCCGCCTGCCCCGAATGCGGGGTCGCGCACCAGGTCGCTATGCAGCGGGGTGTTGGTGCGAATGCCCTCCACGACGAGCTCGTCGAGCGCCTGGCGCATGCGGGCCAGGGCGATATCCCGGCTCTCGCCGTGGGTGATAATCTTGGCGATCAGGGAATCGTAATAGGGTGGTACCGTGTAGCCGTCGTAGAGGTGGGAGTCCACGCGCACGCCCGGGCCACCGGGCGCATGGAAGGTGCTGACCTTGCCCGGACAGGGCATGAAGGTGGCTGGATCCTCGGCGTTGATGCGGCACTCGAAGGCATGTCCGCGAAACTGTACCTCATGCTGGGCCAGTGACAGAGGCTGGCCGCTGGCGATCGACAGTTGCTCCCTCACAATGTCAAAACCGGTGATCATTTCGGTGACCGGATGTTCTACCTGTACCCGGGTGTTCATCTCGATGAAGTAGAAACCGCCGTTTTCAAACAGGAATTCGAAGGTACCTGCACCGCGGTAGCCGATCTCGATACAGGCGTTCACGCAGGCCTCCGCTACCTGCTCGCGCAGGTCTTGCGGGATATCCGGCGCCGGCGCCTCTTCCAGTACCTTTTGATGACGTCGCTGCAGTGAACAGTCGCGATCTCCGAGGTGGATGGCATTGCCCTGCCCGTCGGCGATCACCTGGATCTCGACGTGTCTCGGGCGCTGCAGGAACTTCTCCAGGTACACCACGTCCGAGCCGAACGCCGCCGCCGCTTCCGTCCGGGTTACCTGTACCGCGCTCGCCAGCGCCGCTTCTTCGTGTACCACCCGCATGCCGCGACCGCCGCCGCCCGCCGCCGCTTTCACGATGACCGGAAAACCGATCTCCCGGGCTATCTGCAGGGTTTTGTCGTCGTCTGTGGTGAGCGGGCCATCGCTGCCGGGCACTGTCGGTACGCCGGCGCGCTGCATGGCCCTGATGGCGGACACTTTGTCGCCCATCAGACGGATGGTGTCCGCGGTTGGTCCAACGAAGACAAACCCGCTCTTTTCCACCTGTTCGGCAAAGTCCGCATTTTCGGCGAGGAAACCATAGCCGGGGTGAATCGCGGTCGCGCGCGTCACTTCCGCGGCGCTGATGATCGCGGGCACGTGGAGATAGCTCTCACTGGAAGGCGCCGGGCCGATGCAGACCGCTTCATCTGCCAGCAGTACATGTTTCAGTTCCCGGTCCGCGCGTGAGTGCACAGCGACGGTCTGGATACCCATCTCCCGGCAGGCACGCAAGATGCGCAGTGCAATTTCACCGCGGTTGGCGATGAGCACTTTTTCCAATACGGGCATCTCTGCCTCCTTATCCGGGCCTTAGATGATTGAAAACAGTGGCTGGTCGAACTCCACCGGTTCGCCGTTTTCAACCAGTACAGACCCGATCGTGCCGCTCTTGTCCGCCTCGATCTGGTTCATCATTTTCATGGCCTCGACGATGCACACAACATCGCCCGCGCTCACTGTCTGGCCGACTTCCACAAAGGAGGCCGAAGTGGGGGACGGCGAGCGGTAAAAGGTGCCCACCATAGGCGATTTCAGCACGTGGCCATCGGGTTCTGGCGCTGGTGCCGGGGCTGATGGCTGAACGGGCGGTGTCGCTGCCGGCGGCGGCGCGTGCACTGCGGCGGGCATAACCGGCTGTGCCGCCGCCGCTGCCGCGGCGAGGGACTGTGCGCTGTTGCGGCTGATCCGCACGGACTCCTCGCCTTCCTTGATTTCTATCTCATCGATGTTGGACTCTTCCAGCAGCTCGATAAGCTTTTTGACCTTGCGAATGTCCATAGTGGCTTCTCTTGAGTGAATTCAGGAATCTTCCAGGCTGTTGATGGCCGCTTGCAGGGCGAGTTCATAGCCCTGGGCGCCGAGACCGCATATCACCCCACGCGCGAGATCCGACAGATAGGATTGGCGTCGGAAATGCTCGCGTGCGTGGGTATTCGACAGATGAATTTCAATAAACGGAATAGCGACGCCGGCAAGCGCGTCCCGCAGGGCGATGCTGGTATGGGTAAAGGCGGCGGGGTTGATAAGGATGAAAGTGACTCCCTCGTCGCGGGCGTTGTGTATTCGCTCCACCAGTTCGTGTTCCGCATTGCTCTGCAGGCTCAGTAGCAAATGGCCGCGTGTCTGCGCCAGCCCCTGCAGCCGCCGGTCGATGTCGTCGAGGGTATCGTGACCATAGATCTCGGGCTCGCGCTCGCCCAGGAGATTCAGGTTGGGGCCGTGCAGGACAAGTATGGTCGCCATAACGGATGGCTCTCCGGGGTTGCGCGATGTTGCCGGATTCTGGCGCAAATCCCCGGGGGTGTCCATTGTCGTGGTACTTTTTCGGTAATTTGCCGTATTTTACCCGCTAAATCGCGGAAGTTAGCTAGTTTTCGGTCGGTAAGCAGGTGCATGCCCCGGGTGTCACCAGGCCGTATTGAGCGATTGTTGAACCTGTCTAATTGCCCTTATTTGCTTCGAAAATAGAGGCAACTGTCGCCTTCTTCTTCGAAACCTCCTCAATTGCATTCAAGACGCTGCGCTTGGTCAGAATTTGCGGCAGGATCAGGGGAGGCAGGGCCGGGTCGGCGGGAAACATCAGGTACAGGGGAATACCCGAGCGCCCGTGACGCGCCACGAGACCGGCGATAGCGGTGTCCTGGTTGGTCCAGTCCGCCACCATGTAGACAATGCCGTGATCGGCGAACGCGGTTCTCAGTTCATCGGTGTGCAGCACAGTAGCTTCATTGACTTTGCAGGTGATGCACCAGTCGGCAGTAACATCCACGAATACCGGTTTGCCCTCACTGCGCAGCGACTGCACAGCCCGTTCCGACCACGCGACAGTGCCGCCCGCGGTGGGCCCCGGTGTTTGTCCCGGGTCGACGTCGAGACCGCGGAAGGCGCCCAGGGACAGGGCTGCCAACACACAGCCCAGTGCCACGGCGCGCCGCCAGGCCCGCTCGTTCCACAGCCACAATCCCAGGGCGAGCAGTAACCCACCGCTGAGGGCCGCGGCCATGGTATTCACGCCGGTCTGTCTTCCCGCTATCCACAATAGCCAGATGGCCGTTGCATAGAGCGGAAAGGCCAGGAACTGTTTCAGTGTTTCCATCCATGGCCCGGGCCTGGGCATCAGTGCGCGGGTCGCCGGGCTGTAGCTGAACAGCAGCAGCGGTGCCGCCATGCCCGCACCGAGCGCTGCAAATACCAGCAGGGCGATGAGTGGTGGTTGGCTGACCGCGAACCCCAGGGCCGTACCCATGAATGGAGCCGTGCAGGGGCTGGCGACGACTACCGCGAGTACACCGGTGAAGAAACTGCCGCTGAGACCTCTGCGATTGGCCATGTCGCTGCCCATGTTCATCAGGTTGCCGCCGAAGGCGATCAGCCCTGAGAGAGAAAGCCCCATGGCGATGAACAGGTAGGCGAGCGCAATAACAAACATGGGCGACTGTAACTGGAACCCCCAGCCAATCGCCTGCCCCGCCTGCTGCAGTGCGATCAGGACTGCGGCCACCAGCACGAAACTGGCAACCACGCCGGCGGCATAAACCCAGCTATGCAGGTGTCTGTCCTGATCGGTACTGCGGGCGAAACTGAGCACCTTCAGCGAGAGGATGGGGAAGACGCAGGGCATGAGATTGAGAATTGCGCCGCCAGTGAAAGCCAGCAGCAACATGTACAGTATTGAGTGGCCACTGCCTGTGCGAGCGGACGGGTTCGGACTGTCCCCGGTGAGCGCGCCGCTGGTGCGACCGGGCGGCGTAACCGCGGAGATCGTACCGGCAGTGAAATCGACGTCAAAAGTCTGCGTGTGCGGCGGGTAGCAAAGGCCGGCATCGGCACAGCCCTGGGAGGTCACCTGCAGCCTGGCGCGATCGGCGCTGCGGGAGGGTGTCGCGAGGATCTCCGCCTGCTGGTAGTAGACGACCACCTCGCCAAAAAACTCGTCTGTCTTTTCCTCGCCTTCGGGGAGATTCAGCTCGAGAGGTATTACCCCGTCGCTGTCTTGCAGTGTGACTTCGAAACGGTGCTGATACAGGTAGTACCCGTCTGCTATCTGCCAGTACAGTCGTAGTTGCCCGCTCTCCTCAACCAGTAAAGAGAGTGGGTAGGCTTCTTCTACCCGCAAAAAGTCTGCCGCCACCGCGCTGCCCGGGAGGGCGCGGGCTGCGCCGCCAAACCCCTCGCCGAACACCGGCAGGGCGGCCGTCAGCAATATCAGCAGGGTGAAAAAACGGTTGCGCATGCGGTACTCCAGGTTTGGGCCCCGCGGGTGGGTGTCACCCGCGTCGGGATTGTAGCAAGTGCCGGCTGGCATGGAAGCCCGTGAGCTGCGCTGTGGCGTAGCTGGCCTGTGCAGCGCCTGGTCACTATACTGAGACGGTGTTTGTCCAGTGAAGTTTCCAGTGGAGAAAATTGTGATCAGAAGTCTCAAAGCCCTGGCCGTGTCAGCCGCGTTGTGCGCGGTGTCTGTGCAGGCGCAAAATGCCCCGTCGCTGGCAGATGCCTGGGTGCGGGTGCTGCCGCCCGGTTCTGCGCAAACGGCCGCCTACCTGAACGTAGCGAATCCCGGCGATAGTGAGCTGGTGATTGTGGGCGCGAGCGCTGCCCTCGCCGAAAAAGTGGAGATCCACGTTACGCGCGAGGTGGATGGCAGTATGCGCATGCAGCGCCTGTCCGAGCTGCGGGTCGCGCCGCAGTCGGAGTTTGCCCTTTCACCCGGCGGAACGCACCTGATGTTGCTGGGTCTGAGCCGCATGCCGGGCGCCGGCGAGGACGTGGAGATCTGTCTCGAATTGGCATCGGGAGAGGAGCTCTGTACAGTAGCCGTCGGCAGGAGGGTCACCTCTGTACACGGTTTCGCTCCCGGCGCCCACAGCCATTGATCAGTCAGGCAAAGCTATGAATGCATTTTTTGAAACCCTTGCGCAATGGCGCGATGCAGTGCTGGATCGCCTCCCGGCCACCGGCGTGCTGCGCTGGGTGGTTGCCGTGTTCGCGCTGTACCTGCTCGGCGCGCTGTTGCTCGGCATGTACTGGAGCATGGCGCCGGCCCAGTTCGATGTGCGCGAGCGAGCAAGTGAACTCGCCGCGCGTGAGGGGGGGCAGGTGGTCGTTGGTTCGGTGACCACCGGCGCCATGATCGGGGTAATGGAAACCCTTTTGGAAAAGCCCGGGGGCTTTTTGCAGAACGACCGGCTGCCGCCCGGGGTCTGGCTCGACAATATGCCCAACTGGGAGTACGGGGCGCTGATCCAGGTGCGTGATCTCGCCCGCGCGCTGCGCGAGGTTCTCAGCCGTTCGCAGTCGCAATCGCGCGAGGACAAGGATCTCGCCAACGCCGAGCCCAATTTCAATTTTAACGCCGATAGCTGGATGCTGCCGGCATCGGAGTCGGAATACCGCTCGGGGCTGGAGTACTCGCTGAATTACTTCCGTCGCCTGTCTGATCCCCAGTCGCCCGATGCCCAGTTCTTCTCGCGGGCAGACAACCTGCGCTACTGGCTGTCCACGGTCGAATCCCGGCTGGGCAGCCTGTCCCAGCGGCTCAGCGCCAGTGTTGGCCAGGTGCGGGTCAACACCGACCTGGCGGGCGATGAATCCGCCGCGAAATCCACCGCGACTGCCGCGATCCAGGAAGTGCGCACGCCCTGGACGGAAATCGACGACGTATTCTATGAAAGCCGGGGTACCGCCTGGGCCCTGATTCATTTCCTGAAGGCCGCGGAGGTGGATTTCGCCGACGTGCTGGAAAAGAAAAACGCCCGCGTCAGCTTGAGCCAGATCATCAGGGAGCTCGAGGCCACCCAGGACTTCATCTGGGCGCCGGTTATTCTCAACGGCAGTGGTTTCGGCGTTCTGGCCAACCACTCGCTGGTCATGGCGTCCTATATCAGTCGTGCGAACGCGGCGATCATTGATCTTCGTGGGCTCTTGTCAGAAGGCTGAACATCTGCCCGCAGCGGCGAGGTGCCCGGCGCGCGGGCGATAATTCCCGGGAAAGAAAGCTGCTTAAGCTCGCTCAGCTAGCTGCGGCGGTAGCGCAATCGCGTGCCGGTATCCAGGGATAGCCGGATTTCCTCCGCGCTCAGCGCGTCCGGGAAATAGGCCCCGGACAGTTTGGCGTCCAGCAGGCTGGCCCCTTCGAGGTTGGTGTTGCGAAAGTCGATACCGCTCAGGTCTGCATTGCGAAAGTAGGCGTTGCTGAAGTCCAGGCCCTCGGCATTCATGTTGCGCAGGTCGCGGCCGCGGTAGTCGCCACTGTTGAGCTCGCTGGCGTCAAGCGTTTCGCGCTGTTCATTGAATTCCTTGATGTCCTCGTTGCGCAACAGCTGGTAGAGCGGGTCCTGCTTGATGACGGGCTTTTTCATGCGATTATTGTCCTTGGAAACGGATGGGGTTGATACCACCGCGGCAGCCTGGTCCGGGTGCCGACTCCCCAGCGCATAGCTTAAGCCACCGGGAGCCCCAAGCACAGCCCCCCCTGGTGGATCCGCGCGCTTGGGGCGCCGGTCAGCGCAAGCGCTGTCCCGGCCTGCGCGCGAGGTGGGGTCAGGGACCGAAAAACTCGTCCCGCAGCGCGACGTGGTCGGCGGCCGGGAGCCGCGGACCGTAGTTGGCGACGATGCGCCCCGCCGCCAGGCTGGCAAAACGGCCCGCGGTAGGAAAATCCTCGCCCCGGGTGATGGCATACAGGAATGCCCCGGCGAACATATCGCCCGCACCATTGGTGTCCACCGCCTCTACGCGGTGGGGGGGAATCTCGGCGAGCTCGCTGCCGTCGTAGGTGAGAGCGCCGTCGCCGCCGAGTGTAATGACGAAGGTATCCGCCACGCGCTTGAGCGCGGCGATGGCATCCTCAAGCTTGTCGCTGTCGGCCCAGGTCAGGGCTTCATCGCGATTGCAGAACAGCAGGTTGACGCGCTCGCCCATCATCTCGCAGAGGCCTTCGCGGAAGAATTCCACCATGCCCGGGTCGGAAAAACTCAGCGCCGTGCGCACGCCTGTGGACTCCGCGATCTCGCGCGCTTTCACTGCCGCTGCGCGGCCCGTCGGCGAGGTGACCAGGTAGCCCTCCAGGTACAGGTATTCCGATGCGGCTAGCGCGTCGGCGTCGACTTGTTCCACCGACAGCGTTTCACTGATCCCGAGGTAGGTATTCATACTGCGTTCTGCGTCGGGCGTGATCAGCACCAGGCACTTGCCGGTGATGCCCGCCTCCCGCGAACCATTCAGGCAATGGTCGACGCCCGCAGCTTCCAGATCGGAAAGATAGATATCGCCGTCATTGTCGGCGGCCACCTTGCAGGACATGAATGTGCGCCCGCCGAAGTGGGCGGTTGCGATCATGGAGTTCCCCGCGCTGCCGCCGCTGGCATGATTCGCCTTGATCAGGTGCCCTTCGAGCTGTGCGAGCAATTCGCCCTGTCGCTGCTGATCGACCAGCGTCATAAGCCCTTTCTCGACGCTCATGCTGGCGAGCTCCCGGTCTTCCACCTTGATCTCGGTGTCTACCAGTGCCGCACCGATGCCGTACACGTTGTACTTACTCATACTGCGTTTATCCGTTTATTTGCGAGAGTCGCCCATTATCCGGATTAGCCGGACGAAGGAAAGCGTGGGCGGTTCGCCTGAGACCCAGATCACAGGGCGCCGCTGTGCTACCGGAGCCTGTGCTGGTGTACACTCGCGCTCCATGGCCCGCATGCGCAGCATCCTCTTCAAACTCCTGTTTACAGCAATGGTAGTGATGCTGGGCTGGGTGGTGTACCTGGATGCGCGCATCACCTCGACTTTCACCGAGAAAATGTGGGAGCTGCCGGCCAAGGTGTACGCCAGGCCACTGGAATTATTTGCCGGTGCGCGCTTGAGTGTCGATGAGCTGGCCCGGGAATTGCGGCTTCTGGGATACCGCAAGGTCAGCCAGATTCGCTCCCCGGGCCAGTTTGCGCATTATCGCAATCGCCTTGAGGTTTTCACTCGCGGCTTCGACTTTCCCGACGAGCGGGAGCGCTCGCGTCGCGTCCTGGTGGAGTTCCACGGCCCACGCGTTAGCGCGCTCGAAGCCGCCGGCACCCGGCTCGACCTGATGCGCCTTGACCCTCTGCAGATAGGCGGCATCTATCCCCGTCACGGCGAGGACCGTGTGCTGGTGCGTCTCGAAGATGTGCCGGCTACGTTACTCGCGGGACTCAAGGCGGTGGAGGACCGCGATTTCGACACCCATCACGGGTTTTCGCTCACCGGAATTGCGCGCGCCGCGCTGAGTAACCTGCGCTCTGGCCAGGTAGTGGCAGGCGGCAGCACGATTACGCAGCAATTGGTAAAAAATTACTATCTCACGCCCGAACGCACAGTGGTGCGCAAACTGCGCGAGTTGGTCATGGCGGTGCTACTGGAATTGCACTACCCCAAAGATCAGATTCTCGAAAGCTATGTGAACGAGATCTATCTCGGGCAGGAGGGCTCCCGGGCGGTCCACGGGTTTGCGTTGGCAGCCCGGCACTATTTCGATACGCCACTTGCGCAACTCGGGCTGCAGGAGCAGGCGTTGCTGATCGGCATGATCAAGGGGCCATCGCTCTACAATCCATCGCGCAATCCCGAACGCGCGCTTGCCCGTCGCAATACCGTACTCGATGTGATGGCGGAGCAGGGTGTCATTTCTCCCGAGCACGCCCGCATAGCGCGCGTCATGCCGCTCGGCCTGAATGGTCGGCAGCAGTTGCGCAACGCCTACCCGGCGTTTCTCGATCTTGTGCGCAGGCAGTTACAGGCCGAGTATCGTGAAGAGGACCTCGCCACCGCGGGCCTCAGTATTTTCACCACGTTTGACCCACTCCTGCAGCGCCAGGTGGAGGCCAGCACCACCCGCGTGCTCGAGCAGATCGACGCCGGCGGCGAGCTGCAGAGCGCGAGCGTGGTAACGCGGCTGGACACGGGCGAGGTGGCTGCCCTGGTGGGCGGTCGCCACGCGCGCTACGCCGGCTTCAACCGGGCACTGGACGCACGCAGGCCTGCGGGGTCACTGCTGAAACCCTCGATCTATCTAGCGGCGCTGGAAAGGCCGCGGCAATACACGCTCGCCAGCCGCCTTTCCGACGCGCCGTTCACACAGGAACTCCCCGGGGACCGCCTCTGGGAGCCGCGCAATTTTGACCGCACCTCGCACGGTGAGGTGCCGCTCTACACTGCCCTGGCCAACTCCTACAACCTGGCCTCCGCGCGCCTTGGCCTGGCGCTGGGCCTGGATACGCTGGTCGACACGCTGGCCCGGCTGGGTGTTACCGAGGGCGTTTCCCGCGTGCCGGCGCTGACCCTGGGAGCCGGCGAATATTCACCGCTGGCGATGGCCACCCTGTACCAGTCGATCGCAGCGGGCGGCTACCGGATGCCGCTGCGCAGTATTCGTAATGTTGCCAATGCACAGGGTGAGATACTGTCGCGCTACCTGACAGACTATGAACGCACGGTCAGCCTGCAGGCCACTTACCTGCTGCAGTTTGCCCTGCAGGAGGTGGTGCGCTCTGGCAGTGGCAAAGCCGTGTATCGTTATCTGCCCCAGGATTTCGTTGTTGCGGGGAAAACCGGCACCACCAACGATGGCCGCGATTCCTGGTTCGCCGGATTTTCCGGCGATCTTGTGGCGGTAAGCTGGATCGGGCGCGACGACAACAGCGCTACCGGCCTCACCGGGGCCAGCGGCGCGCTGCAAGTCTGGGCGGATTTTATGTCGCAGGCCAGCCGCCAGCCGCTGGAGTACAGACCACCCGATGGCATTGAACTGGTGGTGATTGATGAGAGCAACGGGTATCGCACGGGCGAGGGTTGTCCGCATGCGCGAATGCTGCCGTTTATCGCGGGGTCGGCGCCCGATGAAAGCACCGACTGCGCGCGGCCGCGGGCGCCGACCGGCATTATCAGCGACTGGTTCCGACGTTTATTCAAGGGGAATGATTGATGCTGCACTACCGCTTTGCGCTGCGACTGGCGCTGCTTGCAGGGCTGCTGCTGCCCGTGGGCTGTGCCGTGTATACGCTGCCGGGTTCCGAGCCCGAGCCGCCCGCACCTGTGAAGTTCCCGCAACCCGAGCCCGAACCGCCCCGACCTGTGCCTGTACCCGAACCGCCGCCGCGCGAGGACCCGGGGGTGACGGCGGCCTACGGGCCGCTGCTCGACAAGGCCGAGTCCGCTGCCGGGCGCGGCGACTACGAACAGGCATTGGCGCTGCTGGGCCGGGCCCAGCGTATCGCTCCGGACAGCGCCGACGTGTATCTGGCGATGGCGCGAACCCATGCGGCTAAAGGTGACCCGGTACGCGCCCGCGCCACTGCCGAGCGCGGCCTGCTGTATTGTCGCGTGGCCGCAACCTGCGATGAACTCAGGTCGTACATCCGCTAGTACTCCCCGAGGGCGGCCCGCTGGCCGCGGATTATTCAGGGCAGGTTTTTGCAGATCAGCTCGAAGCCGTCGGCGTGCGGCTCAAAACTCAGCAGCTGGTTGATGCAACGGGGCCTGTCGCCAGGGGAATGGCTGACAAAAATAACCTGGGTATCGGTGTTGTCGGCAATATGGTCGATCGCCCGCAGGATCAACCGGCGGTGGCTGGCGTCGAGCCCCAGCGTGGGTTCATCCAGCAGCAGTATTGCGGGGGATTTCACCATCGCCCTCGCCAGCAGCACCATGCGTTGCAGACCAAAGGACAGTGCGTCGAAGCCCTGCTGCCGATACTCAGACAGGCCGAGCGCCGCCAGCCACTGGAGCGACTGTTCGCGCTGGGCATCGCCCCAGTCGTCGTAAAGACCGACACTGTCAAAGAAGCCGGACACCACCACTTCCGTCACTGTCATGCCGCGCGCAAAACCCAGATGCAGCTGCGTATCCACCTGGCCGTATTTCTGCTTGATGTCCCACACGCTCTCGCCTGAACCGCGCCGGATGCCGAACAGGGTAATGTCCTGTCCGTAGGCCTTGTGATTGTCGCCGGTGATGAGGCTCAACAGGGTGGTCTTGCCGCAGCCGTTCGGCCCCGCAATGCAGCAATGCCTGCCGCGCTCCAGCGTCCAGTTCACGCCCTTGAGGACGCTCACCCCGGAGTAGCTGACGGCTACATCACGCAGTTTGATCAGCGGCCCGGAGACCGGCAGCGCGTAGGGGCGTGGCGCCGGTGTGGGCAGGGCCGCCAGGGCCGGCATGGGCGGGTTCATCAGCGTTTGCACGCGCTCATCCGCCAGCACGGCCCGTCGCGGCCCGCTGCACAGTACCCGGCCTTTTTCCAGCACCAGCACGTGGGAAACCTGCTCTGGAATGTCTTCGATCTGGCGGCACAGCAGCAGTACGTTCTGCCCGCTGCTGAGCAATTCCTCCATGATGCGGCGCATTTCCTCCTGCATGGCGAGGTCCAGCCCGTCCAGCGGGTTGTCGAGAATGAGCAGCTCCGGCTGCGCCAGGATCGCTGCCGCCAGCAGGCTTTTGCGCATCTCGCCTGTGGATATCCGGCGTACCCCCCGTTCCAGCAGGTGTTGCAGGCCGAGACGCTCGACCCAGTGCCGGAAAGTCGCATCGGGAGGACGCCCGCCGAGCATGAGCTGCCGCACCGTGGTGCCGGGGTCAGTGGCGTCGGCGCGAAATTCCGAGTCGTCGAGTTTTCGGTCCCTGTCGCAGAGGGCTTTGGCCTGCTCGAAGCACACGTAGCCAACGCCATTTTCCCGCAGCTGTTGCGCGCGGGAAAACTCCCCCGAGAAGTGCCGGGCCTGCCCGCTGAGGATGCGCGCAAGGCTGGTCTTGCCGGCGCCGTTGGGCCCCAGGCAGGCCCATTGCTCACCCGCGCAGACCCGCCAGTCGATAGCACTGATTGCCGGGCGCGCGCGATACACCAGGCTTACGGCGGTGAGTTGAAAGATCGTCGGTTGGCTGATTTGTTGGTCCCGCATGGTCTGCTGTCGTCATTGTGAGGGCCGGCGCCTTGTCTCAGGCACCAGCGGCTGGCTTAATCGGGCATTCCATTGGCGGAAAGGAATACCAGGTCCCGTGTCTGTCGCGCTGTTGCAACTGATTGAAACCCGCCTCGAGGCACACTCTCCACGCAGGAAACGCCTGCGCAAATTCAGGAAGCGCTCTGCGGTGGCCATGATACTGCAAGTGCGCGACGGCGAGCTGCACATTCTCATGATCAAGCGAGCCGAGCGTGCCGGCGATCCCTGGTCCGGCCATATGGCGTTTCCCGGGGGCCGTATGGACAGCACGGACGCCAATGGCTTTGCCGTGGCATTGCGTGAAACCGAGGAGGAGGTCGGGCTGTCGATTACTGAGGATGATCGCTGCATTGGCCGGCTGTCTGAGATCACCGCCAGCCCGCGCTGGGCCTCACTTGGACTGGTTGTCACCCCGTTTGTGTTTCGGCTGGAGCGCGAGGTGAGCTTTACCCTGAACCACGAAGTCGCTGAAGTGATCTGGGTGCCGCTGGAATTTCTCATGGACGAGGATAATCGTGAGCAGATGGTCTGGGAGTTCCGCGGTACACGCTTCAACATGCCGTGCTACCGCTATCGTGGCAGGCGCATCTGGGGCCTGTCGCTGATGATGCTCAACGAGCTGATGGATCTGGTCATGCGGGGGCGGGGGCGCCGAATCAGCTGGCGGCGCTGAATGCGGTCTCAGAAACCCTGGCGATGAGGCACCGGGTGCAGGGCGTTGCCGGCTTCCAGCGTGGACAGGGCGACCGGAATGCCGCGCTTTTTCGCCTGATACATGGCCTTGTCAGCCTTCTCCTCCAGTTCTGCTTTCTGGCGTCCATCCAGCGGAAAAATCGCCACCCCGATGCTGGCGCTGAACTGCAGCTGTAACTGGCGCACCGATATCGGCTGTTCAATGGCCTGTGAGAGCTTGTGAGCGATCCGGGTAACCTGTTCCGTGGAGCGCACATCCTCGAGGACCGCTGCAAACTCATCGCCGCCGAGACGCGCAACCAGGTCTGTTTCCCGCAGCGTCGCCTGCATGCGCTCGGCGACCGTCGTCAGCAGCTTGTCGCCCGTGCCGTGCCCATACGTGTCATTGATCTTTTTGAAATCGTTCAGATCCAGTATCAGCAGCGCCGCCATGCTTTCGCGGTCCGCCGCCCGCCGCAGCGCCAGGTCCACGCGCTGGTCATAAAAACGGCGATTGGGCAGCCGCGTGAGCTGGTCATGCGAGGACAGGTGGGCGAGTTCCCGGTTGGATTCCTGCAGGTTGTGTCGTAGCGACTTGTTCATCTCCGCGTAGATCAGGATGACGCTGACCACAGAAATGCCCATCGCCAGGTAGGCGTTGAGCATGGCGATACTGTAATTTTCGGGTTTGATAATCTGCAGAAACTCGTAACCACCGCTCTCGGCAATCACAAGGCCAGTCCAGAAAGCCAGTATCAGCATGCTCCACAGTATGGCGATGGAAATACTGCCGACGATGCCCGCCATGACCGGCACGAGTAGCAGCAATGGAACCGTGGGTGATGCGGTGCCGCCAAAGACGAAGCAGGCAGCGGCGAAGCCACCGGCAAAAATACACAGCAGGATGTTGAGTGCCGTGACCCTGTCCTGGAGGTAACGCAGGACCAGCATGCCGCATAGCACGCCAAGGCCGTTGACAACAAACAGGACATTGGCGGCGAGGCGCCCTTCGGGGGTCAGTCCAATCAAGAGCGGCACAATCAAAGTCATGATGACGAGGCTGAACAGCCAGAAGAAGCTGGTCATCACCAGGATTCTCTGCCTGTAGTGTTCCTCGTCGAGGGGGCCGTGGTCAGACTGGCCGGTGCAAATCTGGAACCACCAGTCCTGAAGCCGCCTCAGATAGCGTCTCAGCGTGTGCATGCGCTTTTAGTTTTTGTTTTCATCGGTTGAGCGCGATACTACCCCACTCTGGCGGCGGTTGTCGTGTGCAGATTGCCAGAATGGGACGGAGGTCCAATCTTTCGGGAATTTGTGCTGTGCGGCTCGATAAGCGCATGCAGCCACGCCAATGCCCCGGCGGCTATTCGCCCTCGCGCAGGAATTCGCGCGTGTCCAGAATCAGTTCGCGCAGGGCAGGGTCCTCCCGCGAGGCTTCGCGCAGCGCCTCCCGGTCGAGCTCTCCCTGAACGTGGGCGGCGACAAGCTCCAGCAGAACCGGGTTCATGGGTGGCGCGTGGTCCCACCGCGGTGCGTCTACCAGGTTGCCGGTGACCCTGTTCCCCACCAGGTTCAGCCAGTACCCGCCGCAGCGAGACAGGGCGTAGTCGCCCACGCGTCCGTAACTGATGTTGGGCGTGTCCGGGTTAAAGCCTCCCGGCACCTGCTGGTCAATGCGGTCCAGAGCCATCACCCAGCGGCTGCCCAGCGGGAAAGTATCGGGCTCGGGCCGACAGTAATCTGCCGTCTTCAGCCACACGCGCACGGTTTTGCGTGGCTCCTGCCCGCGCAGGCGCTGCCCCACGGTGACATCTATGGAGTTGCCCTTGGCAGCCACAACCTCCGTGGTGGCTACCAGGTCAGTGTCGGCCTGCACATCGACGAACCCGCCGCGCCAAAGGCACTCGCAATCCGCGAACGTCGGCGCACTGAGGCCGAGCAAGAGGGTGCCGAGGGTAACCGCCCAGCGCATCCTCAGCTCACTGCAGCGCCCGCGCGGCGTCCAGCGCGAAGTAGGTGAGAATGCCGTCGCAGCCCGCTCGCTTGAAGGCCAGTAGCGACTCCAGCATCACCGCCTCGCGAGACAGCCATCCCCGCTCAAAAGCCGCGACATGCATAGCGTATTCGCCACTCACCTGGTAGGCGAAGGTCGGCGCCCGCAGTTCCTCTTTAACCCGCCGCACAATATCCAGGTAAGGCATGCCGGGCTTGATCATGATCATGTCGGCGCCCTCCGCGAGATCAAGTGCGCATTCATGCAGTGCTTCATCCGAGTTGGCGGCGTCCATCTGGTAGCTGTGCTTGTCGCCCCCCTTGATGTTCGCGGCGGAGCCTACCGCTTCCCGGAAGGGACCGTAGTAGCTGGAGGCGTACTTGGCGGAATAGGCCATGATCAGTGTGTTGTGCAAGCCGCTGGCTTCCAGCGCGGCGCGTATTGCGCCGATGCGCCCATCCATCATGTCCGAGGGGGCGACCACGTCTGCTCCGGCCTGCGCGTGTGACAGCGCCTGGCGCACCAGTACCTCGCTGGTGATGTCATTCATCACATAGCCCGCGTCATCGATGATGCCGTCCTGCCCGTGCGAAGTGTACGGGTCCAGTGCGATATCGGTGATGAGCCCCAGTTCCGGGTGCGCATCCTTCAGGGCTTTGACTGCCTGCTGCACCAGGCCATTGGGATTGCAGGCTTCCTCGGCGTCGAGGCTTTTCTTTGCCTGGTCTACCACCGGGAAGAGCGCCAGCGCGGGTATCCCGAGCGCTTTCGCGTCACCGGCGAGCGCGACCAGCAGGTCGATGCTCAGGCGCTCGATGCCGGGCATTGAGGGGATGGCCTCGCGCCGCTGCGTGCCCTCCAGCACAAAGACAGGAAAGATCAGGTCGGCGGGCGACAGTGCGTGCTCGCGCATCAGCCTGCGAGAGAAAGCGTGAGCGCGCATGCGACGCATACGCGTTACTGGAAAGGGCCCACGTTGTGTGTTGAATCCCATGTGCGCTCCTGTCTCAGAGGTTGGCAAAGGCCGTGCGGGCTGCCGCAATCGTCGCCTCGATTTCATCCTCGCCGTGGGCGCTGGACATGAAACCGGCCTCGTAAGACGCCGGGGCCAGATACACGCCGTGTTCCAGCATCTGGTGGAAGAAACGGTTGAAGGCGTCGGTGTCGCAAGCCATCACCTGGCTGTAGTTGCTTACCGTGGGTTCCTCGGTGAAGAAGCCGCCAAACATGGTGCCTGCGCAGTTGGTGGTGAAGGGTACGCCGGCAGCCGCTGCCGCGGCTTCCATTCCCGAGCACAATTGTTGCGTGCGCGCGAATAGCGGCTCGTAAAAGCCGGGAGCGCTGATCACGTCCAGCGTTGCCAGACCTGCCGCCATTGCAACCGGGTTCCCGGAAAGTGTGCCAGCCTGGTACACCGGCCCGAGCGGGGCAATCTGTTGCATGATTTCGCGTTTGCCGCCAAAGGCGCCTACCGGCATGCCACCGCCGATGACCTTGCCCAGCGCGGTAAGGTCTGCCTCCACACCATAGAAGCCCTGTGCGCCCTGCAGGCCAAAACGAAACCCCGTCATGACTTCGTCGATAATCAGTAGCGCACCGCTCGCGGTGCACTGCTCCCTGAGCGTTTCGAGGAACCCGGGAAGGGGTGGAATACAGTTCATATTGCCCGCCACGGGTTCGACAATCACGCAGGCAATCTGTTCGCCATGCCTGGCGAAGGCGTCACGCACCGCCTGCGGGTCGTTGTACGGCAGGGTCATGGTGTGGTCTGCCAGTGCCGCCGGTACGCCCGGGGAACTCGGCACACCCAGTGTCAGTGCACCGGAACCGGCCTTGACCAGCAGCGAGTCTGAGTGACCGTGGTAGCAACCCTCGAATTTCACGATGGTATCGCGGCCGGTGTAGCCCCGGGCGAGGCGAATAGCGCTCATGGTGGCCTCGGTGCCGGAATTCACCATACGCACCATATCCATGCCCGGGACCAGTTCGCACAAACGGTCGGCCAGAGCGATCTCGAGCTCGGTGGGTGCGCCGAAGCTGAGCCCTTTTTCGGCTTGCCTGATCACGGCTTCGCGCACCCTGGGGTGGTTGTGACCCATCAACATGGGCCCCCAGGACAGCACGTAGTCGATGTAGCGTTTGCCCTGGCAGTCAAATACGTAGGGCCCATCGCTGCGCTCAATGAAAACAGGCGTGCCGCCAACGGCCTTGAAAGCGCGCACCGGCGAATTGACACCGCCCGGAATGTGTTCACAGGCGTGTTGAAATAGTTCTAAAGAGGTTTTCATACCGCTCCCGTTGGCTCCCCTGCCCGACGTGCGCAGCCGAATGGCGTGGCCCGCAGGGTGTCATTATGGGCGTTGGCGTGCATATTATCCAAGACCCTGGAAGGGTTTGAGTACGGCAAGCAGAATAATGCCGAACAGAAACAGTACTGGAATCTCGTTGAAAAAGCGGTAGAACACGTGACCTCGCGTGTCCTCGCCCGCATTGATGCGCGCAACAAAGCGGCCGCACTGAAAGTGGTAGACCACCAGGAATACGACGCCCGCCAGCTTGAGGTGCATCCAGCCCGCCCTCAGGTAATAGTCGGGGTTGTTCGCCAGCAGGGCCAGCCCCAGCGCGATTGCAATGACCATGAACGGCGTCACGAAGCGGTACAGGCGGCGCGCCATGATAGCCAACTGCGCCTTGACCACGGGTTCATCGTTCGCGGCGTAGTACACGAAGATCCGCGGCAGGTAGAACAGGCCGGCGAACCAGCAGACGACGAATATGAGATGAAAAGCCTTTAACCACAGCATGTCGCGGTCTCCCTGTGCTTCTGTGTCCTGTTCATCCGAGACCTGAAAGCGTGAATTTCTCGATCGCCTCCCGGGTGATAACGCCATACAGGATGTTCTTGCCGGTGCTCTGGCTGCGCTCATAGATGCATACCGCCTCCGAGGTGCTGTCGCGCATGGTGTCCATGGCCTGCCGGAGTGATGCCTGGGTCGGCAGCTTTGCGATAGTCCAGCGTCGAATGCCGATTGCGGTCAGGTCTGCGTCCTGTTCTGCAAGCGGCATCTGTGCCAGCGAGGCGATCAGCTCTGCGCCGTCGACCAGGTACAGGTCTTCATCGCCGCGGCATACCAGACACCACGCTGGCGTGGATTCCAGCAGCGGCTCAAGATCCTCGACGCCCAGCTGCGCGGGCACACGCACCACGCGCGTATCCATCGTGCGAGTGACATTGGCACGGTGTAGCAATTGGTTGATGGGGTCTTCGGGTATCAGCCGCTGCAGCTGGCGCAGAACACTGCGGTGCGCGGAATCCTGGCGCAAAAGCCCGCTGTTGGTGAGGCATGCCGTGACGATGGCGAGCATTGCCGGCATACCGATGCTGATGGTTTCAGTCAGTTCGACCACCGCCAGCAACGCGGCCAGCGGCGCGTTGAGCACGGCCCCCATGGAAGCCGCCATGCCAATCAGGATATACAGCGTCGCGTGCGAGGCCAGCTCGGGCTGCGCTGCAGTGGCGGCGCCACCGAAAATGGCGCCGAGACAGGCGCCGATCAGGAGGCTCGGTCCGATCAGGCCTATGGGCATACCCACCCCACAACTGATTGCCGTCGCGAGAATTTTGCACAGCGCAATAGCCGCGAGAGTGGTCAGAGCCAGCTTACCCTGCAGCGTGAGGTCGAGTGTGTCGTATCCCATTCCCAGCACCTGCGGTACCAGCAGTGCGAGGCCTCCTGTAATGCAGCCGGCGAGCAGGAAACGCAGCGCGACGGGCCAGTGCGCGAGGCGTGCCGCCTGAGTGCTGAGGCCGATGAAAGCGGAGGCGGCGAGGCCGCAGACAAGCCCGAGCAACATGATGAATGGCAACTCGAACATGGAGTTCATCTGCACCGCCGGCAGGCTGAAAAACACGCTCTCGGTGAGTAGTGCGCGGCTGACCGCGGTGGCGGATACCGCTGCGAGCATTACCGGTATGAAACCGATCACCGTGTACTCCACCACAATGACCTCCATGGCGAAAATAACCCCGGCCATCGGCGTGTGAAATACGGCCGAGATGCCACCTGCCGTGCCGCAGGCCACCAGAACCCGCAGGCTGTTGTTTGGCAGGCCGAGCCATTGGCCCAGCAGGCTGTTGGCGGCGCCACCGAGGTGGACCCCCGGACCCTCGCGTCCACCTGACTGTCCGCTGGCCAGCGCGAAGGCACCGGCAAAAAACTGCACCACGGCATTGCGCAGCGGCAGCACGCTGTAGTGCGAGTGCATACGGCTGACGACATGCACAATGCCGGTTTCCCGGTCCTCCGGTCGCAGCAATGAGTAGGCCAGCCCCAGAATCGCCGCTCCCCCTGCGGGTAGCGCAAATAACATCCACTGCGGCAGTGTTTCGAAGTGTTCCGCCTTGCCGGCCACGCCCCACAGGGTGCTCAGCTCGACAATGGCCAGTTCAAATGCCAGTACCACCAGCCCGGATGCAATGCCGCCCAGGACGCCCAGCAGCGAGTACGCCAGCAGCGCCTGGTGGTCTGCCAGTCGTGAGCGGAATGTACTCAGCAAGTCGCGCACACGCTGTTCGCTCCAGGCAAAAAACCAATATTAACAGTTATCTTGTTTCCCATTGCTCTTATACTACGTGGCCCGCAGCGAGCAGTTTCACTGCTCTTTTGCTGCTTGGCAATCGCCGCTCACAGGGGGTAGGGCAATGTACAGGGTAGGTATCGTTGGTGGCACCGGTTATACAGGCGTGGAGTTGTTGCGCCTGTTGGCGGCCCATGAGCAGGTGCAGGTGTGTATCATCACCTCGCGCGCCGAGGCCGGTTTGCGCCTGGACGAGCTCTATCCCAACCTCCGCGGACACTACGACCTGGCGTTTTCCCAGCCGGATGTGGCGGCCCTGGCCGCCTGCGACATCGTATTTTTTGCCACTCCGCACAACGTCGCGATGAACCTGGTGCCGCAGTTACTCGATGCAGGCACGCGCATCGTCGACCTGTCGGCCGACTTCCGTATTCGCGATGCAGCCCTGTGGTCACAGTGGTACGGCGAGTCGCACGCCTGCCCTGAACTGCTGGGGGAGGCTGTGTATGGTTTGCCGGAAACCAGCCGCGAGCAGATAGCCGGTGCCCGTCTCGTGGCGTGTCCGGGCTGTTATCCCACGGCGGTGCAGTTGGGCCTCCTGCCCTTGTTGCAGCATGGCCTGGTGGATACGCAGACCTTGATTGCCAGTGCGGCCTCCGGTGCGAGCGGTGCGGGCCGGCAGGCAAAGGTAGACACACTGCTCGCGGAGACGTCTGGAAGCTTCAGGGCCTACGGCGTGCAAGGTCATCGGCACCTGCCGGAAATCGAACAGGGGCTTGCGGATGTGGCGAACGAGGCGGTGAGAGTGACTTTTGTGCCGCACTTGTTACCGATGGTGCGCGGCATTCACGCTACGCTGTTTGCGCGGCTGCGCGACTCTTCCATGGACCTGCAGGGCCTGTACGAGGAGTTCTACTGTGCAGAGCCGTTCGTCGATGTGCTGCCCGCGGGGAAGCTCCCACAGACGCGCACTGTCAAGGGCGCGAACCGCTGTCAGCTGGCCGTGGCCGTTCCCCAGGCGCGCGACACCGTGGTGGTGATGTCGGTGATCGACAATCTTGTCAAAGGTGCTTCCGGGCAAGCTATCCAATGCATGAACCTGATGCTCGGGCTGCCTGAAGACACCGGCCTGACCCAGGTGGGATTGATGCCTTGAAGCGACGCGCCCGGGGAGAGCCAGGGACGAGGAGCGGCGGCCTGTTTGCGCTCTTGCTGGCGCTGGGTATTGGTCTTCTGGCGGGCTGGTATGTGGCTGGCGTAACCGGCGATGCCTCTGGTGTGCCCAAAGCCGGTCAGCGTCCAGTGGCGGAGACAGCCGGGTTACGGGAGCAACTCGACGCGGCTCTTGGCGAGCTGGAGGTATTGCGTACGCTGCGTGAGGTGGATCGGCAGGCTCTGGAGTTGGTGCGCAGCGAATTGGCGGTACAGAATGACCATATGGCGGAGCTGGAAGAAAGCCTGCGTTTTTACCGCAGTCTGATCGCGCCGCAGGGAGGGAGCGGCGGGCTGAGTCTGCGCGAAGCGGAGCTGCTGGCTACCGAAGACTCACAGCGCTATGTGTTGCGCGTGGTGGTGCAGCAGGTGGCGCGCAAGCACGAGAAGGTTGAAGGAACCGTGTCGATCGTCATTGCGGGAACGCAGGCTGGCGAGCCGACCAGCTACGCCCTAGAAGAGATTTCAAGTGAACTGGATGCAGACGCACTGACGCTGCGTTTTCGGTATTTTCAGTCCATTGAAGGGCACATAGTTCTGCCCGAGGGCTTTCAGCCCGAGAGCATCAGCGTCATGGCTGAGGCCGAAAAACCCCGGGCGATGAAAGCGCAGCGGGAGTTTCCCTGGCATTTGCAGGAGCGATTCACACATGTGGGGCAGTAAGAAATCGTCACTGGGGACATCGGGTGGCACCACCTTGATTGCCGAGGGTACGCGACTGGTCGGCGACATCTACTTCAGGGGTACGCTCGAGGTGGAGGGCCTCCTGCAGGGCAGTATCATCGCCGAAGTGGAAAAGGGCGCGCTGGTGCGCATCGTTGGCAAAGGGCGCGTGGAAGGTGAGATTCGCGCCCCCAATATCATGATCAACGGCCTGGTAGAGGGCGATGTGCACAGCAGCGGGCAGTTGGAGTTGGCGCCGCGAAGCCGGGTGAATGGGAATGTCTACTACCACTCGGTGGAAATGTCCGCGGGCGCGGAGGTGAATGGCAGCATGACACACGTCAGCGCAGACGATTCGAGTGAATCCGGGCAGGCAACAGAGCAACCATCCTGAAAGCGCCGCTATAATTGACTAAATTAGTGGGAATTACCATAATGGCGGCTGGTTTACGCAACCAGGGGCTATACCCTTCGGGATACAGGCATGTCTGTCGCTGAAACATTCAATCCAATGAGCATTCGCCTCACTCCGGCGGCCGTGAACAAGGTGCGGGAGCTGGTGGAGGAGGAAGAAAACCACGAGTTAAAACTCCGGGTATTTATCACCGGCGGTGGTTGCTCGGGTTTTCAGTACGGTTTCAGCTTCGACGAACAGCCTGCGGATGACGACACCGCGCTGGAGACAGACGGTGTGACGCTGCTGGTCGACCCCATGAGCTTTCAATACCTGGCGGGCTCCGAGGTGGACTACACGGAAGGCCTGGAAGGGGCGCGGTTTGTCATCAACAATCCCAACGCCGTTACCACCTGTGGCTGCGGCGCCTCTTTTTCCATCTAGGCATCCAGCGGGCCCCGCAGTGCAATCTCCCTGGCGCGGGGCAGCCACTCGCCGCCCTGGCCGGGGCTAGGGGGCGTAAATGCCGCCCAGGACTTTCTGACCGCTGGCGCCGGTGACCACCTCGGCATTCCCCGCGAGAGCATCCAGGCGCTGCTGGGCCAGCCAGGCAAAAGCTGCGGCCTCCACCCAGTCGGGAGGTATTCCCAGTTCGGCGGTCGTGGCCAGCGGGGCGGGGCCCAACCTGGCGGCCAGCCTTCGCATCAGATCCTTGTTGTGCGCCCCTCCCCCGCACACGTAGATTTCATCTACAGGTAGCTCGGCCTGCAGCAGCGGGTTGGCGATGGTCTCGGCTGTGAGCTCGGCGAGCGTCGCCTGTATATCGCTTGCGTCAAGTTGCGCCTGGGCGTCGAGGCATCGCTCCAGCCATGCCATGTGAAAGTGCTCTTTACCGGTGCTGCGCGGGCCCGTGCGTGTGAAGTAGGCGTCTTGCAGGAGCGCTTGCAGCAGTGAGGGCACAATCTGGCCACTGGCTGCCCAGCGTCCGTCCAGGTCGAAACCATCCCCATGATGGCGTCTGTACCAGTGGTCCAACAGGGTGTTGCCCGGCCCGCTGTCGAAGCCGGCGCGCAGCGCCTTTCCCTCCAACAGGGAAATGTTGGCAATGCCGCCGATGTTGACGACCGCCCTGTTGACGCCCGATTGGGTGAACGCAGCGGCATGGAATGCCGGCGCCAGTGGCGCGCCCTCGCCGCCTGCGGCGATATCGCGACGGCGAAAATCGGCCACCGTGGTTATGCCGCAACGCTCGGCGATGGTATTCGGGTCGCCAATCTGCAAGCTAAAGCTGCGCTGGTCTTGCGTGCCGGTCGGTGGCGCGTGCCGGATCGTCTGCCCGTGACTGCCAATAGCGGTAATGGCGCCGGGACCCAGCCCTGCCTCTTTCAGCAAGGCCAATGCAGCGTCGGCGAACAGGTGGCCCAATGTTCGATCCAGCCTGCCCAGGCGTTCGATCTCGTTGTCTGTCGGGTGACTGAGGGCGGCG
>CAZFJQ010000017.1:53193-56388 GCA_964519755.1 uncultured Halioglobus sp.
GGGTCCGGAATCGGGTGTTGGCGAGAGGCCACGAGGGCAAGCGTTTCCTCACCAGTTTCGACGATGACGCTGTCGATGCCGTCAACACTGGTGCCCGACATCAAGCCGATGAACAGTCTGTTGTGACCCGCCTCAGTTGGGGCTTTCATCAGCCGTGTTTGAATCGGCCATTGCGATCTGGTTGTTCGTATAGAGCGTTTCGAGTTCCGATGCGATCGGGTTGATGGCGACCTGGAACTGATCTATCTCGCTCGCGGGTAAGCTCTTCGCCTTTGGCAGCTGCTTGTGGATCGTGCGCGGATTCCGGTGTACGCCGTTGACCAGAAACTCATAGTGCAGATGAGGGCCGGTGGCCGCGCCGGTTGCGCCGACGGTACCGATAACCTGGCTTTGCGCCACGCGCTGCCCTTCCCGGACCTTGCGTTTATGGAGATGCAGGTAGCGTGTAACGTATTGTTCGCCGTGCTGAATGAACACGTAGTTTCCGTTGGCCCGCGTGTACCCGGCTTTTATCACGCGACCATCGCCCGAGGCGTACACCGGGGTCCCGGTCGGTGCCGCGTAGTCGGTGCCGCGGTGGGGCCGCGTGGTCTTGTATATCGGGTGCAGTCGTCGCAGGTTGAAGTTGGAACTGATGCGCGTGAAATCGACGGGAGTGAGCAGAAAGGCTTTGCGCATGCTCACACCGTCTTCGTTGAAGTAACCGACTTCGCCAGAGCTGTCGGTGTAGCGATAGGCGCGGTAGGTATTGCCGCTATTGGTGATGGAGGCTGCGAGGATGCTGCCGTCCGCGTACTTTTCCCCGTCGAGGTAGAGATCCTCGTAAATCAGGTGGATGGTGTCGCCCTTGCGCGGATCGAGCGCGAAGTCGATAACACCGCCAAAAATATTGGCCAGTTCCATGATGGTGGTTTGCGAAAGTCCCGCTTCCAGGCCCGCCATGAAGAGCGATGAGGTGATGGTACCCGAGGCCTTTGCCGGCCTGGTTTCAGGTGTGCGAGTGATGACTTCGCTGTTAAAGCCTTCTGCAGTGCGCCGGTAAACCACGGTTTCGAGCTGGGAGCGCACGTGACGCACCGCGCTGAGTTGGCCGTCAACGTCTGCCTGGAAAGCGATAATCTGGCCCGGGAAGATACGCTCGAGCGACTTGCCTTCGCCCGATTCGGTGACCACAGCGAGCAGGTCGCGGTCAGAGAAGCCCGCGCGATGAAAGATGAGTGACAGGTTGTCGCCGCGTTTGACGGTCTGGTCGATCCACGGCGGCTGCGGCGTGGATTCAGGAACTGCCGGGGATGCGGCCACTGGTGCGACCAGCGGCTCCACCGGTGCGCTGACAGGAGCCGGCGCCTCAGCGACAACCGCGGTTGCAGTGGTGTCTTTGTTGTCCGGGGGCGCGACGATGCGAAAAACAATAAGCACAGCGGCGAGGCAGAAAACGGCCGCAGCCGCACCGTGCAGCCAGGTCAGCCGCCTGGCGCGCGCCTGTGTATCGCCAATCGCAGTTGCCCCCCTCTGCCGTTTTGATAGTGGCATGTCCCCGGGGTCTATTCAGCTTAAGCCGGTGCAGTATATAAAAAAATTCTCCCTCGCGTCACTGGCAACATTGCGGGGTTTTGTAATTGTTTGGAGGTGTTGTAAGGTGAGCGCCCCGCGGTCTGCTGACCCCTGTTTACTGGAAATGTTGTCATGAGCGGCGCTTTACTCGAGGATCTGCGTGCCCGTGGTCTGGTCTCCCAGATCGCGGGCGAAGATGCGCTGGCCGACTGGCTGGCTGCCGCCCCGCGCACGCTGTATTGCGGTTTCGATCCAACAGCGGAAAGTTTGCACATAGGTCACCTGGTGCCGCTACTAATGTTGCGCAGGTTTCAGCTCGAGGGCCACAGGCCGCTGGCTCTGGTAGGCGGAGCTACCGGGATGATCGGTGACCCCAGTTTCAAGGCCCAGGAACGGCAGCTTCATAATGCAGAAACCGTCGCTGAATGGGTCGACAGGATCGGTGTGCAGGTCTCCCGTTTTCTTGATTTCGACAGTGGCGAGAATGCCGCGCAGGTGGTCAACAATCTGGATTGGATCGCCGACATGAGCGTGCTGGCATTCCTTCGGGACGTCGGTAAGCATTTTTCGGTCAATGCCATGATCCAGAAAGAATCTGTGAAGCAGCGCATCGAGCGCGAAGGTAGCGGCATAAGCTTCACCGAGTTTGCCTATTCGATTCTGCAATCCTATGATTTTGCCGAGTTGAACAGTCGCTTCGAATGTGGGCTGCAACTCGGCGGTTCGGATCAGTGGGGCAATATCACGGCGGGCATCGACCTCACGCGGCGATTGAACGGACGCCAGGTGTTTGGCTTGACGGTGCCCTTGATCACGAAAGCCGATGGCACCAAGTTTGGTAAGACCGAATCTGGCAGTGTCTGGCTGGACGCGGCCAAAACGTCCCCCTACGCGTTTTACCAGTTCTGGCTCGGCACGGCAGATGCCGATGTTTACAGATACCTCAAATATTTTACCTTTCTCAGCGTGGACGAAATCGATCAGTTGGAAAGGGATGACCAGCAGCGCGCCGGCAAGCCCGAGGGTCAGCGTCACCTCGCCGTCGAAATCACGCGGCTGGTGCATGGGCAGGCAGGACTCGCCGCAGCCGAGCGTATCAGTGAGGCCCTGTTTGCCGGATCATTGAGCGCCCTCAATGAACCGGATGTGTTGCAGTTGCGCCAGGATGGCCTGCCGACGACAACGCTGGCACGCGCGGAGTTGCCCGACACACTGACACAGATGCTGAGCGATGCCGGTATGGCCGCTTCGGGCAAACAGATCAAGGATGCCCTGGGCAGGCGGGCGGTAGCAGTGAATGAAAGCGTGTTGGGCATGGCGGACAACGCCTCCCCGGCCGCGGTTTTTCATCCTGATCGGGCGGTTTTCGGGCGGTTCTATCTGGTGAAGCTGGGCAAGAAGAAATATCACCTGTTTGAAGTGGTCTGAACCGCTGCTGAAGGCAGGGGCTAGTCCGGGTTGACACTGCAAACATGGCTTCCTGGCGCCGCCGGTTGGCGAACAGCCCAATGAAGTGCCACGGGATTTTGGTCCTGGCCGGTGCAGGTTTAAAAATACCGGTTGAGGCGCCACATTTTGGTTGCCATGGTGAGGCCGATGCGTATAATGCGCATCCTCGGTGAGGGTAGCCCCTCCCGGGTT
>CAZFJQ010000018.1:0-55569 GCA_964519755.1 uncultured Halioglobus sp.
AAACAGGTATACCACCAGGAAGTAGGCGAGGAGATTCACTACACCGCCAACCAGCGTAGACGCGAAATAAAGCGCGAGCTCCGTATGGAGCGGTTTGGTATCGAGCTGGTGCCGGAAAGTCAGCGAACGATTGATAAGCCAGGTTGTGATAACGGCGCAGCTGAAAGAGATAAATCGACCGGCGTAGGCGCCTGTCCATGGGTACACCAACCACAGGGACAGCGCATCCACAAAGAAGCCGATAGTCCCTGCGAAGGCAAACTGCGAAAGCTGTTTCACGTCAAGTTTCCCGCCCTGCCTGTGCCGGGTTCCATGAATGTCAGTAGTGCGACGGGGCACGCTCCCGCGAGACTGGCGTGTGCATGCCGCCACACCGCGAAACCGGTGCAAGCCATGTATTGCCGCCCTGCACGCGGCAGCTTACTATAAGCGCGCGCGAGTTGATGGAACTTCGCGCCCTCGTGCCGGGGCACTCGGGCATCCGGCCGATAATACGCTGAGGGAATACACCATGGCCAATGAAGGTTACCACGAGCCCATCGACGAGCTCTCCGATGAAACCCGCGATATGCATCGCGCCATCGTATCCCTGATGGAAGAGCTGGAAGCCGTCGACTGGTACAACCAGCGCGTGGATGCCTGTAAAGACAGCGAGCTCAAGGCCATCCTCGAACACAACCGGGACGAAGAAAAGGAACACGCGGCCATGGTACTGGAGTGGATCCGACGGCAAGACCCGAAAATGGACGAGGAATTGAAAGACTACCTGTTTACGGAAAAGCCCATCGCCCATCACGGCCCAGACTGATTCGCGGACGCCTGACCGGCGCGCCCCCGCTAGCGGTTGCGCGCCAGTTGCTCCTGCAGTTTGTCTTTCATGGGCAGCACCCACTGTTGCTTCAGTTGCGCGGACAACAACCCGGCATCCTCCAGCTCATCACACAACTTCATCTGATGTGCCAGGTCGAACAGGTCAAGCTGGCGGCAGATGCGGGCATCCGCATCGAGCGTAATAAACGACAGCCCGGGTGTTTCAAAAAAACGCCCGTCCTCGCGTTTCCCCGGACCCCGGTTCATCCAGTGCGTAATGAGCTGGTTGTCGGTGCCGGTATACACACCCATGTAGGGAAAGGTCCACCCCTCCCAGCCAACCGCCATATCACGGCCGTAGTGCGTCGACTTGATCTCATCGATGCCCCGCGCGGTCACTTCCATCACGCCCGCGTACTCGCAGGTGTACACGCAATCCTGCGCGTAGATCTCATCGACAAAGAACGTCCAGTCATTGCTGCGTGAGGCTTCGTCGTGTGCGGCGATCAGCTGCTCCGCTGCGGCTCTCAACTGCGTATTGCTCAGGCTGCTCATGCTTGCTTTCTCCTCAGGCCCGGGTAGTGCACATCGAACCTTGAAACTTCGACCATGGCCGCGGTGGGCTGGTTAATGCGTGGCAAACGCCGGGGGCGTTTCGCGCTCAAAGAATCCCCATCAAGTCGTCCCGCTGACCCATGCGCACCTCGGCGCAGTAGCCGAAGTCCACCGGCAGATTCTGGCCGCTTACAAAACCCGCCAACGCACTGTTAAGCAGTACCAGCGGCTGACCCATTTCCTCGCCCGTGGCATAGCGCCCGTTGGACGGCAGGAAGAGTTCCACCATCTCGTCGGGTATCTGCCCCTCGCCTTTCAACGCGCGCATGAAGCCGCTGTCGGTGGGCGACGGCGCAATACAGTTGATACGAATACCGCGTATGGCGAGTTCCTTTGCCATGCTCATGGTATAGACGATGATGCACTGCTTGGAAAACCCGTAGCCATCCGGGATCGCGTCCGCATTGTCCTGCAACCACGTCCGGGCCGCAGCGAGACTGTTGTCGAGGGCAAGAAACTCGCGCACCTGCTCAAGGGCGGGCTTCCAGCCCATACCCGCGGTGGAGGCGATGGAAGCGATGGCCGCGCCCTCGTGCATTCGGGGCAGCAGCGCCTCAGTGAGATAGCGCAGTCCGGAAAAATTGATCAGCACAGTGTCGGCCGCCGCGAACGGCGGGCTGGGCACACCGGCGCAATTGAACAGTGCGTGTATTTCGCCTGGCAACTGTTCTATTGCGGTGTCCAGTGCGGCGGCATCCTTCAGGTCTACCTGGATGGCGCTCTCCACCGGCACGGACACCGACGCCACATCCAGGGCGTACACCCGCGCACCGAGATCCACCAGCAGTTGCGCGGCGGCGGCGCCCATCCCTGAGGCCGCGCCGGTAACCACCACGTTCTTGCCTTCGTAGCCGAGTACGTTCTGCATGTTGACTTGTCCTGTTAAGTGAAAACGCGTCTAGAAAATGGATTTCGGTGTGAGTTTGTTGGGCCGGATCTCCAGCAGATCGACCGCCACCCCCGGAGCTTGCGCAAGGCTGTAACGCACCGCCTCGCCCACCTGGGAGACCTCCATGCCCATATCCATGTAGGTACCCACGTCTTTCCAGCCGGCCATCGCCGCGCCGAAACGCTCCGGGTCCCAATCGTCGGCAAAGCTGGTGAATGCCCCGCCAGGCCTGACACAGGTCACCCCGATGCCATCGGGCTGCAACTCCACGCGTAAATCGCGTGTGAAGCGCTCTACCGCCGCCTTGGTAGCCGCATAAATCGACAGGTGCACTATTTCATCGTAGTGCCAGGCCGATGCAGAGGAGATGTTGACGATGCGTGCGTTGTCGCCGCCGCGCAACAGCGGTATTGCCGCCTGACAGCAAAACACGGTGCCGAGGAAGTTGGTGTTGACCTGCGCCAGTACTTCCTGCTCATCGAGGTGCTCGATCAGGTTGGGACGCGCCATACCGGCGTTATTCACCAGGCCATCCAGCCGCCCGAAATGCGCGGCCGCGCGGGTAAATGCCGCCTCCACCTGTGCTTTGACGCCGATATCAGCGGTGAGCGCAAGCACCCGGTCACCGGCATCCAGTTTCTCAAGCGCGGCATCAAGGCCCGCGCGCTGGCGGCTGATAAGCGCGACACGCGCACCGCTGTCGAGTAGCTCGCGCGCAATGGCCAGCCCGAAGCCACGCGATGCACCGGTAACCAGATACACCCGGTCAGCGAGTGCGCTCATACGGCAATCGCAATCGTTTTGGTTTCCAGGTACTCCTCAAAGCCTTCCGGACCCATCTCCCGCCCGATGCCGCTCTGCCGGTAACCGCCAAAGGGCGCATCCGCACCATAATAGATGCCGCCATTCACAGACACCGTGCCAGTACGTATGCGCCTCGCTACCGCCAGCGCCCGCGCCTCATCGGCAGACCACACCCCCCCCGAGAGACCGTAGTCGGAATCGTTCGCGATGCGCACCGCATCGTCGTCATCATCAAAGGGAATCACCACCAGCACCGGCCCGAAAATCTCCTCCCGTGCGATGCTCATGTCGTTGGAAACATCGGTAAAAATAGTCGGCTCTACGTAATAGCCCCGCTTCAGGTGCTCGGGCACACCGCCCCCGAGCAACAGCCGGGCGCCCTCTGCCTTGCCTTGTTCAATATAGGAAAGAACCCGCTCGCGCTGCCGTGCGTTGATCAACGGCCCCATGATCTGGCTCTCGGACGACGGGTCGCCGTAGTCGATGAAGCCGAAGAATGTGGGCAACTTTTCTTCTACCTCCGCCATGCGCGAACGCGGCACCAGCAGGCGCGTGAGAATGGCGCAGCCCTGTCCCGCGTGAAAACACACGCCGAGGCAGCTCAGGAGTGCGCTATCGAGGTTTGCGTCGTCCAGCAGGATATTGGCGGATTTGCCACCGAGTTCCAGGAACACTTTTTTCACCGACTCGGCGGCTCGCTGCATGATGTGCTTGCCAACGCCGGTGGAGCCGGTAAAAGACACCATGTCCACGCGCGGGTCGCCAACGAGTTGATCACCCACGGTACGCGGGTCTTCCGCGGTGATTACGTTGAACACGCCTGGCGGGATATCCGTGTGCTCCGCCACGACGCGACCGAGCATGCTTGCCGACCAGGGCGTATCCGGCGCCGCTTTCAGCACCACGGTACAGCCCGCGGCGAGCGCCGGGATGCACTTGGCCAGGTTGATTTGCAGGGGCACGTTCCAGGGCGTGACGCAAGCCACCACGCCAATCGCCTCTTTTTCTACCAGGCGGCGGCTGTTGATGCCCATTTTTTCCGACAGGCCGGCATCCCTGCTCCACTCAAACCTGGGTAGCTGCTCCAGCGTGTAATCGATAAAGCCGATGGGCAGCGCACACTGGGGGCCCATATCGCCGCAAATAGCCAGCGGGGCACCGGTCTCCGCCGCAATCTGCTGCTTGAATTCCTCTTCGACACTGCGCAGCCCGTCGCGCAACTGGGTGAGGCAGTGCAGACGGAAACTGTGGTTGGTTGACCAGTCGCTGTCATCAAAAGCGCGCCTGGCGGCGGCGATGGCGCGTTCCATATCCTCGGGCCCGGCATCCGCCGCCTCGCCGATGACCTCCTCCGTGGCGGGGCTGACGTTGACATAGGTCCTGCCGGATGCGGCCGGCACCAGCTCTCCGTCGATGAAGAGGCGTGTCTCTGGATTCATCATGGGCTCCTTATTCTGCCGGGGGGCGAGATTCATCCCGCGCGAGAAATACATTTTCTATGCGGTCACGGATGAACTCCGCAGTGGGCATGGTCACGCCTTTTTTGGCCGCGGTTTCCATCGCGCAATCAAGATCCTTGCGCGCCAGCGCGGCGAAACCGCCAAAAAACTCTGCCATCTGGTCGTCCGTGCAGCCCGGCGCCAGCGCGTTGCGGCCACTGACGAACTGGTACATCTGCGGGTTGACGACACCATTGGCAAGCCCGACCTCGCGGATCACTTCCAGCGACAGGCCGCAGGCATCCGCCAGCCTCGCCGCCTCCGCAAGGGCCACGAATTCCGTGTACTGGATATAGTTGTTGCACAACTTGAGCGCGATGCCTGTACCGAGCGGCCCCGCGTGTACAATTTTTTCAGCCGAGGTCTGCAATACCGGTCTTATGTTCTCCAGCTCCGCCGGCTCGCCGCCCACCATATAACAGAGAGTTCCCTCCTGGGCCTTGCCGGCGCCGCCGGTCATGGGTACATCCAGCAGGCACAGGCCAGCCTCGCGGGCAAGCGCTGCCCACTGCAGGAGGTTTGCCTGGGTCACCGTGCTGTGCACGAGGATCGTGGTACCGCTCGATGCGTTGGCCAGCAGCCCCTCGTCCCCCAGCAGTATGCTTTCTACCTGTGGGTCATCGCGCACGCAGATGCCGATACAGTCACACTGGCTCGCCAGTTCGGCAAGCGAGCCGCAGGCACTGGCGCCCGCCGCGACCAGCTCATCCAGCGCCGCCTGTGCCAGGTCGAAGACGTAGACATCGAAGGCGTCACTCACCAGATGCTTCGCCATCGGCCGCCCGATATCTCCCAGACCCACAAACCCGACCTTACGCTTGGCACTCATGCTCGCTACCCGTAATTATTGTTGGTATCGCGCGGGCCGGCAGGCCCACGCCGATTGCAAGCACGCAGTGTAGACGGCACCCAAACAATATGTCAACACTGATTGACTATTCGTCAACCTGCATTTACTATTTGCTCATGAGTGCACTTCAGCAGCGCAACCCGTCGCGGGCGTCCCTGTGGGACGACTACCGTGACAACTTCTCTCGCCACCTCATCGGGGTAGCGCGCCATCTGCAATTGCGCATGATGCATACCCTGATGCAGGAGTGCGGGCATAGCGAATTGCGCCTCGGTTTCGCACCCTATATCACACTGATCGGCAGCCAGGGCCGGCGGCTCTCCGGGTTGGCCGAGGTATTGGGGATTTCGCGCCAGGCCTGCAACCAGGCGGTGCGGCAACTGGAACAGGCCGGCTATGTGAGCAGTGAGCCAGACCCGGCAGACCGGCGCGCCAGACAACTGGTGCTCAGTAACAACGGTCGCCGGCTGCGCCGTGATGGTGTGCGCATCCTGCGCAAGCTGGACGCAGAGTTCACCCTGCTGGCGGGGTCGGCGGAGGTCGAAGACGCAACGCGCAGCCTCGGCATGATCTACCAGAGCCTGTCTCTCGGCCTGCGCTCTGATAACGAACCCAGGGTGCTTTACAGCGGCATGGGCGGTCTCTTGCCGCGACTCTCCGACTACACATTACACCGCCTTATGCAGCTCACGCGCCAGCGCGGCCATCCGCAGCTCAGGCTGTGTCACGGACAGGTGCTCACCCTGATCGGCCCGGGCGGCGGCCGTATCCAGCAGATGGCGACGATACAGGATGTCAGCAAGCAGGCGATCAGCGCCATCGCCACGGAACTCGAGGCGCTGGGTTACCTGGCGCGGGAAACCGATACGGCAGACGCCCGTCAGGTACTGCTGCACTTCACCGCGCAGGGGGAACGGCTTATCGCCGATTCCGTTGCCAGCGTAGCGGACCTCGAGTCGGAATTCGCCGCGATTACCGGCCACGCGGCAATGCACAGATTGCGTTCGACGCTGCACACCCTCTACCACGGGCTGCACCTGGAGCGTGGTGTTTTTGAATACGGCAGGCACGACGAGATCCATGCCCTGGCAGAGCAATTGAAACGGCAGCTGGGAGATGACGCCAGCCAGGCACTCGCCCGGCTGTTGTTGAACCCGTCTCAGTAATTGAGGTAGAGAATATGACGAATGAATTTGTAAGCGCACTGTGGGCCAATTACAACATCGTGGCCTCGCTCGCGGCATTGGCACTCATCGCAGGCATCACCAAGGCGGGCAAATGGCTTATTTTCAAGCATCCCGCACTGGCGGAGATGCGGCGCATCAATCGCGACGAGGACAAGGTGAAATGGAAAAAAGAAAAGTACCCGCCGATGATCCGTTCCAGCCAGCGCGTCGGCCTGTACTGCAACGTCACATTCTTCCTGCTTCTGCTGCCCTTTTGCATCACCTTTGAGTTGCCCGCGTGGTGGCAGATTCTGCTGGATATGGTTGTGATTCTCATGGTCTACGATTTCTTTTACTACCTCGCGCACCGCTTCTGGTTCCACGGCAACGGTGCCATGCGCCAGGTGCACGCGGTGCACCACCAGGCCCGTAGCCCCACCTATCTCGACGCACACTACGTGCACCCGAAGGAAACCTTTGTGGGTCTGGGTGGCTTCATGGTGACGGTGGTTGTGCTGTCTGCCATCATGGGCCCCTTCAACATCATTACAATCGTCACCACCTTCGTGATCTACTACCAGCTCAACCAGATCAATCACACGTATGTGAACCTGCCCTACTTTCCGTTTAAAACCCTGAGCTGGATTACCGCGAAGCATCACGTGCACCACGAGAATATGCACAAGGGTAACTATGCAACTATCACCCTGTTGTATGACAAACTGTTTGGCACGCTGGACTGACACAGGAAATCAACGACATGAACGATGCAGAACGCCGCGCGCTCGGCGAAGAAACCATAAAAGATGTGTACGCGGGCGATGTCATCGTACCGCCCGAGGGCTACGCCTTCACCGACATCATGCTGAAGCAACTGTTCGCCGAGCTGTGGACGCGCGACACTCTCTCCATGCGTGACAAGCGCATCCTGTTGCTCGGCATCATTGCCGAAAAAGGCGAACCGATGACTTTCAAGATACAGCTCAAGGCATCGCTCAAGCGTGGCGAGATCAACCCGGCGGAGGCGCGCGAGTTCCTGCTGTTCATTGCGCAGTACGCGGGCTACCCGCGAGCCGCCTCGATGCTTGCGCCGGTAGAGGAAGCGATCGCCGAGTTTGAGAAGGACCAGCAGGAAACCGATTAGGGCCCGGGCACGCAATCCTGCGTGAACAACGGCCGCCGAAACAAACCAAAAAAAAGCCCCGGCAGTAATGCCGGGGCTTTTTTTGGCGGGTGCCGGTAGGCGGTGTGGGCGGTGTGTCAGGCCGCCTGCTCTGCCTTTTTCGTTTCCGGGTCAAACGTGATGCGCATGCTCTTGATACCGTTCACCAGGTTGGAGCGCGTGTAGCGAATCTCCTCGACCAGTTTCGGGTTGCGCATACGCGGGATGATCTCCTCGAACATCACTTTCACTTCGAGGCGCGCGAGGTGCGTGCCGAGACAGAAGTGCTGGCCGATACCGAAGGCGCGATGTTCGTTGTACAGGTTGGGCATGCGCTCGGGGCGCGTCACGTCGAACTGCATGGCATCGTCACCAAAGATCGATTCGTCATGATTCACCGTGTGATAGTGGAGAATGATCTTGTCGCCCTTTTTGATCAGCTTGCCACCCACCTCGGTATCTTCCATGCACTGTCGACGCATCATGATAAACGCGGTGTTGTAGCGGATCATTTCTTCCGTCGCGCCGGCAATCTTGTCCGGGTTGTCCACCAGGTACTGCAGCTGATCGGGGTTTTCCATCAGCAGGCGCATGCCGTGGCTGGTGATTGTGCGGGTGGATTCGTTGCCCGCGGCAATCAGCAGCAGGAAGAACCACACAAACTCGTCATCCGTGAGACCGTCCACGCCGCCGTGCCCGCGCAGTAGCGCGCCCACGATATTTTCCTCGGGGTTTTCCTTGTGCATTTCCGCCAGTTTCATGGCGTACTCAATCACCTGCACCGAGGCCATTTCGGCCACGTCCCGGTCCGCCGCCATTTCAGAATCCTGGTTGAACATCATGGCGTTGGTCCATTCGAAGAAGTCCTTGCGGTCTTCCGCGGGCACGCCGCAGAGCTCGAGAATTGCCAGCAGCGGCAGTTCCGCCGCCACCTCTTCCACGAACTCACACTCGCCCCGCGAAGCAACGCGGTCGACAATGTTCCTGGCATGCTGGCGGAAACGCTCCTCGTAGGAGCCGACAGCCCCGGGCGTGAAGGCGGCGCGCACGATCTTCCGGTATTTAAGCTGCCGCGGGGGATCCATATTGATAATCATCTGGCTGTGAATATTCTCGATCTCTTCGCGCTCGTATTCCTCAGCCAGGGCGGTTGCCGCTTCACTGGAAAACAGCTCCGGGCGCTTGGAGATAAAATCGATTTCATCGCGCCCCGTCACCAGCCAGTAAGGCACGCCCTGGTAGGAATCGTCCATGTAGTGAATCGGTCCGGACTCCCTGATCTCGCGCAGCACCTCATAGGGCATGCCCTCGGCATAGGTTTCCGGGTCGATCATGTTGGGAAAGTTTGCAAACGGGCATTGACTCATAATGGCTGACTCCAGGTTAACCGCATTCCGGCCGACTATAGACTACTAGGTATTAGTTATCAAGCCCGTGCCAGTGCTCAGGAACGAATGAGATAGAGGGTCTCCGCGAGACCCCGACGGTCGATCAGCAGCATGCCCCCGCCGAATACCACAACGCCCAGCAGCACCTGCGCGCCAAGATGCACCCACCCACCGCTCGCACCCGGCAGCCAGGGGTCAGCCTGGGTGACCAGAACCAGCATGAGCAGCGAGGCCATCAGCGGCCGCACCAGCGCCAGAATATACGCCGCCGGTGCCAGCGCCACCTCACGACAGCTTCGCCAGGCGGTGACGGCAAATACCAGCGGGTACATGCCTAGCCAGGCCAGTGCGAGACCGAGCATGCCCCAGCGCGCACCGATGAGGAAAGCCATGGGCATGAGCACCGCGGCCAGCAGATAATTGCTGGCGCTGGTGCGCGGACGCCCCATGCCCCAGAGCAGTGGCGGGAAAACGTTGCTGAGCAATCGCAAAGGCATCACCAGCGCGAGTAGTTGCAGCAGCGGCCCGGCCATCAACCACTTCTCGCCCAACAGCACAGCGATAATCGAGTCGGCGGTTGCCGCCATGCCGAAGAATACCGGAAAGGCGGCTATGCTGAGCATACGTGTAGCCGTCAGCAGGTAGTCGCGGACTTTCTCCAGACTGGCATGGGAGTGGGCCTGGGAGAATGCCGGGAACGCTATCGCGTTGAGCAGGCCACTGACCTTCTGTATCGGTAGCGAGGCGATCTGGCTGGCCACCGCGTAGTAGCCGAGCGCCTGGTTGCCGAGCAGCTTGCCACCGATAAACTTGTCCGACTCGCTGAACACATACCAGAGGCTGCGGTCACTCACCACGAAGCCACCGAACGCAAAATGCCTGCGCATGCCGGCAAAGTTGAAACTGGGCCACAGCTGGCAGGGGCAGATCAGGTTAAAGCCGATCACGCGCGTGACAGTGTTGACCAGCATGCCCCAGACCAGTGCCCAGACACCATAATCCAGCAGCGCCAGTGCCAGCGTCGCCAGACTACCCAGAATCAGCGTCACCAGGTCCACCACAGAGCGCCGCGCAAAGTTGATCTCCCGCTCCAGGCGCGCCAGTGGCAGGGTCTCGAATATAAGAACCGGAAACTGCAGTGCCAGCACTTGCAGTATCGGTGCCAGGGCGGGCTCCCCGTAAAAACGCGCGGCGGCATCCGCACCCAGGAACAGCAGTACGAACCACCCCAGGTTGGCCAGCACGACAACGCCGAAGATCTGCCGCGTGACGGATTGCTGCAGATCCTTCGTTTGCACCAGTACTGCGTCCAGCCCGACGGTATTCAACAGAAACGCGAAGGACACCAGCACCACGCCCATCGCCATCAGGCCATAATCCGCAGGCGACAGCAGCCGGATGACAAGAATGGTGATGGACCAGGAGAATACCTGGCCGAGCAGCCGCGCGCTGGCGCTCCAGCGCAAGGCCGTCATGACCCGGCTGCGAATCTCCACGCTCAGCTACGCGGCTCGGGGGTGCGGGGATAACCGAGTTCGGCCAGCACCGCGGCAACCTCATCCAGTGCATCCGGATCGTCGATAGTAGCGGGCATTGTCCAGGATTCGCCATCGGCAATGTGACGCAACGTTGCCCGCAGAATTTTGCCGGAACGGGTTTTCGGCAGGCGCGGTACCACCGCACACAGCTTGAACGCGGCCACCGGACCGATCTGCTCGCGCACCCGCCCAACCGCGCGGCGTGCCGCCTCGGCGTGCGCGACCCCGGCTCCGGCATTCAGCACCAGCAGGCCCAGCGGTAGCTGCCCCTTGAGCGGGTCGCCGACCCCGATTACCGCGCATTCGGCAACCTCATCGTCGTCTGCCAGCACCTCCTCGATGGCCCCGGTAGACAGGCGGTGGCCGGCGACGTTGATCACGTCGTCGGTACGCGCCATCACGAACACATAGCCGTTCTCGTCGATGTAGCCGGCATCACCGGTTTCGTAGAAGCCCTCGAAGCGCTCGAAATAGGCCGCCACGTAGCGCTCGGGCGCATTCCACAGCGTGGTAAACGTGCCCGGAGGCAAGGGATTGCGAATAACCAGCGAGCCGATGTCGCCACTCGCCACGGCGCCACCACGATCATCCAGTACCTGCACATCGTAGCCGGGTACCGGCTTCGCGGGAGAACCCGGCACCACCGGCAATTGTTCAATACCCAGGCAGTTGGCACAGATCGGCCACCCGGTTTCTGTCTGCCACCAGTGATCAATCACCGGCACTCCGAGCTTTTCCTGCGCCCATTGCAGCGTGTGCGGATCGCAGCGCTCTCCCGCCAGGAACAGGGCCCGCAGGCAGGCGAGGTCGTGACGCGCAAGGTATTCACCCTGCGGGTCTTCTTTTTTGATTGCGCGAAACGCCGTGGGCGCGGTAAACAGCACCTTTACCTCGTGCTCCGCAATTACCCGCCAGAACGCACCCGGGTCCGGTGTGCCGACAGGCTTGCCCTCGTAGAGCACGGTGGTACAACCGGCGAACAGCGGCCCGTAGACGATGTAGGAATGCCCCACTACCCAGCCGACGTCCGAGGCAGCCCAGTACACATCCCCCGCACGCACGTTGTAGATATTGCCCATGCTCCACTTCAGGGCCACGATGCTGCCTCCCGTATCGCGCACCACGCCCTTCGGTCGTCCCGTGGTGCCAGACGTGTAGAGAATATAGAGCGGAGCGTTCGCCGCGACCGGCACGCAGGGCACGGGCGTGGCCCGCTGCAGGGCCGCGTCCCAGTCGATATCGCGACCGGGCACCAGCGCGCAGGGCTGCATCGGGCGCGTCAGAATCAGGCAGTGGCCGGGCGCGTGTTGCGCCAGCGCCAGGGCCTGCTCGAGCAGCGGCATGTAGGCAACCACTCTACCGGGCTCCACACCCCCTGTCGCAGCAATCACCAGTTTGGGGGTGGCATCGTCGATGCGTGCCGCAAGTTCGCGGCTGGCGAAACCGCCAAACACCACCGAGTGCACCGCGCCAATACGCGCGCAGGCGAGCATCGAGATAACGGCCTCCGGCACCATGGGCATGTAGATCAACACCCGGTCACCCTGCTCCACCCCACACTCGGTGAGCACTCCCGCGCAGCGTGCCACCGCATCCAGCAGCTCTGCATACGTATAGCTACGCTTGCTGTCCGTCACCGGGCTATCGTAGATCAGTGCAGGCTGCTCGCCCCGCCCCGCTTCTACATGCACGTCCAGCGCGTTATAGCAGGCATTGGTCACGCCGTCGGGAAACCAGCGATAAAACGGCGGCTCACTGTCGTCGAGGACTACCGCCGGCGGGGTGTACCAATGAATGTCGCCGGCGGCTTCGCGCCAGAGTTCGTGCGTCTGCATGCGGCTAGGTCCGTGTCATCAGGCCCCCGGTGGGAGCGTGGCTGCAGACCCGATCATACCGAAAATCAGCCGCCTGCGGAGCCGCCGGGCAGACGCTGAGCGATCAGAGCTGCGGGATCTCCGCGAGGTCGATCGGGAGTGCCGCCCGCCCGATGCGCCTGGCGCGCTCACTCAGGGTTGCCTCGGCCTCCTCCACGCGGATCATGATCACAAAGCGCTTGTCGAGAATACCCTGCAGGCAATAGCGGGCGAGTTCGTCGAGGTCCTGGAATTCGAGCTGCATACCGGCTTTTTCTGCGGCGACCTTGAAATCCTCCACGCTGGGCACCGGGGCAGTGGGCTGCTCGCGTGCCAGTTCGCTCGGCCGGTTGCGGTCGGTCGTCCAGATACCGGTGTCGAGCAAACCGCCGGAAGGGTAGAACACGGAAGCTGCGAGTTTGGTCCCTTCGCTCTCAAGTTGCGCGGCGAGGCATTCGCTGATGCAGGACACCGCCGCCTTGCTGGAGGCGTACACGGATTGGTACGGCAGCGGAGAAATCCCGCCATCCCCGGAGGAGGTGTTGATAACGTGCCCCTCTTCACCGCCGGCTATCATACGCGGCACGAAAGCCTGGATGCCGTGAATCACGCCATGCACGTTCACACCATGCACCCACTTCCAGTCGTTCACCGTGGTTTCCCAGACATTGGCGGAAGGCGCGGCCACGCCGGCATTGTTGAACAGCAGGTGGCATACGCCGTAACGCTCGTAAACCTTCTCTGCCAGCGCATTCACCGACTCGGGGTTCGAGACATCGGTGACGACACCCGTCACCTCACCCGCACTCTCGAATTCACCCAGCACCCTGTCCAACGCAGACTGCTCAACATCGCCGATGACCACCTTCGCGCCCGCGGCGAGCAATTCCTTCACCAGCGACCGACCGATACCACTCGCTCCGCCGGTTACCACGGCCACCTTGTCTTTAAAGTCCTGCATCTGTATTTCCTTGTGATTGGATTGCGGGACCGTGTTATGCCACAGATCGCTGAACGACTCCACCCCGGGCCAGGCCGTGGGCGATTAACCGGCAAAAGCCAGGCAATTTTCGGGGTAGACAGTCTCGCTGCATGCCACCGGATCGCGTCAGTAAAGCTGTTTATGCTCCATTGCCCCCCACTCTTCGAACAGCCCGAGAGCCTCGTCTCTTTGCAACGGGGTCATCGAGATTGATCGTTCATTGTCGGCAACCTTCAACTCAGCGTAGATAAACGAGTCATCAAACCCGGCGTCGGCAGCATCGTGGCGATTGGCAGCGTAGTAAACGCGTTCCGGGCGAGCCCAGTAGATCGCGCCCAGGCACATCGGACAGGGTTCGCAAGTGGTGTAAATAGCACACCCGTTCAGCTGGAAGTTACCGAGATGCTCACACGCGTTGCGGATGGCCACCACTTCGGCGTGTGCGGTCGGATCGTTGGAGGAGATCACACGATTGAAGCCCTCGCCTATGATTTCCCCATTCTTCTCGATCACGCAACCAAAGGGCCCACCATGATTGCCATTCATTCCCTTGCGCGCGAGCTCAACAGCGCGATGCATAAACCGGTTATTCATATCGTCATTGCTCAGAGCGAAGAATTCATCGGCTAAAGTATCTGATGTTGACCGGGGAACCAATTACCCTGCCCCATTGATCAGCGCGCTTTATCTGCGATACGTGTTCACGTAGGATCATTTCTCGAGCGAAGACGCCTCTACTTTCCTCCCGGAGCAGCACGTGATCGTACGAATCGACATCGAGGTCCGCGGTCAGGGCCTGCACGCCATCACTGCACAGGTGGCCCCGGTCGTTGCAGGTTGCGGCATCCCGGAGGGGCTGTGCACGCTGTTTTTACAGCACACGTCGGCCAGCCTGCTGATCCAGGAGAACTACGACGACAGTGCGCGCGTCGACCTGGAAAACTGGCTGAATCGACTCGTCCCGGAGAATGACCCGCTCTACACCCATACGCTGGAAGGTCCCGACGACATGCCCTCACATATCAAGGCTGCGCTCACTGCCAGCCAGCTCAGCATTCCCTTTCAACAGGGTCGCCTGCTGCTGGGCACGTGGCAGGGTATCTATCTCTGGGAACATCGTCGCGCTGCCGGCACGCGGCAGTTGGTCATTCACCTGTGAATTCCGCCAACACACCCACCGCGCAGCAACACGGCGCGCTGCGCGCGGCGCTCAGGCAATGCCTGGGGGACGAAAACCTGATAGAGGATACCGAGTCACAGCAGCCGTTCGAGTGCGATGCGCTCACCACCTATTGCGAGCTGCCGCTGCTGGTGGCGCTACCCGCAACCACCGCGCAGGTGCAGGCGGTCTTGCGGCTGTGTCATGCCAGCGACGTACCGGTCGTGCCGCGCGGCGCGGGCACTGGCCTGTGCGCCGGCGCCATGCCACATCCCGAGGGCGTGTTGCTCTGCCTCAGCAAACTCGACCGGGTACTGGAAGTGAATGCCCGGGGGCGCTATGCCCGGGTACAGCCGGGCGTCGCCAACCAGGCGATCACACGCGCGGCGCAGGCTCACGGACTGCACTACGCGCCCGACCCTTCCTCGCAAATTGCCTGTAGCATCGGGGGCAATGTCGCCGCCAACTCCGGCGGTGTGCACTGCCTGAAATACGGCCTCACCGTGCACAACCTGCTTGCAATGACCGTGCTCACCGCCGAAGGCGAGGAGCTGCACCTCGGCAGCCTGGGTCTGGACAGCCCGGGCTACGACCTCATGGCACTGCTCACTGGCTCGGAGGGGCTGCTGGGCGTGGTGGTCGAGATCACCGTGCGCCTGCTCCCCACGCCGCCACACGCGCGTGTGCTTCTGGCCGGGTTCAGCAACGTTCAGGCGGCGGGCGATGCAGTCGGCGCGATTATTGCCTCCGGCATCACCCCGGCCGGGCTCGAGATGATGGACAGCCTGGCGATTCGCGCGGCCGAGGATTTCTGCAACGCGGGCTACCCCCGCGAGGCTGAAGCCATGCTTTTGTGTGAGGTAGACGGCACCGCGGAGGAAGTCGAGCAACACATCGGCGAACTCACTGAGCTACTGGCCGGTGCGGGTGCAGACAGCCTGCAGGTGTCACGCGATGAGGCCGAGCGGGCACTGCTGTGGAAAGGCCGCAAGTCGGCGTTTCCGGCGGTGGGTCGTCTCGCGCCCGACTACTACTGTATGGACGGAACCATTCCCCGCGGGCAGATTTCACGGGTGCTCGGTGAAATCAGCGCGCTCTCGGCGCAGTACGGGCTGCCAGTGGCCAACGTCTTTCACGCGGGGGACGGCAACCTGCACCCGCTGATACTGTTCGACGCCGGCGACCCCGAGGCGTTGCGCAAGGCGGAAGAGTTCGGCGGCAGGATACTGGAACTCTCGGTCGCCGCCGGTGGCTGCATCACCGGAGAACACGGCGTTGGCGTGGAGAAACTGCGCAAGATGCCGACCCAGTTCAGCACCGCGGAGCTCGTGCAGCTGGAAGACATCAAGCACGCCTTTGATCCGGGGCTCAACCTGAACCCCGGCAAGGGCATCCCCATTCTCAAGCGCTGCCAGGAGTACCGCGCGCTGCCAGCGCGGCACGGGCATGACTGAGACTGGCGGTGCAGACGCAGACCAGACGGATGCGCTCGTCGCCGCGCTGCACCAGGCGCGCGCCGCGCAAGAGCCGCTGTATATTGAGGGTGGCGGCAGCAAACGCGATCTGTTGGGAAGAAACTGCACGGCTCACACGCTCGATGTGTCGCGGCATCGCGGCATCCTGGATTACCAACCGGGCGAACTGGTTATCACCGCGCGTGCCGGCACGCCCGTGGTCGAGCTGCAAGCGACCCTGGCGGAACAGGACCAGATGCTACCCAGCGAACCACCGGGTTTCGGTGGGCGTGCCACGCTCGGCGGTACCCTCGCCACGAATATGTCCGGCCCCGCGCGACCCTGGCGCGGGGCAACCCGCGACAGCACGCTGGGCGTAACACTGATAAACGGCAGGGGCGAATTGCTCAACTTCGGCGGTCGGGTAATGAAAAACGTTGCCGGCTACGATGTATCGCGCCTCCAGGCGGGCGCGCTGGGCACCCTCGGCATACTCTGCGAGATTACGCTGCGCGTGGTGCCGGTGCCCGAGCACAGCGCAACCCTCATGTATGAGCTGCCCGCGGCGCAGGCCCACGCGCGCATGCTGGAAGTCGCCGCCCAGGCTGCCCCGTTGAGCGGCGCCTGCTGGTTCGATGGCAGGCTGTACCTGCGCCTGTCAGGGGCCGCCAGCGCCGTGCGCGGCACTGCCTCCCGCTGGGGCGGTGAGCTGCAGCGCGACACGGCTGCACCCTGGGCTTCCCTGAACGAGATGTCGCATCCTTTTTTCGCCGGCGATGCCCCGTTATGGCGCCTGTCCGTGAACAGCGCCGCGCCCCTGGATGCTGCAGAGTCCATGTTGATAGACTGGGGCGGCGCGCAACGCTGGCTGCGGGGAGACGAGGATGCCGACCAGCCGCGGGCCCGGGCCGGTGCCGCCGGAGGCCACGCCTGCCTGTTCAGGGGCGGCGATCGTTCGACGGAGGTTCGCGCGCCACTGGGCGCCCCGCAGCAGCACGTTCAGCAGGCGCTGAAGCGCGCCTTCGACCCGCACGGCTTGCTCAACCCCGGCCGTTTATACAGTTGGCTGTGAGCGCTTGTCATGTACGTTAAGCTGCATCCGGAATTAACCAGCGATCCGCACGCACAGCGCGCAGCGGCCTTGACCAGCGCCTGTGTACACTGCGGTTTCTGCCTCGAGACCTGCCCCACCTATCTCGACGCACGCGACGAACGCGACAGCCCGCGCGGGCGTATCTACCTGATCAAGCAGTTGCTGGAAACGGGTGATGCCGGCAGCGCCACCCGCACGCACCTGGACCGCTGCCTCACCTGCCGCGGCTGCGAAACCACCTGCCCCTCCGGCGTACAGTATGGGGAGATTCTGGACACCGGCCGCGCGCTCGTCGAGAATGCCGCGCCGCGCCCCCTGCCCTCGCGGGCGGCGCGCTGGCTACTGCGCACTGTTTTCACCCGCAACTGGCTGCTGCGGCCCGCGCTGCGCTGCGCACAACTCCTGCGCCCGCTGTTGCCGGGAAAGCTGCGCAACCAGGTTCCGGCGTGGCGAGCCAGCGGCGCGCGTCCAAAACAACAGCACAGCCGGAAAATGTTGATGCTCGCCGGCTGCGTCCAACGCTCGGCCACGCCCCGCACCGGCGCGGCGGCCCAGCGTGTACTCGACCGGCTCGGTATTACGCTGTTCAGCGCGCCCGCCGCCGGCTGCTGCGGCGCCCTCAATTACCACCTGGCGGCACACGCCGACGGCCTGGACGATATGCGGCGCAATATAGACGCCTGGTGGCCGCACATCGAACAGGGTGTCGAGGCGATCGTCAGCAGCGCCTCTGGCTGTGGTGCAATGCTCGCGGACTACGGTCGCCTGCTGGCCGACGACCCGCACTACGCGGCCAAAGCCGCGCGCGTATCGGCGTTGGCGCAAGACCTGGCGCTCGTGCTGAGCAACGAGGACCTGTCCGCACTGGCGGCAACGAAGAACACCGGCAGGGTCGCGGTGCACACGCCCTGTACGCTGACGCATGCACAACAACAGCCGGCGCTACTGGAAACCCTGTTGCGGCGCGCGGGCATCAACCTGGCCAGCACCAGCGACAGCCACCTCTGTTGTGGCTCGGCGGGCACCTACTCGCTCCTGCAACCACAGGCCGCGGCCCGCCTGCGGGAGGAAAAACTGGCGGCGCTCACCGGCGATCAGCCCGCGCTCATCGTCACCGCGAATGTAGGCTGCCAGCTGCATTTGCAGGCCGGCTCGGCCATCCCCGTCAGGCACTGGATAGAACTGCTGGACAACGGGTAGACGATGCGCTTCACCGGGCCGCCGATTCTGCTATATTTCGTTTGGATAACACGATAAGACAGGATGCAATAATGAGCGACACAGTGCTGCTTGACCTGGTGTACGAGTGGGAACGCAACACACCTGAACGCGTTTATATGACACAGCCCATCGGCAACGGTGAGGTCGTCGAGTACACCTGGGCGGAGACACTCGATCAATCCCGGCGCATGGCGGCCTACCTGCGCTCGCTGGATCTCCCGCCGCACAGCCACATCGCCATGGTCTCGAAAAATTGTGCGCATTTCATCATGGCCGAGATCGCCATCTGGATGGCCGGGCACGCCACGATTGCGCTTTATCCCACACTTAACGCCGATACCATCGGCTACATTCTCGAGCACTCGGAGTCGAAACTGCTGTTCGTGGGTAAGCTGGACGACTGGGAAGACATGCGGGCCGGGGTGCCGGACGATCTGCCGAAAATCGCTTTCCCGCTGGCACCGCCCAACGATTACCCGCAATGGGACGACATTATTGCCCGTCACGAGCCGATTAGCGACAACCCGACTCCCGCCGCGGATGACCTCGCGCTGATGTGCTACACCTCGGGCAGCACCGGCAGGCCCAAGGGTGTGATGCATACCCACCACTCGGTTTCGGCACCCGGCAGGGCAACCGCACTGGAGATGGGCGTGGGGCCCGAGGACCGCATCCTGTCCTACCTGCCGCTGGCCCATGTGTTCGAGCGTGCCGTGGTCGAGTGCGGGTCGTTCTACGCCGGCAACCAGGTATTCTTTGCCGACAGCCTGGATACCTTCCTCGAAGACCTGCGCCGCGCACGCCCTACCCTGTTCATCTCGGTGCCGCGCCTGTGGCTGAAATTCCAGATGGGCGTATTCCAGAAGTTCCCCGAGAAAAAACTCGAGCGCCTGCTTAAGATTCCGGTGGTGAACCGCATTGTGCGGCGCAAGGTACTGGACGGCCTGGGGCTCGGCGATGTGCGGTTGGCGGGCAGTGGCTCCGCGCCTATTCCGCCCGAGCTCATCCAGTGGTACGAGCGCCTCGGCCTGACCATACTGGAAGGCTACGGAATGAGTGAGGACTTCGCCTACTCCCACATGTCGAAACCCGAGAGTCGTCGCGCCGGTTACGTCGGCGTGCCGGTCGATGGTGTGGAGACCCGCATCAGCGAGGACGGTGAGATTCAGATACGCTCCCCCGGCAATATGCTCGGCTACTACAAGGCGCCGGATCTCACTGCCGAGTGTTACACGGAGGACGGCTTTTTCAAGACCGGCGACCGGGGGGAGTATTCGCCCGATGGCCTGCTGAAAATCACCGGGCGGGTGAAGGAATTGTTCAAGACCAGCAAGGGCAAGTACGTGGCACCCGTGCCGATCGAAAACCTGCTGAATGCGCACCACCGGGTCGAGCTTTCCTGTGTTTCCGGTCCCGGGCGGCCCGCCTGCCACGCGCTCATTCAGCTCTCCGAGGAGCTACGTCCGCGCCTGCATGACCCGAAGCTTCGCGACGAGATATCGCGCGAGCTCGAAGAGCTGCTGGACTCCGTCAACAAGCAGGTTGAAGAGTACGAAAAGGTTCAGTTCCTGACAGTCGTGGGGGAAGAGTGGGACATCCACAACGATTTCCTCACGCCCACCCTGAAAATCAAGCGGGACGTGATTGAATCTGCCTATGATCACCTGCTGGATGACTGGTACAACGCCCGCCAGAAGGTGATCTGGCACACCTGAGCCCGCGCACTGCGGGGCCTGCAGGGTCCGCCAGCGACAGTTCGAAACAGCCGTTGTATCAAATCGGCAATTCAGAACAAAAAAGTGGTCGACTCGGGGCTCCGGATTTGGTTCTATGGGGTTGTGCCGGAGGGCACGGCCCGCGGTCTGACACCTCTGCCTCTCGCAGCAGTCGCCCGCGGTACTTCAGCGTAGATCATCGCCACCAGGCTGCTTTCATCCTGTGGTATCCGCAGCCTACGGTGGCGCAGTTGTCGTCACGGAGGCGTCTATATGAAGAGACAAAAGCGCAGTATGAGTTCCAGGGCGTTTGATCGCGGCTACCAGGCTGGAATCTCTGGCCGCAGTCTGGAGAACTGCCCGCATTTTGAGGAGGAGCAACGCCAGCAGTGGGTCGCGGGGTGGCGCGAGGGCCGCACGGACCAGTGGGACGGCCTCACCGGCGTCTCGGGTGTGCATAAACTGCGCGCGCTGTAAGCGCACGAGCGCGTGGTGCCTCCAGGGGCGCCACGCCCGCCCCGTCAGCACCTCACCGGTGGCCCGGTGAGGCTTTTAAGCAGCAACACAGTGCTCAGAGCGCGGCGTCCTGCGGTCGCTGTCTCCTGGTGCTCTGTGCAAGGTCCAGCAGCTCCCGGTTAGCCACCGCGAGCATGGCGAAGTCGGGCGTCTGGGTCGCGCGTAGTTCCACCAGCATGTGACGCCAGCGCTCCAGCAGTCCGGCCTCGTTTTCCTCCCAGCGCGCCAGGCAGTCCAGCAGGTTTTCATCCTCGGGCATGTAACTGAGCGCGCCGATAGCCAGGGTTCGCTGCTGCCACTCCAGGTCTTCCAGGTAGGTGTCCCGAGCCAGCGATTGCCATTCGTTATCGACGTTCGCGTTCAGAATCTGGGCGCTCAGCCAGTCGAGTTCAAGGTGCTCTCCCAATAGATAGTAGAGCCGTGCCACCTGCAAACTGGGCGCCTGCGCTTCGCGCGCCCCCTGAATAATACCCAGCGCGCTGTAGGCGTGGTTGCAACCGGCAACACTCGCCGCCAGCGCCTGCGGTACGCCCTGCTCGCAATATTCTTCCAGCTGTACCTGGAACTCCTGATCGGCGCGCTCCCGCAAGATGCCGGGAAAAGCGCCGCGCAGCTCTGCGAGCCCGTCACGGAACTGCTCGATCAGCAGGCTGGGAGAAAGCTCACTGCGTCGATTTCGCAGTATCCAGCGGGTGGCGCGCTTAACCAGGCTGATCAGCGTCAGCATCATGTCCATCTGAACACCCGCGGGCACGCTGTGGTCCAGCGCCTCTACCTGTAACCAGGTATCCGGCAGCCCGTAGATCTCCATGACAGCGGTGTATGCCTGGGCGACATCCCCCGTCGTCGCACCGGTCGCTCGTTGCTGGCGCAAGACAAAATTCAGTCCCATCCTGTTGACGATATCGTTGGCAACCTGCGTGGCCATGATCTCGCCGCGCAACCTGTGTTCGCCCAGCTCCTGAGGGTAGCGCTCGGCCAGCACCGGGGGAAACGCAGTCGCGACCACCCTGCCCAGAAAAGGATCATCACCCAGGTCCGCCTGCATCAGCTGCTCCTTGAGTGCTGCCTTGTTGTAGGACAGCAGAATCGACAACTCCGGACGGGTAAGCGCCTCGCCACGCGCACGACGCTCCGTCATTTCCTCATCGCCCGGCAGAAACTCCAGGGCGCGGTCGAGGCGGCCCTGTTCTTCAAAATGATGCATGAATCGTTGATATTCACCGCTGCGTACCACAGCCTGTAACTCCAGCAGGCTGATCGCCTGTGTCTGGCGGTAGTTGTTGAGCAACACCAGTTGCGCAACGCTGTCGGTCATCTCTTCGAGCAGGGCATCCCTGTGCTTCTGCGTCAGGTCACCACGGGCGACCACCGCATTCAGCAGTATCTTGATGTTCACCTCGTGGTCGGAGCAATCGACGCCGCCTGCATTGTCGATGAAATCCGTGTTGCAGCGGCCCTGGGCGAGGCTGTACTCCACGCGCGCCAGTTGCGTCATTCCCAGGTTGCCGCCCTCGCCGATTACTTTGCAGCGCAGCTCATTGGCACTCACCCGCAGTGCATCGTTCGCTTTGTCGCCCACATCCGTGTGATCTTCTGTGCTGGCCTTGACATACGTGCCGATGCCACCGTTCCACAACAGGTCAACCCGCGCGCGCAACAGGTAAGTGATCAGCTCGGCGGGGGTAATGTGAAGCTCGGCGATATCAAAGCGCTCGCGTATCTGGGGCGACAGCGCAATCGACTTGGCGGATCGCTCAAACACGCCACCACCGGCGGAAATCAGCGCTTGATCGTAGTCCGACCAGCCCGAACGCGGTAGATTGAACAGGCGCTCGCGCTCCGCAAAACTCGCCGCGGCGTCCGGGTTCGGATCGATAAATATATGCCTGTGATTGAAAGCCGCCAGCAGGCAGATTTTCTCGGACAACAACATACCATTGCCGAACACATCGCCCGCCATATCGCCAACGCCGACAACCGTGAATTCCGTGCGCTGTATGTCCAGGCCCATCTCGCGAAAATGTCGCTGCACGGACACCCACGCGCCGCGCGCGGTGATACCCATTTTCTTGTGGTCATAGCCGGCACTGCCACCCGAGGCGAATGCATCTCCAAGCCAGAATCCGTACTCGTCAGCAATCCCGTTGGCCATATCAGAGAAGGTAGCAGTACCCTTGTCTGCGGCCACTACGAGATAGGGGTCCTCCTCGTCCCGGGCTACGACCAGCGGCGGATGCACCACCGCCGTACCGACTCGGTTGTCGGTAATATCCAGCAGCCCGCGTATGAACAGCTGATAGCAGGCCTCGCCCTCGTGCTGTACCTCGGCGCGCTCCATCTGCGGGCTTAGCTGGCGGGCGACAAAGCCACCCTTGGCCCCCACGGGCACAATGACCGCGTTCTTGACCTGCTGCGCTTTCACCAGACCCAGCACTTCGGTGCGAAAATCCTCCTGACGGTCAGACCAGCGTAGCCCCCCGCGTGCAACAGGCCCTCCGCGCAGGTGCACACCCTCGACGCGGGGTGAATAGACATAAATCTCAAACATGGGCACGGGGCGAGGCACACCCGGAATACCAGCCGGACTGAGCTTGAAGGAAAAATAGGACTTCAGTGTTCCGTCCGCCTCCTGCTGAAAAAAGTTGGTGCGCAGGGTGGCCTTAACCGCACTCAGGTACTGGCGGATAATGCGGTCCTCGCCGAGGTTTTCGACCTGCTCCAGGGCGTCCAGCACGCGCTGCTCCACCGCGTCTTCACGCTCGGCCCGCCAGTTATCATCGCCTTCGAAGGCCGGGGAAAGCCGCGTCAGAAACAGCTCCACGATGCCCGCGCTGATCGGTAGGTGGTTGGCCATGGTCTCGGCCATGTAGTCAACGCTGAAAGGAAACTGCAACTGCCTGAGATAGCGGGCGTAGGCCCGCAGCAGCGCTATTTCGCGCCAGTTCAGCCGGCTGCCGATGAGCAGGCGGTTGAAGCAGTCGTTCTCGGCCCCGCCGAACCAGATACGCGCAAACGCGTCCTCAAACTCCGCTTTGACATCGCGCACCACGATATTCCTGGCAAGGCCATACACGATGCCGAATTCCTGTACCCAACAGCGCATTCCATCACTGGTGCGCACCTCGTAGGGACGTTCATTCAGCACGCGCAGGCCGAGATTCTCCAGGATGGGCAGTACATCAGACAGGGGCAGGCTGCTACCCGGATGGTAGAGACGCAGGCGCAGCGTATCCTCTCCTTCCTCGGCCAGCCGGTAAAGGCTCATGGCAAGGGGGTCGCCATCCAGCAAGCGGCGCAGCTTGCGAATGTCCATAACGGCAATACGCGGATCAAAATCGTCCTGGTAGCCCGGTGCAAAGCCCCGGCCAAGGCGACGAAAAATCGCCTCGCCTGTTTCGTCACCGAGTTCTTCCAGCAGGCGAAGCCGCAGGCGGTCTTCCCAGGAGAGTGTTGCCTGCTCGATCTGGCTCTGCAACTCGGCAATGTCGTAGTTGAGCGGCACGCGGGGATCAACCTGCATCACAAAATGTACGCGCACGAGAACCGATTCCGAGTAGAAGGTATTGAACTCCAGCTCCTGGGCATTAAAGGTATCGCGCAGAATGGCCTCGATCTTCTCACGCAACGCGGTGCGGTAGTGGTCTCGCGGGAGATACACCAGGCAGTTGACGAACTTGCCGTGCATGTCCCGTCGCACGAACGCGCGAATCTGCCGACGCTCCTGAATACGGTTGACCGCGTTCACGGTGGCGCACAGTTCCTCGATACTGGATTGGAACAGCTCATCGCGTGGGAACACCTGCAGCGTGCGCACCAGTTCACGCGCCTCGTGATCGGACCAGTGCTGCAATGACATCTCCAGTACACGCTCAAACTTCCGGCGCAGTATCGGGATATTGCGCGGATCCGTGTTGTAGACCAGCGATGTGTAAAGGCCGATAAACCTGTGCTGCCCAACCACACGCCCATCCGCGTTGTACCGGCGAACCTCGACATAATCCGGGTAGCTGCTGCGGTGGACGCGGGAGCGATGACGCGATTTGGAGAAGCTGAGCTGCTTGTGCAACAGATCTGTTGGGCTCAGATTGGCGAGATCCGCCGCCAGGTCGTCGGCGCCACGCGTGTTGCGCTTGCGCAACAACCCCAGGCTGGCGCTCTCACGCACGCTGATGCCCTGCGGCGAGCCCGGTGGCGTTACCTCCAGGTACTCATAGCCCAGCAAGGTCATATGATCATGCTCCATCCACGCCAGAAAGGCGACCGCCTCATCCCGCAGACTGCGATCAATACACTCACTGCTCCTGATCTCATCCGCGGCATCCTGCAAACGCTGGCACATCAGGGGGAAGTCGGTAACCACCACCGTCACTTCCTCCAGAATTTCGATCAGCGTGCTGCGCAATTCCTCGAGTTCCTGCGGCTTCGCGTGCCGCTCGATTTCAAAAAACAACAGCGCCTCGCTCGACTGTAGCGGCTCGGAGGACGATCCTGTCGGCAATACGGCAAGCAACTGACCGTCCGCGCCGCGCTCTACACCCAGGTTGGCGCTGACAATGGTGTGTATCATCAGGTTGCGACGATTGAGTTCACCGCGCACCGAGGCAGTACAGAAGGGTATCGACGGACAAAGCACTGCGATGCTGGTGTGATGGCTTTCCCAGCCGTCGGCTTCGACATCCGGGTTGAAGATCGCGACCTTCGGCCCATCGTCGTCCCGACGGTGCATAAAGCGCAGCATGCCGCAGAGACACCCGTACAGGTCTTCTACCGAACGCAGGCGCATGTCCTCCGCGGGGAAACGACCGTACATTGCCGACGCGAGATTTCTCAGTGAATCGCGGTCGGCGTCGTCTGCATGCCGTTCGATCTTATCGTTCACCGCGGCGAGCAGAGTTTCCTTCGTTGCATCCCAAGGCATACTGATAACTTCCCTCCCAGCGCGAGGCGTGAGGATACGTCCTTCGCAAATGAGCCAAGTGTAGTCTATCGCGCTGCCCGGGTCTGCCGGCGGAACTTGCTACAGCCCACGCAGTCACAGGGAGCAGCCACCGGGGCACTGGACGCACTATGCGGTTCCGCTACAATGCGGCCCTCGCAATGGGCTGCCCCGGAGCAGTAAACCCGAACAACGGATACTGGAGGTCGCGTGGCGCACGCGGAAATCACACAGCTGAAGAGCTGGCTGGACAGCCAGATCATCGGCCAGCAACACCTGGTTGAAAGACTCATTATCGCCCTGCTGGCAGACGGGCACCTGTTGGTGGAGGGAGCTCCCGGGCTGGCCAAGACGCGCGCCATCAAGTCGCTCGCCGACGGCCTGGAGGGCACGTTTCACCGCATCCAGTTCACCCCGGATCTGCTGCCGGGCGATGTCACCGGCACCGACATATACCGGCCCCAGGAAGGCGGCTTTCACTTCCAGAAGGGCCCTATTTTCCACAATCTCGTACTGGCAGACGAGGTCAACCGCGCTCCGGCGAAAGTACAGTCAGCCCTGCTGGAGGCGATGGCCGAGCGGCAGGTGAGTGTCGGCAGCCACACCTACGACCTGCCGGAACTGTTCCTGGTCATGGCGACGCAGAACCCCATCGAGCAGGAGGGCACCTACCCCCTGCCCGAGGCCCAGCTCGACCGGTTCCTCCTGCATGTCAGCGTGGACTATCCCGGCGCCGAAGCGGAAACCCGTATACTGCAATTGACGCGCAGGGAAGCGGACGGCGCAGCCTCCCCACCCGGGGCCCTGCTCGCCCAGCAAAGCGTGTTCGATGCCCGACACGCGACCCTGGGACTGCACATGTCCGACGCCGTGGAACGCTACCTGGTACAACTGGTGATGGCGACCCGCAACCCCCACGACTATTCCGCCGAACTCGCCGGCTGGATCGAATACGGTGGCAGCCCCCGCGCGACCATTGCACTCGATCGCTGCGCACGCGCCTACGCCTGGCTGCATGAGCGGGATTTTGTCAGCCCCGACGATGTGCAGGCAGTGGCGGCCGACGTCTTGCGTCATCGCCTGCTGCACAGCTTTGAGGCCGAGGCAAACGGCATCACGCCAGACAGGGTGATTCACGAACTGCTCACGGTGGTGCCCGTGGGGTGATCGCGCCTGTGCAGTCAGCGAACACCAGCCTGCCACCGCAGGGTGCCTACGTGGCGCTTGGCGAACTGATAGCGCTGCGCCTGGCGGCGCGCCAGCTTTCCCTGCAGCGGCGCAAGCGAGCCCTGAGCCAGCTCGCCGGCCCCAACAGTACCAACTTTCGCGGGCGCGGACTGGATTTCGAAGAAGTGCGGAGCTACCAGAGCGGGGACGATATCCGCAGCATCGACTGGCGGGTCACTGCCCGCACCGGCGACGCACACATCAAGATGTTCCGGGAAGAGCGTGAACGCCCGGTGCTCATCGTTGTCGATCAACGCAATAGTATGTTTTTCGGCTCAACACACTGTTTCAAGTCTGTACTGGCGGCCCACCTCGGCGGTCTGCTGGCCTGGAGTGCGCTGCACGGCGGCGATCGCGTCGGCGGCCTGGTATTCACGGACGCTGCCCACCGTGAGATACGCCCGAAGCGCAGCCGCAAGCAGGTGCTGGCTCTGCTGTCGGAAATTGAAGCCCACAATCACGCATTGCCGGGTGCGGTGATGGACACCGGGTCGACTTTCGCCGACATGCTGGCGAACCTGCGACGCATCGCACGCCCCGGGGCCAGCATCTTCCTGGTCAGTGATTTTCGCGCGGCGCATACCGCCAGTGCGCGTGAGCAGTGGTTCGAACTCGCCAAACACACGGAGATCACCGCGCTGAGCTGCGACGATCCCCTGGAATCGGAACTGCCGAGGGAAGGCCGCTACACGGTCACCAACGGCAGGCAGCGCAGTCAGCTTGATACCGGCGACCGCGCACTGCGTGAACGCTTCTCGACGCAGTTCAGAACACAGCGCGCGGCTCTCGCGCAGCACCTGCTGCGCCTTGGCATTCCCCTGCTGGAGGCGCGCACTGACACTGCACCGCTGGCGCTGTTGCAAACCTACTACGGAGCGCGACGACGGTGAATCCGCAGGATCCGCTGTCTGCGCTGCAACCGCTGCGCGACCCGGCCGCTATCGGCTGGTGGCCGCCGGCGCCCGGCTGGTGGTTACTGGCACTGCTGACACTGCTGTTGGCCAGCGCAATCGGTTGGGCGCTGTACAGGCGGCGGCGCCGGCGCGCCTACCGACGCCGGGCCATGCGCCAGCTTGACGCGCTGCGCGCGCGGCATTCCGGGAACAACGACGCCGTGGCATTTGCCACCGAACTCAACGCCCTGCTCAAGCGCGTGGCGCTCGATGCCTACGCGCGGGAAGATCTCGCCGCCGCCGCCGGCGAAGACTGGGAAACATTCCTGAACGAAAGTGCGCCCGATGGCCCACGCTTCGCAGCGGGTTTTACGCGGGCGATATATCGCAACGACGGCGCTTCGCTCCACATGGACTCACTCTACGCCGCGGCCCGCCACTGGCTGCAAAACCATCGGGTGCCAGCATGATGGAATGGCTCTGGCCGTGGATGCTCCTGCTGGCCCCCCTGCCCTGGCTGGTGCGCAGGTTTGTGCCGTCGGTCGCGCGCCGCGAAGCCGCGCTGCGCGCACCTTTTTTTGAGGAGTGGCGAGAACTCAGCGGGAGCAATAGCCAGGGTACCTCGCGCGGTACATCGCTGCCCGCCATGCTGTTGTGGCTGCTCTGGCTGTTGTTATTGCTGGCGGCTGCCCGCCCTGTCTGGATCGGTGAACCGGTAGAGCTGCCCGACAGCGGGCGCGACCTCATGCTGGCGGTTGATATCTCAGGGTCCATGAGCATCGAGGACATGCAGATAGGCGATCAGCTACGACCACGCATCGATGCGGTCAAGGAGGTCGGCGCGCGTTTTATCAATCGTCGCTCTGGCGATCGGCTGGGCCTGATCCTGTTTGGCAGCAACGCGTATGTGCAATCGCCCCTCACCTTTGATACCCGGACGGTGAACCGTTTTCTCCGCGAAGCGCAGATCGGTTTTGCGGGCAAGGAAACCGCAATCGGCGACGCCGTGGGCCTCGCAGTCAAGCGCCTGCGGGAACGGCCGGCACAGAGCCGTGTACTCATTCTGCTGACCGACGGACGCGATACCGCAAGCGCCGTACAACCGCTGGAAGCAGCCCGGCTCGCGGCCGAGCTCGGTATACGCATCTACACCATTGGCGTCGGTGCCGACTCGGTGACCTTGCCCGGGCTGTTCGGGTCGAGTTTTGGCGGTCGGCGCGTCAATCCGTCCGCTGACCTGGATGAAGCGACGCTGACAAGCATGGCCGAACTGACCGGCGGCGCCTATTTTCGCGCCCGCAACCCACGCGAGCTGGCGAGTATCTACCAGCTGCTCGATGAACTGGAGCCGGTAGAGCAGGCCTCATCCCTGTACCGTCCGCGACAGGCTCTTGGTCACATACCACTGCTACTCGCGCTGGCGCTAAGTTTTTGCCTGGCGCTCAGGCATGCACTGAACGGCATTCGCCCGTCGTCATCACCAACGGCCACAGCCGGTAGAGGGCGCTAGGTATGTCACTCCACCTGATGCGCCCCGAGTGGTTGTTACTGCTTGTCCCGGCCCTTGCGCTAAGCCTGTTACTCTGGAAGCGGCGGCAACGCGGCGGTAGTTGGCAAACTGTTATCGCGCCGGAACTGTTGCAGTACCTGGTCACAGACGAGGCCGCCCGGCAACGGCGCAATTTTCTGCCCTTGATCCTGGCTGGCTGGGTGCTGGCAAGCATTGCCGCCAGTGGACCGAGTTGGGAGAAAATCGCCCAGCCCGCCTACCAGAAACAGGATGCGCTGGTGGTGCTGCTGGATCTCAGCTACTCAATGAAAGCACAGGATCTGCCACCGTCGCGCATGGACCGGGCACGCCAGAAATTACTCGACCTGCTCGACCTGCGTCGCGAAGGCCAGACTGCTGTTGTCGCCTACGCCGGCGATGCGCATGTGGTAACGCCGCTCACCGACGATACCGCCACGATCGCCAATCTGCTGCCGGCGCTGCATCCGGACATGATGCCACTGGCCGGCTCCAACCCGGTTGCCGCCGTCGCGCAGGGTCTCGAACTGCTGCGCTCGGCGGGCATCCACCGGGGCAGGCTGCTGCTGATCACTGACGGGGTCGAGGAGGAAGATGTCACGGAAATCGTCGACACGCTGCGAGACACAGGCACACGCCTCGGCGTACTCGGGCTGGGAACTGACAGCGGCGCACCCATACCCTTGCCACGCGGCGGTTTCGTCAGGGATCGCGATGACAGCATTGTCATGCCCGGGCTGCAGGAAGCACCGTTGCGGGCCCTGGCGGCCAAGGGCGGCGGCGCTTACCGCAGAATGCAGGTTGACAACGCCGACCTGCGTGCACTGCTGGCCACGCCACCCGCTACCCGCAGCGAGCAGACTACTGCACTGTCGCGCACGACAGACACCTGGGAAGATAAGGGCTACCTGTTCCTGCTTCCGCTGCTGCCGTTAGCATTGGCCCTGTTTCGTCGCGGCTGGCTGCTGGCACTGCTGCCGCTGATGCTGGTGCAACCACAACCCGCCTCGGCACAGGCCTGGCGCGACCTCTGGCTGACACCCGACCAGCAGGGCAAGCGAGCCCTGGAAAAGGGCGAAGACGCCGCCGCGGCGGACCTGTTTGAACATCCCCAATGGCGTGGCCTCGCTGCTTACCGGGCAGAGGACTACGCCCGCGCGGCGGAGCAATTTGCCAGGGGGGATAGCGCGGATGACTGGTACAACCGGGGCAATGCACTGGCGCGCGAGGGCGAACTCGAAGCCGCCATCAACGCCTACGAGACCTCACTGGAGCGCGAGCCCGGGCGCGCGGATGCGCAGGAAAATCTCGAACTCCTGCGCCGCATGCAACAACAGCAAGAACAGCAACAAGCCAATCAGCAGCCGCAGGACGGCGAGCAGGCACAACAGGGCGATCAACAGCAGCAGACCCAACAGCAGCAGAATCAACAACAGCAGAATCAGCCCGGGGAGCAACAGCCGGGCGAGCAACCCGCGCAAGCGGATGGGTCGCAGACCGGCGATCAGCCCGACGCACAACCCGGGCAGAAACCGCAACAGGCGTCTTCCCCGCCGTCGCGACCAGAGGATTCGCCGGCGGACGCCGAGGAAAGCTCCCCGGAGGCAAGCGAACAGGACACGCCGGCAACACCCGATGGCCCAACAGCGCAAGCTGAAGATGCCGGCGAAACCCGCGGGGCGCAGCCCGGCTCACAATCACCCGAGGAGCGGGAGCGCAATCAGGCACTCGAACAGTGGCTGCGACGCGTGCCGGATGATCCATCCGGCCTGCTGCGGGAAAAGTTCCGCTACGAGAGTGAGCAAAGGCAACGACAGGGTCGAGAGGAGGACGATGAACGCTTTTGGTAAAACCCTGGTGGTGATGATGCTGACACTCGCCGGCCTGCTGGCAACAGCCAACACGCTGGCCGCTGGTGCCAGCGTGGACCGCAATAGCGTCGCGCTGGGCGATACCCTGCGCCTGACAATCAGCGTGGACGACGATACCGAGTTGAGTGAGATACGCCTGCACTTACTCGAAACCGACTTCGAGATTCTACAGCGCTCCACCCGCAGCCAGACTCGCTATGTCAACGGCAGGATCACGCACAGCAAGGAGCTGCAACTCGAAATTGCGCCGCGCCGCTCGGGTGATCTGCGCATACCCGCCCTCGTCATAGGTCAGCAACGCACCGAACCGATCAACATCACCGTGAGTGAACCCGCGGACAGCGCAGCAGGGGGACAGGCACTGGTTTTCGAAGCGGAAGTGGACCGCGACACCGTGTTTGTGCAGGCGCAGGTCATTCTCACCCTGCGCATCCTGCAGGCGGTCAACCTGGAGGAGCGCGGTGTCTCCGAACTGGAGCTGGAGAACGCCTTCGTGAAACCGCTGGAGCAACGCTCCTTTCAGCGCACCATCGACGGCAAACGCTGGCTCGTACACGAGCTGCGCTATGCTATTTTCCCCGAACAAAGTGGCACGCTCACGATTCCAGCACAGACGTTTTCCGCCCGCGAGGCCTTCAACCGTGGCAGTCTCTTCGACCTCAACAGGGGCGGCCGACGCGTGCGGCGCTCGACCGAGGCGCTCGACATCACCGTACTTTCGCGCCCCGCCACCTACCCGGATACCACCTGGCTGCCGGCACGCGATCTCAGCATTGTCGAGGAATGGTCGACACCGCCGGAAGACCTGCGGGTCGGCGACTCGGTGACTCGCACCATACGCCTGCGCGCCAGGGGACTGCAGGGAGCGCAGCTACCGCCTGTGCTGTTTACGCCTTTGGAGGGGCTCAAGTTCTACCCCGACCAGCCGGATATCGGCGAGAGCGAAGTCGATAGCGGCCTGCTGGGTACGCGGGCCGACAGCGCCGCCATCGTGCCGACCAAAGCCGGGCGCTTCACCCTGCCTGAAATTCGCATCCCCTGGTGGGATACCGAAGCAAGGCAAACGCGCTTCGCGGTGCTGCCCGCGCGCGAACTGAACATTCAGCCCGGCGCTGCCAACAGCGCGCCCGCCGTACCCGACCCGGTTGCTATCGACGTAGCGCAACCCGGCAAACAGGATGACGCACCGCCTGCAAGCGCTCTGCCATGGCAGGTATTGAGCGCCGTCAGCACGGCTGGCTGGCTGCTGACACTGGCCTACCTGCTGCTTGCGCGGGGCGCAAAGCCCGGGACAAAGCTGGTCAAAACCCGGGACAGCTCTGCCCGGCGCCCGGCCTTCAAAGCCCTGCTGAAAGCCTGCGAGGCGCACGCGCCTGCCCGGGCAAGGCAGGCGCTTATCACCTGGGGCCGTGGCTACATACAAAGGCCCGGGCTGGCCTCGCTCGAGGAGCTGGCATCGGCAATTGGAGATCCGGCGCTGAGTAGTGAACTCGCGGCACTGGATGCGCATCTCTACGGCGACAGGCAGGACGCCTGGAACGGTTCGGCTCTTGCCGCTTGCCTGCGCGCGCTGCCAAACAGTAGCGACACCGCCCCCGACGCGCAGGACAGTTTCCACCTGTACCCGAGGCCGCGCTAGCGCAGGCACGCAAGCCGCCCGCACCCAGCGCACAGACGTTGTTCGCTTGGTAAGCGACGGCTTTTCTGCAACACTGCTACCCGAATCGCAGACACCCCGGGGGCCACCTTAGATGCACGACATCGCAGTAAATTTGTGCCTGCACAACGGGCGGACGGTTGTGCTGCCGGTGACGCGTCCGAGACCGCGTACGACGCTGCTCGCGCTGTGGACGCTACTGCTGCTGTGTGCACTCGCAGGCAGCCGGGCGACGGCGCAGGCACCGGAGAAAGGGGTTCCGGTACAAGTTGAGACGGTGCGGGAATCCGCGCTGCGCGAGATCGTGCGGCTAACCGGCAGCGTGACCGCGGCTCGCGAAGCCGGCCTTTCCCCCGCCACCGCCGGCCTGGTCACTGAGTTGAATGTGGATGTGGGCAGCCACGTGGCACAGGGCGACACCCTGCTCAAGCTCGACGAAGAACTGGCGCACTGGCAATGGCGCAGCGCAACCTCAGAGGAGGCTGCTGCGAGCGCGGCGCTGGCGGACGCGCGCCGCAGACTGAGCGAAGCACGCTCCCTGGCACCTAAACAGAGTATTGCGGAAACGGTGATCCGCGATCTCGCCGCTGAAGTCAGTGAGGATGAAGCGTTACTGCAGCGCGCCCAGGCCGAAGTGGGTTTTCGCCGTGCCTCACTGGAGCGGCACTCCCTGCGCGCGCCATTCACCGGCGTGGTGAGCAACAAGCTGACCGAACTCGGCGAATGGGTCGCTCCGGGGGAGCCCGTTCTGGCCCTCGTGGCAACCACCGACCTGTACCTGGACTTCAGGGTCGCCGACAAGTTCCTGCAAGCCATCGGTACCGACACACGCGTGAGCTACGCGACCAATGTTCAGGCGGTTGATCCACGCGAGGCGCGCGTCGAGACGATCGTGCCCGTAAGCGATCCCGGTGCGCGCAGTTTTCTGCTGCGCACGCGGCCCGTGGCGCCGGACCCACGCCTCATTCCGGGCATGGCCGTGCAGGGCGAGATGCAACTCGACAGCGGGAAGCGGGGGCTGGTGATACCGCGCGACGCGATTCTGCGCTACCCCGACGGGCGCATCATGGTCTGGGTCGTCGACAGTCGTGACACGCGGACCGTGGTCGCCGAACGGCGCATCACTACCGGGCTCAACTTCGATGGCGTGGTGGAGGTGCTGACGGGGCTCGCTGCTGGCGAGCGCGTCGTTGTTAAGGGTAACGAAGCGCTGCAGATGGACCAGCCGGTCAACATCGTGGCGGGGGCCTGATGTTCGAAAAACTCATCGCGCGGCCGATACTGGTAACAGTTACCGTCCTTATCGTCTGTATCCTGGGCATCGCCGCGGCCCTGCGCATACCGGTACAGATGATTCCCGATCTGGATGTGCGGGTAATCAGCATCCGCACCGCCTGGCCCGGTGCGACACCGCTGGATGTGGAGCGTGAAATCGTCATCGAGCAGGAAGAGTACCTGCGTAATCTTCCCAACCTCTCGCGCATGATATCCACCGCGTCCGGCAACAGCGCCGAAATAGAACTGGAATTTCCACTCGGCACCGACATCACCGAAATGCTGATACGGGTGAACAATGCACTGACCCAGGTTTCTTCCTACCCGGAGACGGTCGACGAGCCACGTATTTTTGCCAACGCGTTTTCCAGCAACCCCTTCATGTTCTTCAGCGTGACAACGCTGCCCGGCAATCCGCGGCAGATCGATATTGAGCTGGCGCTGGACTTTGTCGAGGATACGATAAAAACCCGCCTGTCGCGCGTGCCAGGCATTTCCGAGGTATCGATATCCGGCGGAGTGGAACGGCAGGTACAGATACTGGTTGACCCGTCGAAGCTAGCCAGCCGCGGGCTCTCGCTGATCGATGTGCGTGAGGCCTTGCGCAGCCGCAACCGCGATCGATCCGGGGGCACCGTGGAAGCCGGCAAACGCGAGTACCTGCTGCGCACAGTGGGCCGTTTCGAAAGCGTCGAAGCGATCTCGCAACTGGTGCTGGCGCGTCGGGGCGATACGGTCATCCGGGTTGAGGACGTCGCCACGGTGCGCCTCGATCACTTTGAGGAAACCGGCTACACCACCTACAACGGCCAACAAAATCTGTTCTTGATGCTGCGCAAGGAGCCCGGCTCCAATGTCATCGCCAGCAAACGCGAAGTCCTCGATGAAGTCGCAAACGTCAATCGCGAGGTACTCAAACCAGCCGGACTGGAGCTCACGCCGATCGCCGACGATGTGGTGTATGTTGAAGAATCGGTGCGCAACGTCTGGCAAAACCTGTTGCTGGGCGCCCTCCTCGCCACCGGCGTGATGTTTCTGTTCTTGCGCTCTGCACGGGTGACACTGGCAGGTGTGCTCGGCATTCCCATCTGTATCATCATCGCGTTTCTCGGCTTGCTGATCGCCGGACGCACCGTCAACGTTATATCCCTCGCCGGGATCGCTTTCGCCATAGGTATGACGTTGGACAACAGCATCGTGGTGCTGGAAAGCGTCGCCCTTGAGCGCAGCAAAGGCCTCGACCGGCTGCGCGCCGCCGCCGCGGGTGTGCGCCAGGTCTGGCCCGCGGTGTTCGCATCGACAATGACCACGGTGCTGGTTTTTATCCCTGTCGCGTTTGTCGAGCAGGAGGCCGGGCAACTCTACTCGGATGTGGCGATGGCAATCTCGGCCGCCATTCTGGCCTCCATGCTGGTGGCCGTGACGGTATTGCCCACTGCCCTGGCGCGTATACCGTTTCGCCCGCCGGATGCCGGGAGGGACGCTGGCGCAACGCGCCCGCGTATCGGCGAAAAACTCCGCAAGGCTGTCCTGGCGGGCGTGACCCGATTGCTCGCGACCACGCGCAACCGCTGGCTGTGTATCGTACTCGCGGTGCTGACAAGTGCTGCGGTGATCCACTGGTTGACGCCCGCGGCGGAGTATCTTCCCGAGGGCGAGGAAGCCAAGATATTCGCCAGCATGAACGCCCCGCCCGGATACAACCTCGCGGCAATGCGTGAGATCGCGGCGGAGATCGAAGCCTGGCTGCTGCCCCATGTCGAGGCTGATCGCGACGCGTTTGCGCGTGGCGAAACCAGTATGCCGCCCATCGCCTACTTTAATATGCGCGTGGCGCCCGATCAGCTCAGGATCATCTCCGAACCGCGCGAGGCGGGTGATGTGGAGGCGCTGATGGATGCGCTGTCGGAACGCTATCGCGAGTACCCCGGCATGCGTGCCTTTGCCACCCGCGGCTCCATTATTACCAGCAACCAGGGAGGCACCCGCAGCATCAATATCGATATCTCCGGGCCGGAACTCGGAGAAATTTATCGCGTCGCGCAGGCGGCGTACGACCGCGCGGGCGAAATTTTCGACAATCCGCGCATCCAGAGCCAGCCCTCGTCCCTCTCTCTGGCCCAGCCACTCGTGCAGGTGCGCCCGGACTGGGAGCGCGCCGCCGAACTCGGTCTCTCCGGGGACGACCTGGGCTTCATTGTCGCCGCCATGACCGATGGCAGCTACGTCGATGAGTTCTTCCTGGCTGACGACAAGATCGATATCTACCTCTACAGCGATGCGGGCCGCGACGTCGATCTCGACCGCCTGTCACAGCTTCCCCTGTACACCCGGACCGGCACCGTGCTGCCGCTGGGCAGCATCGCCGATATCAAAGAGAGCGTGGACACCAGCTCCGTGCGGCGGGTAGACGGACGGCGCACGGTGACGCTCAATATCATTCCGCCACGCAGCGTTGCACTGGAGACTGGCGTGGCCACGGTAAAACAGGACCTGGTAACGTACCTGCGCGAAAACGGCGTGGTCCCCGGAAATATCGAGATGGTCATCTCCGGTGCCGCCGACCAACTGGACGCCACGCGCGAGTCGCTGGTGGGCAACTACCTGGTTGCGCTGGTCATCATTTACCTGTTGATGGTGGCGATTTTCAACCACTGGGGCTACCCGTTGCTGATCATCACCTCGATTCCCCTCGGCATCGCCGGCGGCCTGGTCGGGCTGGCATTGCTCAACGGCGTGGGCGCCCTGCTCCCGCTGCTGGGCCTGAACGCCATCCTGCAGCCCTTCGACATGATCTCCATGCTGGGTTTCCTGATCCTCATGGGGACTGTGGTCAACAACCCCATTCTGATCGTGCATCGCGCGGTGGAGAATGTGAAGCAGCACGCTTTGTCGCCACTGGCGGCGGTGAACGAAGCGGTGGAAGTGCGCTTGCGCCCGATAGCGATGTCCACCATCACCACGCTGTTCGGCCTCGCGCCGCTGGTACTCTTACCGGGCGCCGGCACCGAGTTGTACCGGGGCGTGGGGGTTATTGTGATGTTCGGTATTCTCGGTGCGGCATTGGTTACGCTGACCATGCTGCCGGCGCTCACCGTCGAGGTGCTGCGCTGGCAGAATCGCAAGCAAGACAACACCCGCTAAGCGCCACCTGAACGGCGCTTGCAAATTCAACGTGCAACGCGCCCGCCTGCAACCCGTTTCAGGCCGTATGCGCCACCCTACTGCAATGCCTTGCTCACCACCTCGTAGACATCGGGTGAAAGCTGCGCCGCCTGGGCAAGACGTTGTAACTCCGCGCGCATCAGCGCATCACGGCCCACGTAATTGCGCCATTTGGTCAGTGGCGTGAGCAACCGTGCAGCCATCTGCGGATTCAACACGTCAAGCTCAAGTACCGTGTCGGCAAGGAACCGATACCCTTCTCCATCCAGCCGATGAAAATTGACCGGGTTCTGGGTGGTGAAGCTTCCCACAACCGCGCGCACTTTATTCGGGTTGCGGAGGTCGAAATCCTTGTGCGTCATCAGCTTGCGTACACGCACCAGCGCGTCGGCATCCGGTATCGCTGCCTGTAGCTGCAGCCATTGGTTTACCACCAGCGTCTCCTGTCGCCAGCGCGCATGAAACCCGGCCAGTCTGTCGTCGCGCAGTGCCGCATCGCCATAGAACGCGATCACACGCAGCGCTGCGAGTCGGTCTGTGAGGTTATGCGCGCTGTCAAGCTGTGCCTCTGCCAGTGCGAGATGCTCGATATTGCTACAGGCAAGCAACTCAAGGCAGACATTGCGCAGGCTGCGACGCGCTATTTGATCGGCTTCCGGCGCGTAGGCGCGATCATCCGCAAGCGCCCGGTAACGCGCCAGCATTTCGGCCTCGAGCGCGCTGCCGATAGTCTTCTTCACATGGTCACGTGCGCGCTGAATGGCATCTACATCCGCGCCCCCCTCCTGGCCTGCCAACTCCGCGAGATAGTTTTCTCCCGGCAGCCTGAGCATCTCCGCCACCAGCGCGGCATCCAGCGAGGAATCCTCCAGCAGGCGGCCACAGGCTTCTATGAGCAATGGTTCCACCACGGGCTCGCGACCCTCAGCGTGAGCCGCCTGCACTGCATGAATAGCCCTTGTCGCGAGTGTCTGGGCACTGTCCCAGCGCACGAAACCATCGTCATCCCGGCTCATCAGGGCGCACAGGTCTTCCGTGCTGTAATCGAATTGCAGGCGAACCGGCGCAGAAAACCCGCGCAGCAGCGACGGCACCGGCCGCTCGCGCACACCCTCGAATACAAAGCTTTGTTGCTGCTGGTGCACGTTCAGTACCCGATGCGTGTTGTCCGGAGTTTCACCGTCAACCGGCTCGCCCTCGAGTGCGAGCGGCAGGTTACCCGCATCGCCGAGCAAACCCATTGCCAGCGGTATCACAAACAGGGGTTTTTCGGGCTGCCCGGGGGTTGCCGGGCAACTTTGTGTCACGTGCAGGGTATAGCGCCCGCTCCCGGCGTCCCATGCATCGGAGACTTCCAGACGCGGTGTGCCCGCTTCGCTGTACCAGTGTCTGAACTGCGTGAGATCCTGGCCGCTGGCGTCCTCCATCGCACAGACAAAGTCCTCGCAAGTGACCGCCTGCCCATCGTGGCGCTCAAAGTACAGGTCGCTGCCGCGACGAAAGTCTTCGGCTCCCAGCAGCGTGTGCAGCATACGCACCACCTCCGCGCCCTTCTCGTATACCGTCAGCGTATAGAAATTGTTGATTTCCATATACGAAGGCGGACGGATGGGATGCGCCAGGGGGCCGGCATCCTCGGCAAACTGGGCCGTGCGCAACAGCAACACGTCCTCCACTCGCTTCACGGTTGGCGAACCCATATCGGCAGAGAACTCCGCATCGCGGAATACGGTGAAGCCCTCCTTCAGGCTCAGCTGAAACCAGTCGCGACAGGTCACGCGGTTGCCGCTCCAGTTGTGGAAATACTCGTGCGCAACGATGGCCTGCACACGCTGAAAACCGAGATCGGTGGTGACATCCGGGCTGCACAGCACGCAGGACGTGTTGAATATATTGAGGCTCTTGTTTTCCATCGCCCCCATGTTGAAATCATCCACCGCGACAATATTGAAAAGTTCGAGGTCGTACTCCCGACCGTACACCTGTTCATCCCAGCGCATTGCCTGCTGCAGCGAATGCATGGCGTGCGCGCATTTGTCGCGGTCTTTCTCCTCGACATAAATGCGCAAGGTGACATCCTTGCCCCCCGCGGTGGTGAACTTGTCCTCGACGCAGGTGAGATCGCCCGCGACCAGGGCAAACAGGTAGGCGGGCTTGCGGAACGGATCGTGCCACACGGTGCGGTGGCGGCCGCTTTCCAGCTCAACCTGTTCAAAGAGGTTGCCATTGCTGAGCAGCACCGGGTAGCGGGCCCGGTCGGCGTCGATCGTCACGGTGAACACCGACATCACGTCGGGCCGGTCCAGGTAATAGGTGATTCTGCGAAAGCCCTCGGCCTCGCACTGCGTGCAGAACATGGTGCGAGACTTGTAGAGGCCTTCAAGCGCGGTATTGTCCTGGGGCCGGATTCGCGTACGAATCTCCAGCAGACACTGCTCGGGCACTTCGCGTATGAGCAAGCGCTCTGCATCCACACTATAACGCTCCGCCGCCAGCGTTTCCCGGTCCAGCGCTATAGACAGCAGCTCCAGCGACTGCCCATGCAGCTCCAGCGGCGTATCCGTGGCAACCGAGGGGTCGCGCAGCAGATGCAGTTTCGAGGTCACGATCGCGTGGTCCTCGTGCAGTTCGAAATGCAGCTCGGTGCGGTTGATCAGGTACTCCGGTGGCTGGTAATCCTTGAGATAAATTGTCGGGGGATTGGCATCGCGCATGAATCTACTCCGTTGTTTCCAGGCTGAGTTGGTAACCGCCATACTTGCGCATATTGATCACGCCCGTGTCGAATATCAGGTACTGACCCTTGATGCCGAGCAGGGTGCCCTCAACCAGTGGATTTTTATCGAGATTGAAACTCGAGACTTTCTTTGGATACTCCAGCACCGGGTAGGTGATCGCCACCTCCGGCGCATCCTGCAGTTCGGTAATGGCCTGCAGGCCATGTGTCTGTTGCAGTTCCGCCAGCTCATCGGCGCACTCCGCCATCAGCCGCCCGCGCACTGCTTCCAGATCACACGGCTCGGCATCGCCCTTCAACATGGCGCGCCAATTGGTCTTGTCCGCGATGTGTTGGCTGAAAAGTGTTTCCACCAGCCCGGACTGCAAACGTGTGCTCACCCGGAAAATCGGCCTGGCCTGCGTGGCGCCCTGGTCCATCCAGCGCGTGGGGACCTGCGACCCACGCGTAATGCCAACTTTCACGCCCGACGTGTTGGCCAGGTAGACGACATGCTCGATCATGCAGTGCGTCTCACCCCACTCGGGCTCACGGCAGGTGCCCAGGTGGTAGTGGCACAGTGCGGGCTGCATGATGCAGGTATCGCACTGGGCCAGCCGTTTGAAGCAGGGGTAGCAGTAACCCTGGTTGAAGCTCTTGCTGGTTTTACGATCGCAGTGAATGCAGTGGATTTCACCAAGGTATTTGAGGCGCAGCGTATGTCCCAGATAAGGGTTGAGAGGCAGCTCGCGATCGTCCAGGCGCAGCGCATAGCTGACCGGCTCAGCCAACGCGGTTGCCATTTTTCGCACGGCGCCGACGACGCGCGTATCACTCACTTCCGGACTCCCTGTCGACCCATTGCAAGGTATTGGCGTCGTCATCACAAAGCTCACCGGCTTTGTGCTTTTTATCTATAAACCCAACACGCTCAGTGTACTCAAGGTGCATCGCGTCCCAGGCGATAACCGCCTGCAGGGCGTTCTCGCGCTGTTCCTGCGTCAGTCTGCTGCCATCGGGCCACTTACCCAACTCTACAGCGCGCTTGAGGCGCGCGTAGACCTCGGGTGACATATCTGCGATGTACTGCTGGTACTGCATGCGGGATTCCACGCGGTTGAAGAAGTTCCAGGGCCTGCGCACGCTATCCGCGCAGCACCCGACCTGTATAGCTTACGGATTGTGTGCCGTGCTCGCCGGTGCGCCAGTATACCGGTGTGGGTCAGCGATTGTCGCTCGCAGAGCGGGAAAGACTACCGAAAATGGCGCCCAGGACAACCCCGCTGAGCAGGCCGCCCAGGTGCGCGGCGTTGGCGATACTGCCAAAACCGAGGGCTTCCACAACACCGGCCATGCAGGCGACCAACCATCCCACCATGAACAGCATGATCATGGGAGCCGGTTGTATCGGCCAGCGTGGCTGGAACAGCGGCGCCACCCAGGCAAAACCGAGCAGACCGTACACCACGCCGGACATGCCCCCGAACAATCCCGCTCCCCCGTAGGCAAATTGACTGACGTTGGAGACCACTGCAATCACCAGGCACAGCATCAAAAAATTAAAATGGCCGATGACCGCCTCCACCCGCTTGCCGAGCTCCCACAACCACAGGCAATTGAAGACGATGTGCAGCCAGCCGAAATGCAGGAAAATGGGCGTCACCAGACGCCAGTATTCACTGCCCATGGGCTGTGTTGTCAGCTGCCCGTCGCGCAGATCGATCGGGTTAAAGGTAAGGTAACCCGCCAGCGTGATTGAACCGAAAACATACACCAGCAGGAAACCGCACACACTCAGGAGAATAAGCGCAAGAGCTACCGGCGATTGCAGCGACGCCGTCTTTGCTGCAAGTGCTTGCGGCTTGCGCGGCGTGCGCTGCACCTCGAGTTTGAACTCTCCGTCGCGCCAGCGTCGATAGAGCGTCTCGACTTCCTCCACCTGGGCACCGTCGGCCACATCCAGCACCTGACGGCCACCTTCCTCGGCGATACGATGCGCGACACCTCGCTGGCGCAGCAGCAGGCTGAATGGCAGAAGGTCTTCATGCAGCGGTGCGCTCAGCACCCGGTGAACAGCAGGCATCAGTTAACCAACGACGTGCTCCAGCGCAGTTTATCCCTGCAACTGGCATAAAAATTGTGCCCCAGCGGATGCAGCAGCGTCAGCCCCTCGGGTTTCTTGCGAATGTGCACCGAATCGCCGGGTTGGGCGAGCATATTGCTGTGCCCGTCACAGGTGACTGGCGGGTGTATGGCGTTGCGCTCGAGGATATGCACGCGTATTTCCGAACTGCCGTCGACAACAATTGGACGACTGCTGAGAGCATGTGGAAACATTGGCACCAGCACTACCGCATCAAGCGTCGGATGCATGATCGGCCCACCACCCGACAGGGAGTAGGCCGTGGAACCCGTGGGGGTTGCCACAATCAACCCGTCCGCTCGCTGTCGGTAGACAAACACTTCATCGATGAACAGCTCTATCTCGATCATCTGCGCGGAGTTGCCCGAGTTGACCACGACGTCGTTGAGCGCATCAGCGCGCGCCAGCACCTCGCCGTTACGCTGCAGTTCGGCATCCAGCAGGAAGCGCCGCTCCGACTCGTAGTGCCCGTCGAGCACCGCGGGCAGCTGCTCAGCCAATACATCGGGCGAGATATCGGTAAGAAAGCCGAGCCGCCCGCGATTCACGCCGATCACACAGGTATCATACCTGGCCAATGTGCGTGCAGCACTCAGCAGGCTGCCGTCCCCCCCCACCACGATCACCAGGTCTGCGCGCGCGCCAATCTCATCGCGTGTCGCCAGTTTTGGCAGCTCCCCGGCTATCAATACAGAGAGATCGGGCTCCAGCAGCACTTCCACATCACGCTCGTGCAGCAGTGACAGCAGGGGCGCCAGCACCTCTACGAGATCGGTCTGCTCAGCGCGCCCGAGCACGCCGATAGTATTGAACTTTGCCTGCATGTTTACACCCCTGGATTGCCGAGCGAGTAGTATAGCCCCGAAACCGGCCGCTCAAGCGCGCGATCAACGCGTGCGGACGAACAACACAACCAGGCTTGAGGCTATTGTCATTTGGCCAGCGCTCACCGGAAGTGTACCGGGCCGTCGGCGACCAGATACAGCAGGGCCGCGTAAGCGGCGACATTCTGGTCGAGTGCATCCGGCGCGATCTTGTCCAGCGTATCGTTGGCCGTGTGATGCAGATCAAAATAATCGCTGCCCTCCTGCACCAGCTCTATCACAGGCACGCCGGCCTCAAGCAGGTACTTCATGTCCGGGCCCCCGGTTGTCGCGTTGTTCCCCGCGGCAATATCGAGACCCGCGAGCACTTCCTGGATCGCTGCCACGGCAGGCAACTGTTCCTCTGCCACGCGCGTATCGAAGCGCCAGATATCGCCGGCACCGAAATCTGATTCAGCAGCCACGATGTGCTGCTCAAGGGTCACCGCATGCTCCACAGCGTAGGCACGGGCGCCCACCAGGCCGACCTCCTCCGCGCCGAACAAGACAATGCGTATGGTGCGTCGCGGTGGCTGCTCAAGGTGATCGAGAAGTAATTTCGCGGCGCCCACCACGATGCCGACGCCAGCGGCATCGTCGACCGCTCCGGTGCCGAGATCCCAGGAATCCAGGTGGGCACCCACCAGCACAATTTCCCCGGGCGTCTCGCGCCCGACAATCTCCGCGATGACATTGCCCGACTCGGTTGGTGGCAGGGTCTGGGGCGTGAGGACAAGCTGCACGCTCACCGGCTCGCCCAGCGCCAGCGCCCGCTGTAACTGGTCGGCATCCGGTGCCGACAGCGCCGCCGCCGGCACACCCGTCTCTCCCGGCTGGGTAATCCTGCGCATTTGGCCCGTGTGCGCAAAGCGATGGCTATTGGTGCCGACTGAGCGAATCAGGACCGCGGCGGCGCCCGCGCGCTCCGCGCTGTAAGCAGCGTAGCGGCGCTTGCTTACCGCGACGCCGTAACCCGCGCCGTCCCGGGTCCGCGCCATCACTTCATCAATAAAGACGATACGGCCACGGAGGCTGTTCTCGGGCACCGCCTGCAAAGCCTCCAACGATGAAAAAGCCGCGATCTCGCCGCGCACTCCCTCGGGTGGTGTCGCCACGCTGCCGCCCAGAGCTGTTACCACCAGCGGCTGGGGAAACGGCGAAAGAATCTCGGCGCGCTCGATACCACGCCGCCACAACGGTACATCAAAGGGCTCTACCCGCACGTTGGCAAAGCCGAGAGCACGCAACTTATTGACGGCCCAGGTGCGAGCACGTGCTTCCGCTTCAGTCCCCGCCAGCCGCGGCCCCACCTCTGTAGTAAGGGAGTGCACAATGGCGTAGGCCTCGTTGTCGTCCATCGCCTGCTGCATCAGCTCTCCGGCGCGCAGCGCACGATCCGGCGTCACCGCAGGCGGTTCACTCGCGGCGACGCCCTGGCTGCACAACAGCCCCGTAACAACGAGAAAAATAAAATTCTTCACAGCCAATCACTCCAATGACAAACAGGTACTGCGATCGCAGTCTAGCGAATCCCCCGCCGTCGAGGAAGGCGGGGCATCCCGCTTAACTTGCGCCGCGCTGGCCTCTATACTCCCGGGACATCGCCAACTGCCGCAAACCGCCGGCCGAAACGGACGCAGCTCATGCCTACCCGCTCCACCCCGCAATGGCCCTTCCGCTGGGATCTACTGCTTCGCTACCGATACATTGAGACTATCGCACTCTGGGAGGGCCGTCTGACGACGCGACACTTGTGCGACACCTTTGGCATTGGCAGGCAACAGGCGAGCAAGGACATCAACAACTACATCCGCGAGGTGGGACCGGGAAATCTCGCGTACGACAAGTACCTCAAGGGCTACAAGCCCACGCACGGGTTCGCTCCCCGGGTGACCCGTGGCCTGGCTGATGAGTACCTGCACCTGATGGCGCGCAATAACGAGCTGTCCAACATGTTTGAATCACTGGCGCTGAACGTCGCCAATGTCGAGGTTCTGTCACAACCCGTGCGCGACGTGAAACCGCAGGTGCTGCGGCCCATCATGCAGGCCGCCCGGCAGCAAAAACGCCTGGAAGTGGACTACGTCTCGATCAACAACCCGGACCGGGAGGGACGCATCATCGTGCCCCACACACTGGTGTACACCGGCCTGCGCTGGCATGTGCGCGCATGGTGTGAAAAAAATCTTGAGTACCGCGATTTCGTCCTAAGTCGGTTTCGCGATACTCCGGAAATTCTCGGCGATTCAGAACACGGCGCGGAAGACGACACCCAGTGGAACGAGCAAGTGCTGATCCGCATCGTGGCCGACCCACGCCTGAGCAGGGCGCAGCGCGAGGTGGTGGAGGCCGACTACGGAATGGACAACGGCGCGCTGGAAGTCAGGACCCGCGGCAAACTGGTACCCTATGTGCTCAAACTGTTGCACATTGATTCCGGAACCGAAGCTGCGGACCCAAGCGCACAACAGATCGTGGTGGACAACCGCGGGGAACTGGCTCGCTGGCTGTTTGCCTGAGGGGGAAGAAGACGTGAATGAACACGACGAGAACGCCTTTGAGGCGGCCTATTCCGAGAAACGGCTGCGCGACAAGCTCGCCGGATACGCCAAGTCCGCGGGTCGCGAGGTAGTGGAGAAGGTGCTCTTACTGTACTACGCGGCTCAACGGGAAAAGACACCCGCCTGGGCCAGGGCCACCATAGCCGGTGCCCTGGGCTACTTCATTGTGCCCCTTGACGCGATGACGGATTTTGCCCCTGGAGTCGGCTATGTGGACGACCTGGGGGTGCTGGCGCTGGCCATTGCCACCGTAGCCACCTATATCAACGCCGATGTGCGCGCCCGCACCGAAACCCGCATGCGCGACTGGTTCGGCGAAGAAGAGACCGCCACGACGTCTCCCGGCCCGCCAGAGGAACGCTGACAACACCGCTCGCGGGCCCCATCTGCGGCAACGCGTGCTCAGGAGCGGAACTTTTCAACCAGGTCTATCGGCACCGGAAATACCAGCGTGGAACTCTTGTCGCCGGCAATTTCCACCAGTGTCTGCAGGTAGCGCAGCTGAATCGCCTGGTCCTGGCCGGCAAGCACTTTCGCCGCCTCGGCCAGCTTCTCTGCCGCCTCGGATTCCCCAATAGCGTGGATGACCTTGGCTCGCCGCTCGCGCTCCGCCTCGGCCTGTTTCGCCAACGCCCGCACCATCGTTTCGTTCAGGTCCACATGCTTGATCTCGACGTTCGCGACCTTCACCCCCCAGGCCTCGGTTTGCTTGTCGAGTATTTGCTGCACATCGGCGTTCAACTGGTCGCGCTCGGCCAGCATATCGTCCAGTTCGTGCTGCCCGAGCACCGAACGCAGCGTGGTTTGCGACAGCTGGCTGGTTGCCTCGAGGTAATTCTCCACCTGGATGATGGCTCGCTCGGGATCCATAACGCGGAAATAAATCACCGCGTTCACCTCCACGGACACGTTGTCGCGCGAGATGACATCCTGCGTGGGCACGTCCATCACCACCGTGCGCAAATCTACACGCACCATCTGCTGCAGAATCGGGATGACAATAATCAGCCCGGGCCCTTTCACCCGGTAAAACCGACCCAACATGAAGATGACGCCCCGCTCGTACTCCCGCAGTACTTTAAAGGTACTGATCAGCAGCGCGATCAACAGCCCGAAAAATACAATCCCGAACATTTCAAACTCAAACATCGTTACCACTCCCCGGCGCTATGCGCCGTTCCTGTTTACCGTCAGTGTGAGGCCTTTCAGGTCGCTGACAACAACCTCGTCGCCCGGCGCCAGTGACTGCTCACAGGCCGCCTGCCACAATTCCCCTTCGACCCGAACCATGGGGTGACCATCGCTACTGATCGCCTCGACGATACCTGGCGCACCGTGCAGGTGCTCGACGCCGCTGACCACCGCCTGGTGGCGCGCGCGCAGCAACATACCGAGCGCGAATATCAGCAGCCCCGCACTGAAAGCGACAACCGCAATAATGGTTGGCAGCGCTATCTGGTAGGCGGGCACGTCGGTATCCATGAGCATAATCGAGCCCACCGTAAAGGCCACGATACCCCCCACGCCCAGCACCCCGAAACTGGGCGCCATGGCCTCGCTCACCATCAATAATATACCGAGCGCGATCAACGCTACCCCGGCATAACTCACCGGCAACGCCTGAAACGCGTACAAGGCGAGCAACAGGCTGATAGCACCGAGTACACCGGGCAGCCCGATACCGGGGTTGTAGAATTCGATCAGCAGGCCATAGATACCCACGAGCATCAGGATATAAGCCACGTTGGGGTTGGTGATAACCCCGAGGAACTCGCTGCGCCAGTCGAGTTCGTGCGTGCGCAGCGCCATGCCATCTGTCGCCAGCCGGATACTGCTCTCGCCCATGCGTACTTCACGGCCATCAAGCTGTCGCAGCAGGTCGTCGGTATCGCTCGCGATGAGGTCGATCACGCCCTTTTCCAGCGCATCCTCCGCGGGAAGGCTGGCGCCCTCGCGCACGGACCGCGCCGCCCATTCGCCGTTACGCCCCCGGAGTTGCGCCAGGCCCTGGATATAGGCGATGGCGTCGTTCACCATTTTGCGTTCCATTGCCGTACCGGGCTGTGGCTCGTCGGCCTCCTCCGGCGCATCGGACTGGTCCGGCAGGCTCGGCAGCCCGGGCGACCCCACTTGCACGGGTGTGGCCGCACCCAGGTTGGTTGCCGGCGCCATGGCGGCGACATGGGAGGCATACAACAGATAGGTGCCGGCGCTGGCCGCGCGGGCGCCGCTCGGGGCAACATGCGCCACCACCGGAATGTCTGCGGCAAGGATGGCCTGGATCATCTGTCGCATCGCATTGTCCAGGCCACCGGGTGTGTCCACACGCAGGATGACCAGTTCCGCACCGGCCTCATCGGCCCTTGCCAGGCCCCGCACCATGTGGTCGGCGGTGGCGGGGCCAATCGCGCCCTGAACATCAATCAGCCATGCCTCGGCACGCGCCAGGCCCGGCACCGCCAGCAGGATAGCCAGTAAAAATGCATTGCGCAGTGCTTTGGAGACTGCCATCGGTTGAAATCCTCGCCGGTAAGCCGACAGTATAGGCCAGTTACCGAGCGTACACTGTGTGCACTGCGAAACCCAAGTGGTCAAGAGCGTTGCATCGAGCGCACACGTCGGCGCGCACCCCGGGCCGCTCGTTCGCCAGCAATAGCCCCGAAAGCCCTCTCAAAACCAACCTCTAAACAGCCTTATATTATTAGGTTAACGTATTGTTTTATAGATTAATTTACCCAGAACTTCCCAGGGTAAGCACGGTCCCCGCCGCGAGCAGCGCCCAGAGCAGTTCCTGGAGCAGGCTACCCACCAGGAACAGGCCGGCAGTGGCCGCGAGCACTGCGATGACGCGCTCGGCGAGCAACGGCCTGCGCCGCGGCGCGTCGGCCTCCCCGCCCGCCCTGCGGCTGATCAGTTCCCGAATGATGCGTATTTCGAATGCTTTTGCCGCTGTCATGCTGCGCCTCCCTTGATGCCGTGTTAGTTACCGGATCATCATCGTTGCGGATCACCCCGTGCGCCATCTGTACGCTTTTCAACCTGATCGAAAAGGCGACAGGCAGCAGCGCCGGGGTGCCGCGGCGGGTAGTGGCTCAGTTTGAAATCACTGACGGAGCATGAGGCGGCAAGCGCCCACCGAAACCGTGCGGCGACAGGACGTCGCCGCCCGAGCCTGTACAGGGATGTACGCTTTTTGGCGTGTTTCGGTGGGCGCTTGCCGCCTCATGCGTTCTCCCTGGCAAATATTCAAACTGGGCCACTACCCCGAGGTGCCGTGGATACTCATCACCAGATGGCTGGTATAGACTGCGGCTTCGCCCCTGCGGCATCCGCAACACAAGGACAGACCTATCCATGAGTGACGGCATTCTCATAGGCGGCTCAAGCGCCGGCAAGATACTTCTCAACCCGCGCTATGCCAACCGGCACGGCCTGGTTGCGGGCGCGACCGGTACGGGCAAGACCGTTACCCTGCAATGCCTGGCAGAGGGCTTTTCGGATCTCGGGGTGCCGGTTTTTCTCGCGGACGTGAAGGGTGACATCTCCGGCATGAGCCAGCCGGGCAAACCGCACCCGAAGGTCGACGAGCGGGTGCAGTCAATCGGTATTGAGAACTATCGCCAGCGCGGTTACCCGGTCGCTTTCTGGGATCTCTTTGGCAAACAGGGCACGCCGGTGCGCTCGACCATCTCGGAGATGGGGCCGCAACTACTGTCGCGCCTGCTCGACCTGAACGAAACGCAGGAAAGCGTGATGACCCTGGTGTTCGAATTCGCCGACACCGAGGGGATGCTGCTGGTCGACCTGCCGGATTTGCGCACTACCCTGGAATATCTCGGCGAACACGGCAAGGAACTGGGCGCGGGCTACGGTGTATCCAAAGCCTCCATCAACGCCATCCTGCGGCGTCTGCTGATGCTCGAACGCGAGGGCGGCAGGCAGTTCTTTGGCGAGCCCGCCCTGCAACTCACCGATTTCATGCAGACCGCCCGCGACGGGCGCGGCATCATCAATATCCTGGCGGCCGACACGCTCATCATGAGCCCGCGCGTCTACTCCACATTCCTGCTGTGGCTGCTATCCGAACTGTTCGAGAATCTGCCGGAGCTGGGTGACCCGGAGCAACCCGTCATGGTGTTCTTCTTCGACGAAGCACACCTGCTGTTCAAGGACGCGCCGAGGGCACTGCTGGACAAAATCGAGCAGGTGGTGCGCCTCATCCGCTCCAAGGGTGTCGGCGTGTATTTTATTTCCCAGAGTCCCGGCGACATTCCCGACAGCGTGCTGGCGCAGCTCGGCAACCGGGTGCAACACGCCCTGCGAGCCTACACACCCCGGGAGCGCAAGGTTGTCAGGGTCGCGGCTGAATCATTTCGCGAGAACCCCGCGTTGGATACCACAACCGTCATCACCGAACTCGGCGTTGGCGAGGCGCTTGTCTCCACCCTCGGGGACAAAGGTATACCGGCCCCGGTAGAGCGCGTGCTGGTGCGACCGCCCCACTCGCGCATGGGCCCGGCAACCGCCGATGAGCGACAGGCGCTGATTGCCGCCGACCCGAACCAGAGGCGCTATGGCGAGCCGCTGGACCCGCGTTCCGCGCACGAGGTGCTGCTGGAGCGCACGGCACAACGCCAGGCGGCAGAACAACAGGCCGAGCTGGAAAAACGCGAGGCACAGGCAGCACCCAGAAAGCGCGCGAGCACACGCGAAAGTGCCGGTGAAGCGTTTCTCAAAAGCATGGCGCGCGCGGCCGGCGGCAGCGTTGGACGCAAACTGTTCCGCGGTATTCTCGGGTCCCTGTTGAAATAACGTCAGCCCCGGCGCAGCCGCTGCACACCGGACACCAGGGCCAGCACCAGCGCACCGGCGAGCACGCCCACCAACGCAGCGCCCAGTGTGGGCGCCACCGCTGCGAGCAGCGGCCCCGCATAGGGGATGCCGGCCAATGCGCCGGCAAAGGTCTGCAGCATCACCTCTACAACGTGCACGCCGTGCACCAGAATACCGCCCCCAACCATAAACATGGCAAGTGTGCCGATCACCCCGAGCGATTTCATCAACAACGGCGCAAACGCCAGCAGGCCACTGCCCAGCCAGCGCTGCAGGCGATGCCAGGCACGGGGCCCCTCGCGCGAGAGCAGCAATACCCCCGCGTCATCCAGCTTCACAATGCCGCCAACCAGGCCATACACGCCGGCCGTCATCAACAGGCTCATGCCGATAAGCACCAGCACCTGGGTCAGAAACGGCATCCCGGCCACGATGCCCAGGGTCAGTATGATGATCTCCGCGGAGAGGATGAAATCGGTACGCACCGCGCCGCGAATGCGTTGTTTCTCGAACGCCACGAGGTCAGCAGAGCCATCGGCAAGGTGTTGCATGCGCGCCCGGTGGTGCGCGGCTTCTTCCTCACCGTGGAGCGCACTGTGGGCGAGCTTTTCAAAGCCCTCGTAGCAGAGATAGAGGCCACCCAGCATCAACAGCGGCGTGATCAGCCAGGGCGCGATGAATGCGATCAATAGCGCGCCGGGCACCAGGATGCATTTGTTCCGCAGGGAGCCTTTGGCGACCGCCCAGACCACCGGCAACTCGCGCTCGGCGCGCACGCCGGTGACTTTCTCCGCGTTCACCGCGAGATCGTCACCCAGCACTCCCGCGGTTTTACGCGCGGCCACCTTGGTCATGGTCGCCACGTCGTCGAGCACCGCGGCGATATCGTCCAGCAATACGAGCAGACTGGCTCCGGCCATACTGCTCAGCGCCTCATCGGTTGATCAAACGGCCCGGCCTCACGCGGCCCGCACTGCCCGATCACCTGCAACCCGCCAGACACTGCTAACCGAAATGGCAGAAACAGATTTTGTTGCCGTCGTGATCGCGGATGTAACCGCCGTAAAAGCCGTCCATGCGCTGACCCGGGGCCCCTTCATCGCTCGCGCCAAGCTCCAGCGCTTTCGCGTGCAGCTTGTCTACCAGCTCTGTGGAGCCCGGCGGAATAGCCACCATATTGCCGTTGCCGGGATCCGGCGCTTCACCGTTGTAGGGCGTGCACACGGCCAGCATCGGTCCACCGTTTGGGCCTCCCATGGCCGCGAGGCGCCCGGTATCCATGAAAACATTGACGCCGAGATCTTCCAGCAGTGAGAGATAAAACGCTTTGGCTTTTTCCAGGTCACTGACGCCAATCGTGGTGTACGCAATCATTCTCAAGCTCCTTGTGGTGGTGTGGTGCGCAATGGCAGGCCGTCGGGGCGCCCCGAGTGTACACCAGTGCTTGCCGGGCGCAATGCACCGCGGAAGACGGCCGGGATGCCGTCAGTCGCCCTGCTTGCGACGCCGCCTGGCAGGCTGGTGCATGCGCGATTTCGGATAGCGCGGCAGTTTTCCCGTGGAGAGATAGCGGTAGATAGTTTCCTGTGAACGGATTTTCGCGGCCTTTGGTTTACTGCTTACAAAAGCGTTACGCTGCGTTGCATCAAGTATCCGCGCCTTGACGTTGTCGTGCCACTGTTGGTCGAGAATGTCCTGTATTGTGCGCTGGGCATCGGCATCAAAAATCGGGCACAACACTTCCACGCGGTAGTCCAGGTTACGCGTCATGAGATCGGCGGACCCGATCAGGTAACGCGGCTTGCCACGGTTGTAAAAAACATACGCTCGCGGATGCTCCAGGTAGCGATCGACGATGCTGATCGCCTGGATATTGTCCGAGATGCCCTTGACGCCCGCCAACAGCGAACACATGCCGCGGACGATCAAGCGCACCTGCACGCCGGCCTGGCTCGCCTGGTACAGCTTCAACACCAGGTCCCTGTCGACCAGGTTGTTGCACTTCAGCGTCAGGGCAGCGGGGTAACCGCCACGCGCATTGGTTATTTCGGCGTCGATCAATTCCACCAGGCCGCTGCGACAGGAGTGGGGAGACACCATCAACAGCTTGTAATTCGGCCGCCGGTAGTTGAACTGGAGGAAGTCGAATACGCTGTAGACATCCCTGCCCACGTTCTGGTCGTAGGTGATGAACGAGAAGTCCGTATACAGCCGCGCGGTTTTCTCGTTGAAATTGCCTGTGCCGATGTGCGAGTAATAGCGTAGCGTGCTGCCCTCGCGACGTTCAATCAATAACAGCTTGCCATGCACCTTGAGGCCCTGGACACCAAAAATCACCTGTATGCCACTTTCAGTCAGGCGCTCCGCCCAACTGATGTTGGCGGCCTCGTCAAAGCGCGCCGCCAATTCCACCATCACCAGCACTTTTTTGCCGTTGTTTGCCGCATTCACCAGCGCATCGATAATGCGCGAGTGTCGTGCCACGCGGTACAGGCAGATCTTGATTGCGCGCACCTGTGGGTCCAGGGCGGCGGTCTTGAGTAGATCCACGATGTAGTCGAACGGGTGATAGGGGTAATAGAGCAGTACATCCTTCTCCCGAATCGCATCAAAAATACTGCCAGGGGTATCCAGGCGCGGAATACGAATGGGCGTCTGCGCCTTGAACTCCAGGTACTTCGGCCCCACCCGCGGGAAGTCCATAAAGTCCTTGGAATTGTGGTAGCGACCGCCTGCAATGAGGCTGTCGTACTTGCCGAAACGGAAGCGTGCACTGAGAAAATCCCGCAGACGCGCCGGCATCCTGTGGTCGTACACCATGCGTACCGCATCGGCGCGGCGGCGCTGCTTCAGGCTGAGCGCCATTTTGTCGATCAGGCTCTCGCCGATGCCGGTATCAATCTCCAGCTCGGCATCGCGTGAAATCTTGAAACAATAGGCCTGCGCGGCCTGTATCGGCATGATACCCCGGAACATCTGGGGCAGACAGACGCGCATCACGTTGTCCAGCACGATAAACACCTTGCCGCCCCTGCCCTTGCGTTGCGGAATCTCGAGGAAGCGCGCCAGGCGGTCGGTGGGCACCTCTACCACCGCGTAGTGGTACGTGTCGCCCGAGCGCAACTCCACTGCCAGGTAGAGCGACTCGTCATTCAGTGCCGGAATGGCCTGCCCTTCGCGCAGCATGATGGGCTCGAGTTCCGGCAGTACCGTCGAGGTGAAATAGTCTCGCACAAACTGCGCCTGACGCTCATCGAGCTGCTGCTCATTAATCAGGTAGATGCGTTTGTCGGCCAGCCCGCGGATGACCTGGATGTAGATACGATCAAACTCGCCCTGCAGCTCCACGACGCGGCGCTGAATTGCCACCAGCAGTTCCTTGGCCTGCTGTCTATGCTGCCCGGAAGAGACCGATATCAGGCGCCGGACCTCCGCCACCCGCACGCGGAAAAATTCGTCGGCATTATTCGAGAAAATTCCCAGGTAGCGCAGCCTCTGCATCAGCGGCACGCTCTCGTCGGCCGCCTCCTGCAATACGCGACCATTGAAAGAGAGCCAGCTCAGCTCGCGGGGCATGAACAGGTCCTGGTCCAGCGTATCCGCCAGGCGTTTTTTAATCGGGTCGGCCATTGATTCTCCTACGGGATGGGCCATGCGGCGGGCCGCATGACTGCCGGTACTCTAAAACAATCCAGGCTTGCCAGTCGAGGATAGCCACCCGAATGTTACAGTTGCATGACGCCGGCCGAGAACGCCCGCATCGCGCGGGCGGCAGGGCGGCGTGTCGGGCGGGCGGCAGTAGCGCAAAACATCCCGACCAGCGCAGAGCCAAGGTGACAATTTACTTTAGGTTTGCAGGAAAACTATCTGAAAAAAATAAAAAAGCCCGCATTTCAGGATATGAAAGCGGGCTAACAGCCGTATGCTTCGGGGCAGAAACATCGGCCAGGGGACGTGTTAGCACGTGCGGGGAACGCAGCGTGCTGTTTTCAAAAATAGTACCGTTTTGGCAGATTTCAAGGTGATTGTGAAAATAATTTCACGGCTTGATGGCCAGCACATCGGTTTTCATATGCCGCAGGACCCGCTCGGCCGTATTGCCGAGTAGCCGCGCCTTGACGCCCTTGCGCGCCACCGTGCCCATTACCACGATCTGTGCGCGGACATCGGCAGCATAGCTGGTAATGACTTTCTCCACCGGTCCCTGCTTGCAGTAAAAGAGCGCTTCGGGCAGCCCGTGCGCTGCCGCCAGCTTTTCGATCTGCGGTTGCATGTCCTGGCGCGCATTGCGCTCAAACGCGCGCGGCTCAACCAGGTCGAGATCCGCCAGCAGGGTCGGAACCTCTACCGCCGTGATGATCTTCAATTCCACCTTGAGCCCTCTCGCGAGATCCACCGCCGCGCGCAGTACCTTGCCATTCAGGGCTCGCTTGCCTCTCCGGGTGGTGGACAGGTCCAGCGCCGCCAGTACCGGCTTGGTGCGGTGCCATTTTTTCCGCGCCACCAACAGCACGGGCACCGGGCACTCGCGCAACAATACCCAGTCGGTGGAAGTGTGCACTATGGATTCGGAGCGATGGCCTGTTTTCACCACCAGGTCGAAACGGCCAGAGCCGCATTCGCGCACGATCCAGCGATCGATATCCTTCTGCCATTCAACCCGGAGTTCAACCTGCTGGCCCGCCCGCTGGTGCTTGTCGATCTGCGCCTGCATCTCCTCGCGCCGCAGCGCGAGCAGTTGCTTGCGCACCCTGCCCTGCTCGCCGGCATTGCTGTGCAATGAGCCCAGCGGCACATAGGTGAAGGCCACAACCTCGACATCCAGGCCGAGCTGGGCGGCCAGGCGCAACCCGCGGGGGGTGGCACAGCAGACGTCTTCAAGATCAGCGATGATGAGCATTCTGGCCATGTTGTTCTCCCGGTGTGACGATTCAACGCGCGTCGCAATCAACGCGCCTTGCAATTATAGAGTGAGAGGCCGTGCATTGAGACCGGATGGATCAATCTTTCAGGCTCTGGCAGCCACAGCGGTTGCGCGCAATACAACGCCGGTGCAGGGCTGGAAAGCGCTGTCGCTTCAGGGCACTTGCGCCTGGGGGTAGAACAGACTGCGCCAGCGACTCCGCTGAAAGGGACGCCACTCGTCCGCTGGCATGGCCAGACGCTCGGCGACGAGAAACCAGA
>CAZFJQ010000019.1:0-55338 GCA_964519755.1 uncultured Halioglobus sp.
CCCGCCTATCATCGCGTTTAACCACCGCCGTGGTGTCGCCGGAACCGGCGAGGCTTGGCGCCCCCCCTCAACCTTGGCAAGGTTGCGCTCTACCAACTGAGCTATTCCCGCCTATCATCGCGTTTAACCACCGCCGTGGTGTCGCCGGAACCGGCGAGGCTGCCTATTGTATGCACCCGGTCCGGCGAGTCAAGGTCAACCGCGGGCTTTTCCCCGCAAAGCCCTGAATTAGAACGGGTTATCCATGGCCCTTATTACTTGCCACGCGGCCTTCAGGTACACGATCATTGACCACAAGGTCAGCACTGCGGCGGTGTAGAGAACCAGGTAAAAAAGCGCCAGGAGTGAATGCTCGTTTTGCGCTGGCCCAAGCGCCAGAAGGCCGGTTATGGCGATCATCTGGAACGCCGTTTTGACCTTCCCGATATACGATACGGCAACCGATGTGCGCTCACCCAACTCCGCCATCCATTCACGCAAAGCCGACACGACAATCTCCCGGCCGATAATCACGCAGGCCGCCAGGGTGAAAAGAATCGTGTCGTGCTGCTCCACCAGCAAGACCAGTGCAACCGCCACCATGAGCTTGTCTGCAACCGGATCGAGAAAAGCCCCAAAAGCAGTCATCTGACCAAGACGCCGCGCCAGGTAGCCGTCAAACCAGTCCGTCACGGCAGCCAACCCGAATACGGCGGCGGCTACCAGCATATGCTGGTGAAACGGGAGGTAGAACACTGCCACAAGAACCGGTATCAGGAGAATCCGCAGCAGGGTCAGGGTGTTGGGTATATTGAGGGGCATGATTAATGTCTTATTCTGCGAAGAAGCCAGAAGGCCCAGTCCGCGACGGCCGGAACCGGCATACTACCCTATAGCAGCTTGAGCGCAAAAACCCTTGCCGCCCGGACAACCCCCGCTGGGCTTTTTCCGACACCCTTAACCCACCTTTACCGTGCCCAGATTACTCCGGGAGGGCGGGGGCCTCAGCGAGCCTTAATCTATAATTAACATGAGGGTATAGGCGTATTCATTTGTTTTTAATGTTTTTTATGTGCAGGCATTTATCGGCAGGCTTCAGCCGTGCGGGTCGTGCAGGTGGTCGTAGATTTGCTGGGCTATCGTGGCACTGATCCCCCCGATCTTCTTCAACTCCTCGACATTCGCATTCAGCACGCCCTGCGCACTGCCAAAATGGCGCAACAAATCCCGCCTGCGTTTGGCGCCAACACCCGGTATGTCCTCCAGCACGGAACGTTGCCGGGCTTTTCCCCTGCGTCCACGGTGACCGGTTATGGCGAAACGGTGGGCTTCATCACGCACCTGCTGAATAAGATGCAACGCCGGGTTATCGCCTTTCACTGCCTGTTCCCGCCCGCTGGCTCCGTGCACCAGTGTTTCAAACCCCGCCTTACGCGTCGCTCCCTTCGCCACGCCGATTACCTCGACACCACTGATCTGCAGCTCCTCCAGCACGGAGAGCGCCTGTGCAACCTGCCCCTTGCCGCCATCAATAAACAGAATATCCGGAAGCGCAGCCTCCCCCGCCTTCAGGCGCTGGTATCTGCGCGATAGTGCCTGGCGCATCGCGGCGTAATCATCCCCGGCGGCAACGTTCTCAATGTTGAAAATCCGGTAATCTGATTTGCGCGGGCCATTCTGGTCAAACACGACGCAGGAGGCGACCGTCGCCTCCCCCGAGCTGTGGCTGATATCAAAGCACTCCATGCGCTCGGGCAACTCGGGCAATTGCAGTAAATCCTGCAGCGCATGCAACCGCCCCAGAATATTCTGCCTCGCCGCGAGGTGTGACTGCAGATTTGCTTCAGCTGTCTGCTCGGCGAGCCTGAGCCAGCGAGCGCGCGCATCGCGCACGCGCGAACGCAGTTTTATTTGCCGGCCCGACTGCAGGGACAGCGCCTCGGCGATCATCTTTGCATCCTCCGGCGCCGCATTCACTATAAGCTCTGCCGGCAGCGTGCGGGACTGCCCAAGGTAGTACTGCGGGATAAATGCTGCGAGCACCTCGGGCGGGTGTTCGTCGAGCTTCAGGGGCGGGTAATAGGTTTTGCTGCCCAGTACCCGCGCCCCGCGAATAAACAGCACCTGCACGCAGGCACGTCCATGCGAGGTTGCCGCTGCGAGGATATCCAGGTCACCTACTGCACCTTCAATACCCTGGCTGGCCTGCACATGTTGCAACTGGCTGATCTGGTCGCGGTAGATTGCTGCCTGTTCATACGCCAGGTCGGCCGCGGCCGCTTCCATGTCATCGGCAAGCCGCACCAGCAACTCCTGCGATTTTCCGCGCAGAAACATCTCGGTATTCTCGACCTGACGCGCGTAATCCTCCTCGCTGACCAGCTCCACGCAGGGGGCGCTGCAGCGATCTATCTGGTGCTGCAGGCACGGCCTGGAGCGGTTGCGGAAATAACTGTCCTCACACTGCCGAACCTTGAATACTTTCTGTAGAAAGTGCAGCGATTCGCGCACGGCTCCCGCACTTGGATAAGGCCCGAAATAAGTACCTTTGCGCCGCTTTACACCCCGGTGCAGCGCGAGGCGCGGGTATTTATCCTCGCTGGAAAGAAAAATATAGGGGTAGGATTTATCGTCACGCAACAGAATATTGTAGGGCGGCCGATGGTTTTTTATCAGGTTGTGCTCGAGGAGCAGCGCGTCCACCTCGGTTGACGTTACCGTCACCTGGATGTCACTGATACGTGCCACCAGCGCCATCGTTTTGGAGGTAAGCCCCCGCGCGCGAAAATAACTGCCGACGCGATTCTTGAGATTTCTCGCCTTGCCGACATAAAGCAGTTCGCCCTGTGAATCATACATCTGGTAGACACCGGGCCGGCTGGTCAGCGACTGCAAAAAAGCCTTGTGGTCAAAATCACTCAAAGCCTGCTCCGTAGACCCGCGGTTCTATTACCAATGAGACACCAAATGCGTCGAGCACACTCAACCTGATTTCCTCGGCCAGGGCGAGCACCCTCTCACCGGTGGCGTCCCCTAGATTCACCAGTACAAGCGCGTGTTCCCGATGCACTCCGACACCGTCTCTTGTGTACCCTTTCCAGCCACAGCGTTCTATCATCCAGCCGGCCGCCAGTTTTACCAGGCTGCCTGCCTGCGGGTAAACCGGCATTTCGGGAAAGCGCCTTTGTAAACGTGCAGCCTCTTCTCTCGCGACCAACGGATTTTTGAAGAAGCTCCCGGCGTTGGGCTCAATCGCCGGGTCGGGCAGTTTGCTTGAGCGTATCGCCACCACGGCATTGAATACTTCCCGGGGCGAGGGCTCAACTATCCCGCCAGCAGCCAGCCAGGCCGCCAGCGCGGGGTACCGGGTATCAACTGTCGGGCTCAGGCCAAGCCTGAGATCCACTGCGGTGATAATGACCTGATCGCGCAACTGGGTTTTGAAAACACTGTCTCGATAGGCGAAAGCGCAAGCATCCCGCGACAGGTTGAAGGACGAGCCGTCACCCAGGTGCACGCCGTGTACCCTGTCCACAGTATCCGCCAGCTCTACGCCATAGGCGCCAATATTCTGCACAGGTGCTGCACCCACCGTGCCCGGGATCAGCGCAAGATTCTGTAGCCCGAAAAAGCCCTGCTGTAGCGTCCACTCAACCAGTGCATGCCAGTTCTCTCCAGCACAAACCCGCAGCAGCACCTGCTGCGCTGACTGCTCAAGCACCGCCACGCCGCGCCTCGCAAACCTGAGCAGACAAGCGTCTACATCCCCGGCGAGTACAATATTGCTGCCGGCGCCCAGGGGTATAGTCGCCCTGCCTTCATCGCGTGCCAGACGGAGCGCTGCAGCCAGTTGCTGTTCGTCGCTCACCGTCGCCAACACTGCTGCCCGGGCCGGGAGGGCCAGGGTGTTGAGTGCTTGTAATGACGCGTCCCTACGCACTCGCATACGCAATACGTCGTGCGCGCAAAAGCTCCTGCAAGAGGCCTTCGCTGGCCGCCTCCACAAGGCTAATGACCCGGCCAAAGGCAGCGCCTTGCTCGTGGTACGGATCCGGCACCTCATACACATCGGTGTCAGTTGCAAAATCCATAAACAAACTTAACTGGCCGTCAAAAGATGACGGACACAGGCTTTCCATGTCAGCGAGATTTGCACGATCCATAGCCAGGATGTAGTCAAACGTTGCGAAGTCATCCGCGCACAATTGGCGTCCACGCAGACCGCTGATATCAATTCCGTGTCGGGCCGCCTCGCGGATCGAGCGCGGGTCCGGCGCCTTCCCCACGTGCCAGCCTTCGATACCACAGGAATCCACCCGCAGCTGATTACGTAGACCATGCCGGACCAACAGGGCCTCAAAAACGCCCTGGGCGGTGGGTGACCGGCAGATATTGCCCAGGCAGACGAACAGTACGCCGGGTTTGTACACTTCCATCAGGCCCCTTCCTGCTCAGCGAACACACTCCGCACGAAGTCCAGATCGCGCTGGGTGTCGACGCCTCCGGGCACCACTGTCGAGGCCTCGTCGACATGCACCCTGACGCCGTGATGCAGGGCCCGAAGTTGCTCCAGCTTCTCCAGCTCCTCCGCCGGGGCCATTGGCCACTCTACAAAGCGGTGCAAAAACCCGGCCCTGTAGGCATAAATGCCGACATGTCGAAACCAGGCACCGCTCGCGGGCATTTGCCCGGGTGTCGCAGCAAACGCATCGCGCGGCCAGGGCACCGGGGCCCGACTGAAATACAGCGCCATGGCATTCGCGTCGCGTACCACTTTAACCACATTCGGGCTGTCAAGATCCTCGACCCGTTCGATACGCTCACAAAGCGTTGCCATCTCCGCTTCCACATTCCGGGCCAGGTTAAACGCCACCTGATCGATCACCGCCGCTGGAATAAGCGGTTCATCGCCCTGTACATTCACCACCACTGCCTGCGCGTCCAGTTCGAGCAGCTGCGCCACTTCCTGAAGTCGATCGGTACCCGAAGGATGGTGTTCCGCGGTGAGCATGGCCTCGGCGCCAAAGGTGCGCGCGACTTCCAGGACGCGCTGGTCGTCGGTGGCAACGATAACGCGAGCCGCGTTGCTGCAGCTTGCTCGCTCCCACACGTGCTGCAACATGGGCTTGCCCTGAATGTCCAGCAACGGCTTTCCCGGCAGACGAGTGGAACCAAAGCGCGCTGGAATAACCACTGTGAACGACATGCGAACACTCCGGAGTCAGTTTGTCACAAGATTAATCGCGTCATCGACGAGACTTTGCGGCAACTGGGCGCTCACCCTAAGGTACCATGCATTGCCCCCTGCCAACCCGACGCATTTTATCGCGTCTTTTTCAGTCATGATAACGGGTTTGTCCTGCAGCCGTGCAAAATCGCCGGAAGTGTAAGTGTGATGATCTGGAAAAAGCTGCGGTTGCGCGCGAAACCCGGCGCCGCGCAGGCATTCCAGAAATCCTTCCGGGCTCCCGATACCCGCCACAGCGTACACATTCGACAGATTTTCAGCAGGGCAAAATGCAACCTCCCGGCCGGTTTCCAAGCTCACCAGGCATTCCGCCCGCAACGGCACGTCCGCGCGCTCGTCAATGCCCCGCGACAGCACGCATGCCGCCCGGGATAATCGGCTCAACGGCTCTCGCAGGGGGCCAGCCGGTAATAAACGCCCGTTGCCGAAACCCCGATAGATATCGAAGAGCACGATCTCCATGTCACGTGCGATGGCGTAATGCTGTAAACCATCGTCACTGATCACAATATCCACCGCCGCTACTGCCAGTAGCTTGCGTACGGCCGCTGCCCTGTCAGCGCCAGTGACACAGGGGCACCCCGTTCGCCGCCTTATCAACAACGCTTCCTCGCCGCAGTCGCCGACGGCGCTGTCGAGCCCCACCACATGTGGTTCATTCCCGGCCCTGGCACCGTAGCCACGGCTAACCACGCCGGGCCGCAGGCCGTAGCGGGAGAGCGCCTGCACCAGCGCCACCACGACCGGTGTTTTCCCCGTACCGCCAACGGTAATGTTGCCCACCACGATCAACGGCACAGGCGCACGGTAAACCCTGAAAATACCGAAACGATAGCCGGCGCGCCGTAGCCCTGTCGCCAGCCGAAATATCGCGGCAAGTGGCTGCAGCAGAACGAGCCACCGCGCATCCCTTCGCCAGGCGCGATCCAGCCCGAGACCCCATTCGTGCATCAACCTGCAAGTTCCCGCGCACGTAGCTGTTGATAAAGGCCCGGTTGCGCAATGAGGTCGGCGTGCGTGCCGTTGGCTACGACCCGGCCCGCCGCCAACACGATGATTCGATCGGCAGACTCGACCGTTGATAAGCGGTGTGCGATAACAATCGTGGTGCGACCGTGCGTCGCCCCGGTCACCGCTTTGCGGACTTGATACTCCGTGCTTGCATCGAGCGCCGAAGTGGCCTCATCCAGAATCAACACCGGCGCGTCCTTGAGCATTGCGCGAGCCAGCGCAATCCGCTGCCTCTGACCGCCGCTAAGCCCTTCACCGTCTTCAGTGAGCATTGTCCCCAGGCCCTTCGGCAGAGCTTCTACCAGTTCGTTGCAGCCCGCCGCTGTCACTGCCTGCAGTACTTTGCTCTCGGGCTTGTCCTGCAGGGATCCGAAAGCAATATTCTGGTAGACGGTACCGCGAAACAGTGGCACCCGCTGCGACACCTGGGAAAATTGCTCGCGCAGACATTCCAGGCCGTAGTGTTCAATGGGGACAGCGTCGAGCAGTATACTGCCGGCGGGCGGATCGTAGGCCCGCGTCAGCAGGCGAGTCAATGTGGTTTTCCCGCTGCCGGAGGGGCCGACGAGGGCGACGGTTTCCCCCGCGGCTATTTCCAGTGACACATCCTCAAGCGCCGGGTGCTCGCTACCGGGGTAGGCAAACGTCAGGTGCCTGATGCTGATATTGCCGGCAATACGCCCGGTCTTGTACTCGCCGTTGTCGCGCTCCGCAACCGCATCGAGCTGGCTAAAGATATCCTCAACCGCCGCGAGGCCTCGTTGCAGCTCGCTCTGTATACCACTCAACTGACGCAGTGGTTTTCCCAACTGCACCGCGGCCACGAGAAACGCGACCAGCGAACCCGCTGACAAATCCGCAATAACTGCCGGGCTGAGTGCAAACCACATAAGCACCGCCAGGGCCAACGCCAGCAGCACCTGCAAGGTGGGCGTACTCAGTGACTCCACGAATGCCAGTTTCAGCGTCTGCTCGCGATTACTGTCGCTGGCCGTTAGAAAGCGCGCCCGTTGGGCTCTCTGCCCAGCATACATCCTGATCTCGTGCATGGCCCCCAGGGCTTCCGTGGCTATCTGGGTCACCTCACCCATGGATGCCTGGATACGCCTGCTGTAGCGACGAAAGTGTCGCCCCACCATATTGACCACCAGCGTAATCAACGGCGCGACCGCGAGTAGAACCAGACACAGCTTCCAGTTCAGGTAAAGCATGTAAGCGACGAGCCCTATGACAACCAGGCTCTCGCGCAGAACGGTTTTCAGTGCCCTGGTGACAGCCCCCGATACCTGGTCCGCATTGTAGGTGATGCGCGAAACCATAGTGCCCGGATTATTCTCGTCGTAGTGCGCGCCAGGCAGCGACAGCATTTTTTCAAACAGGGCCCGTCGCAGGTCGTGGACCAGATTGCGCGCCACAAGACTGACAAAATAGCTGCCGGCAAAGAAGCCAACGCCCCGGAACAGGGTCAATCCCACCAGCAGTATTGGCACCGCAATGCGCACGAAGCCAAGCCGCTCACCCTGCGGTACGCTAAAGATTCCATAGGTAATGCCGGATATGATCCCCACCGATCCACTGGCGGGCTCCGCCATGGCATCCAGCAGAAACTGCATGAGGTCCGCCAAAAGCACCACACCAAACGAGTAGAGAGCAAAGCCCGCCAGGCTTATGACAAAGAAATGCCAGTAGGGCGCCAGGAAACCAAGCAAACGCCCATAAAGTGACCAGTCAGAGACATTGGTGGCAGGTGAGCGTGCGTACGGTTCAACCATCGCCCGAAGACTTTGGCGCCGACGCCGGTTCTCGCGTTGTAATGCTCAGGTGCACGAATCCCATCTGCCCCGCCGCATCCATGGCCCTTACCACGTGCTCATGGGCTGCCTGCGCATCCGCAGTGATGATCATCGGCAGCGTGGTATCGCCTCTCGCCTCCTTGTATATGGCTGCCTGCAATGTTCGCAGACGCGCATCCACCAGAGGGCGCCCGTTCACGCGATAAACACCGCTCTCGTCCACCAGTATCTCGATCTGTGACTCCATGCTGTCACGCGGCTCGCCCTTTGCCTCGGGCAAGTCGATACTCAACTGTGTTTCGCGAGTGAAGGTCGTTGAGACCATGAAGAAAATCAACAGCAAAAACACCACATCAATCAACGGCGTCAGATTGATACCTACCTCTTCACGGCGTTGGCGTCGGAACTTCAAGCGCTGTCTTCCGTATTCTCTTCGCTGTGCAGAGCGTCTACGAGCTTGATGGTCTCCTGCTCCAGTTCGACCACGATCGCGTCAATGCGCCCCGTGAAATAGCGGTGCATTACCAGCGCGGGGATCGCAACGGTCAGCCCCGCCGCAGTGGTTATCAATGCTTCCGAAATACCGCCTGCCAGCGCGCTGGCGTTACCGGTACCCTGTGCCATGATTTCCGCGAATACCCTGATCATACCCACCACGGTACCGAGCAGTCCCAGCAGCGGCGCCACGGCCGCAATAGTGCCGAGCGTATTCAGATAGCGCTCCAGTTCATGTATGACATGCGCCGCCGCCTCCTGAATGCTTTCCTTCATCACGTCGCGTCCGTGATAGGCATTGCTCAGGCCTGCCGCCAGTATTCTGCCGAGAGGCGAAGAATCGCGCAGCGTGCGCAGGCGGGAGGCGTCCAGCTCACCGCGTTTCAATTGTTGCCAAACCGTTGCCAGCAAGTGCGGGGGCGCTATTTTTCGAGGGTTGAGCGTGTACAGTCGCTCTATACAAATTGCCAGCGCCAGCACGGAACTGAGCACAATCAGCACCATCAGCCAGCCCCCGGCCACCAGCAAATCGAGCACTTTAATACCCCTTCTCCAGATTCAGACCCCGAGTATACGCTCGCCAATCTGGGGCGTGAAGCTCGGGCCGGAGTTTGAGCCGGCTACATCCAGTAGCGCCGACGCGCTTCGCGCCAGAGCCTTCGCGCAAGCTCGCCCCCGGGCGTGAGAACAAACTCCTGGGCGCCTGTAAAGGCCGTGTTGAGTACCTCGGTGGCGTCTTCTCCCCGCGCCGCGGCATGGTACGCATCAAGTCGATGTAACACCGCCGGGTGAGGGTGACCAAAACGGTTCAGGTACCCACTACTGATCAGGGCGCTTTGGGGCCGCACGTGCTTGAGCAGCGTGTAGGATGTCGAGGTATTGCTGCCGTGGTGGCCGAGCAGGAGCAGGTCGGCAGCAAGCTCCCCGTACCAGAAACGCACCAGCTCGCGTTCCCGTTGGATATCGATATCGCCGGGCAGCAGCAGGCTGAATTCACCACGGGTAATTTGCAGCACGCAAGAGCTGTTGTTGCTGCTCAGGCCCCGCTCGCGGGCGGGCGATAAAAAGCGGAAGACCTCTCCGCCCGGCCATCGCCAGCTCTCGCCAGCAAGGCAGGGAAGGCCCACAGGCGGCGAGACCACCGAATCTCCACCATACCTGATGCGTTTCACGTCGAAAGTGTCGAGCAGATCAAGCATACCGGCGCTATGATCCATATCCGGGTGGCTGATGACCAGGGAGTCGAGTGTTTGCAGCCCCGCGGCCCTGAGATACGGGATGACAGCCGCGCTGGCCAGGCTGCGACGATCACCTCCCCCACCGCCAGTATCGTAGACAAGCGCACGACCTCCCGACCTGATCACCAGTGCTGTCCCCTGCCCCACATCGAGCACTGTCACACGCAAGGGCGCCCTGGACGACGCCGGCGGGGAGTTTGTTGGCGGCAGCAACAGGGGCAGCAGGAACGCCGCGGCCAGCGCACGATCCCTGATTGTCAGGGGAAGCGGCCAGAGCAATACACCCAGACCACCCAGGAACAAGGGCAGCGAGCTATTCTGCAGCGCGGTGAAAATGAGGCCATTCGCCAACTCCGCGAGCTTCTCGCCCAGCGGTAGCAACCTGGCCACGGGCCAGATGGCCAGCAGCCAGAGCTGGCCCGCCAGTGCCAGGCCAGCCAGGTGTGCAAACGCGGCCAGCAATGTGAGCGGAACCACAAACATGCCTACCAGCGGGATCATCACAAGGTTGGCGATCATCGCCACAACGCTTCCCCCGCCAAAGAACCAGCCACCCAGGGGCAGCATAACCAGCGACATATACAGGTGTGTCCCCAGCACGCTGCGCAGCCTGCCGTGTCGCCCCTGCCATACCGTCACCCACAGCAGCGCGCCTACCGCCCCGAAAGACAGCCAGAATCCACTCCCGGTAGTCGCCAGTGGATTCAGCAAAAGCACCGCGGCCGCCGCCAGTAACAGGTTATTGGCAGGCCTGCTTCGCCGGTGAAGAATCGGCGCCAGCGCGAACGGTAGCAACATCCAGAGAACACGTTGGGTAGGCAGGGAGAGGCCGGCAAGGAGCGCGTAGGCGCAAGCCAGGCTAAACCCGCACAGGCCCGGAAGCGCGCATCCCCACGCCGTGCCCAGTGGCAGTGCGCGCAGCAGCAAGTTTCCCAGAAGGTAGCCCAGGCCGGCCACCAGGCCCACATGCAGGCCGGATACAACCAACAGGTGGCTGATGCCGAACTGCTGGAATACATGCCAAAGGTTGTAATCCAGCGAGCTCTTGTCCCCGATACTCAGGGCGCGCAGGATAGCGCGGGCATCCGCACCGACAGGAAGATCATCTATCGCGTCGCCCACCGCCTGCCGCAGACTGTGGGGACGATAGCGCATGGCGGCGGCTTCGGGCAGTCGCACCGCCAGAGCCCGTTTCGGCACGCGGCCGATCGCATCAATTCCTCTGCGGGCAAACCAGCCCTGCGCGTTGAAGGTCCCCGGGTTCGCCAGCCCCCAGGGCTTTTTCAGGACGGCCTCGAAGCGCCAACTATCGCCTGCCCGCATGGGTAGCGGTCCGTAGTAGGACATGCTGAGTCGCTGTGGGCCGCGGCAGATAGCCGGCGATACGTGGCGAATGACGAAATCGAAGCGCTGGCGCACTGCGCCGTCCGGCATTTCATCGCGCCGGGGCAGCGACGCTATCGTGCCCTCCAGAGTCGCCAGCCGCGTTGAACAGTTTTCATCGAGACGGGAGTCGAGCAGTGCATAGCCATGCAGTAATGCCATACAGCAACCACACGCGAGCCCGGACAGCAGGCACGCAGGCAGCGAGGGGTAGCGCAAAGGCAGCACAATGAAGACCGATATGAGTACCATGACATGCCGCGGCGGCAACCATGGCCACGTCGCAACCCAGGCGATTCCCAAGACCAGACCGATCATCCATGATCGCATGCGAAGCGTCCCGCTCAGCGCGCTTGATTGTCATATAGCAACACGCATAATGTAGGGCCTGACCGGGCAGCGATATTGGTAACAATAGCGCTGACGGTGCCGACTGACGCAGTGAATCACACGCGCAGCAGCAATGGCACATCACCTGCGGCCTTCCCGACTATGCCCAAAAAAACCCTTAAATCGATCGTTCCCAGCGCCGCCCGCATTCGCAGTATCGGTGCGCTAGGTATCCTGGGAGACTGGATTTACGCGGGCAACCTCTGGCATATCAACCGGTATTCAAGCTCAATGGCGTTTTTTGTCGGGCTTTTCGTCGCTTGCATGCCAGTGCCGGGGCAGATGCTGATCGCCGCCTCGCTTGCAGTGCTTCTGAAGTGTAACCTGCCGCTTTCCGTCGGCCTTGTATGGCTGACCAACCCGGTTACCATGCCCGCTTTCTATTTCACCGCTTACAAGGTGGGCGCACTGATACTGGAAGCTCCCGTGGAGCGCCTCAACTTTGAGCTCAGCTTTCACTGGCTGACTACCAGTCTCACGGCGGTCTGGAGACCATTCCTGCTTGGCTGCCTGATCTGCGGGTTGTTTTTCGGTTCGGTCGGTTACTTTCTCATCAGCCAGCTATGGCGCTGGCGCGTTTCCCGACTTTGGCGCCAGCGGCGGCGTCGACGCGAAAAGCTCTCAAAAGTCATCACTGAGAACGCGGGCCGGCGCGAGACGAGCCGCGCGGCGCGCGGGATAGACGGCCGCGAGCAAACACATCAGCAGGGCCGTCCCGGCAACCAGTAGAATATCAGTAAATAGTATATCGACTGGCACGAATGACACCGGATAGACATCCGTACTGAGAAATCGCGTGTTCAATGCGCCTTCGAGCCAGGCGACGAGCGTCGACACGGCCATACTTCCCGCCAGGCCGAACAAGCTGCCGAGAGCCGCGCCGACCAGGCCGATCATCGTTCCCTGCAACAGGAAAATCCACGCGATGTCGTCGCCCGACGCACCCAGGGTCCGCAAAATTGCAATATTGCCGCGCTTGTCCAATACCACGAGAACCAGGGAAGAGACGACGTTGAACGCGGCCACTGCGATTATTGAGAGCAACAGGATGGTCACCAGGCTGCGCGATAACTGGATGGCCGCATAAAGATTGCCGTGCGTCATCATCCAGTGTGTTGCGTAATGCCCGGCGGGCAGGCTGTCCGTGAGCTGCCAGGCTATACGCTGCACGTCGAACAGCCTGGAGGTGGCAACGCGAAAACCGCTCACTTGACCGTCCAGACCTGCGATTGTTGACGCCATGGGCAGGTGCAGTAACGCGACAGCCTGGTCCAGCTCAGTGCCCGTGTCGAGAATGGACAGCAATTCCAGCGATTCAAATCGCGCCGCCTGCCCACGCCCGGAAGCCGACTCACCTGGTACGACCAGGGTCAGGCGCTGACCGGGGGAAACATCCAGGCGTTCAGCGATACCTCGCCCCAGGATCAGCCCGTCGGGCCGGCTGCGGAAAGTCCTGACCACGTCCTCTCCAAGATAGGCCAGTATCGCCGAGGGCGCGTCCATACCGTCCAGCGCAATACCCACACCGCGCGCAGTTTCAATGTCGGCACCGCGCATTAAAAGGGCATCAAACTCCACGAATGGTGTCACCTCGCGCACGTCGGGTTGCGCTCGCAGTGTCTCCAGGTGAGTTTGCCAGTCGTGCGAAGAGGTATTTGAGTACACGGTGATGTGTGGCACCAGCGACAGAATCCGCTCACGCATTTCCTTGTCAAACCCGTTCATGACTGACAGGACGATAATCAGCAATCCCACGGCTAGCACCAGGCCCAGCATCGACAGGGATGACAGAAAAGTCGACAGATTGGAGCGTCCCGAGGGGAAGGTATAGCGCAGCGCGATGCGCAAACGTTCACTGTGTGTCATGCCAGCCTGCCGGCCTCCAGCTCCAGAGTTCGATGCATACGTGCGGCAATGGCAGGGTCGTGGGTTACCACGATAAATGCGGCACGCTCAGCCCCCAACTCATCGATCAGCGCCAGCACTTGCTGCGCGGAATGCGGATCGAGGTTGCCTGTGGGCTCATCGAGCAGGACGCAATCCGGCCTGCCCACCAGAGCGCGGGCAATGGCCACTCGCTGTCGTTCCCCGCCGGATAGCTGGCCAGGCCGATGCGTGGCCCGTGCTTGCAAGCCCACCCTTGCAAGCATCTGGCCAGCGTTGTCCCATGCCTCTTTCCGGCCAGCACCGCGAATCAATAACGGCATGGCGACATTCTCCAGCGCATCGAACTCCGGGAGCAGGTGATGGAACTGGTAGACGAAGCCGAGCCGGCTGTTGCGCAGGCTGCACAGCGCCCGCTCCGACAGTCCGGCAAGATCCTGCCCCATGAGCATCACCTGCCCGGTGTCCGGGTGATCCAGGCCACCAAGGATATTGAGCAGCGTGGACTTGCCCGACCCGGAAGCCCCGACAATTGCTATCTTCTCGCCCGCCACCAGCTCGAGGTGCACGTCCTCGAGCACGCGCACCGAACGATCGCCGTCCTGGTACGCCTTGCTGATACCGTTGCAACGCAACACGACATCACTCATAGCGCAGCACCTCCGCCGGCGCTATACGCGCTGCCCGCCAGGCCGGATACAAGGTCGCCATGAGGCTCAACAACAGCGACGCAATTACGACAGCCCGGACATCGCTCCACAGCATCCGGGCGGGCAGTTCACTGATAAAATACACTGCCGGGTCAAAAATTCTCACACCGAGAAGATCCTCCAGCCGGGTCGTTATGGCCGCAATATTGAGCGCAAGCAAAACGCCAAGGCATGCGCCCGCAGAGATGCCGACCGCGGCAAGACTCAACCCGTGCGCGACAAAAATCGCCATTATCCCCTGTGGCCGTGCCCCCAGGGTGCGCAGCACCGCAATATCCCGCCGTTTCTCCGTGACGGACATTACCAGCGTGGAGACAATGTTGAACGCCGCCACGGCTACCACGCTCAACAGCAGCAGGCTCACGAGAACCTTTTCCATTTTGACGGCGCTGAACAGGGACCCCTGGGTCTGGCTCCAGTCCCTGATCACAAACTCCCCGGACAGCCGGGCGCGAACTGCGCCGAGTATTTGTGTCGCCTCATGTAGATCACGGGTGCGAACCTGCAAACCATCCACTGCTTCACCGGCACCAAGCAGGCGTCGGCCACTGGCGAGAGAGATGTAGGCCTGGTATGTGTCGGGCTGCGCGCCCACCTCGAACACCCCACTGACCGTGAGGCGTTTGCTGCGGGGAAAAACACCCAGCGGGGTCACCGTCAACTTCGGCACGGTCGCTTCCACCTGGTCTCCCGGAACCACCCCAAGCAAGCGTGCAAGCGACGCGCCGAGCACGACATTGAAATCCGCGGAACTGACGCTCTGCAAGTGCCCCTGGCGCATAGCCGCTTCCACCTGAGAGACCCGCGACTCGGCCTCGGGATCAATGGCAGTCAGCACCGCCCCACGCTGGCCACCCCTGGCCGTCAGAATCACCTTGTTGGAGATATACGGCGAAGTGGCGACAACGCCCGGCATGGCCTCCACTCGCTCCGCCAGCGCGTGCCAGTCTTCTATACCCTGGCGATGCTCGATAAAGCCGTGAGGCACGAGCGACAAAATGCGATCTCGTAGTTCGCCGGCAAAGCCGTTCATTATGGAGAGCACAACGATGAGGCTGGCAACGCCCAGCGTCATACCGAGCATGGAGACGGTGGAGATGACACCGGTGAATCGATTGCGCTTGCGGCTGAAACTGTAGCGCAGGCCAACAAAGCCGATGTAGCCGGCCACTGTAAAAACGACAGGAGGCAAGCGCTACTGCACCCGGTCAGCGATCGGCGGGATAGTACAAGCCGGGTTTTTCACTTCCCTCTTCGCCGTCGCGCGCGTCTTCATCACAGCGGTTGGGATCACCGCCACAAATATCACACTCAGTGTCGATGCCGAGGGCGCCGATACCACCGCAAGAGCCCTTGATTGGAGGGCGGCCAGCGAGCACACCCACCGACATGCCGGCAACAATCAACAGCACAATGAGCAAGCTGAGGAAAAACATTGTCATAACTTCTCTCCCGGGCCTTCGGCCCGCACTGGGTCCGCCAGGTGCCTCTCGAAAGCCGGTGTGTAGCTATGTACCAGCTCTTCTGCGCCCCTGCGGATGAAATATACCGCCAATCCCATGGACTCCGCCACCGCCGGCGCATCTTCCGGCCCCAACACCAGTAGCGCTGTGGCCCAGGCGTCTGCCAGCATCGCACTGTCATGCAACACGGTGACCGACACAAGATCCTGCACCACCGGCCAGCCCGTACGCGGATCGATAATGTGTGAATACCTTTGACCATCGTACTCGAAATAGTTGCGATAATCGCCCGAAGTGGCAACGGCGGTGTCGGTCGTGCTGAGAATCGTGGCCACGCCGCGCCCTGTGCTGTCGGGGTCTTCAATGGCAACCCGCCAGGGATCGCCCCGCCCGCTGTGGCCAGACAGCAGCATTTCGCCGCCGACCTCCAGTAGAAATCGCGAAACCTCCGCGGCCCGCAGCGCCTGCGCGGCTTTATCGACCGCAAAGCCCTTGGCCAGCGAAGAGAAATCCAGGGCAACATTCACGGGCTTACGGGCCACCAAAGCCTGTGCATCTGTCTCTATTTGCGTTTGTCCCATTCGCGCCAGCCCGCGCTGAATTGCTGCCTGCGTGGGCGGCTCCAGGGCGACCCCGGTTGCACCAAAACCCCATATATCCACGAGTGGCGCCACGGTGATATCGAATGCGCCTGCACTGAGCTCACCGACCATCATTGCAGTATCGAGGACGTGCAGGAAGTCCTTCGAGAGAGGAAACCATTGCTCGCTCGTCGCCCGATTAAAACGGCTGATCTCCGATTCATCCTGGTAGGTGGACATGCTCGCGTTCACCGCATCCAGAGCCGCCTGCACGACCGCCTCCACTACCTCCACATCGGGAGTTGCAGGTTCGGCGACGTAACTCAAATGCCAGGTTGTTCCCATGCTGGCACCCGATAGTTCAATCTGACCGGGATCGCGACCACAGCCGACCAGCAAACAGGTGAGCACACAAAAAAGCCACTCGATTGAGTGGCTTCTCGAACGTGGGGGGCGAGGGTGGCTAACCACCAAAGTCATCCAGCATGATATTTTCGGGCTCAACACCAAGGTCTGTCAGCAACTGGATTACAGCCGAATTCATCATCGGCGGGCCGCACATATAGTACTCGCAGTCCTCTGGCGCCGGATGATCTTTCAGGTATTCCTCATACAAAACGTTGTGGATAAAACCTGTGAGACCATTCCAGTCATCTTCAGGCTGGGGATCAGACAACGCCACGTGCCATTCAAAATTGTCGTTCTCGGCGGCCAGCTGATCGTACTCGTCCTCGTAGAACATCTCCCGTTTGGAACGTGCGCCATACCAGAAGGAGATTTTGCGTTTACTGTTCAGGCGTTTGAGCTGGTCGAAAAGATGTGACCGCATGGGCGCCATGCCCGCTCCACCGCCAATGAATATCATCTCGGCGTCGGTATCCTTGGCGAAGAATTCCCCGAAAGGCCCGTACACCCTGACCTTGTCACCCGGTTTCAGGTTGAAGGTCCAGGACGACATCTGCCCTGGTGGAATGCCTTCGCTGCCCGGCGGAGGAGTGGCTATCCGGATATTGAACTTGACGATACCCTTCTCTTCCGGGTAGTTGGCCATGGAGTAGGCCCTGATGACCGTCTCATCGACCTCGGACACCAGATTGAAAAAGCCAAAACGCTCCCAGTCGGCGCGGTACTCCTCGTCTATGTCGAAATCCGAAAACTTGACAACGTGCGGCGGACATTCGAGTTGCACATAGCCCCCTGCACGGAAATCCACACTCTCCCCTTCCGGCAGCCGTAGCGTCAGTTCCTTGATGAAAGTGGCAACATTGGGATTGGCTTCGACCGTGCATTCCCATTGCTTAACACCGAATACTTCTTCGGGAACGACGATCTTCATATCGCCTTTGACCGCGGTTTGACAGCTCAGGCGCCACCCCTCTTCCGCTTCGCGACGCGTGAAGTGGTTCTCTTCAGTGGGCAGCATGGCTCCGCCACCCTCACTGATGATGCATTTGCACTGGGCGCACGTGCCACCGCCACCGCAGGCAGAGGGCAGAAACAGGTCGGACTCCGAAAGGGTTTGCAGCAGCTTGCCACCCGCCGGCACGGTAATGGTTTTTTCACCGTTGACTTCGATCGTAACATCCCCGGAACTCACCAGCCTCGACCTGGCGCCAAGAATCACCAAAACCAGCGCGAGCACGATCACGGTAAACATCGTGACACCAAGAATGATTGTCATACCCATACCGCTTCAGCCCCGCTAAAGATCAATGCCGCCGAATGACATGAAGCCCAGGGACATCAGTCCGACGATGATGAATGTAATACCCAGACCCTGCAGCCCTTCGGGAACATCCGAGTACTTGAGCTTTTCGCGAATACCCGCCAGCGCCACGATGGCGAGGGCCCAACCAACTCCGGAGCCGGCGCCAAATACGACACTTTCGGCAAAACTGTAATCGCGCTCAACCATGAAAAGAGAGGCACCGAGTATTGCACAATTGACCGTGATCAGCGGCAGAAACACGCCAAGCGCGTTGTACAGAGCCGGGACAAACTTATCGAGAAACATCTCCAGTATCTGGATCAGCGCCGCGATCACACCGATATAGGACAACAGGCCGAGAAAGCTGAGATCCATATCCGGCAGGCCCGCCCAGGCGAGCGCCCCATCGGCGAGCAGGTAATTGTAAATCAGGTTGTTTACGGGAACAGTGATCGTCAATACCACGACGACCGCAACACCCAGCCCGAGTGCCGGCTGAATCTTCTTCGATATGGCGAGGAATGTGCACATTCCGAGAAAGAACGCCAATGCCATGTTCTCGATGAAAATGGCCCGGACAAAAAGACTGATGAGCGCTTCCATTTACACGCCCTCCCGCGCCGGGGTGTGACTTGCCATTTTGTAGTCGGGCTCTTCTACCTGCTCCTTGTCCAGGCTACGCAAGGCCCAGATAAACAACCCGATCAGGAAGAACGCACTCGGGGGCAGAAGCAGCAGCCCATTGGGTACGTACCAGCCTCCATCGGTCACCAGCGGCAGTATCTCTACCCCCATCAATTTACCGGAACCGAGCAGCTCTCGGACCACGGCGACGCAAATCAGAACGACACTATAGCCAAGACCGTTACCCAGTCCGTCGACAAAACTCGGGAAAGGTTTGTTATACATCGCGTAGGCCTGGGCACGCCCCATAACGATGCAGTTGGTAATAATCAGCCCGACGAAGACTGAGAGTTGCTTGCTGATCTCGTAGGCGTAGGCCTTGAGAAATTCATCGACCACAATCACCAGCGACGCGATGATGACCATCTGCACAATAATGCGAATGCTGCCTGGAATATGGTTGCGGATCAGTGACACGCCTACATTGGCAAAAGCCGCCACAAATGTCAGCGCCACGCACATCACGAGCGTAACCTGCAATGATGAGGTAACCGCCAGCGCTGAACAGATACCCAGAACCTGCAGGGCAATAGGGTTGTTCTTGAAGATCGGCTGGGTCAGCGTTTCTTTCATTGTGTCCATGCTCAGGCCTCTCCCGTTTTCAGGTTTTCCAGAAATGGCTCGAAGCCATTTTCACCCAGCCAGAATTGTACGAGGTTGGTAACGCCACGCGCTGTCAGGGTGGCGCCCGAAAGCCCGTCCACCTGCCAATCCGCCTTGGGGCTGGAGGGATCCACCGAGCCTTTTACCAGGCCGAGTTCGACCTCCCCATCCCGGTAGACTTTTTTGCCGGGCCACGACGCCTTCCAGCGGGGGTTATCGACTTCACCGCCCAGGCCCGGCGTCTCGCCGTGATCATAGAAGCCGAGGCCCGCCACCGTGTTGGCATCTTCTTCAAGGGCAATAAACCCATACAGGGTCGACCAGAGACCATAGCCCCGTACCGGCAGGATGATCTTCTCCACTGCGCCTTGCTCGTTCTCCACGAGATATACCTCGGCGTAATGTTCCCTGCGCGAAATATTTGCCTTGTCTTCAGCGGGGCTCAATGCCTGCGACATTTGCGGATCCTTGGCCGCCTTGAGCTGCTGGTAGTTCCCGGGCTCGACGGCATCCGAAAATTTCCCCGTACGCAGGTCCACGACGCGCGTGGTAACGCGCGCAAACTGTTCTTCAACGGTTTGACTCTCGTCCAGCATACCTGCCGCCGCGAGAATATTACGCTTCCTGTCCAGTTCCTGGTTGGTTTCCTGCGCGGGTTTCAATACCACGGCGGCGGTGGAGACCACGATCGAGCAGACAATACACAGGAGCAGCGCAACGGTGAGGGTCTTGCCAATACTGTCGTTAGCTGACACGGGCGAGTCTCCGTTTGATGTTGGCCTGGACCACGAAATGATCCATCAGCGGCGCAAATAAATTGGCAAACAGAATTGCCAGCATGATGCCCTCGGGGAAAGCGGGATTTACCACCCGGATAAGTACGGTCATGGCCCCTATGAGAATACCAAACGCCCACTTACCCGTGTCGGTCATGGCAGCCGAAACGGGGTCTGTCGCCATATATACCATACCAAAAGCAAAGCCCCCTGTGACAAGGTGCCAGTACCAGGGCATGGCGAATGCCGGGTTAGTGGGTGAGCCGATCAGGTTGAACAAGCTGGACAAGGCAACCATGCCGATAAACACGCCGCTGATAATCCGCCAGGACGCCACGCGGGTAAGCAGTAGCAGTATCATGCCCAAACCGATCGCCAGCGTGGATGTCTCACCGATCGAGCCCGGTACCGAGCCGACAAATGCCTCCATCCAGGTCCACTGGCTGCGTAACGCATCCATGCCATCCGCGGCGACAACTGCCAGCGCGGTGGCACCGGAGTAACCGTCGACCGCAACCCAGACCGCATCACCCGAAATCTGCGCAGGATAGGCGAAATACAGGAAAGCCCGGCCGGTAAGCGCCGGATTGAGGAAGTTCTTGCCGGTGCCGCCAAACACCTCCTTGCCGATCACGACACCGAAACTGATCCCGAGGGCGACTTGCCACAGCGGGATATCGGGCGGGCAGGTGAGTGCGAATAACACGGAGGTGACGAAAAACCCCTCGTTAACCTCGTGTCCGCGACGCACTGCGAAAAGAATTTCCCAGGATATGCCCACCAGGAATGTGACGATGTAGATCGGCATGAAATACAGCGCGCCGTACCACAGGCAGTGCCAGAGATTACCGGAATCATAACCACCGAGCAGTGAGATCAGCCAGCCACGCCAGCCTTCGACACCCTGGCCGGCAGCCATGACGTCTGTTGCCTGAAACCCCAGGTTATACATGCCGTAGAACATGGCTGGAAAAGTAGCCAGCCAGACTGTGATCATATGCGCTTGAGGTCGATGCCATCCCTGACGTGCGCGGTGGAGCGCGTGACGCTGGAGGGCGCATACAGAAAAGTATCAAACACCTCGTAGATCGCGTAGTACTTCTGCAGTCGGCCACCTTCCTGGAAATGATGCTCGACATTGTCCAGCATTTGTCTCAGACCCACGTCTCAACCCTCCTTTTCAATGCGCGCGAGGTTGTCACGCAGGATTGGCCCGTACTCGTACTTGCCGGGACATACATAGGAACACAGCGCCAGGTCCTCCTCTTCCAGTTCCAGGCAACCCAGCGCCTGGGCCATTTCGGTATCGCCCACCACCAGCGCGCGCAATAACTGCGTCGGCAGAACATCGAGCGGCATAATCTTCTCGTAGCTGCCAACCGGCACAATGGCGCGCTCGCTACCATTGGTATTCGTGGTCATCGGCAGCGGACGCAATCCAAAGAAGCTGCTCGCGTAAATTCCCATCACCGAATGTTTGCGAAAGCCCGGGGACAGCCAGCCCATGAACTCGCGCTGTCTGCCCTCCAGCAGTACCGATACCTGGTTGTGATAACGGCCAAGATAGGCTGTGCCACCCGATACGGCTCGCCCGCCAAGCACAGAACCCGAAACAACGCGATTCTCACCGTTCTTCAATTGCCCGGCGCACAGTGCCTCGAGGTCGACGCCGATCCGCGTGCGCAGCAGTCGGGGATTGTCGACTTGTGGACCCGCGAGAGCTACCACCCGCTCAGTGTATAAACGACCGTCGAGAAACAGTCGACCCACCGCAATCACATCCTGGTAGCCTATTGTCCAGACCACCTTCTCGAGACTTGCTCCTTCCAGAAAATGCACGTGCGTGCCCGCCAGACCGGCGGGATGGGGACCAGCAAATTCCGCCACGTTGATATTGGGGGCACTGCCACGGGGTACCCTGGCACCCGGTGCCATGCAAAGATGCAGGGGGCCGGCTGTGAGGCGGGCAATAAGATCCAGCCCCAGTGAGAAGGCATCCCGCTGCTCTTCGATGACGACCTGCGGATCAGGGGCCAGCGGATGGGTGTCCAGCGCGGTGACAAAAATAGCCGCCGCCTCGGCATCCAGGGCCGGCACCTTGCTGTAAGGCCGTGTACGCAGGGCTGTCCACAGGCCGCTGTCAATCAGTGCTGATCGAATCGCCCCGGGCTCGGGCAGTTCATCCGGTGTGCAGGTGGGAAAGCTCTCGGCTTCATCGCCATCCACGTCTATCACAACGGACTGCAGGACCCTGCGGGCCCCTCTGTTGATAGCGGAGACAATACCGCTGGCGGGTGCGGTATAGCGCACACCCTCGGTTTTTTTGTCCGTGAAAAGCAATTGACCGAGCTTGACGCGGTCGCCCTCGGCGACTTCCATGGTGGGCTTCATACCCACATAGTCAAAGCCTACCAGGGCCACTGCCCGCGCAGCGGGCGCGTTTTCTATAACCTGACGGGGACTCCCTTCAATCGGAATATCCAGGCCCCGTTTGATATTGATCATACGATCTGCCTACAGCATCGATTCAATTGTGGGTGGACTGGACACTTGTCACTACGTGGCCCCGGATCCTAGCGGAAACCTGCCGCTGATGGCCTAACTGCCCCGGCGGGAGTATCCCTTCGGCAGCTTGGGCAGATTGTTCCGGTAACCGGCTTCCAGACCGCGCGCATTATACAGGAACCGCTCCGCAAAAAACTACCTCGCCCATAGCAGTTCTTTGATTTTGAACAGGTTTCAACGCTGCCACGGCGGGCATCCGGCGCGCAGGCTCAATCCTGTGGTGGATACGTGACGTACTCGATTCCCGCCATCTGCTCGAGAATCCGGTAAACCTGGCAGGAATAGCCAAATTCGTTGTCGTACCAGAGGTACAGCACCACCTGGTTGCGATTGACGATGGTGGCCTTGGCATCAAAGATACAGGCATGCCGCGAGCCCACGAAATCACTGGAGACAACCTCCGGGGAGGCGGAGTAGTCTATCTGCTCGCGCAGCGGGGAGTACAGCGCCTGGTGTCGCATGAACTCGGTAACCTCTTCCACTGTGGTCTCGCGAGCCAGCGTCAGGTTGAGAATCGCCATCGAGACATTTGGCGTGGGCACCCGGATCGCGTTTCCGGTGAGTTTCCCATCCAGCTGCGGCAGTACCTTGCAGACAGCTTTAGCCGCCCCGGTTTCCGTGAGCACCATGTTGAGTGGCGCGCTGCGGCCCCGCCGCGAGGCCTTGTGGTAGTTATCGGTTAGATTCTGGTCATTGGTGTAGGCGTGCACGGTTTCGACATGACCGGCGACTATGCCGAACTCGTCGTCCATTGCTTTCAATGGCGGCGCAATGGCGTTAGTGGTACACGAGGCTGCCGAAACGATCTTGTCGGATGACTCGATAATCTCCTGGTTGATCCCGGCAACAATGTTCTTCAGGTTGCCCTTGCCCGGGGCCGTCAGAATGACCCGGCTGGCGCCCTTGCACTGAAGGTGCTGGGAGAGCCCCTCCTCATCGCGCCAGGCACCGGTGTTGTCGATAATGATGGCGTTGTCGATGCCGTATTCCGTGTAGTCGATCTCAGCCGGCGAATCGGCGTAGATGACTTTCACCTCATTACCGTTCGCGACAAACGACTGACGCTCTTCATCTACCCGTATTGTGCCCGCGAAGGCACCGTGTACGGAATCCCGACGCAGCAGGCTGGCGCGTTTCACCAGGTCATTGGGCGCCTTGCCTTTGCGCACCACCACGGCCCGCAGGCGCAGGCAGTCACCGCCGTCCGTTTTTTCGATCAAAATTCGCGCCATCAGCCTGCCAATGCGGCCGAAACCGTACAGCACAACATCCTGGGGGCGCTCGAGAGGCGTCTCCCTGACCCCCACCAGGGAGGCGAGCTCCCGGTCGACGTATTCCTCAATGCTCAGATCCTTGCCGTGACCGCGATCGTAGTACTGCACGGCAAGGCGACCGACGTCGATATGCGCGGGGCCCAGGTCCATCTGGCTCAGGCGACTGATGATCGGGAAAGTTTCGAACTCCGAGAGCTCGTTGGCTTCCACCTGCCGCACGTAGCGATGATCTTTCATGATCTTCAGCACGGACCTGTTCACCAGTGGCCTGCCGTAGATATAGCACTTCACGCTTTTTTCACGTGACAGGCGCCCCACCATCGGAATCATGCCCTCGGCCAGCGCCTCACGCTCTTTCCAGTCTTTGAAGTAGTCTGCAGGGCGCTCTCGCTTGCGATCACTCACCATCGTTTACCTTATGCTCACTGTCGGATTTGGTCGGGCGCATATTATCGTCTCATTGCCCGACGGGGCGCAAGCTGCAAGGCCAGTGGGTGGTACTGTCGAGCGCCTTCGCTATAATGCCCGCCCCTCACTAACCTCGCTTTGTCAGAATACATGTTTGAACCCCTGGTGCAGAACACTCCCTGGCCTGAAAAACCGGGCTCGCGCACGACCCTGGGACCCATGAACGGCTGTGCTGATGCGCTGTGCATTGCGGAGCTCGCCGGGAACCGGTTGCTGGTGGTTCTCACCGCCGACACGAGCTCGGCACTTGCGCTGGAACGGGAACTGCCATTCTTCCTGGCTCGCGAGACCGAGATTCTGCACTTTCCCGATTGGGAAACTCTGCCTTACGATAACTTTTCGCCGCACCAGGATATCGTTTCAGAGCGGCTGAACACCCTGTACCGGCTCGCAACGCTGACCAGCGGGATTCTGATTGTACCCGTGTCCACACTGATGCACAGGCTGGCACCGACGGAATACGTCACCGCCTCCAGCCTGGTGCTGGAGACAGGCCAGCAGCTCGACCCATCGCGCTTCCGCAGCAGCCTGGAACGCAACGGGTACGCGAATGTGACGACCGTATTCGAACACGGTGAATTCGCTCAGCGTGGTTCCCTGATCGACATATTCCCGATGGGGAGCCCGCTGCCGCTGCGGATCGATCTTCTCGACGATGAAATCGATACATTGCGCACCTTCGACCCACAAACGCAGCTGACCGTGGAGAAGGTCGAGGCCGTCAACCTGTTGCCGGCCAGAGAGTACCCACTGAACAAGCACGCCATACAACACTTTCAGCTGGCCTGGTATGCGACCTTCGACGGCGACCCGGACCTGTGTCCGGTGCTCACTGAAGTCAGCGCCGGGCGCAGCCCCGGCGGCTGCGAATACTATCTTCCATTATTCTTTGACGACTGTGCCACGCTTTTTGACTACCTGCCGGCTGACGCGGCCATAATCACCACGGGCGATCACCACGCGGCGGCTGAACAGTTCTGGCAGGAGGTCTCGACGCGCTACACGGAGTACGGCATCGATCCCAGGCGGCCGCTGTTGCCCCCCGCGACCTGCTTTCTACCGGTTGAGGTGCTGTACCAGCAGCTGGCCCGTTTTGCGGTACTGGAACTGCGGCAATCCCCGGGGTCGAAAGTGCACTGCAAAACAGCCGTGGAGCCACCTCCGGATCTCGGCGGCGACAATCACGTGAAATCCGCCGTAGACCGCCTGCTGCAATTTCTGCAATCGCACTCCGCGCCGGTGTTGCTTTGCGCCGAATCGGCGGGCCGACGGGAGATTCTGCTGGAAACGCTGGCTGCGCAGAACCTGCAACCCGGCAGCGCGGCTAACTGGCAGGGATTTCTCGATTCAGGACTCGACTTCGCGATTGCCACCGCACCGCTTGACCGGGGGCTCTATTTCGGACCCGGCCAACCAACACTCCTCTGCGAGACACAGCTCTTCGGCGGCAGGGTAGCGCAAAGACGCAGGCGGAGACGCGGCGAACAGACCCAGGTCGAAAATGCGTTTCGGGACCTGAACGAATTGCGCCCCGGCGTGCCGGTCGTGCATCTCGAGCACGGCGTTGGACGTTACGTGGGCCTGCAGACGCTGGTGGTTGACGAGCAACCCACTGAATTCCTCACCCTCGAGTATGTCGACGCCGCAAGACTCTACGTGCCGGTGGCGTCGCTGCATTTGATAAGCCGTTATTCTGGCAGCGACCCGGAGCACGCACCGCTGCATCGGCTGGGGTCGGAGCAGTGGGAAAAGGCCCGTCGCAAGGCCGGCGAAAAGGCACGCGACGCCGCCGCCGAGCTACTGGAGGTATACGCCAGACGCGAGGCGCGTGGCGGTTTCGCATTCTCACTACAAGCGGAGGACTACGCGGCCTTCAGCGCCGCGTTTCCCTTCGAGGAAACCCCGGACCAGGAAGACGCGATCGCCGCCGTGGTGGCCGATATGACAAGCCCACGTGCGATGGACAGGCTCGTCTGCGGCGATGTGGGCTTCGGTAAAACCGAAGTTGCGCTGCGGGCGGCATTTGTCGCCCTCGGCAACAAGAAGCAGGTGGCGGTCCTGGTGCCGACCACCTTGCTCGCACAGCAGCACTTCAACACGTTCAATGATCGTTTCGCGGGCTGGCCGGTCACGGTCGAAATGATTTCGCGTTTCCGCAGCGGCGGGGAGTCGACAAAAATTCTGCAGCGTGCGGCGGCCGGTGACATCGATATCCTGATCGGCACGCACAAACTCCTGCAGAGTGATTTCAAGCTGAACGACCTGGGGCTGTTGATCATCGACGAAGAGCACCGCTTTGGCGTGAAACAAAAGGAGGTGATCAAAGCGCTGCGCGCCGAGGTGGATATCTTGACCCTGACTGCGACGCCCATTCCGCGCACGCTTAATATGGCTCTCGGCGGCATGCGAGACCTGTCGATCATCGCAACACCTCCCGCCCGCCGGCTGTCCATCAAGACGTTTGTGCGAGAGCACAATATGGCTCTCGTCAAAGAAGCAATATTGCGCGAGACCCTGCGTGGTGGCCAGGTTTACTACCTGCACAATGAGGTCAGGACCATTGAGGAAACGGCACGCAAGCTGCGCGAAATATTCCCGGATATGAGTATTGCCGTGGCGCATGGACAAATGCGCGAGACGGCACTCGAGCAGGTGATGTCGGCCTTTTACCACCAGCGCCACAACGTGCTGCTATGCACTACCATTATTGAAACCGGCATCGATATTCCCAATGCCAACACCATCATTATCGAGCGCGCGGACAAATTCGGCCTTGCCCAGCTCCACCAGCTGCGCGGACGGGTCGGCCGTTCGCACCACCAGGCGTACGCCTACCTGCTGACGCCGCCCCGCCCCGCCATCACCGCCGACGCCGCCAAGCGTCTCGAGGCCATCGAGTCGGCCGGCGACCTCGGGGCCGGCTATCTTATCGCCACCCACGATCTCGAGATTCGCGGCGCGGGTGAACTGTTGGGTGACGAACAAAGCGGACAGATCCAGAGTGTCGGTTTCGGCATGTATCTCACGATGCTGGAGCGTGCCGTCGCAGCGCTGAGACGGGGGGAAATACCGGATATCGACGCACCACTGGACCAGGGCACAGAGGTTAACCTGCATTCTGCGGCACTGATTCCGGAGACCTACCTCCCGGATGTCAACGGCCGACTCGTTCTTTACAAACGTATCGCGGCCGCGAAAGACGAGGAGGAACTGCGCCAGCTGCGTGTGGAAATGATCGACCGCTTCGGCCTGCTGGAAGCACCGACCAAACACCTGTTCGAGATCGCCCGACTGCGATTGCGGGCGCAGGCGCTGGGAATTCGAACTATTGAAGCCGGGCCGACGGGTGGTAGTATCGAGTTCGCGGAAAGCACAACCGTCGACCCGCTGACACTGGTACAGCTTGTGCAATCCCAATCGCAAACTTTCAAACTGGCGGGAGCAAACCGATTGCGCTTCGAGACAGACAACGCAGAGATTGATCAACGCGCCCAGTTTGTCGACCGCCTGCTGGATTCCCTCGCAACCAGGCATAGCAGCGGGCAGGCCGGTGCCTAGGCTTTTCGCGGCGCTGCTGACCGCACTGTTACTGCACGGCGCTGCGGCAGGTGCCGATACTGCCGAACGCTGGTATCGCGTGGAACTCGTCATTTTTGCGCATCCCGATGGATTAACCGCGGAGCGCTGGGAAGCACAGCCCGAACTGGACTATCCCGAGGCGGCCCGTTTTCTGTTAACCCTCGAAGACCTGCGCTACTTGCGCGACGAATCTGTAGAAGCCGATCGCAGTGTGCCGCCCGAGAACGCATCCCCCAACGTTTCTGCCGAGCCCACAGCGAACATAGAGCCCGGGCGACAGAAACCGCTGCCCACGGCTTTTTTGACGCTGCCGCGGGGACAACAGGAATTGCGCGATAAGGTGGCCTACATGCGGCGCGCTGGCGGGTATCGGATACTGCTGCACGAGGCCTGGGCGCAACCGGTGCTCAAGACATCGCTCGCGCCCTCGTTGGTTCTCGACCGTTCGGGCGAGGCGCAAACCTGGCCAGAGCTCCAGGGCAGCATCAGGCTGTCACTCTCCCGCTACCTGACACTAGAAACCAACCTCTGGCTCAACACCGCAGGTCATTATCTACCCGGGCAATGGCGTATGCCTCCACCGCCGCGAGGACCCGGCATACGGCCCGGTCATTCAGAAGAAGCGCCAGAAGTGGAGGCCTCTGCTGAAATGCTGGAACCGGTTGTGCAGGCAGGTGAAGAGCAATCTCTCGACGGACCCGGACAGGATGAGGCGCTGGAATACCCGTACCGACACGCCGTACTGCTGCAGCAGCGTCGACGCATGCGAAGCAATGAACTGCACTATCTGGATCACCCCCTGCTGGGCCTGCTTATCCAGCTCTCACCGCTGACAGCAGAGCAACTGGCACGCATGGCCGAAAGCGAAGCGGCTGCTATGCGGACCCCTTGACCGGGGCGGAGCGGAGCAGAAAACTACTCAGCAGCTCGCGTACCACCGATGCCTCCCGATTCAGTATCTGGCGCATCATATCCAGCGTAAGCGGCAAGTCACCCAAACCCGCGGCGGGGTTCACCACCATGCAGATCGACGCAAAGGGTAGCGCCAGCTCTCTTGCCAGCGATGCTTCCGGCATGCCGGTCATACCCACCACATCGCAGCCATCCCGCGCCATGCGCTGAACTTCCGCCGCGGTTTCCAGGCGAGGACCCTGCGTAACACCGTGCACCCCGCACGGCTCATGCGCAATCTTCGCCGCGTCCGCTGCATCGATGAGGTCATGCCGCAAGCGACGATCATAGGGCTCGGTAAAATCGATGTGCTGAAGTTCTCCCGAGCTGCCATCATCAAAGGTGTGTTCCCTCCCCCAGGTATAGTCGATCACCTGGTCGGGGATCAGGAGACGTCCGGGGCGCATTGCACCGGTAATACCGCCCACAGTATTAATCGCGATCACGCTTTGCGCGCCCAGCTCGCGCAGCGCCCAGAGATTCGCGCGGTAGTTAATACGGTGCGGCGGTATCTTTGCGGGGCTGCCGTGACGATGCAGGAAGAACAGTGTGGTGCCATTCAACATGCCCTCCTGCACGGGCCGCGAGGGTGGTCCGTACGGGGTTTCCGGCGCATGCTCGCGCACCACCTCGAGACCTTCGAGTTGATCCAGGCCGGTACCACCTATGATTGCCAGCGTACTCATTTATTCTGTTCCGGTGAAATGTGCTCGACATGTAAAGTCCGCGTGGGATAAGCCACATCCGCGTCGTTGGCATGAATGATCTCCAGAATGCGCAACAGAATCTCCTCTTTGACCTGGTGATATTCCACCCAGACTATGGTTTTAGTGAAGGTATAGACAAAGAAATCCAGCGAGGACGGACCAAAGGCTACGAAGTTGACAATCAGCGTGCGCGATTTATCGATCGCTTCATGCGACTCCAGCATCTCCCGAACCTGGCGAACGATCACCGCCATCCGATGAGCGTCAGAATAGCGCAGCCCTATCGTTTCATAAATGCGTCGATTGAACATGCGCGAAGGGTTCTCGACGGAGATCTGGCTGAACACCGCATTCGGAACGTAGAGCGGGCGTTGATCGAAGGTGCGAATGACCGTGAGTCGCCAGCCGATACTTTCCACGGTCCCTTCAATCTGCTTGTCGGGGGAACGCACCCAGTCGCCCACCGTGAATGGGCGATCCAGATAAATACTCAATCCGCCAAAGAAATTTGCCAGCAGGTCTTTTGCCGCGAAGCCAACGGCGATACCGCCAATGCCGCCAAACGCCAACAGCCCGGAAACGCTCACGCCAAGGCTTTGCAGCACCATCAGTGCCGCCACGACCCAGAGTGTAATGCGTGCCAGTTTGGCCGTGGCGCGGACTGTGGCGCGATCGACAGACGAGGCTCCGGCCCGGGTGGAGGAAAGCATTTCGCCTTCAACGCCGGCGACAAGACGATGCAGAAACAGCGCGAGCAGAAACACCACACAGGTATCCGCGGCCTGCGACAGGTAGCCTGAAAACCCGGCGCCCAGCGGATAGATATTGAGCCCCAGGTAGAGCACAACCACCCATAAGCCATAGCGCAGGGGCGTCTCGGCGGCCGTCACCACCGCGTCATCCCAGGCATGCCTGCTCGAGCGCGCAACCTTGTGCAGGCGACGCAAGAACATGTCGAGCAATACATGCACCACCCCGGCGCACAGCAGGAGCAACGCCAGCGTGACCAGCTGTCGCTCTACCCCCAACTCCGCCACCAACCCGCTAAACCACCCTTCCAGATTGTTCACCTCGCTATCACCTGCGCACCCGTCAACAAAAAACTGCCCCCTTTAGACAATTTGATTATGTCGCGGACTCTAACGCGACCCCGTCAGCTATATAAAATCGAATGTAAGCCAGAGTCAACGCGCCAGCACGACCCTAAGCAACTGATCTTGTAAAGTATTTTCTGGTACACCTGCATCTGGTAATTTGCAGCTGGCTGCTTATGACCGTTCCACATAATGGACAGCCCTGTCGTGCGTGATATTGTCGGTGCACAGAGTAGTGAATGACGGCAGGTGGTGGCAAATGAAAATGTTAAGTCCCGCTGTAGGATGCTGGTACAAGGACATGCAAACGCTGGCGCTATTCGAAGTGATTGATTGGGACCCGGAGGCGCTGACCATCGAAACCCAGTTTTTTGATGGCGAGGTGAGCGAATACGACCTTGACGCCTGGCGGGAAATGCAGCTGGAGCAGGTAGAGCCTCCGGAGGACTGGCGCGCAGCGTTCGAACTCGACGACGATGATTTGCTCGACCCCGACCTGCCCATGCATCCCGAGGACTGGGGGAATCCGCTCAACTATATTGAGCCGGAAACCATGTACGGCGTAGAGGATTTCTGATCTCCCGACAGCTCCGCTGTCAGCCGATTGCGTCAACCGTCAAATACTGTATATAATCACAGCATCTGTACAAAACCACAGAGCGTGATTGTCTATGGAAAGTCTGACTCGTCGGCAGCAACAGGTACTGGATATTGTTCGCCAGCATATTGACGACACCGGCTACCCCCCTACCCGCGCGGACATCGCGCGCGAACTCGGCTTCAAGTCTGCCAATGCCGCTGAGGAGCATCTGAAGGCACTCGCTCGAAAGGGGGCCATCGAAATGATCGCGGGGGCATCGCGCGGTATCCGGCTTGCCCAGAGTAGCGGTATTCCGATCGTCGGGCGTGTCGCTGCGGGCAGTCCGGTGCTCGCAGAGCAGCACATCGAGGACTACTGTGATTTGCCGTCTGATTTTTTTCGGCCGCGGGCAGACTACTTCCTGACTGTTCACGGGGACAGCATGATAGACATTGGGCTATTTGACGGCGACTTACTGGCCGTGCACAGCACACCGATAGCCAAAAACAACGATATCGTGGTGGCACGCATTGAGGATGAGGTGACGGTAAAACGCCTGCGCAAAGGCAGGGAAAAGTACCGTCTACAGCTTTTACCCGAGAACCAGGATTACGAGCCGATTGAAGTGGATTTACGTGAGCAGGCGTTCGCCATTGAAGGGCTTAGTGTGGGAGTTCTCAGACGCGGGGTCTAGTGGATAACGGGTTCCGAGGTTTCTTCGCTTTCAAATACAGCTTCACCGTCTTCGGCGAGGGTCGCGGCCGCCTGGATTCCGGCCTGAATCATGACTTTCGCCACTTCCAGACCATTGTCCATCATGTAGACCAGGGCCTCCTCCGAAAATTGAATAGTAACAAGGGGCTCAGAGTCTTCGTCTGCTCGACGCAGGGCAATCTCTCCTTCTCCCAGGTCGATTATTTCCATCAGGGATGCTGGCACCTGCACAAACCTCTCTACACGTGAGTTGGCCTCCAGTCTAACAGTCGAGAGGGACAGCGGCCAGCGCCCTGCCCGCAGTTCACTGCGGCAATGCCGCGACAGCGCCTGTTTCCCACTATCCGGCACGGCACTAACACTCGTCCAATGAATCACGCATCCGGGACATCATCTGGTCAAGCTGGGTTGACCACTCCAGCGCATCTGCGTAATCGCCGGCGGAAGGCGCCGGACTGGCGAGATTGCCGCGGCTCCTGGGCGAAGGTGAGGAGAACTTCGGGGGAGCCGCTAGCATGTCCGCCAACCAACCGGATTTCTCCAGTTGCCCGAACTCGCGCAACTCCCCGGGCAAGGCCTTACCTTCGGCAATCGGCGACAATCCGGCCGTGCTGGCAGGTGGGTCGCTATCCGGGGGAATTTCCTGGTCGGTGATCTCCAGCAGGAACCAGCTGTAGGCATGCCCCAGGTGCGCCTGCACGGCCGGCAAAAACGCCTGCTGCAGGGTCAGCGCGGGCACCGCCCCAGCCTCCAGGGCCGCACGCCAGCTGTCCAGCAGAATCTTTGCCAGGTACAGCGATTGATTCGCGCTGGCGCGAGCGGTGATCATGCTTTGGAGCGCTTGCCTTTCGCCTTGCCGACACTCCCCTCCACGTGCCACTTGCCATCCCGGAACCAGGCTTTCCAGCCGGTTGCCTTACCGTCTTTTTCGGTCATGACATATTGTTCCGAGGTCTTGCGACTGAAGCGTACCTGCGCGGGATTGCCTTCCGGGTCGGCCACGGGCGCGGAAAACAGGAAGGTGTATTTCGGATCGATTTCGTCCTTGTGCGGCAGCAGTTCGGAAACAAGAGGAGCACGCGTTTCGCGATTCCGGGGAAACTGGCTGGCGGCCAGGAACAGCCCAGCAGCGCCGTCACGCAGGACATAGGTGTCCTCGACCTTCTGGCACTCCAGCTCCGGCATGGGAACTGGATCCATTTTCGGTGGCGCCGCCTGCCCATTGCGCAACAGCTTGCGCGTATTCTTGCAATCCTCGGAAGTACAGCCGAAGTACTTACCGAAGCGTCCGGTTTTGAGCTGCATCTCGGCGCCGCACTTGTCGCACTCCAGTGTCGGGCCTTCGTAACCACGAATCTTGAACTTGCCGTGTTCAACCTCGAAGCCCGGGCAATCGGGATTATTGCCACAGACATGCAGTTTGCGCTGCTCGTCTATCAGGTAACTATCCATTGCCGTATTGCACAACTTGCAGCGGTGCTTGCTGCGCAGAAGGCGCGACTCAGCTTCGTCATCGGCGTCCTCCCGGATAGCTTCATCGCCCGGCGTCAGGTTGATGGTGTGTTTGCAGCGCTCCTTGGGCGGCAGCGCATAGCCTGAACAACCCAGAAAAACGCCGGTGCTGGCCGTGCGAATCTGCATCGGCCTGCCGCACGAGCTACAGGGAATATCCGTCATGGTGGGTTCGTTCGGCTGCATGCCGGAGTCATCGGTGCCCTCCGCCTGCTCCAGCAGCGTGCTGAATTCCGCATAAAAGCGATCCAGCAACTCCCGCCATCGCAGGTTACCCTGGGCGACTTCGTCCAGTCGCTCCTCCATGCCGGCCGTGAAACCGTAGTCCAGCAGATCGGAAAAGCTGGATTGCAGGCGCTGCGTAACAATGTCACCCATTTTTTCAGCGTAGAACCGCTTGTTTTCAAGCCGTACGTAACCGCGATCCTGGATAGTGGAAATAATCGACGCGTAGGTCGAGGGGCGTCCGATACCGCGTTTCTCCAGTTCCCGGACCAGGCTCGCTTCTCCGTAGCGCGGTGCGGGCTTGGTGAAATGCTGCGCAGGATCCAGCTTCAGCAGCTTCAGGGTGTCACCACGCTTGACGTCGGGCAGCACGGCATCCTCATTTTTGCGACCGGCAGGCGGCTGCACCCGCGTATAACCATCGAACTTCACTATGCGGCCGCGTGCGTTCAGTCGGTAATCCCCGGCGGCAACAGTCAGCCTGGTGGAAATGTATTCGGCGTCGGGCATCTGGCAGGCTACAAACTGCCGCCAGATAAGTTCGTACAGGCGTTCTGCGTCGCGCTCCATACCCTGCAGCGCGCCCTGCACAATATTCACATTTGACGGGCGTATCGCCTCGTGAGCTTCCTGGGCTCCCTCGCGAGAGGAAAACGTACGCGGATTATCCAGGAGATAGCGGGGCGGGAAGTTTTCGCCAATATACTCCCTGCAAGCTGCAACGGCCTCTGCACTCAGGTTGGTCGAGTCCGTACGCATGTAGGTGATATAGCCCGCTTCGTAGAGGCGCTGCGCCATCGTCATGGTCTTCTTGACGCTAAAACCGAGTCGCGTACTTGCCGCCTGCTGCAAAGTCGAGGTAATGAAAGGGGTCGGCGCGCGCGACCGGGTCGGTTTGTCTTCTCGATCGCTGACTGAATAGCCCAGTTGCTCCAGCTCTGCTGTCGCCGCCAGCGCCGCTTTCTCGTTACCCGGCCGGAACTCGCTCTCCGCATGCTTGACCACCTGGAAACGTATTACCGCGTCCTCGGCCGTCGCGAGGTCGGCATGCACCTCCCAGTATTCCTCGGGCACAAACGCGCGAATCTCGCGCTCCCGTTCCACGATCAATCGCACCGCGACGGACTGCACGCGGCCGGCAGACAAACCCCGTGCCACTTTGGCCCAAAGCAGTGGCGATACCATATAGCCCACCACCCGGTCGAGGAACCGGCGCGCCTGCTGGGCATTCACACGATCCATATCGAGTTCGGATGGATGCTCAAACGCCTCTGTAATCGCTTTCCGCGTGATCTCGTTAAAAACCACGCGCTGGTAGCGTGAGGCATCACCGCCGATCGCTTCGCGCAGGTGCCAGGCAATTGCCTCCCCCTCGCGGTCAAGGTCGGTAGCCAGATACACCGCGTCGCACTTGGCGGCCAGCTTCTTCAGTTCGTTGACTACCTTTTCCTTGCCCGGGAGGATTTCATAATTGGCCTCCCAGTCGTGGCCTGGATCAATGCCCATCCGCCTTACCAACTGCTCTCGCGCTTTGGTTTTCTTGTGAGCCGCCTTCTTCGCCGGAGACATCTTGCGTGTTTTGGCTGCCTCCGCGGCTCGCTTCTTGGGATCAACCCTGGCAGCCCCCCCACCAGACGTCGGCAGATCGCGAATGTGACCTACGCTGGATTTGACGACAAAATCATTGCCAAGGTACTTGTTGATTGTCTTGGCCTTGGCCGGCGACTCCACTATGACGAGTGATTTACCCATGGATTCCTTGTAAAACGCTGTTTGACTGTATCGTCGGGACTGGCCCGGGCGAAAAAAGTGGCATATATAAGTCCCCAGCCTCTCGCGGTCAAGGGAAAATGGCCACAGCGGCCGTTAAGCGCCGCCATCCTGAGCGTGGCGCGCCGCTAGAGCGTCTCTGCCCAGGCAAGTAGCGCTTCGCGTATTGTCGCTACCTGCTGGACTCCCCCGCTCTCTACCCAGTAAACGCCGCAGCCCGCTTCATCGACCGTGGCTGCGAGGCAGGCCTCGGGCAATGTGTGCAGTGCCGGAGGCACCGGAACGCGCCTCCCGAGGCTACGCCACCCGCCTGAATCCTTGACCCACACAGCCCTGAGCGTAGCACGTCGATCATCTGGTGACAGGCGAAGCCCGTAAAAGATCACGTCTCCCTCGGGCGGCCGCCGGTTGCGCTCGTCGGCCGGGAACGTCCGATACTCCACCCGCAGCCCGTTTACTGCAGCGTACTCGCGCATCCTTGCGAGCGAACGTTGCCGTTTGTTCGGCCTGAAATGCAACAGCGGAGCCAGCGCCAGCAACAGAATGAAAACAATCAATACATATGTCAGCATGCAGCTTCCTGATTCAGGTCAAACCCGCATCGAATAGGGTGTACCGCGGCTCAAACAGGCCGCTGCGGGAGCTTGTTCTATGCTATAACTATTGCAGTTACTCACACAGACGCGGAGACGCAGCATGTCGCAGTACAAGAAAATCCTCATTGCCATCGATCTCAGCGAGGATTCGGCCCGGGTTATGCAGAGTGCCAGGGCACTCGGCGACTTGTCCGGCGCCGAGTTATACCTCATCCACGTGATTGAGCCACTGAGCTTCGCCTACGGCGGCGACATCCCGATGGATTTTTCCGGCATACAGGACGAAATTCACCAGCAAGCCACCGCTCAGCTTAAACGTTTTGCCGAAACCAACGGTATCGACGGCGAGCACCAGCATATCGTGCTTGGCAAGCCGGAAGTAGAAATTCATGCTACCGCGGAAGAGCTCGGCGCGGATCTCATCGTGTTGGGCAGCCACGGCCGCTACGGTCTGGCCCTGCTTATGGGCTCTACCGCCAACGGTGTACTGCATGGCGCAACCTGCGATGTACTGGCCGTGCGCGTCGGAACATGATGCAGCCGGCGCCGTCGCTGGCGGGCGGCGGCGCTCACCCGTAGAGCAGCGCTGTTACTTCTTCGGCGGTGAACGGCCAGCTCAGCTCCCGGCCATCCGGGTGTTCCAGCACCGGTATCCGCGTGCCCAGACGCTGGAACAGCTCGTCGCTGTCGCAGATATCCAATACCTCCACCTCCACTTCGGGACCGCGCTGCAGTTGCTGTTGAATGAGCTGCTCGGCGAGTTCACACAGATGACACGCGCTGGTGCCGTAGAGCTTGAGACGTGTCACACTACCTCCCCGGGAAGCGCCTGTACCAGGCAACGCACAGTACGCCGGGCACATGAAGGTCGCGGGCAAGAATCGTTAACATCGCAATCCAAGTATAATATACTGTACCCGCTTGCCTGCACGCAGCCCCTTTAAATTCCGGAGAACTACAACAGTGGCATTGTTTTCACAGCCCACCGCGCGAGCGCTGGCGATACTCGACCTGTTGATGGCCAACCCACAACAGGCTTTCGGTCTGACGGAAATGACCAGGCGCCTGAACCTGAACAAAGCAACCTGTCACGCGATACTGACAACCATGGCCAACTATGGCTTCCTCGTGCAGCACCCCAAGACTAAAGCCTACAGACTCGGGCCGTCAATCATCGCCGCCGGCAATGCCGCCTTCGCACAATTCCCCGTGCTGGAATACGCCAGGCCGGAGCTGGAGGCATTACAGCAGGACCTCGGCGTTGGCTTTGCCGTGACGGGTCGTTCGAAAACGCACCTGGTACTGCTGGCGCTATATGGTCGCGCCTCGGAGATGATCGACTCCTTCCAGTTGGGTCTCAGGCTGCCCAATACGGCGCCGGTCTCAGCCTGCTTTACCGCGTTCTCGGATGCAAAGTACCTTGAATCATGGATTGCTCGATGCCATGAAACGCGCGGTGGCTATAACGAAAAACTCGATCAGAAATTGCGTGTCTCACTGATAGCGATTCGCGCCCGCGGTTATGAAGTCGCGCTTAAAACCCGTGCGGAGGCAGCCCTGCGAGCCGAGCTGGAGCGCATACACAACTCCTGGAGCCTTACGCATCTGGAGGAAGCGGCGAACCGCTATCAGCATGACCTTTGCGATGAACACGTGCACCTTGATCGCATCGACCCCAAGGCGCGCTATGAAGTCAGCACAATCTCCGTACCGGTTTTCGTATTCAAGCAGATCCCCATTATGTGCTTTGTAGCGGGCTCATCCGGGCGTCCCATGTCCGGCGCCCGCATTGAAGAAATTGCGATGCGCATGAAAGAATCCGCAGACAGGGTCACGGCGCTGGCAGTCGGCAAGGAAACCGTCTCCTGACCGGCACAACCAGGAAGCGTATGGAAGAGAACAAAGCCACTGCCGGCGGTACGCGGCCCGACCGGGCGCTGCTGGACAAACTGTTGACTGTTTACGGCCGCAAGCCCGTGCGCGAGACATTGCTCGACCCCGGCATCCACTGCCATGCGCTGCATCTCGCCAGCAGCAACCGGGAAGGGGGAATCATCACGGACATCCGGAAACTGGCGGAACAGCGCGACCTGCCGGTGAGGCTGCACAGCCGCGAGTCGCTGGCGCGCATCTCACGCAACGGCCGCCAGGACCAGGGTATCGCCCTGGATGTTTTCTGCCCCGCCTTCGGCAGGCTGGATGCGTATCTTCGAACTGCTTCCGCTGCAGCAAAGGGTCGCCTGCTGGCGCTGGATGGCATTACCAACCCGCAAAACCTTGGCATGATTATCCGCTCTGCTGCGGCGGGTGATATCGACGGTATACTGCTGCCCGGTAGCGGCAATGCCTCACTCGGCCCCCTGGTGATCAAGGCCAGCGCCGGCACTATTTTTCGCGCCCCGATACTGATGTGCGATACGCTGCTCGCGGGGCTGGAGCAATGTCGTGCCAGGGGTGCCGAAATATGCATCCTCGGCGCCGAAGCCGGTCAGTCACTGTTCGAGCGACCAGCCGCACCCTTCACGGTGTACGTGCTGGGCAATGAAACTGATGGCGTCTCGGACGCGGCGCGGGCACTGGCGGATTGTGCGCTATCGATTCCCATGCGCAACGGGGTTGAATCACTGAATGTCGCGGTTACCGCCAGCCTGATTGCCTACGCCCGTCACTTCGCGAGGTAAGCCATGCCATCTTCGAGGCCTTTCAGGGTGAGCGGGTACATGTGTCCTTCCATCAACTGGTGCGTGATGGCCACTGATTGCGTGTACTGCCACTCTTCCTCGGGCACGGGGTTGATCCAGATAACCTTGTCGTAAACCTCGCGCAAGCGATGCATCCAGGCCTCGCCCGGTTCTTCGTTCCAGTGCTCTACCGACCCGCCAGGCTGCACGATTTCGTACGGCGACATGGAAGCATCGCCGACAAACACCACTTTGTAGTCATGGCTGTACTTGTGCAGGATATCCAGCAATGGCGTGCGCTCATTGTGCCTGCGGATATTGTTGCGCCATACGCTCTCGTACAGGAAATTATGGAAGTAGAAATACTCCAGGTGTTTGAATTCGGTGCGCGCCGCTGAAAAAAGTTCCTGGCAGACCCGTACATGCGGGTCCATCGAGCCTCCCACATCGAGGAACAGCAGGACCTTCACCGCGTTGTGCCGTTCCGGCACCATTTTAATGTCCAGCAATCCGGCATTGCGCGCTGTCGAACTGATGGTGTCGTCGAGGTCTAGTTCGTCGGCAGCGCCGGTACGGGCAAACTTGCGCAGCCGCCGCATGGCGATCTTGATATTGCGCGTACCCAGCTCGACGGAGTCGTCCAGATTCTTGAATTCCCGCTTGTCCCAGACCTTGACTGCCTTTTTGTTGCGCCCGTTGGGACCGACGCGTACGCCCTCGGGGTGATAGCCTTCCTGCCCGAAAGGTGATGTGCCCCCCGTGCCGATCCACTTATTGCCGCCCTCGTGTCGCTCTTTCTGCTCTTCCAGGCGCTTTTTGAATTCCTCTATGAGTTTTTCCAGCCCGCCCAGGGATTCGATCTTGGCCTTGTCTTCCTCGCTCAGGTTTTTCATGAACTCCGAGCGCAACCAATCGTCGGGGATAAGCGCCTCGATCACGTCATCGAGCGCTTCGAGCTCCTTGAAATGCAGACCGAAGGCGCGGTCAAAACGATCAAAGTATTTTTCATCCTTCACCATGCAGGCGCGGCTGAAATAATAAAAATCGTCGAGGCTTCCAAAGACCACATGCTGCTTGAGCCCTTCCAGGAGATCGAGCAACTCGCGGGTGGTCACCGGTACGCCTGCGTCCCTGAGTCCGTGGAAAAAGTTAATCAGCACTGCGAGCGCCTCTCGTCACCTGATAGCCCGGTATCGCACAGCAGGTTAGCGCGATTCACGGCGGTGCATGAATGCAAGGCGCTCCAGCAGATGTACATCCTGTTCGTTCTTTAACAGCGCGCCGTACAACGGTGGTATCGCCTTGCTCTGGTCGCGATCCTTGAGAATCTCGTCGGGAATATCGTCCGCCATAAGCAGCTTGAGCCAATCGATGAGTTCGGACGTGGAGGGCTTCTTTTTCAAGCCGGGAATGGCGCGTACATCAAAGAAAACCTCCATGGCTTCCTGTACCAGCTCCCTGGCAATGTCCGGGTAGTGCACGCCAATAATCTCGCGCATTGTGTCTCGATCCGGAAAATTGATGAAGTGGAAGAAACAGCGACGCAGGAAAGCGTCCGGCAGTTCTTTCTCGTTATTGCTGGTGATTATGATGATAGGCCGGTGGCGGGCAACAACTGTCTCGCCCGTCTCGTAGACAAAAAACTCCATACGATCGAGCTCTACCAGGAGATCATTCGGAAACTCGATATCCGCCTTGTCGACCTCATCGATCAGCAGCACAACCTGCTCTTCGGAATCGAAGGCTTCCCAGAGCTTCCCGCGCTTGATGTAGTTGGCAATATCGTGAACCTTTTCTTCACCCAGTTGGGAATCACGCAGCCGTGATACCGCGTCGTACTCATACAGGCCCTGCTGTGCCTTGGTGGTCGACTTGATGTGCCACTGAATAAGTCGCTTGCCGAGCCCCAGGGCGACTTCCTCCGCAAGCATGGTTTTGCCAGTGCCCGGCTCGCCCTTGATAAGCAGGGGTCGTTGCAACGCAACGGCGGCATTCACAGCCATGCGTAGATCGTCCGTTGCAACGTATCTTTCAGTTCCTTCAAATTTTGCCATTTGACAATCGCTCAATGTGCTCTCGAAAGCGCCACAGATTACAGACTGGTGAGCGCCTAATCAACTCTCGGGCGACTTGCGCCAGGCCGCCAGGAGGCCAACGAGGAGCGCCAGGGCCAGCGCTGCGCCGCACATTACCGCCAGTGGGCGCAGTGCGTGCAGCGCGGCCTCGTAGCCGCCAGTGAAATACTGGAAAACCGCGACAATCGCGGCCGGAGCCATCGTATCGACGCCGGGACTGGGGAAGGCTGGTGTTAACAGCAAAGCCGCCGCGAGCAGGACAATAATCGAGCCCCACAGTGCACTGGCGCGCCGCCAGAGCCACCAGCCCAGGACTATCACGACGAGTATCGCCGCACCGACATAGACGCCTACCGCCACCAGGTAAGATGTATGATCCAGCACCGTTCGCCCGCTCCTACTCAACCCAGTGAATGATGTGTTCGTCGTACCCGTCAGGGTGCACGAACTCGTCGGAAACAGCCCTGCCGCGAATGGAGATACCGGCTTCGTGCACCGTCTCTCTACTGCCGCTCACAAGATAATGCCACGCGGGCAAAGGCAGGTCATTGGCGCGCAAGCGATAGGCGCAGGTGGATGGCAGCCAATTCAGGCTGCCCGGGTCGAGACCCCGCAGATTGACACACCCGGGCACCAGCCGGGAACGGTTGGCATAATCCGAACACTGGCAGTGTTCTTCATCAAGGTAGCGACAGCGCACTTTGGTAAAGACAATATCGCCGCTGTCCTCGTCCTCCAGCTTGTGCAGGCAACACTTGGCACAGCCATCGCAGAGCGCCTCCCACTGGATGTCATCCAGTTCCCCCAGCGGCAGCGTTGTCAGATCAGGCGCCGGCATCGTCGGGATTCCTCGAGCGCTGCACAGGCGCTGCGGGAGGCAGCTGCAAGTAGTATCCCTGCGCCTGGATACTGTCCAGGATATCCGCGGCTCTGGCGCGCGCGAGCCGGCGCTCGGGAGTCAAGTGCAGTACCATCACGGCCTGCGGCTCGCCGAAGGTGGCCAGCAGCGCCTCGGGCAGCTCATCCAAACCACTGCTGCGATCGACATACAGGTACATCCCCTCGCGCCGGGAGCTCCGGTAAACCTGGCAGATCATTGCCATTAAAGCGCACCGGCCAGGTGCTGTCTCAGGGGCGTGATCACCAGCTCTCCGCGCCAACCCTGCCAGTGTGCCGGCATCGAACCCTGGTCACCCGTGGCTTCACGTAACAGTAACTCGTAGTCTCTGGCCTGCAGCAGAGCCTCGGGCACCACTCCCAACTGCCCGGCGATCTCGCGCGCGCGCTGTTTCAAACTCTTCAACGCGTTGCGCTCAACTGACGTCAGCGGCGCTGACAGCGGCTCGGGCAGATCCGCTGCAGAGGTCTCTCGCGCAACAGCCAGCAGCTCCAGCAGTGCGTCGCCGTAGCGCCGCGCGACAGCCGACGGCAAGTCACGAACCGCCTCCAGCTGCCTGAAGTCGTGTGGGTCGGCCTGTGCCAGTTGCAGACAACTCCGATCGTCAATTATCCATCCACGCGGCTTGTCGCGGCTACGCGCGGTGTCTTCACGCCAAAGACAAATAGCCGCCAGTGCCGCCAATTGCTTCGGCTTCAGCTTCCACGCGCCTTTTATCCGGGTGTGATACTCGCCGGTCCCCTCACGCATCGCCGCCACCGCATCCGCGCTGTCGGCCAGCACCCAATCAAGCTTGCCCTGCTCAATACAGCGACGATGCAGTTCAACCCATACCGGCAGCAGACAGGTGACATCCAGCGCGGCGTATTCGCACTGGGAGTCCGTCAAGGGGCGCTGCAGCCAATCGGAGCGGGTTTCCCCTTTGGCGATTTCCACGCCACTGATCTCATGAACAAGAGCGCGATAGCCCATCCCGAAGCCTATACCCAACAAAGCGGCGGCGCGCTGTGTATCGAACAGCGGCTCCGGCAGCCCTCCCGGCCACCGCTGAAAAACTTCCAGGTCTTCACTCGCGGAATGCAGCACCTTGAGCACACTCTGACGCGCAAGCAACGCGGCTAATGGCCGGGTGTCCTCGATTGCCAGGGGATCGATCAGCCAGGCTGTTTCACTGTCCATACCGCCGCCGACAAAACAAAGCTGTACCAGCGCGGCCTGCGGATAAAACGTATTGCGTCGCATAAACTCTGTATCGACCATCACGCCTGTGCAGTCGGCGGCGCGCGCAAGCAAATCGGTCAGCGCATCATCGTTGGTTACCAGGTGCCAGTTCATCGCCCTTTACTCCACGGGCCTGCGGCCCGCCAGCGCATGCGCCAGCGTGGATCCGTCCACGTACTCAAGTTCACCACCCAGGGGAATACCGTGCGCGATGCGTGAAACGGTCACGCCCAATGGCTGCAGCAGCTGCGTCAGGTAATAGGAGGTCGCTTCCCCTTCGACCGTGGGGTTGGTAGCCAGTATGACCTCCTCGATGCCCTCGTCGATCACTCGTTGGTGGAAGAAGTCCAGGCCGATTTCTGCGGGACCGATGCCATCTATTGGCGACAAATGTCCCATCAGCACAAAATACAAGCCGCGAAAGCCCGCACTCTGTTCCACTGCGAGGACGTCGGCAGGTGTTTCCACGACGCACACGGTGCGTGTTTCCCGGCGCGTGTCACTACAAATCTCGCATACCTCCAGTTCGGTGAAATTGCGACACCGGGTGCAGTGCCCTATCTGTTGCACCGCGTTTTCCAGCGCAGCGGCAAGCTCGACGGCTCCCTCGCGGTCGCGCTCGAGTAAATGCATGGCCATGCGCTGCGCGGATTTGGGGCCCACCCCCGGCAGGCAGCGCAGGGCCTCGATCAGGTTCTGCAGGGAGGGACTGAATTTCATCGCCTGACGGTCCGGATTCAGAATGGCATCTTGAAGCCGGGCGGCAAGTCCATACCGGCGGTTAGCCCCGCCATTGCGTCCCGGTTATGCGCCTCTACTTTGCGTACCGCGTCATTCACGGCCGCGGCGAGCAGATCTTCCAGTACCTCCTTGTCTTCCCTGAATACCGAATCGTCAATTGCTACACGCTTTACATCGTGCCTGCCGGTCATGGTTACGCGAACGAGGCCTGCACCCGCCTCCCCCTGCACCTCGGCGCTGGCAAGTGCCTCTTGCGCTTTCTGCATCTCGGCCTGCATTTTCTGCGCCTGCTGCATCAGGTCGGACAGTTTTCCCTGCATGATTCTTCCTCGGTTCAGTTATCAATTGGCGCAATGGAGGTGAAATCCAGCTCACCGTCAAAACGCGACAGTAGCGACTGCACGTGCGGGTCATCCCTGATCGCCATCTCGGCGGCTTGCTGTCGCTCCCGCGCGAGCCGCTGTCGACGCAGCGCTGGCGTTTCCCCGCACGGCTCACCGGGCTCGATCAGCAGTGACACAGGGCAATCATAGAACTGTTCCAGCGCCTGCTGAATCTTGTCCACATGACCCGCGTTAAACAATCCGGCATTGTCCTGGTCGAGCACGAGACGCACCTCGCCACCTGAATTACTCAGCAGTTGGCAATGCGATGCTATGTTGTAAACGATGCCAGTCACGCCGAGCGTGTCAAGCACCGCGGGCCAGGTGTCAGCCGACAGCGCGGCCAGATTTCTTTCTGCGGGGCCCTGTGGCATCGCCGCTGTGCTCGCCTGCGGCGCGGAATGCGCTGCCACGGACCCGGAACCGGTTTCGCTGCCTGGAACCGCGGTCGGCGCAGCAGGCCCCGACCGCGGTTCAGCGGACTTTTTTCCCCCGACGCCGCCCTCCGGGACGACGTCTACAGTGCTTTCTTCCAAACGCGGGTACTGCGAGCCGAAACTGCTATCGATAACGGCCGCAGGCCTGAAAGCTACCATCCGCAGCATGACCATCTCGAAGCCTTCACGCGGATCTGCCACCAGTTCGAGATCGCGCTTCCCCTGCAATCCCATCTGGTAGAAGAACTGCGCGTCTTCCGCCGTCAGGCTCGCCGCCAACCGCTTGATATGCTCTGCGTCGGCCCAACTCTGGTCGATGGCCTCCGGCACAAGTTGCGCGGTCACGACGCGGTGCAGGAGTGACAGGAAGTCGTCGAGGCTGGCGACATAATCCGCTGTGTGTTCACTCATCGCAGCCACCACGGACAGCACGTTGGCGGGTTCGCCCGCGGCAAGTGCTTCCAGGAGCTGGTAAATAAAACTGATGTCGACGCTACCCAGCATGTTGCGCACGTCTGCCTCGAGCACTTTCCCCGAGCCGAACGCGATCGCCTGGTCGGTGAGGCTCAGGGCGTCTCGCATACTGCCCGCGGCGGCACGACCGAGCAGCCATAGTGCGGGCTCATCAAACTCGATACTCTCCTCGCCGAGCACTCTCGACAGGTGGCCCACGATCTGTTCCGGAGGCATGTTCTTCAAATTGAACTGCAGGCAGCGCGACAGTACCGTTGCGGGCAGTTTCTGGGGATCTGTGGTCGCCAGCAAAAACTTCACATGCGGCGGCGGTTCCTCCAGAGTCTTCAGCAAGGCATTGAAACTGTGGTTGGAGAGCATGTGTACTTCGTCAATCAGGTACACCTTGAAGCGGGAATGGGTGGGCGCGTACTGCACATTTTCCAGCAAGTCGCGCGTATCCTCCACCTTCGTGCGCGATGCAGCATCCACCTCCAGCAGATCAATACTGCGCCCCTCGGCGATTTCCTGGCAGGAACCGCAGGAACCGCAGGGCTCCGAGCTGACGCCGCTCTCACAGTTCAGACATTTTGCCAGGATGCGCGCTATCGTCGTTTTACCCACACCACGCGTACCCGTGAACAGATACGCGTGATGCAGACGGTCGTGATCCAGCGCGTTGATCAACGCCTGTAAAACATGCTCCTGCCCGACCATTTCGCGGAAGTTACCCGGTCGCCATTTGCGGGCCAGTACCTGGTAGGACATGCGGATTTACGCCTTCAATTCACTCAGTGGATCAGGATACACCAGCACTATGACGACAGAAACCGGCGATGAACTCAGGTAATGGGAGGCGACCCAGACAGCCACACCCCGGCACACGAGTCGGTAACTACCGTTGCTCCCTTCCGGGCCTGGCGGGGTTCACTACCTATCATTGCGAGGGGACCGCCTGGATCACCGCAGCGACTGCCGCTCGGCTCAAGGAGCCTCGACAGTGGCAGCATTGTGCGTGAATCGCATCTGCTCCGCAAGCGCAGGCACCGACTTGACGTTGATGTAAGAACGTGTAACATAATGTTAATTGTTCTTACATGGTGCCGGGTATGACCAACAATTCCGAGCGCGCCGAGCGGCCGTCAGCTGCGACGAAGCGGCTGGTCCAGGGCCTGCTGGCGGCAGCGATGATCACCGCGGCCATCACCGGCTCGCTGCACATGCGCGCGGCCCTCTCCGAGCAGCCCTCGGGGCGCGACCCGTTACCAGTGGCGGCCGTCAGCTACCAGCGGCAGGCAGGCTACAACCGGGACGTGTCCTACCTGGGCCTCATCGTGGCCGGCAGGAAGTCTGACCTCGGCTTCGAACTGGCGGGCACGATAGAGACTGCCCCTCCCAGGCCGGGCACCCCTGTGGAACGCGGCGATCTGCTTGCAACGCTCGACCGGGCGAGCTTGCAGGCAAGGCGCGAGGCAACCGCGGCCGAGTTGGAGCAAGCTGGAATCGAGCTGGAACTCGCGCGCATCAAGGCGGCCCGCCAGAAGGAACTCATCGGCAGCGGCGCAGTATCCCGCGAGGTTTACGACGAAACCCGGCTGCGGTCGTCGGCCCTTGAAGCGCGCGCCGCGGCAACGGCCGCGCTGCTCAGATCAATCGACATCAACCTGGAGAAGTCGCGCTTACTTGCGCCCTACACCGGCGTTGTCACGGATCGACACGCCCATGAAGGTGCTGTTGTGAACCCCGGCTCGGTGGTTGTGAGCATTCTGGAAACAACTGGTCAGGAGGCCCACATAGGCGTCACGGCGTCACGGGCGGCAATGCTGGAAGTCGGGGAACACTACCCGCTAACGCTGCGCGACACCGACTTTGAAGCACAGCTGTTGACCATACGGCCCGACATCAATCCGGTGACACGAACTACCACGGCGGTATTTGCCCTACCCGCGGACATTACAGCGCTGGATGGCGAGAGCGTACTGCTCTCACTCGAGGAAATGGTGAGCGGCGTCGGGGGATGGCTGCCCATTGAAGCACTGCAGGAGGATAAGCGAGGGCTGTGGATGGTGCTTCGAATCGACACCGGAAGCGCAGAGACACGCGTCGTGCGCGAAGCCGTGGAGATTATTGAGGTACGTGGCAACCGGGTCTACGTGCGTGGCAGCCTGCCCGATGATTCACTGGTAGTGGCCAGTGGTTTGCACCGTATCAGCGTCGGCGCGCGCGTGCAGCCGCTGCCGGTAGACTGATATGCTCGCCAGGATTATCTACCAGCACTCGCGCTACTTCGCGCTGATCATCATCAGTGTGATCGCCGTGGGCATCACCAGCCTGCATTCAATACCGAGGCAGGAAGACCCGGCGCTGACCAACTTCGTCGGCACCGTGACAACATTTTTCCCCGGGGCGACCCCGGACCGCGTGGAGGCACTGGTAACGCGCCCCCTGGAAGACGAGCTGCGCGAGATTCCCGAAATCGACGAACTACGCTCGGTTTCCAGCAGTGGCGTCTCCTTCCTGAATATCCTTCTGCTCGACTCGCTGTCCGAGGAGACACTCGAGCGGGTATGGTCAGAAGTGCGTGATGCAATCGCCACCGCGTCCGGTGAATTTCCACCCGGCACCGGGGAGCCCGTTTTCGACAATGATCGGCTCACCTCGTTCACCACGATAGTGGCCTTCTCTTCACAGCATGTCGAAGACCTGCCGTTGCCCGTGCTCAGCCGGCTCGCAAATGACTTTGCCGACCAGGCACGCAACCTGCCGCTGACCAAACTGGTAGAGGTGTTTGGTGAACCGGATGAGGAAATCCGGGTTGCCATCGACCAAAGCGCACTGATCAGCAGGGGCTTGAGCCTGGCGCAGGTCAGTACATCCCTGTTGGCCGCCGACGCCAAAATGGCGGCCGGACGGGCAACGGGAGAAGGCAATGACCTGCTGATCGAGATTTCCGGAGAATTTGACTCGGTGGAGCGAGTCAGTGAAGTGATTGTCGCCACCGCGGCCAACGGCAGCGTGACCCGTGTCCGCGATATCGCGAGCGTTCGCAAAACCGTCGCCAGTCCGCCTGCCAGCATGGCCATCGCCCAGGGCAGGCCTGCCATCCTGGTCGGTAGTGTCATGCGAGCCAATCAGCAGGTAGACGTATGGAGCGCAGCGTTTCGCGACATGCTGGAAGACTATCGGCAGCAGGCACCCGCCGGCCTGTCGGTGGAGCTGAGTTACGACCAGAGCCGCTATGCGGAGTCGCGATTCTACGATGTGGGGAAAAACCTGGGCATCGGCATCCTGCTGGTCATTACCGTGCTGTTGTTCACATTGGGGTGGCGCGCGGCAGTCGTCGTTGCCGTCATACTGCCGCTGTGCGGGCTGGTTTCGATCACGGTAATGGATCGCATGGGGATGGCGCTCCACCAGATGTCTGTCACCGGTTTGATTGTGGCACTCGGGCTATTGGTAGACGGCTCCATCGTCATGACAGATGAGGTGCGCAAACGACTGCTGGCGGGCGCACCACCGCTGGACGCGATCACCGGCTCGGTAGACCGCCTGCGTGTGCCCCTCATCGCCTCGGCGGTTACCACCATACTGGCATTCATGCCAATGGCCATTCTGGCGGGTCCCGCCGGCGACTTTGTAGGCGCCATTGCCACAGCAGTGATTATCATGCTGACCGCATCCACGGTGCTGGCGCTTATCGTCACACCGGTACTGGCCGCATGGCTGCTGCCGCGGCGGAGCAATACGCGAACGCCATGGTATGTCGGTGGGATCAACAGCGGTCGTGCCGGCGAGACACTGCAGAGAGCCATGGACTGGAGCCTGCGCTATCCGCTGGCCGGCATCGCACTCGCCCTGGCGCTGCCGATCAGCGGCTTTTTGTCCTTCCCCACGCTGACCGCACAGTTTTTCCCCGGCACGGACCGCGATCAACTCTATGTACAGGTAAAGCTGGCGGACGGTCGCTCCATCTACGACAGCGCTGGTCTCGCGCAGCAAATCGACCGACACCTGCGCGATGACCCCCTGGTCCGCAGGGTCGACTGGAGCATCGGCGAAAGCGCGCCTGCTTTTTACTACAACATGTTCCGCTTGAAAGAAGGAATCGCATCCTGGGCGGAGGCGCTCGTACTGACCCGCGACGAGAACCGAACGGATGAGCTGATACGCGAACTACAGACAGAGCTGGACCGGAAATTCCCGCAGGCGCGCATTGTTGTGCGCGGTATCGACCAGGGGCCGCCGGTGACCGCGCCAGTGGAAATCGAGGTAACCGGCCCCGACCTGACGGTGCTGCAGACGCTTGGAGAAAGCTTCCGCGCACGCATGGATGCCCTGCCCTACGTCACACACACCAGCGCCGACCTCATCGGTGGCGCGCCAAAACTGCTATTCCAGCTCGATGAAAACATGCTCCGTCAAGCTGGCCTGCAGCCAGCAGATGCCGCGCGAGCCCTGAATGACAGCCTGAACGGGCGTCTCGCGGGTGAGGTTCTGGAAGGCACCGAACGCTTGCCCGTCCGCGTGCGCCTGAACGAGCAGGACTGGGCCAACACTGAAGACATCAACAATATTCGCATTCCACTACCCCGGGACGCAGCGGGCAACACGGGTGGCCTGGCCTCCGTGCCGCTGAATGTGATCGGCACTCCGCACCTGCTGCCCTCCCAGAGCCCAATCAGCCGGCTGGACGGCAAACGTATCAACACGGTACAGGCATTTCTGGTCCGGGGGGTTCTCCCGCAAGAGGCCTTGAAGCTGTTGCAACAGGGCTTGAACGCGAATCCCATTGCCCTGCCCGATGGGTACACCTGGCGCTTCGCGGGAGACGCGGATGAGCGCGCCGAAGTCGTGGCAAGACTCATGGCACCCATGGGGCTGATAACCGCTGCCCTGCTCGCCACCATTTTACTGACCTTTAACTCATGGCGATTGTCGGCGATTGCCCTGCTGGTCTGTGTCTGTTCGCTGGGATTGTCGCTGCTCTCGTTGGCGGTATTCCGTTACCCCTTCGGCATTCAGGCCATGATCGGGGTTATCGGTTCTATCGGGGTTTCGATCAATGCGGCGATTATTATCATTACCGCCCTGCAGGGAAATGCCAGGGCAAGGGACGGCTGCCGTACGGAGATTCGATCAGTAGTGATGGATTCCAGTCGCCATATTGTTTCCACAACCCTGACAACTTTCGGCGGCTTTTTACCGCTGATTCTCGAAGGCAGCCAGTTCTGGCCGCCCTTTGCCATGGCGATAGCCGGCGGCGTGCTGCTTTCCACTGTCATTTCGTTCTTCCTTGTACCACCGCTCTTTCTCGCCACGGTCCGTGCCAGACCACTATCGGCGAGGGCCGAGACACTCATCGCGACCCAGCATTCCTCGGCAGCGCCAGACAATAGCTGAATTCAAAGGGCATAACATGGCTGCAAAACACGGACAATCACAGCGTGGAACGTATCACCACGGCAATCTGAAGGACGCGCTGGTAGTCGCCGCAGCCGAGCTGATAGCAGAATCCGGCTCGGAGGACTTCGCCATGATTGACGCGGCACGACGCGCCGAGGTCAGCAGCGCTGCGCCCTATCGCCACTTCCGGGATAAAGACGATCTACTGAGATCCGTCAGCGAACTCGGTTTCTTTGATCTCAGCAATCACATGCTGGCGATCAGTAAAAGCCATATCCCCGGCAGCGCAGACTGCATTATCGCCATGGGCAAGAGCTACATAGAGTTTGTCACCGCACGCGAGGCCTTCTTCGACCTCATGTGGGGTGAACGCGGTGTGCAGTTAATGGCGCAACTGGACGAATCCGATGCGCAGTTCCGCGTCACCGGCTTCAATGTCCTGGTGGAGCAGGTGGAATTGTGGTGCGAACAGCAGGCTCTTCGTCACGCCGACCCGCTCGACCTGGCGGTAAAGCTCTGGGCCATGGCAATGGGCCTCAGCCATCTCGTGATCAATCAATATCTGGAGCACTTCCTGCCCGGCGTGGACGCCCGTGAGATGCTGGAAAGCAGCACACTGGCGTTTTTGCAGGGCGTAAAACAGGGCCAGCCCTGATGGCCGGGTATTACGGTCAGTACGGGAGTACGCTCAACTCACAATTTGAACTGAGCAGGCCGGAGCCCATGACCAGGCGGTAACTCTCCAGGCGCACCAGCGCCTCGCTGCGCCCGTCGAACGGCCCCTCTTCGGTCCCCTCGCGGGTCATGAAATACCATTGATACCCGGACTGATAGAGACGGTCTGTCCGAAAACAGTTCACGGGCTGAAGATCACTCGCACGTTTGACAGTTGTCATTATTATCTCCGCGGCGGAAGTTCACAGTGCTGAGCATACGCCCGGGCAGCGCGGACACCACGGCGTGAGCTGACCCATTGGGGGCAAGCAACCAGGGCCCGGTCTGACTGTGAAAGCTTTCCAGTGCTCTTGCGCATAACCGACTATTCTCAAGCCCGCCGATTCACATCCACCACGGGCCGACCCTGTACTTTAGCCGCCAGCACCTAGCCCTCAGGCAGCGCCGGCTGCTCAAGCGAAGCCGATAGCGACGCTCTGCTGCGAGTCGTTTTTGTCGATAACAAGCGCGTTGAACATGATTCAGTAGCGCCTCTTCTCGGACCGCGGGGCAATGCCGGCAGGAAGCTGGCACCGCCCCGGGGCGGGATCGTTGGCAGCGATCAAGGCTGCGCGGCTAGACGTAAAAGTCGAGCTCCTCCTGGGACTTCAGCAGATCGCGCATCTTGATCGGGTCGTCGCCGAAGAAAAACACCAGCCCCCAGTGGGTACCGAAGGCGGAACGGTCCGGCACCGTCTCCTCGGCAGGCGCTGCGAGTTCGTGCGACTCGAAGTAAGGGTGGTCAACACACTCGCTCGGCATCTCCAGCTTACTGACGACCCGGCGACGGGGGTAGACGCCGAAACAGCCAGCGTAACCTTTTGCGCCGCTCACCTCTTCCGGGAAGAACGCCTCGACCTCTTCCTTGGTGGACTTGGGATCGAATACCAGCATTGACGCCTGGTAGGCACTGAACCCGTAGGCGCGCTCAATCAGCTCAAATGCCTTGAAGCCGGGCGGGCGGTAGGCGATCTCGCCAAAGTACATTTCACCGTCGGCGGTTACGAAGTACTCCGGGTGAATCAGGCCGAACTGGATATCAAAGGTCTTGATCAGCTTTTCGATCTGCTTGGTGATCGCGTTCCGCCAACTCTCCAGCTCATTGGTGGCGGGCACGAAGACCGAGTACCCCAGCGTAACGTATTCCGAAATATTCAGGAACTGGATCTTGCCGTCGTGAATCCACGCTTCCACGGCGAACTCCCAGCCATCAAGGTGACTCTCCATCAGCAGGGGGTATTCCTCCGCCGGGATCAGGTCGATCTCTTCCATGGTGCGGATCATCCGGTGCCCGAGACAGCCCGCCTTGTCGAAAGCCTTGACGTGAATCGGGTCATCCGGGTCACCCTCGAGCTTCAGCAGGGTCTGGTTCACACGCTTCATGAAGCGCACGATGTCGTCCTTCTCGTGCGCTTCCTCGAAGATGCCGACCCGGATACCGCCGAGCTGTGCGCGGCGCTTCATCAGGGCCTTGTCCCGGAAGAGGATGGACTGGCCGTACATGCGGGGGTTATCAAGCAGGACCGAATTTATAGCGCCGGACCACTCCACCGTCTCTTCAAACAGGGGAATGGCGACATCGACGCCCTTCTTTTTCAGGAGCTCGGCGATTTCCATCGAACGGTCATTCAGGCGGACGAAATCCCAGGGCATATAAGGAATGTTGTTGGCTTCGCAAAAGTCCCCGGCCCACTCCGGGGCGACGACCACATAGCGTCTGTCAAACTTCTGTGCGGCCTTGATCGCGTTCAGGCTCCAGCCGAGCAGGGCAATATAGCCCTTGGAAGGGTCTTTTTCCCGCTCTGTGCCATTGTAGGAATCCAGGGAGGGGTCTGCCCAGGATGCGAGATTCCGGGCCATGGCGCCGGCACCAGACTGTTCGGGCTGCCGCCCTGATCCCTTGGTGGGTGTATCTGAGGAGGATTTGGTGGGTTGGCTGGCTTCTGATACCGACATAGTAGTGCTCCGTGTCGTCTGAGTGGCTACGGTGCTTGAATCACCTGGCCTCAGCGACGCTGCATCATGTCATGTGGTATTTCATCGCTGACCGAGTTCACCGTATCGAGTGCCAACAGTATACAGCATGCGCCAAGGGTTGAAAGGCAGGGGCTTTTAGCCGCCAGTTACCGCCGCTGGCCATTGTGGTATTGACTTGACGCCAGGGTGGTCAGCGATCCATCGCCCAGCTCCCTCGCGCGAGCGCTATGACCGCGCTGACGTCCGCATCGGGTACGCTTTCTGCCGCGCCAATTTCCAGGGGGTCGTAATGGAACACGTAAAGGCGTGACACGAACTCCTGCACGGGCAGGGATGCCTCGCCAAACAGCTCGCCATGTCCCTGGGTTGAGGTAACGATGCCCTGCCCCCAATCCTGGCCGCTGTCGTTATTGGGATTGAAAAAGTAGACGCGCATGCGCTTTTCGGGGTCCAGCGCAAGGCGCTGGATCGTGATTGCATGCCAGCCCAGGAAGCGGCTTGCACTGTCGGTAACCGCGATACCCGCAGGCTGGGGGCTGATCACCGGTAGATTGCCGTTGTAATAGGGATGATAGCTGGCGTAGAAATCCCTGATAAAACCCTCGAAGTCTTTCAGGCCACCCGTAAAAACATCCACCGCTATGCGGAATCCCAGCCCGACATGGTCGCCGTGGAACTCGGCGTTGACCCACTTGTGGGGGTCTTCGCCGCGCCCCACACTGCGGCGCCCCATCTCATAGTAAATGCGGTCGAGATGCGGCACGGTGATCAAAGACACCGCGTCCACATCCACCGGCGCTTCGAGGGCGAGCCCGGCGCTGAGTTCCCGGGATGAGATGCTTGAGCCCTCGAAACGCATCACCACTTCATCGTCCCGCGCTGCCCAGGCGATCATGCGCAGCAACACGTCAGGCTCGTTGTAGGCCCACATCGAGATGGCACGGGTCGACTGGCAGGTAGGGTAGTTACCCTGGCCGACGCCGAGTGGCCGGCCGATAACATTGATCACGTCCGCAAGCAGGAAACACTCGGGCGAGCGAGCCGTCCCGAAGACCCCGGCAATCTTGCTTGCCGCCAGTGGGCAGAGGGTGAGCCTGATCTGGCGCCAGAGGGACGGCGCCACGGGTGGCGAGAACAGTACGCCCCGCTCGAGCATCATGGCCAGGCCATAGGCGGCCTGGCTGGTTTCGGGAAAGACCGCCTCATCGATGAGACGGTGGATCAGGGCGGGATAACAATGAAAGGCATCGGCGCCTGTCTGGCTGAGCCCCAGTGCGGTGGGAATCAGTTCGTTCCAGCGGCTGCGAAGGTAGCGAATAAAAACCGGGAGGTAGGGAGATACCAGCCCTGTGCGGTGCATCGCCCGGGCAAAGGCAATGGCTTCCTGCAGCAGCGTGGCGTCGTCCATCGACGCCATGCGCTGCTGGTATGTGTCAAAGCCCGGATCTTCGCGACAGCCCTCGCTGGGGCTGAAAACCGCGGTCACCAGCTGCTGCGCGTCGGCCCCGGCCACGCCTTCCAGAACACCCGGCTTACTCATGCAGGCGGCAATCTGGGCCACCATGTGCTTGACGCCGTCCACCTGCACGGGTCGCTGGGCGAGGATTCGCCAGACCTCGGTCACCAGGTGCTCGAGCAGGTCCTCGTAGCCGAGGTGCTCAAGCAGGAAGTGGTGCAGGTTCTGCACTGCGTAGCCGAGCCGTTCCGGTCGCAGTCGGTCTGCTTCCTGGAGGTCTCCAACCAGCAGATCCAGGTTCATGGCCATGACCTGGTCGAGAAAGTGCTCGGCGCGCTCGGCCGAAAGACTGGGGTGGGCGTAGTCCCCCCTGGCGACGGCGAGCATGCGAATCTCGCTCAGCATTTCAACTTTCGCCGGCACCATCTCGCCATAGCGCACGGTTCGCGCGGCGAATGCAGGAACCAGGGTCTGGGGATTATCCCAGTCGCTGCCGCGAAACAGGCCCGCGGCCTCCAGCGCCGGTACGCGCAGGTAAAGCTCGTTGACACCGCCAGGCTCAAGCATGAGCGCATGGGCTGGTTCCAGGATATCCAGGATGTGCGAGATCCCGCCGTCGGCATTATCCCGCGCGAGTCGCTCGATAGCGCTGTCAAGTTGTTGTGTTAGCTCACCGGGCGCGCCGTTGCTAACGCTCATCTATCCCTCCTGTGCAGGGGGCACACGTGCCGCCACCCATTGCGGGTGCGCGGTTCGGCGTTCCGCCGGAATCAGTAAGCGGGCGGGCTGGTGACTATCGGTGCATCCCGCGTTGATGGGGAAGAGCCGTTACTGATCAGTAACCTGTCATCAAATCTGGCGGTGAGGGAGGGATTCGAACCCTCGATACGTTGCCGTATACACACTTTCCAGGCGTGC
>CAZFJQ010000020.1:0-53317 GCA_964519755.1 uncultured Halioglobus sp.
GAGGAGGGTGCGCCGGGTGATCGCGAGGCGGGATTTCTGAAGGATGCCGGCAAGCCAATACCGTTTATTGACCGGGCGGTGTACCGTCTGGAAAAGGAGAGCCTGCCACTGTGGACGAAGTTTCTGCAGGGTTACTACGACCGCTCCGGCGAGAATCACAGTCACACAACCGGCGTGTTTGACCAGGCGTTCGTGGTCGGTCCGGATGGGGTTGAGATGTCTCCGGACCTCAAGGACCACGGGATCACGATGTCGCCAGATGTGAAGCCCGGCATTTACTACTATGGCTTCAACATGCGCGATCCGGTGGTGGGGGGATATAGCGAAGAGAAACGAAAGCTGCGTCGAGCGCTGCAGATAGCCTTCGATACCGAGGAATACCTCAACATCTTTTACAAAGGGAACGGTGTTGCCGCGCAGTCGCCCATCCCACCGGGCATTCCGGGACACTCTACAGGCGAGGCGGGCATTAACCCCTACGTGTACGACTGGGTGGATGGCGAAGCCAGGCGCAAGTCGATCGACACTGCGCGCAGGTTGTTATCGGAAGCGGGGTACCCGGGCGGGCGCGATGCTCGCACCGGCGAGCCACTGAAAATATTTATCGATGTGCAGTCGCAGGCTATCAGCAATACCTCGATGAACTGGATCGACCGTATCTTTGCGCAGATTGGCGTGCAGGTGGAGTTTCGGCCCGCGGACTGGGCGCGGACTCGCGAGAAACTGCTTACCGGGAACACGCAGATTTTCTCCCACGGCTGGCTGGCGGATTATCCCGACCCGGAAAACTTTCTATTCCTGTTATTCGGGCCGGAGAGTCCGCTGGTGTGCGAGTGCGACGGGGCCAACAATTCCAATTACGGTAGTGAGGAATACGATGCATTGTTCCGGCAGATGCGGGTGCTGCCGCCGGGCGAGGAGCGCATGGCGCTGGTGGAGCAAATGGTGGAATTGTTCCGACGCGACGCAGTGTGGTTGTACGCCTTCTACCCGAAGGAGATTTTTCTCAATAACCCCTGGGTACACAACACCAAGCGGCATGGAATTTCCAAGGCAACCTTGAAATATATTCGCATTGATGCCCCGCTGCGCGAACGTTTGCGCAAAGAGTGGAACCGACCGGTCACCTGGCCGCTGCTACTTGCGCTGGCATTCGTTGCGTTGATGCTGGTACCCGGTGTGGTGGCCTATCGTCGGCGCCAGCGGGCCACCGTGCGCCCGGGAGGTCGCTAGGCATGTTCGCCTATATTGTCCGTCGCCTGCTGTATGCCATACCGATCCTCATCGGCGTTAATTTGCTGACCTTTCTGCTTTTCTTCGTCGTCACGTCACCTGATGATATGGCCGTTTCGCAGCTCGGCGACAAGTATGTGACGCCGGAGGCGATTGAGGCCTGGAAAGAGAAAAACGGCTATGACCTGCCACTGTTTATCAATAATGAAGCCAGTGGCGTGGAGCGGATTTCAGAGACGATTTTTTTCACCAAATCGGTGAGGTTGTTTGTATTTGATTTTGGCCGCTCGGAGAGCGGGCGGGATATCACCACAGACGTTTCCACACGCATGTGGCCCAGCCTCGCGGTCGCACTGCCCACCTTTGCGATCGGCATATGGGTCAACATTTGCGTGGCGCTGCTGGTGGTGATGTTCCACGCCACCCGCCTGGATCGCTGGGTGGTGTTCACCTTTGTCGCGCTGATGTCTATTTCCTACCTGTTTTATATTATCGGGGGCCAGTACCTGGTGGCCAAGACCTGGAAACTGGTGCCCATTTCGGGCTTTCACGCCGAGGGGCAGGTGTGGAGATTCCTCATTTTGCCGGTGCTGGTTGGCGTGGTTGCAGGTATAGGCTCCGGGGCGCGCTGGTATCGCACACTGTTCCTGGAAGAGGCGGGCCAGGATTATGTGCGCACCGCGCGCGCCAAGGGCGCGAGTGAACTGAGAATCCTGTTTCGGCATATACTGCCAAACGCGCTGATACCCATTCTCACGGGGGTCGTGGTCCTCGTGCCCTCATTGTTTATGGGCAGCCTGCTGATCGAGGCGTTCTTCGGTATACCCGGGCTCGGCAGCTACATGCTGGATGCCATCAAGTCGCAGGATTTCGCCATTGTGCGCAGCATGGTGTTTATTGGCTCCGTCCTTTATATCCTTGGCTTGATACTCACGGATATATCCTACACCTGGGCGGACCCGCGGGTGCGGTTGAGCTGATGAAGCCGCTGATACTCTGGTCGGATGCGCTGATCTTCCTGCTGGTTGCGGTGCTGATTGTGTTTTTCCTGCGCTTGCGGCGCGATCCGCAGATACGAGCGCGCTGGGGCGAGGTTTTCGGCTCACGCCTGGGCATGGCGACTTTCACCATCATCGCCGTGTATGTGCTGGTGGCCCTGCTGGATTCCCTGCATTTTCGCCGCGCACTCGAACCGGTGGAGGGCGCCGCCCATACCACGAGCGAAGTCTTTTACGACAACCGGGTGACCAGCGTGCTGGACCTGATGCTCGGGGGCATGGGTCAACGCTTTGAGCGCACCTACTCCGCGCCTTTCGCGCTGTACTCCTTTGAAAAACAGAATATGAAGGATGCGCAGGGCAGGGACTACCGGGATTTCCCGCGGCTGAAACATGCGGGTCAGCACCTTGAACATACCGATGACAAGTGGCCCGACATTCTCGCGCGGTCATTGTGGTCCCTGCTCCCCGGCCTTTTGCTGTGCATTGTGCTGATCGGGCCCCAGTGGCTGGCGCTGCGCCACAGCTCCCTGCCCTGGCGGGCATCCTGGTGGGTGCAGGGGTGCGTGATCTGTCTCTGGGTCTGGCTGGTGGCGATAAGCCGACACTACCATGTGCTGGGTACGGATCTCGGCGGCGCGGATGTCGCCTACCAGAGTATCAAGGGTATTCGTACCGGTGTGCTGCTGGGCACGCTGGCGACCCTGGTCATGCTGCCTATTGCCGTCACCCTGGGAGTGTTGGCCGGGTATTTCAAAGGCTGGGTGGATGATGTCGTGCAGTACCTTTACACCACCCTGAGTTCCATTCCCGGTATCCTGCTGATCGCCGCTTCCGTGCTGCTGTTCCAGGTATATATCGATCTCAACCCGGACTTTTTCGCCATTGGCATGGAGAAGGCCGATGCCCGGTTCCTGGCGCTGTGCTTCATTCTCGGCGTGACCAGCTGGTCCAGCCTGTGCCGATTGATTCGCGCGGAAACGCTGAAGATCAGTCAACTCGGTTACGTGCAGGCGGCACATGCTTTCGGTGTCAGCCACACGCGCATCCTGAGCCGGCATGTCCTGCCCAACGTCGTGCATATTATTCTTATCACATTCGTGCTCGAGTTCAGTTCGCTGGTACTGGCCGAGGCAGTGCTGTCCTATATCGGTGTGGGTATCGATCCTTCCATGGGCAGTTGGGGCAACATGATCAACGGCGCTCGCGGGGAACTCTCGCGCGAGCCCGCTATCTGGTGGACCCTGAGCGGGGCATTTTTCTTCATGTTTGTGCTGGTGCTGGCGGCCAACCTGTTTGCCGACCTGGTGCGCGATGCGTTTGATCCACGCAGCGCGACCGGCGCAGGGAGGAGGGCGTGAGCGAGTTGCCGATGGAGATCGTCGACCTGCAGGTCGCCAATACCCACACCCGGGAGCCAATCATTCGCGGTGTCAGCCTTGCCTTGCAGCCGGGCAAGGTGTTTGCACTGGTCGGGGAATCCGGCAGTGGCAAATCAGTGACCTCCCTGGCGGCGATGCGCCTGTTGCCGGAGGGCCTGCAGATCACCGGGGGACAGGTCAGCGTCGGCGGTCAGGATCTGTTCGTCCTCCCCGAGTTGCGCATGCGCGAAGTCCGGGGGCGCCGCGTGGCGATGATTTTCCAGAATGCCATGAGCGCGCTGAACCCGGTGCAGACGGCGGGCCACCAGGTGGCGGAAACCCTGCGCCTGCACACAGGCCTGCGTGGGAAGGCGCTGCGGCAGCGAGTAATGCAATTATTTGCAGAGGTGGGTATTCCCGATCCGCAAGAGCGCTACAGTTATTTTCCCCACCAACTCTCGGGTGGACAGCAGCAGCGGGTGATGATCGCCATGGCGCTGGCCTGTGAGCCCGAGGTGTTGATCGCGGACGAGCCCACCACGGCGCTGGATGTGACCATCCAGGCACAGGTGCTGACGCTGATGCGTGGCCTCACCCGCAGCCGCCAGCTGGCCATGCTGTTGATCACCCACGATATGGGCGTGGTGCGTCATACGGCAGACGAGGTCGCCGTCATGTACCGCGGGGAGATCATCGAACGGGCGCCGGTGGAGCAGTTTTTCCTTGCGCCGCGCGAGGCCTACAGTCGGCAGCTCATCGCAGCCCTGCCCGACCTGTCGCGCTTTCGCGAGGCGGCCGCCGCCGAGCCCCTGTTGGCGCTCAGGGATGTGCAGGTACACTTCCCTGTGCGGCGTGGTGTGCTGCAGCGGGTGGTCGACCACGTGCGTGCGGTCGACGGGGTGTCGCTGCGCATCGGGCGCGGGGAAACCTATGCCCTGGTGGGTGAGTCCGGTAGTGGTAAAACGACCCTCGGGCGCGCGGTTCTCAACCTCGATGCCCTGACCGGTGGTGCAATCGAGTTCGATGGCGTCGATATCAGCCGCCTCGGCCGGCGTGCCATGTTGCCGCTGCGCAAGCGGATGCAGGTGATTTTCCAGAATCCGCATTCCTCCATGAATCCGCGGATGACAGTGGGCGAGATCATCAGTGAGGGCATGCTCAGCCTGGGGCTGGATCTCGGCGACACAACGCTTGAGGAGCGCGTCGAGCAGTTGCTCAGCCGGGTACAACTCGAGGCCGATTTCCATCGCCGGTACCCGCACGAGCTCTCTGGTGGCCAGCTGCAACGGGTTGCGATAGCACGGGCGATCGCGGTGGAGCCCGAGCTGATTATCTGTGACGAGCCCACCAGTGCGCTGGATGTGTCGATTCGCGTGGGGGTTCTCGAATTGCTGGCGCAGCTGCAGAAGGACTTCGGTGTCTCCTACCTGTTCATCACCCACGACCTGTCGATTGTGCCCGGCCTCGCGCACCGGGTGGGTGTGATGCGCAACGGTCGGTTGGTGGAGCAGGGCAGTGCCGAGCAGATACTGACGCGCCCGGGGCACGCCTATACCCAGGCGCTGCTGTCGGCGGTACCGCGCGTCGATTAGCCTGGCGACTCAGGTTTGGCCACCTCGATCCGTTTGCACTATGCTGGATCAGGTGATGTCCTGTGGATGTCCGCAATCCAGAGCAATAAAAAGGAGGCCGACGTGGCAGAGTCCCGCCCTGAAGTGCTGGCAGAACTGCGAGAATTGCTGGGCGAAAAAGGCGTACGCGAACAGACGGACGACTATATGCCCGACATCGTGTTGAAGCCGTCCAGCACCGCCGAGGTTGCCGCAATCCTGCGGATCTGCTGTGCCGCTGGCCAGCCGCTGGTGCCCCTGGGTGGCAAGACGGGTCTCGCCAATGGACACTTTGAGACCGCTGGTGAGTTGGGGCTGTCGCTGGAGCGCATGCAGGAGATCGAGGAAATCGATACCGAGAATCGTACCATGACGGTGCAGGCGGGCTGCATTTTACAGCGCGCCGCTGAAGCCGCAGAGGAACACGATCTGCTACTGCCACTGGATCTTGGTGCACGCGGCTCCGCCACAATCGGCGGCAATGTCGCCACCAACGCCGGTGGCAACATGGTGATCCGCTACGGCATGACCCGCGATATGGTGCTGGGCCTGGAGGTTGTACTCGCCGACGGCACCATAGTGTGCAATCTCAACAAAATGCTCAAGAACAATACCGGATACGATATCCGCCAGTGGTTTATCGGCGCCGAGGGGACGCTCGGCGTGATTACGCGGGTCGTGCTGCGCCTGCGACCCCAGCCGAAAAGCCAGAACACGGCGCTGCTGGCGGTGGATGACTTTCCGTCCGTGTCCCGCCTGTTGCGCTTCCTTGACAGTCGCACCGCCGGTACGCTGTCGGCTTTCGAAGTGATGTGGCCCGATTTCTACGAGTACATCACGCGCGAGGGCAGCACGCACAAGCGGCCCCTGCCGCACGGATGCGCGCACTATGTGCTGGTGGAGACGCAAGGTGGCGACCCCGCCGGTGACGCGGAGCGGTTCGAGACGGTGCTCGGTGAGGCGATGGCCGAGGGGCTGGTCTCGGATGCAGTGCTCTCGCGCTCCCAGGCGGAACGCAATGCGCTGTGGGAGATTCGCGACGACGTGCTGGAGCTGTTCAAACAGGGTCCGTTCATTCCCTTCGACGTCAGCCTGACCATTGAGCGCATGGAGTCGTTTATCGCCGATATCCGCGCCGCGATGGCGGCGCACGAAGATCAGATCTGCGTGGTGTTCGGCCATCTCGGCGACGGTAACCTGCATGTGAATCTCGGCAACCGCAATGCGGAAAACTTTGACTATGACGCATTGCAGACGCTGCTGTATGAAACTGTCGAGCGCTATCATGGGTCGGTGTCGGCCGAGCACGGCATTGGCCTGAGCAAGCGTGAACAATTGCATCGCAGTCGCAGCCCTGAAGAGCTGCAGCTCATGATGGGCCTCAAGCGTATGCTGGACCCGCAGAACATTCTCAACCCCAACAAGATTTTTACCGCGGCGCAGATAGCCGCCACACCCGGATCAACTGCCCACTGATCAATCAACCACTGATCAATCAATCACTACGGAGACCCCGGCATGAATGGTGCACAGAGCCTGCTGACCACGCTGATCAACAACGGTATCGACGTCTGTTTTGCCAACCCGGGTACGTCCGAGATGCATTTCGTGGCGGCGCTGGACGAGGTGGAGGGCATGCGCTGTGTGCTGTGCCTGTTTGAAGGCGTCCTTTCCGGCGCTGCCGATGGCTACGCGCGCATGGCCCGCAAACCGGCCTCCACCTTGTTGCACCTGGGGCCGGGTCTTGGCAATGCGCTGGCAAACATTCACAACGCCAAAAAAGGTGGCGTGCCGATGGTCAATATCGTGGGCGATCACGCGACCTATCACCTGCAGTACGATGCACCGCTCACCTCTGACATTGAAGGCGTGGCGGCCCCCATGTCGCACTGGGTGCACGCCTCCACGGAGGCCTCGGCGATCGGGCGTGACGCCGCAGCGGCGGTGCGGGAGGCGGGCTATAGCCGAATCGCGACGCTGGTGCTGCCGGCCGATGTGTCCTGGGGGGACAACCCGAACGGCGCGGAGGGCCCGGTGGCACTCGCGCCGCCGACGACGGTGCCCGCCGCGCGCATCGAAGAGGCGGTGGCCAGGCTCCGCTCCGGCGCGGATTGCATGTTGATGATCGGCGGCAACATAAGTGCGGCCCAGGGGCTGAAGTTGAGCCGTATCGGCAAAGCCTGTGGCGCACGGGTCAGTACCGATACCTTTCCGACCCGGATCGAGCGAGGAGCCGGCAGTGCTGTCATCGAGCGTCTGCCGTATCTGGCGGAAATGGCCATTGACCATATCAAAGGAGTGAAGCAGCTGATCCTGCTCGGCGCGAAAGCACCGGTTTCCTTTTTTGCCTACCCGGATGTGCCGAGCGTGCTCACGGCGCCGGATTGCGAGGAGTTTGTGCTGGCGTCTCCGGAGGACGATATCGATGCGGCGCTGGACGCCCTTCTGGTGGCCCTCGATGCCGAACAGGTTGAACCCGAAATACAGGCGCAGACGCCCACCGGGGAGCCAACCGGTGCGCTGGATGCCAGTACAGCCGCCCAGGCAATAGCGCACTACCTGCCGGAGAATGCGATCGTAGTGGACGAGGCGATAACCAGTGGCCTGCTGGTGTTTCCGATGACCGCGGGGGCCAGGCCGCACGATTGGCTCAACCAGACTGGCGGCAGTATCGGCTGGGGGCTGCCCGCGGCGGTCGGCGCGGCCGTGGCGTGTCCCGAGCGCAAGGTGGTGTGCCTGGAAGGGGACGGCAGTGCCATGTATACCATCCAGGCACTGTGGACGATGGCGCGGGAACAGCTCGATGTCACCGTGGTGATTTTCAATAACCGTAAGTACAGTATTCTGGAGATGGAGTTTGGCCGCACCGGCGCGCGTGGCGGTACTCCGGGTCCGAAGGCGGCCAGTACGCTGGATATCAGTGGGCCGGATATGGATTTTGTCGCCATGGCTCGCGGTATGGGTCTGCAGGCAGACCGGGCCAACAGCGCGGCCGAATTCAATACGCTTTTCGCCACCGCCATGCAGGAAAAAGGGCCGCGGTTGATAGACGCCATTGTTCCCACGGTTTTCTAGCGCGCTGACGCATTCGCTGCTCATGAAATTCCGCTGCAACTGCAGTAGAATGCCGCCGGGTCCCCGCCGGCGCTGTTGAGGTGCCCGGTTTTAACCCTCCACCGTCAGAGAATCAGGTTATGAAAAAGTACAATGTCGCCCTTTTGGCGGGCGATGGCATCGGCCCGGAAATCATGCGCGAAGCGATCAAGGTGTTCGAGCTGGTTGCGGAGCGCAACAGTATCGATTTCGAGCTCGTACACGCGGAGTTTGGTGCCAGCGCCTATTTCAGTAGCGGACACCCTTTCCCGGAGGCGACTCAGGCGGTTTGTGATGCCGCGGATGCCATCCTCAAAGGGCCTATCGGGCTGAGTCACGAGGAGTCGAAGAAAATCCCGGTCGATATGCAGCCGGAGCGCGGCGCACTTTTGCCGTTGCGTCGTCGCTACAACACATTCGCCAATTTTCGTCCGGTCTTTCTGCCAAAGGCGCTGGCACATTTTTCGCCACTGAAACCGGAGGTTGTCGGTGAGGGCATTGATCTTGTCATGGTGAGGGAGCTCGTTGGCGGCCTCTACTTCGGCGAGAAGGAAGTGGGCATCAACGCGGAAGGTCTGCGTTATGTGAAGGAAGTACTGGAGTACGACGAGGCGCAGATTCGTCGCGTACTGCACGAAGCGTTGCAGCTCTCCATGCGCCGCAAAAAAGTACTGCACAACGTTCACAAGAGCAACGTGCTGAAATCCAGCGTACTCTGGAATGAGGTTCTCGAAGAGGTCGCGGTCGAGTACCCCGAGGTAGAGATCCGGCATATTCTGGTCGACGCCGCTGCCACATTGCTGTGCCTGAACCCCGCCCAGTTCGACGTGATGGTCATGGAGAACATGTTCGGGGATATCCTCTCCGACCAGGGGGGCGGCATCCTGGGCTCCCTGGGCCTGATGCCCTCGGCCTGCAAGGGCCCAGAGAAGAGTTACTATGAGCCCTCGCACGGCAGCGCGCCGGATATTGCCGGCCAGGGCATTGCCAACCCCTATTCAATGATCGGCTCCGTAGCGATGATGCTGGAGGACAGCTTCGGAATGCTGCAGGAGTCGAAGAATGTCTGGGCGGCTATGCAAAGCGTGTTTGCTGATGGCTACTCCACCCCGGATTTGTCCAAACCCGGCTCCGGCGTAACGATGATCAAGACCAATGAATTCGGCGACCGGGTGGTTGCGGCCCTGGCGGCGATGCCCCGCGCCGGCTGATCAGGTCGCGGAGCCGCCCAGGCGCGACAGCACCGAGGTGTTGTTCTCGCGCTCGTGCAACTGCAGGTTGATCAGGCGCAACGCGGCGAGAATGGCGGCGAATACCTGATTCGCGTGCACGCCACGGGTCTTGTACTCGCGACCGTCGCAATTCCAGGTAATAACGCATTCGGTGAGCGCGTTGGTCTGCCCGCCGCGGGGGATCCGCACCTCGTAGTCCACCAGTTCCGGGAGCTGGTAGTCGCGCGGCGCCATGGCGATGTTGATGGCGTTGATGAAGGCATCGAAGCCACCGTTGCCCGAACCGGAAGCACGCAGTGTGTCGCCGTCCACCCGGACCCGGAGGCTGACCGTGGACTCCAGGTCCAGCCCGCTGGTGACCGAGCAGTTCAACAGCTTGATGTGGTGATAGTCCTTGCTTTCCAGTACCTCGGCGATGATAAACGGCAGGTCGTCCGCCGTGATGGTCGCCTTGGAATCGCCCAGTTTGACGATTCGCGCGAGCACCTTGCGCTGGTTTTCCGGGGAGAGGTCCAGGCCAAGCGCCTCAAGGTTCTTCGCCAGTGAAGCCTTGCCGCTCATTTTGCCCAGCGCATAGCTGCGCTGGCGCGCAAAGCGCTCCGGGCTCAGTCGCGTTTCATACAGGCCGCCCTTCTGGTCGCCGTCGGCGTGAATGCCAGCGGTTTGTGTGAAGACATCGGCACCGACAATGGGCGCGTTGGCCGGCACGCGTTTACCGGAGAAAGATTCCACCATATTGCTGAGCTGCACGATGTAGCTTTCATCAATCGATAACTGCATGCCCATTTTATCCCGCAGCACGATGGCAACCTCTGCCAGCGATGCATTCCCCGCACGCTCGCCGAGGCAGTTCACGGTACAGTGCACAGCGCTGATGCCTGCATCCACGGCTGCCATCACGTTTGCAGTGGCGAGGCCGTAGTCGTTGTGCGGGTGAAAATCGAAGAGCAGTGTGGGGTAGCGCTCACGCATGTCTTTCAGGCTGGCGTGCACCTGGGTTGGCGACATCACACCCAGCGTGTCTGGCAGCATGAAATGCTCAATGCCACTGTCGGCGAGCCCATCCAGCATCTCGTACACGTAGTCGGGGCTGTCGTGGTAACCGTTTGACCAGTCTTCCAGGTAGGCGTTGACGGTGAGACCCTGCGAGCGCGCATAGGCCACGGTTTGCAGGATTTCCGTCAGGTGTTGCCTGAGGGTTTTTCCGAGCTGCTCACGGCAGTGCTTTTCGCTGCCCTTGGTCAGCAGGTTGATGACCGTGCCGCCGGTTTCCCTGATCCAGTCAACGCTCAGGGTGTGATCGACAAAACCCAGCACCTCGATGCGCCCGGCGAGGCCGTTGTCGGCCGCCCACGCGTTGATGCTGGCGACCGCTTCTTTCTCGCCACTGGACACCCGGGCCGATGCGACCTCGATGCGGTCGACCTTGAGCAACTCCAGCAGCGCTTTGGCGAGATTGACCTTCTCGGCGGGTGAGAACGACACGCCCTGGGTCTGCTCGCCATCGCGCAGCGTGGTGTCCATTAACTGAATATGTCGAGTCATAGTTGTCTGCCCGGCTCCTGGTTGTCACGGCGCGCTGCGGGCAGGGGATTATCCATTGAATGGCGGCGCTTGTACAACGGGCTGCCAGGTGAATGGAGCGGGCGGGGAGAATGCCGCAGAGGTTGGCGCCTGCGGTCACTACTGCACTATCATAGTGGTGAGAGTTGTGGGTCTGTAACAAGGTGCGTCTGGAAGTCAACCCGGGCAACTATCTGTTGATGCAATGGGCCCCCGTGTGGCGGGTGTCATAGGGTCTACGGTGGCGGCAGGGGTGATGAGCAGTCTGGTGAGTGGGCCATTGAAACTAAAGCAGGTTGGAATGCCAGGGGCAGCGAGAGGCGACCGCGAGGTGGCCGCCGACGATTCCGCCCGGCCCAGAAAAATCATTCATGTCGATATGGATGCGTTTTTTGCCAGTGTCGAGCAGCGCGATAATCCCGATTTGCGCGGCCGGCCGGTGGCCGTCGGCGGCTCCCGGGAGCGTGGCGTGGTAGCCGCTGCCAGCTATGAGGCGCGTCGTTTTGGTGTGCGCTCTGCGATGCCCTCGGTCACCGCCGCGCGGCGCTGCCCGGAGCTGGTTTTCGTGCGGCCCCGGTTTGAGGTCTACCGCGCGGTTTCCGCGCAGATCAGGTCGATCTTCGAGCACTACAGCGACCTGGTTGAGCCCCTCTCGCTGGATGAGGCCTACCTCGACGTCAGCGCAGACCTGCAGGGGATTGGCAGCGCAGTGGCGACAGCGCGACGGGTCAAGGCGGATATTCTCAGCACCACGGGGCTGTGCGCAAGCGCCGGCGTCAGCTATAACAAGTTCCTGGCCAAGATTGCATCTGACCACGACAAGCCCGATGGCCTGTTCGTCCTTCGACCCGAACACGGTGCCGAATTCGTTGCGACGCTGCCGGTGCGGCGATTTTATGGCGTCGGTCCAAAGACGGCTGGGCGCATGGCGAAGCTGGGCATTCACGTGGGTGCCGACCTGCTTGCGTGTGACAGGGATTTCCTGGAAATGCACTTTGGCAAATCCGCGGCTTACCTGCGCGATGCTGCACGCGGAGTCGATCACCGGCCGGTTCGCAGTCAGCGTGTACGCAAATCGGTGGGTCACGAGCAGACGTTCCCGACTGACCTGCGGGCGGAGAATGAGCTGCGGGCGGAGCTGGGGGCGATTGCTGCCCGCACCTGGGAGCGCGCGCAGAACTGCAGGGTTGTGGGTCGCACCCTCACCCTGAAGCTTCGCTATGGAGATTTCCGCCAGGTGACCCGCAGTCGCAGTGTGCAGCAACACATCGCCAGTGCAGGGCATATGGCGGAATTGGCCCAGGCGCTGCTCGACGGCCTGCTACCGGCAAAGCCCGGGGTGCGGCTGTTGGGTATCACGCTGTCAGGCCTGGCGCAGGTTAAGCAACAGGCGGATTCTGTCGGCGAGCCGGGGCGCGAAGCCCGCCAACGTGCATTTGAGTTTTGAGCGCCGGTTTCTGCGGCGCGTTTACGCGGCGTCAGGCTTGTTGCTGCGTCTGCCCCTGCTGCGGCGGCGCCCGCGGCCGTCACCGCTGTCGTTTCTGCGCGCCTCACCGATTGGCCGCACATTGTTGCGCGTTTTTGCGCCGGCGTTTGGATTGCCGGAGCGCTGGGATGCCGGCAGTTGTTGTTCCGGCTCGAAGTCTTCTACCACGTCGCGCGCCAGAGTTTGCTTTATCAGCCGCTCTATTCCGCGCAGCTGGCTGATTTCATCAGCGGATACCAGTGAAACCGCCTCACCGTTGCTGCCCGCCCGACCCGTTCTACCGATACGGTGGACGTAGTCCTCCGGTACGTTGGGTAAATCGAAGTTGACCACGTGGGGAAGTTCCGCGATATCGATACCACGCGCCGCAATGTCTGTGGCGACCATGACTTCGACCTTGCCGGCCTTGAAGTCCGCCAGTGCGCGGGTGCGGTTGGCCTGACTCTTGTTGCCGTGTATGGCAACGGCGCGAATGTCGTCCCGCGCCAGTTCTTTCACCAGTTTGTTGGCGCCGTGCTTGGTGCGCGAAAATACCAGCACCTGTCGCCAGTCGTTGCTGGTAATCAGGTGCTTCAGCAGCGCAGTCTTCTGTTTCTTGTCGACCGGGTGGATGCGCTGCCGCACAGTGTCTATTGTGGTATTGCGCGGTGCCACATCAATCTCGACGGGGTCGCGCAGCATCGTCTTGGCGAGCAGCCGGATCTCACTGGAAAAAGTCGCACTGAACAGAAGCGACTGCTTGCGGGCGGGCAGGCGCTGTTGAATACGTTTGATGTCGTGAATAAACCCCATGTCCAGCATGCGGTCCGCTTCGTCCAGCACGAGGATCTGTACGTCGTCCAGAAAAAGCGCTTTTTGATTGTGCAGGTCCAGCAGCCTGCCGGGCGTGGCAACCAGAATATCCACGCCGCGCCGTAGTTTCGATATTTGTGGATTGATATTGACGCCACCGAAGACCGCCAGGCTTGTCAGCTTGAGGTAGCGGCTGTACTCGACGACATTCGCATGTACCTGTGCGGCGAGTTCCCGCGTGGGAGTGACAATAAGAGTTCGCACGTGGCGCTCGCGAGCTTTCCCGCCGTCCGCGAGCAACTGCAGTATGGGCAGCACGAATGCCGCTGTTTTACCTGTGCCGGTTTGTGCGGAAGCCATCAGGTCACCACGCTCCAGTACCACCGGGATGGTGCGAGCCTGTATGGGGGAGGGCGTGTTATAGCCTTTTTCGTTGACTGCGCGAGCGATGGGTTCGATCAGTCCGAGTTCTGTAAATTGCATAAATTGTCCGTACGGCGCATTTATTCGCCGGAATCGTGGGGCCGGTATTCGGCAGGTGTGGCCCTGTGAACAGGAGCAGAGTGTCTGCGTGTAAGCCACCGTGTTGTGCAACAGGCAAAGCCCATTGGCATTTGCGGCATACAGAGCGGCACCCGATAGGTGCATCACTTGAACTGCTTTATGCAGAAGAGACTGCGCGCGGTAAGGCGCGAACAACTGAGGATGTCGCCAGCCGGCTTACGCCAGCGAAGCGCACTGTAGTCGCTGCATGCCGGTAATGCAAGCGCATAGTGCGCCGGTACCGGCCCCGCTTTTTTCACAGGGATGGGCCTTGCTTTTTGCGCATGCCGGCCTGCCGCGCTGCCGCACGCAGGCGCTGTGCCTTATCCGGTACCGGTCAGCATGTTGAAAGTAACCAGCAAGGCAGCGTAACGCGCACCCTTGCCAATGGCCACGAGCACCAAAAACACACCCAGGCGCACGCGCATGATGCCGCCGATGAAGGTCAGGGCATCGCCCCCCACAGGTAACCAGGCTAGCAGCAGCGTCCAGTAGCCGTAGCGGCCGAACCATTGCCTGGCGCGCAGCATTCGCCTCTCATTCACCGGGAACCAGCGTGTACCCTCCAGGTGACTGTATTTCATGCCGATGAACCAATTCACCACCGAGCCAGCGGTGTTGCCCGCCGTCGCCGCCGCCCAGAGCCAGCCCGGCAGCAGGCCCCGCTCCAGCATGGCGAGAAACACGACCTCGGAGTAAAAGGGCAGTAGAGTCGCCGCCCCGAATGCAGAGGCGAATAGCAGTAGATACCCGCTCAACGGCGCCCCGTCTGTTGCGATCTGGCCTCGCCCACCAGCCAGCGGAACAGCCGCAGGTGGCTCGGCAGGTAGAACAGGTATTCCGGGTGCCACTGGACCCCGAGGATGGGCGCCCGCTCTGCGTGCTCCAACACCTGTACGAACCTGTCGTGGTCCACCGCCGCTACCCGCAGTGTCGGCGCCACCCGATCGACCGCCTGGTAGTGCAGGCTGTTGACGCGCAACCGGCGTTTCCCGGTGAGGGTATGTATCAGCGAGGCAGCTTCCAGCAGCGCATCCTTGCGCGGCAGGATCGTGCCAAAATTGGATGTGCGGCGGCGCAGCTTGCGGATATCGGGGTGCAGGGTGCCGCCGAGGACAACGTTGATGAGTTGATAGCCACGGCAGATTCCCATCATGGGTAGCCGCTGATCCAGTGCGTAGCGGATAAACTGCTGCTCCAGTTCGTCGCGCGCGTGGTCGTACTCCTTGTCCGGCAGCTCTTGCGAACCGTACAAACCTGGATGGATATCGTCGCCGCCACTGATTACCACGGCGTCCAGCCCTTGCGGGTCTATGCGCTGGTTAACCGTAATCCGCACAGCCCTGGCACCGACCAGCGACAGCGACAGGCGAATCGCCAGCCACGAGGGCGAGAAACGCCCGGAGGAGCCGGTTACGCCGATGTGAGGTCGTGCAGCAACTGGTCGAGAGTCTGGTGCCATTCAGGTCGTCTCAGGTTAAGCAGGCTCGCATCATACCTGCGGTAGCGGACGGATAGGTCTTCAAGCAGCCCCGGCGAGTCGGCCAGCGTCTCAACCACACACCACGGGTTCCAGCAGCTTGAGAGCTGCCAGCCCGGCCGGTTAATCTCGCAGTTGGGCATGCGGTAGTGGAATGTCGGGCGCGATTTTACCCGCTCATCACTGATTGTTGCCGTAACCCGCGCTTCGTCGATGTGCTTGAACAGCGGTAACATATCCAGGGCCCGGTTGCGGGTGGGATTGAAGTGCAGGTAGTCATCAATGATGGCTTCCATCGACACGTTGTCGTCGTAGCCGAGCACCTTTCTCCGATAGCCGCCACTGTAGAGATCGATAAATGGCGCGATACGTCGAGAGAGATCGACGCGGTGCACCTCCACCAGCCAGTCCTGCGCCAGCGCAAAGGCGCGCAGGTAGCGCGCTACCGTCTGCGCATCAAGCGACGGAATCTCCGTGTTTACATGGACGCCAAAGGCATACAACAGGGATTCGCTGGTGCCCAGCGCTCCGGCTGAGCGCAGGCTGTCCACCAGGGGGTTGAGGTCGGTCAATTGATCGACATCCACGGGTGGGCATACCACTTCTACCGGTACCAGTTCAGTCGTGAGATTCACCAGCCATTCGGCCAGCGGGTCGTAGTCTGCAGGCACCTTGAGCTCGCCGCGCCCCCGTGCCTCCTCGCGCATGCGGGCGCGGGTCCTGGCGAGCGACTTGGCCAGTTCGCTGTCCACCTCCACCTTGAATTCGCCCCAGCGGGGGTGTGTCAGCCGCGCCTCGGCCAGTGAGTTGCTGTGCGCTGTTTCGCCATAAACCTGCTCAAGCAGACCGATAGTGCGACGCAGGTCGAGCCCGGCAAATTCCAGCTCAAAACCCACCCGGCGCGACTCTCCGGACGCGCGATGGCTGCGTTGGGGCTGAGCATAGAACTGTGTTGACGACATAGGTTTAACGGGAGGGCTATGACTACATTAAGATGCCAAGGATACGTGTTTGCGCGCAGAAATACACCGGGGCCTGCATGCGGCGATGTTTAATTGCGGTAGTCTGCCTGGAACGGGTCGCAGTTATAGACGTGCGCAGCGAGCGCGACTGACAGTACAATCGTGGTCAGGTCGGGCCCGCGTTTGGTGGGCCGAATAGATAATGGAGACAAAAATGCCGGAAAAGCCTGTTTGGCAGGGTGTGCTGGTGTCATTGCGTCGCATTATTCGGGCGACCGACATGCAATCCAAGCGCATGGAGAAACTCTGCGGGCTAACGATTCCCCAGATCATGATACTGCGCGCCATCCAGGAACTGGGAGACGTAACGGTGAAGCGCCTCTCTGCGGAGGTTTCGCTCAGCCAGGCAACGGTGACCACTATTCTCAACAGGCTGGAGACGCGCGGCCTGGTCGAGCGGGTACGCGGGGAGGAAGACAAGCGCGTGGTGAATGCCCGCCTGACGCATTCCGGGGGAGGGACTCTCGCGACCGCCCCGCTTTTGCTGCACGAGAAGTTCATTGAGCGGTTTGAGTCACTGGAGAGCTGGGAGCAAACCCAGCTGCTGTCGTCCATGCAGCGCATCGCTGCGATGATGGATGCCGAACAGATCGACGCGTCTCCGCTGCTGGATGTCAACCAGCCGACCTGAACCCATCGCGTTTACGCGATCGCGGCGATCCGCTGCGGATGCGCTATTTGCTTTTTGCTTTGGTTGCGGGGGTTTTTGGCCTGGCGCTTTTTTTGGCGGCAGCTCGCCGCGCGGGTGTTTTTTTGCTCCCCGCCTTTTTTGCGCTGGCTGCGGGTTTGTCGCCCGCTTTCTTTTTTGGCGCGCTCTTTGGCCTGGTTTTTGGCCTGGCTTTTGTCGGCTTCCGCGAGCGGTTCCCGGCAGCGCTATTGCGACGCGACGCCGTCTTGCGGGAGGCGCCGCCCACTGGCAGACCAGCCAGTTCCTCGAGTTCCTGCAGCGACTCTTCCAGGTGATCGATGATGCGCTGAATCTGGGGCAGCGACCGGCGGCAGGCCACGATGCCGAAATCCAGGCTGTCGTAGTAGCTCACCAGCGTGATATTCATGGCGAAACCATCGAAGACAATAGACGCGGGGTAGATACCATCAAGTCGCGCGCCGTTCCAGTACAGACGTTCGCGTGGCCCCGGTACATTGGAGATTACCGTGCTGTAGGCGGGGTACCTGGCCGCCAGGCCGAGAACCGAGGATACGATGGCGGGCAATTGTGTGAGTTGCATGAAAATCGCTGTTTCGCGCGCGGACATGTCGGCGAGTAGTGCCTTGCCTGCGCGCATGGAATCCTGTATCTGGCGCAGGCGACGTTCCGGGTTGCGCGTGTTGGTGGCCAGGTCCGCGGTGATGAAGCCCACGGCGTTGGCGGAGTCAACATCGTTCGCTTCGCGCAGTGAAATGGGTGCCATGGCTTTCAGTGAATGCGGCGGCAGCTCATTGCGGGAGGCGAGGTAGCGCCGCAACGCGCCCGAGCACATCGCCAGGATGATATCGTTCAGCGTGCCATCCACTGCGCGACAGACCGCCTTGATGCGATCAAAATCCCACGACTGTGCGACAAAACGGCGCGCACCGGTGACGCGGGTGTTGATGGATGTGCGAGGTACGTTGTGCCAGGGAACCGCCAGGTTGCCGGCGCGTCCAAAAAAGGCACTGCTGAAACGGCCCATGGCGGTGCTCAGGTGAACACCGGAGTCGTAGGTCTGTTTCAGTACATCGATCACGTTGCGCAACTCGCCCCGGGTCGGGCGCGATACGGGGCGCGTGGCACTGCCATACTTCAGCGTCTTGAGGCGTTCGTAGGCCTCTATGGAGAAGGGCGAATAGTGCAGGCGTTCGGATTTGCGCGTTGAGTAGGCAGAGCGTGTGAGTTGCATCGCACCCACCCCGTCAATGGCCGAGTGGTGCACCTTCTGGTAGAGCGCGAACTGGCGATTCTGCAAGCCCTCGATCAGGTGCGTTTCCCACAGCGGACGATTGCGATCCAGCAGCACACTGTGCAACCTCGAGGCGAGCGCGAACAGCTCGCGGTAGCGCCCGGGTTTAGGCAGCGCCGAGTGCCTGACGTGGTAGTCCAGGTCGATGTGTTCATCCTTCTCCCAGAAAAACCCCAGCGGTGAAACTTTAACGAATTCGCCAAAGGGTTGACGGAAAGTGTCCGCGTTGCGCAGCACGTCTGCCAGTCCGCTGAGAAAGCGATGCTCGTCGGCCCCTTCCGGCAGGGTGAAAAGGTTGATCCCTCCGACATGCATGGGAGTTTCGCGCTTTTCCGCCAGTAAAAAACCTGCACTGGTAAGGTCGATTCGTCTCACGGTGGTACCCGCCTGTCGGTAGTGATAAGTGAATGTCGAGAATTCTTGTCGATATAGTAACCGCTGTTGCGGGAACCACTATATTTCAAGCAGTGCCGCAGGGCAAAGTGCAGGGCCCTTGCGGGCGCGGAACGCGCCTGCCGGGTCAAGGGTCGCTGTCCGCCCCGTGCCAGGTGAGCAGGCGGAAAAAGTCGTAGGCCGGGTCGTTGCTCCCGGGGCTTCCTATGTGCGAGCCGCTTATCATCGGGTGTTCCAGGCGCACGCGGGAGGGTTCGTTCAGGGTCGCCCAGTCTGCGAGTACAGCGCGTTCGCTGAACCTCCATTCGCCGTTGCGTTTTGTGTAGCGGTCGAGGTAGCGGCCACCGATGAGAAGGTCGATGGGTTCGGGCTCACTTGCCACCTGGTGGAACGCGAGGACGTAGACTTCGCCCTCGGCGTAGTCGCCCTCCAGTGCGAGATTCACGGTGGTGATATTGTGGTGCAGTATGCGCATCGGCGCCTGTATGTCGGGGAGTGAGTCGATGAATTCCATCGCCAGTCCCTGGAAGAAAGCGCCGTGATCATCCGTGGCATCCGGGTGATAGAGACTGCGCAAGCGCGCGTAGTCACGCCGGTCTGCCGCGGCGCAGTACGCATGGATCAATTGCATGATCGCCTGCCGGTCGAGCAATTCCTCGAGGCGTGGGTCCGTCATGTTTTACCCAGCGCACGCTGGTAGGCCGCCACGGCATTTGCCATGCCGATGCGCAGTGCATCGACCGTCAGCGCATGGCCGATGGATACCTCCAGCAAGCCTGGCACGGTCGCGAAGCGTGGCAGGTTCTCGAGATCCAGGTCGTGACCGGCGTTCACGCCCAGGCCCTCCTCGATGGCGACTTCGGCAGCGCGAACAAAACGCTCCAGGGTTTCTTCGATGCCACGTTGATCGCGGTATGCACGCGCATAGCTCTCGGTGTACAGCTCGATCCGGTCGGCTCCCGTCTGTGCCGCGAGGCGAATTTGTTCTGGCTCCGGATCCATGAACAGGCTGGTGCGGATGCCGAGCGCTTTTAATTCCTGTACCAGCGGTGCGATGCGCTCGCCATCGCGCTTGAGATCAAAGCCGTGATCGGAGGTGAGCTGGTTGTCTCCGTCGGGTACCAGCGTGCATTGGGCGGGGCGGAGACTCTTGACCAGCGGCATGAAGCCGGGATAGTCCGCCACACCCTCCCGGTCGCTGGCGCGCGGCCCCGCCAGCGGGTTGCCCTCGATATTGAATTCCACGCTGAGCATGGCGGCAAGGTCAATACAGTCTTCGGCACGTATGTGACGTTGATCGGGACGTGGGTGCACGGTGATGCCATCGGCGCCAGCCTCTATACACAGGCGGGCATGCTCCGGAACGCTGGGAATAGTGGTGTCGCGGGAGTTGCGAATCAGTGCGATCTTGTTGAGGTTGACGCTTAGCGCGATCATTCGGCAGGCAGGCGGTCGATGGTTTCGATGACGATGGCTTGTTCCGGTACATCGCTCATCGCGCCCACCTTTCCGGTCGGCGCCGTGGCGATGAAATCCACGATATCCATCCCCAGGAGTACCTGGCCGAAGACGGTGTAGCCGGCGCGACCCGGAGTCCAGTCGAGACGCAGGTTGTTACGCTGGTTGATAAAGAACTGCGCGGTAGCGGAGTCGGGGTCACCCGTGCGGGCCATGGCAATGGTGCCGCGCGTGTTATGCAGTCTGTTTTTTGATTCGTTCTCAATCGGCGGGTTGGTCGGCTTTTCAGTGAGATCCGGCAGCAGGCCACCACCCTGGATCATAAAGCCAGGAATAACACGGTGGAAGATCGTGCCGGCGTAGTGACCGCTGTCGACGTAGGCCAGAAAGTTTTCAACGGTTGCGGGCGCCTTGTCCGCGAACAGCTGCAGGGTAATATCTCCCTCACTGGTGCGTATCACTACCTGCGGGTTATTGGCGGAGTCGGCCCAGGTCAGGGGGCTGATGAGTAGCGCAACACACAGGAAAAAGGTCTTTAGCACGCGGTGCCTCCTTCAGGCCCAGCTTGAATTTCTGCGCCGCCGTGGCACCAGGCGCGGTACCACCAGAGCCACGATCACACCCAGTAGCACGGCGAGAGCGCCGTTGATGAACTCGTCGTTGCGCAGTTTGTCATTCAGCCGCTGGTTCTCGGCCTTTAACATTTCCACCTCCGAGCGTAGATTTTCGTTCTGTTCCACGAGCCTGCGGTTGTCGGCATCCAGTTGCAGTGCTTTACCGGAGACCTGCTTTATCTGCGCCAGCTCCTGTGTCAGGCTTTCCAGTTCCGAGCTGCTGTTGTCGAACTGGGTGCGTAGATCGCCCCGTTCGCTGCGCAGTGCCTCTATCGCTGCCTGGATTTCCGCCAGTTTCGCCTCTGCCTGCTCGGCGCGCTGTTCGGCCGCGTCGAGTTTGAGCTGTGCGGGAAGTTCCTGCATGAGGTACTGGCTGCGCAGCCAGCCACTGGTGCCACCGTCGGTGGTGATCTCCGACCAGACTCCGTCCCCGGAACGGCTCGTTACCGTCAGGCGCGTGCCAGAGGGTATCCCACGATGAATGATGCGGTACTCGTTGCCCGCGCCGCTACGCAAGGGTACGTACTGGGTATCGCTGATATAGCGCACCTCCTGTGCGTTTGCCAGGCCGATGGTACAAAACAGCGTAAAAAGCAGGAATGCGGCGGTTCGCACGGCGTTTGATTCCTTGAAGTGAGGCGGTCTGGTCCGGCCGCTTGTTGCGTTGGCGTGCCGGTTGCAGTCGTTATTCTAGCCATGTGACCGGGTAAATGTAAGATTGAACGCGGTTTTAGGGCGACGCAGTCCCGGTTGAGATTCCTAGGGGAGCACCTTTTTGTAGGGTTTGACCGTCACGCGGCTGAACACGCCGGCGTCGACATAGGGGTCGGAATCGGCCCAGGCGGTAGCCGCTTCAAGGCTGTCGAACTCGGCGATGATAAGGCTGCCCGTGAACCCGGCGTCGCCCGGCTCTTCGGTGTCGAGTGCAGGATGTGGCCCCGCCGCCAGTAGCCGTCCCTGATCGACCAGCGCATTGAGGCGCTCAAGGTGGGCCGGGCGTGCCTCCCGGCGCAGTGGGCCACTGTCGGGGACATCTTCGCAGAGTATCGCGTAGTACATGTCAGGCTACCTTCTCTGGCTATTCTTTCGGGCCCAGTGCTTCGGGATCCTGTGGTTCCTTGATGTGCGGGCTGATCATCAACGCTGTCAGTACCGTTAATAACAGGGTAAAGCCAATCGCGGAGTAGAGCTTGTAGTCTACCCAGGTCGCCTCGCTGAAAGCGTAGGCGACGTAGATGTTGAGAGCGCCGACAACGGCGAAATTACTCACCCAGAGAAGATTGAGGCGCGACCATATAGCTCTTGGCAGGTGCACCTGGCTGCCCAGCGTGCGCTCCATCAGGTTTTTGTCGCCGACAAACTGGGAAACACCGAAGGCGAGGGCGAGCGCCCAGTTGAAGATCGTGGGCTTCCACTGGATGAAGGCCTCGTTGCGGAACGCGAGCGTGGCTCCGCCGAAAACCAGCACGGCCAGGGCCAGCCACAGCAGTCGCTTCTCCAGTGTCCGGGTCAGCGCGTAGTTTATCGAGACCTGCAGGATGGTCGCGGCCATCAGCACCGCGGTGGCGGAGAAAATACCGTCGAGCTGGTACTCCCAGCTTCCCAGGCTGATCAAGGCACCGTCCAGTTTGTAGACTATGAAAAACAGGACGATGGGGAGGAACTCAAGCAACTGCTTCATGGCTATTGGCGTGCTCCGGCTGGTACCATGGGCGCTGGCTGGGCGGTCTGCCCATTGCCGCTAAACCCAGAGTGTAAAGATTGTGCTGATCGACTTCCATACCCACACCACCGCGTCTGATGGTGCCCTGGCCCCGGCACAGTTGCTGGCGCGGGCGAGCGAGCGCGGCGTCGGGATGTTTGCGGTTACCGATCACGACACTATCGATGGTTACCTCGTGTTACGCGCGCAGCACAACGACCAGATCAGGTTGATTCCCGGGGTGGAGCTGTCCTGCTGTTGGTCGGGTACCACTGTGCACATCGTGGGCCTCGGCTTTGACAGCGAGCATGCTGCCATGCAGGAAGCGCTGGCCTTTATGGCGCAAGCGCGCAGCCAGCGCGCCGCGCAGATCGCCGAGCGTCTCGCCAGGCGCGGTTTTCCCGGCGCGCTCGCCGGTGCGCTTGAAGAGGCCGGTGCCAGCCAGCTTGGGCGACCGCATTTTGCCGCATGGATGGTACAACAGGGGCACGTGAAAGACGCGCAACAGGCTTTTCACCGGTACCTGGGCCAGGGCAAGGTGGGTGATGTGAAAGCATTCTGGCCGGAACTCAGCCAGGTCGTATCCTGGATAGTGCGCGCGGGCGGCGTGGCGGTAGTGGCACACCCCTACAAGTACCGCTTTACAGGCATGAAACTGCGACGGCTGCTGGTGGATTTTGTCGCCGCGGGCGGCGCCGCGATAGAACTGCTCAGCGGCTACCAGGAGCCCGGCCAGACAGCGCAGATCAGGCGCTACGCCAGAGAGTTCGACCTCGAAGTGTCCATCGGCAGTGACTTTCATCGCGATGCGCCCTACAGCACGGCACCGGGAATCAGCATACCAACGCTGGACGGGCTGCGCGGTGTCTGGGAGCGGTGGGCCGGTGCTGGAGCGTTCGCTTGAGTCAATTTTTCCAGATTCACCCGGACAACCCACAGCCACGCCTGGTGCGCCAGGCGGTCGACATCATTCGCGCGCGCGGTGTCATCGTGTATCCCACTGATTCCGGCTACGCTCTGGGTTGCCACATCGGCGACAAGAGCGCGCTGGACCGTATTCGGCGCATCAGGCGGCTGGATACGCGACATAATTTTACTCTCGTGTGCCGCGACCTCTCGGAAATTGCCACCTATGCGAAGGTCGACAATACCGTCTACCGCCTGCTGCGGAGCTGCACGCCGGGTCCCTACACGTTCATCCTCAAGGCAACCTCGGAGTTACCGCGCCGCCTGCAGAATCCCAAGCGCAAGACCATTGGCCTGCGCGTGCCCGAGAACGCCATTGCGAGTGCAATACTGGAAGACCTTGGCGAGCCGCTGATGAGTGTCAGCCTGATTATGCCTGGCGATGAGTTGCCCCTGATCGACCCATACGAAATACGCGACCTGCTGGAGCACGAGGTGGACCTGGTGATCGATGGCGGCTGGTGCGGCATGCAGCCCACAACCGTGGTGGACCTGGTGGATGCAACGCCGGTCATTTTGCGTGCGGGCAAGGGCGACCTGACGCCCTTCGCGAGCTGAAACTGTGCGAGCAACACGCCAATTACATCCGCCCCACGGCCCCGCGGGTAACCCGCGGTGAGAGCCTGGGAGGTAGCAGGTGCCGGTGAGCCGGCTGCGGTACTGCGGCTGGGGGAGCGCGATATTCCCGCACCCGGCCCGGGCCAGGCTCTGGTGCGCGTGGCGGCCGTGGGTATCGGCCTGCCGGATGTCATGCTGTGCCGTGGAACCTACGCGTTTGCGCCGGAGCAGCCCTTTGTGCCGGGCCAGGAGATCGTTGGTGAAGTGCAGTCCGTGGGCGCCGGTTGCGCATTCGAGCCCGGCGAGCGGGTTATGGGCGTGACAGCCTTTTATGCGGGGCACGGTGGTTTTGCCGAGTATTGCATCGCGCCTGACTACTCTCTCTACCCGGTTCCGCACGGCATGTCTGACCCTGAAGCGGCTGCGTTCACCATTCCTTTTCACACCGCCTGGATTGGCCTGAGCGAACGTGCCGGCTTGTCGCCACGGGAAACGCTGCTGGTGCACGGCGCGGCGGGGGGGACCGGCGCCGCGGCGGTGCAACTGGGTCGGGCGCTCGGGGCGCGGGTGATCGCCGTGGCTGGCGGCACCGGGAAAGCGGATTTCTGTCGCGGCCTGGGAGCGCAGCATGTGCTGGATCACACCACCGATGATTTTGTCACCGGCGTGCGCGAGCTGACAGAGGGTCGTGGCGCGGATGTGGTGTACGACCCCGTCGGCGGCGAATGCTTCGAGCGGTCGCTGGAATGCGTCGCCATCGGCGGTCGCCTGCTCGCTGTCGGGTATGCCTGCGGACGCTGGGGGGTGCTGGACACCCAGCGGCTGGTGATGCGCAACTGCGCTGCGCTGGGTGTATTTGTGGGCGCCTATCAGCACAGTGAGATACTGCCCTGGCACGCGCAGCTCTCGCAGCTGTGGGCATCGGGAAAGATTTCCGCGACGCCCGCCGAAGTGGTGCCCTTCGAGGCCCTGGGTGCGCGCGTTGGCGCGCTCGCCGAGCGCGCTGTACCCGGCAAAATCGTGGCGCTTTGCGGGTAGTCTGAAGGCTGCGAGCGGGCCCGTTCGCGACAACCGGCCCCGCGGGCCCGGCAAAGTGGGTTCTGGCGATGAACGGGCGTGCGACCCTCTGTATTTTCACCTCGCTGAGGTATACTGATCGCACATAACAACGGGTGCCGTGCCGTGTCAGGGAAAGAAACCAGTTACTCAGTGTCCGCTGCCCCGAAGACAGGGGCGGCAGGCGAGAGCGAGCGGCCTCCGCAGACGGAGCCGCAACAGAGCGAAATGCCCTTCGCGTTCGTCATGGGCAAGGCGGTCACCGAGCTACCCAAGGATTTGTACATCCCGCCGCAGGCGCTGGAAGTGTTCCTGGAGGCCTTCGAGGGTCCACTCGATCTCCTGCTGTACCTTATTCGTCGCCAGAATCTCGATATTCTGGAGATTGATGTCTCGCGCATCACTGAACAATACATGCAGTACGTCGAGCTGATGGACGCGATGAAGTTCGAGCTGGCCGCCGAGTACCTGCTGATGGCGGCGATGCTGGCGGAGATCAAGTCGCGCATGCTGTTGCCGCGCTCGGCCGAGATCGATGACGATGAGGTGGACCCGCGGGCGCAACTTATCCGTCGACTGCAGGAGTACGAGCGCTTCAAGAAAGCCGCGGAAGAAATCGAGGAAATGCCGCGCCAGGAGCGCGACACCTGGGTGGGCAGCGCCCACCCGCCGGAAATCCGGCGCGAGCGAGCGGAACCCGACGTGGACATGCGCGAGTTGCTCCTGGCACTGGGGGAGGTGCTGCGGCGGGCAGATATGTTCGAGAGTCATCATATTCAACGCGAGGCCCTGTCGACGCGCGAACGCATGAGCCAGGTGCTGGAGCGGCTGGCGGGTCGGCAATTCGTGCCGTTTGTTTCGCTGTTCAGTGCGCAAGAGGGGCGTCTCGGTGTGGTGGTCACGTTCCTGGCGCTGATGGAACTGATCAAGGAATCACTGGTGGAGGTGGTGCAGACGGAGGTCTTCGGCCCTATCCACGTCAAGGCAAGGTCGGAATAACATGTCGGAAACGGGTTTGGTTCAGATCCTCGAAGGTGCGCTATTGGCCGCGGGCAGGCCCCTCAGTGTCGCGCAGCTGGGGGAGCTGTTTGAAGAGCACGAGCGGCCCGAGTCGGCGGCCCTGCGAGATGCGCTGGGCGAGGTGGCAGAGCGCTGCGAGGGCAGGGGCTTTGAGCTGCAGGAAGTGGCCAGCGGCTTTCGCTTCGGCGTGCGTCAGAACCTCAGCACCTGGGTTGCCCGGCTGTGGCACGAGCGGCCACAGAAATACTCCCGTGCGCTGCTGGAAACGCTCGCGCTGATCGCGTATCGCCAGCCCATTACCCGCGGTGAAATCGAGGAGATTCGCGGTGTCGCGGTCAGTTCGAACATTGTCAAAACGCTGCATGAGCGGGAATGGATTCGCGTGGTGGGCCACCGTGATGTCCCGGGGCGTCCAGCCATGTACGCTACAACGCGCCAGTTCCTGGACTACTTCGGCCTCAAGACACTCGATCAATTACCCGCGCTGGCGGAAATTCGCGACCTGGAAACCCTGAATGCCGAACTGGGCTTCAGTGATCCACCACCGGGAGCCGGAGATGCGCCCGCCAGCGCCGAATCCGGAGCGGCCGGGGACGCCGCGCAGGGTCTGACGCTTGTGGGTGGCACCGAGCACGCGCCCGAAGACCCGGCGCCAGAGGGCCCTGTGAACTTGCTGGAAGCGACGGACAACCTGGAGGCGCGGGCGCGGGTTGCGGTGGATGAGCAGGCAGACGCACCTGCCGCGACCGAAGACCAAGGCACCAATGATGTGGACCTGGAATCTCCCAGGCCCGAAAACCGGGGCTGAGGCGGTGACAGGTAAACCACGAGGGGCGCGGCCCGATGCCTCGCCCGAAGGGGCAGCCGCGACTGCGGCGCCCGCCGCTGGCGAAAAGTTGCAGAAAGTGCTTGCGCGCACCGGTTTGGGCTCCCGCCGGGAAATGGAGCGCTGGATCGAGGCGGGGCGCGTGGCCATCGACGGGCGCGTTGCGCGCCTCGGCGATCGGGTTGGCGACAAGGCCCGACTCAGCGTCGATGGCAAGCCGCTGCAGCGCGCGCCGGCGCGCGAAACACGCTGCATCGTTTATCACAAACCCACCGGCGAGGTCTGCTCACGCGCCGATCCCGAGGGTCGGCGCACCGTGTTTGAACGCCTGCCGAACCTGAAGAAAGGCCGCTGGATCGCGATTGGGCGGCTGGATTTCAACACCTCGGGGCTGCTGCTGTTTACTACTGATGGCGAGTTGGCAAATGCCCTCATGCACCCCTCGGCCAACATCGAGCGTGAGTACATGGTGCGTGTGATGGGCCAGGTCGATGCCGGCGTGCTCGAGCGCATGCGCGAAGGTGTCATGCTGGAGGATGGTCTTGCGCGCTTTACCGATATCCAGGAGGGCCGCGGGGAAGGGGTCAACCGCTGGTTCTATGTCGTGCTGATGGAGGGTCGCAACCGCGAGGTGCGACGCCTGTGGGAATCCCAGGGGCTCACGGTGTCGCGCCTGAAGCGCGTGCGCTATGGCAATGTGTTTATTCCCTCGCGCGTGAAACAGGGTCAGTGGTCAGAGCTGGAGCCGAAGGAGGTAACGGACCTGTACCGGCTTGCCGGGCTCACGCCCAAGGACGTGCAGCGCATGAACGCGCAGGAGCGTGAAATGATGGAGCGGCAGTTCAACAAGCGCCGCGGGCGCAAAGCCTAGCTCCTGTAAACCTGGCTCCTGTAAACCTGGCTGCCGTGTTCAACGCGCGTCGAAAGCGCGGCCGGTAATTCCCGCGCTGTCGTCACCCATCAGGAACAGGTACGCCGGCATGATTGCCTCCGGCGAGGGGTTGGTGGCAGGGTTTTCGGCCGGGTAGGCCGTGCGCCGCATCGCGGTATTGGTGGCTTTCGGGTTCAGTGTGTTGACGCGGATGCGGGAGGTGTTTTCGAGTTCCTGCGCGAGCACCTGCATGAATCCCTCGGTGGCAAACTTGGATACCGCATAGGCGCCCCAGTAAGCTCTGCCAACGCGTCCCACCGTGGAGGAGGTCAGTACAATCGAGGCATTGCGGGAACGCTGCAGAAGGGGCAGCAGGTAGCGGGTGAGCGCGAACTGGGCGTTCACGTTGACCTGCATGACGGCCTCCCACGCGGGGTAGCCCGCGCTGCGTATCGGTGAGCGGTCGCCGAGCAGCGCCGCGTTGTGCAACAGGCCGTCGAGCTGCTCAAACTCGTCGTCGAGGGCCGCGGCGAGTTGCTGGTAACTGCTCTCCCCGGCAGTGGCAAGATCCAGCTCGATGATCGCGGCGGTGGGTCCACCCGCCGCCTCGATTTCATCGTATACCGCCTCCAGTTTGCTGCCGGTTCTGCCCAGCAGCAGCACCGTGGCACCGTAACGGGCGAAAGTGAGGGCTGCCACCCGGCCGATTCCATCGCCCGCGCCGGTGACGAGAATGTTGCGACCCTGCAGCAACCCGGCGCGTGGCCGGTACGTGTCGGGGATTCGCAAAGTGTCCATGAGTGTTCTCCCGTCAGCGATTGAAGATCAGGTCCAGCAGCGCCTCACCGCTGTCGGCCTGTGCATTCGCTCCCCAGCGCTGGGGTGCGTCGTCGGGCTCGATATAGCCATAGGCGGCGGCGATGGTATACATGCCCGCGCTTCTTCCCGCATCGATGTCTCGCTGGTGATCACCGATGTAAACCGCTTCGCCCGGTTCGCAGCCTATTTCCCGACAGTTCAGCAGCAGGCTTTCCGGATGCGGTTTGCGCAGTGTCACATCCTCGGGACACACCACGCTGTCCGGGCCCGGCTGGATGTCGAGGCACGCCAGTAGCGGCTCGGTGAAGGCTCGCGGCTTGTTGGTGGCTATGCCCCAACTGATGCCCTCGCGCTGCAGGTGGGCCAGCAGTGCGGGAATGCCCGGGTAGAGGCGGGCCTCGCTGCCCAGAACCTCGCCGTACAAGGCCAGCAACCGGAGGCGACGCTCTTCGAATTCCGGGGCCGATTCCTCCAGCCCGAGCCCCAGTGCCACCAGCGCCCTGGCACCGTTGGAGACCGAAGCACGTATACGTTGTGGCTCCATTTCTTCCAGGCCGTGCTCCGCGCGCAGCGCCTGAACGGCGGGAATAAATTCGTCAGCAGTATCCACCAGGGTGCCGTCCAGGTCGAATATCACCGCCCTGAGCCGGGTCGGGAAGGGATGTAACTTGTCGCTAATCATGCGCCGGGTTTTACCGCGTGTACCAGGTAGTTCACGCTGACGTCCCGCGGGTTCAGCCGGTAGACCCTGGTCAGCGGGTTGTAGGTCAGGCCGGTTGTGTCGCGCAGCAGCACTCCGGCGTCGCGCAGCCAGGCGGCCAACTCGGAGGGGCGGATGAATTTCGCGTACTCGTGTGTGCCCGCTGGCAACAGCTTCAGGATGTACTCGGCGCCGACGATTGCGAAGGCAAAGGCCTTGGGGTTGCGGTTGATGGTCGAGAAATACAACGAACCACCGGGCCTGGTCAGCGCTGCACAGGCGGAGACCACGGCCGCCGGGTCCGGGACATGCTCAAGCATCTCCAGGCAGCAGACGATGTCGAAATGCTCGCCCCGGCGCTCCGCCAGTTGCTCTGCAGTGAGCTGCTGGTAGTCCACCTCCACGCCCGATTCAAGCTGGTGCAGGCGCGCCACCGACAGCGGCGCTTCGCCCATGTCGATACCGCTGACCCCGGCGCCCCTGAGAGCCATCGATTCGGCCAGTATGCCGCCGCCACAGCCCACATCGAGCAGACGCTTACCCGCCACGGGCGAGCGCTCATCGATATAATTTGCGCGCAAGGGATTGATGTCGTGTAACGGCTTGAATTCACTGTTGCGATCCCACCAGCGCTCCGCCAGTTCTTCAAACTTGGCTATCTCTGCGGGGTCGACATTGGGAGTGTTGCTCATCACCGTGCTCCTGCCGATTCTGCGATACGCTGCTGCCATGCTCGCGAGCGTTGTAATACTGCATCGAGGTCGATGCGTGTCAGGCGGCGTTCACGCATGACCAGTTCGCCGCCGATCCAGCTATGGCTCACCTGGCTGCCATTGCAGGCGTAAACGAGGTGCGATAGCGGGTGATGCAGTGGCTGGGTTTCAGGGCCGCTCAGGTCAACCGCGATCACGTCCGCCAGCTTGCCTGTCTCCAGGCTGCCGATTTTGTCGTGCAGCCCCATGGCGCGCGCGCCATTGATGGTCGCCATGGCCAGGGCATCCGCGGCCGGCAGCGCGGCTGCATCCTGCGAGGATAGTTTCGCCAGCAGGGCGGCCATCTGCATTTCGACGAAAAGGTTCAGGCTGTTGTTGCTGGCCGCGCTGTCGGTGCCGAGCGCAACATTGACGCCTTTGCGCTGCAGTGCATTCACCGGGCAGGTCCCCGAGGCGAGCTTCATATTGGATAGCGGGCAGTGCACCACGTGGGTGCCGGTCTCGGCCAGCAGTGTGATGTCCTGCGCGCCGAGATCGGTCATGTGGACGCACTGGGTGCGCGGCCCCAGAAGGCCGAGCCGGTTGAGGGTATCCAGTGGACGTTCCCCGGTGGCCTCCACCGCCTGCAATACCTCGGCGCTGGTTTCGTGCAGGTGGATATGTACCACGGTGTCCAGCTCTGCCGCGTAGGTGGCCACCTTGGCGAGATTCTCCTCGCACACTGTGTAGGGTGCATGCGGCCCAAAACCAACGCTGATGAGCTGGCTGTGTTTGCATTCGTCGCGCAGTGCCAGGCCTTTACTGATGTAGTCGTCGGCGTCGCGCCCCCAGGCAGTGGGGAAATCGAATACGGGAAAGGTGATCTGGCAGCGCATGCCGGCGCGTTGTGCGGTAGCGGCGCAGACATTCGGGAAGAAGTACATATCGCTGAAGGTGGTGGTACCCGAACGCAACATCTCGGCGATGGCCAGTTCTGTGCCGTCGGCGACGAATTCCTCGCCGACGTGTGCGCCCTCCGCTGGCCAGATATGCTCTTGCAGCCACGGCATCAGCGGTTGGTCATCGGCAAAGCCGCGCAGCAGGCTCATGCCCGCGTGGCCGTGACAGTTGATCAGCCCCGGCAGGAGCACATGATCGTGCAGGCGGTACACCTCGGCGGCGTCAATGTTCTCTGCCTCGGCGCGCGGCAGGAGGGCTGCGATGTGCCCGTCAGCGACCACTATGCTGTGCTCACTGAGTACCTCCCCGTGCGGCACTACCGGCACGATCCACCCGGCATGGATCACCACACTTGCCCGTGTCATTTGCTCGCTCATGCTTACCCCGATACCCGTAACGTGTCCACCGCGGTCGCGGCGCGGGCCATGCGCGCCGGGTGTTGCCGGCGGTGCGCAAACGGCACGCCGACCCAGTATAACCGGAATCTGCAATGCGGGCCCAAACAGGCAGCGAAATTCAGCAAAAACGTGGCGATCGCGGGGTATCTTCCCGTATAATTCAGGGTTTGGTTAAGGCGTTGTCCACTCGTCACGCAGGCCCGCACAGGGCGGTCTGTGGCGCGGGAGATGGGGACGCGAAAACCGACCTGCTAGCAGTCGAGGTAGACGCAATACATGGGTGACATAGCGAAGGAAATCCTTCCCGTCAGCGTTGAAGACGAGATGAAACAGTCCTACCTGGATTACGCCATGAGCGTGATCGTGGGCAGAGCACTGCCAGACGTGCGAGACGGGTTGAAACCGGTCCACCGGCGCGTGTTGTTCGCCATGAACGAGCTTAATAACGACTGGAACAAGCCCTACAAAAAGTCGGCGCGCGTGGTGGGCGATGTCATCGGTAAGTACCACCCGCATGGCGATTCCGCGGTGTATGACACGATAGTGCGCATGGCCCAGGCCTTCTCGCTGCGTTACATGCTGGTCGATGGTCAGGGCAACTTCGGCTCGATTGATGGCGACAACGCGGCGGCGATGCGCTACACGGAAATACGCATGCGCAAGATAGCGCATGCGCTGCTTGCCGATCTCGACAAGGAGACCGTGGATTTCGTCGACAACTACGACGGCACGGAGCAAATACCCGTTGTCCTGCCCACGCGGGTACCCAATCTGCTGATCAACGGCTCGAGTGGTATCGCGGTGGGCATGGCCACCAATATTCCCCCGCACAACCTGACCGAGGTCGTCAGCGGTTGCCTGGCGTTGCTGGCCAATTCCGAACTCACTGTCGATGAGCTGATGGAGCACATTCCGGGCCCGGATTTCCCCACCGCTGCGATCATCAACGGCCGCGCCGGCATCATCCAGGCCTACCGCACCGGTCGTGGCCGAATCTATGTCCGCGCTCGCGCGGAAGTGGTGAAAGACGAAAAACGCGGCCGCGATACCATCCTCATTCACGAGCTGCCGTATCAGCTCAACAAGGCACGGCTGATCGAGCGCATCGCCGAACTGGTCAAGGAAAAGAAAATCGAGGGTATTACCGAGCTGCGCGATGAGTCCGACAAGGACGGCCTGCGTGTGGTAATCGAGCTGCGTCGCGGTGAAATGGGCGATGTGGTGCTGAACAACCTGTATGCACAGACCCAGCTGCAGACGGTGTTTGGCATCAACATGGTGGCGCTGGTGGACGGCCAGCCCAAAATTCTCAATCTCAAACAGATCCTCGAAGCGTTTATACGCCATCGCCGCGAGGTGGTGACGCGCCGCACGGTGTACCTGCTGCGCAAGGCGCGCGAGCGCGGCCACCTGCTCGAGGGCCTGGCGATTGCACTGGTGAATATCGACCCGGTGATTGAACTGATCAAGGCGAGCCCCAGCCCGACGGAGGCGCGCGAGAAGCTGGTGGCACGCAGCTGGCCGCCCGGTGATGTGTCGGGCATGCTCGAGCGGGCGGGCGCCGATGCCTGCAGGCCGGACGAACTCGAGCCACACTACGGCCTGCACGACGGCCAATATTTTCTCTCGCCCGCGCAGGCGCAGGCCATACTCGAACTGCGACTGCATCGTCTCACCGGGCTGGAGCACGAAAAACTGCTGAGTGAATACGAAGAGAAGTTGCGCGAGATTGCCGACTATCTGGATATTCTGTCAGACCCGGATCGCCTCAAGGTGGTGATTCGCGAGGAACTGGAGGAGATCGTCGCGGAGTACGGCGACGAGCGTCTCACCGAGATCACGTCCTCCCAGCACGACCTCACGGTGGAAGACCTGATCACCGAAGAAGACCGTGTAGTGACTATATCCCACGGCGGCTATGCCAAGACGCAACCCCTCTCGGATTACCAGGCGCAGCGCCGGGGCGGCATGGGCAAATCTGCCACATCGGTAAAAGATGAGGATTTTGTAGAGCACCTGCTGATCGCCAGCACCCACTCCACCATCCTGTGTTTCTCCAATCTCGGCAAGGTCTACTGGTTGAAGGTCTACCAGATCCCGGTGGCGGGCAGGAATTCCCGGGGGCGCCCCATGGTGAACCTGCTGCCATTGGAAGACGGTGAGCGCGTGACCTCCATTCTTCCGGTGAACGAATACAGCGAAGGACACTATATTTTCATGGCCACCGCGGGCGGCACGGTGAAAAAAACCGCGCTCACCGATTTTGCCCGTCAGCGCAGCGTAGGCTTGCGCGCACTGGAACTGGAGGAAGGCGATGTGCTGGTGGGCACGGCAATCACCGATGGCAGTTGCGATGTCATGCTGCTGACCACCGAGGGTAAGGCGGTGCGTTTTCGTGAGGGCGATGTGCGCGCCATGGGCCGCACCGCACGCGGGGTGCGCGGCATCCGGCTCGGTGCGGGGCACAAGATGATTTCGCTGATCATTCCGCGCGAGGGCGGCAGCGTACTCACCGTCTCGGAACACGGCTACGGTAAACGTACCGGGATAGCGGATTTCCCCACCAAGGGACGCGGCAACAAGGGGGTGATTGCCATGCAGACCTCCGAGCGCAATGGCCGGATGGTCGGCGCGGTGCAAGTGCTGCCGGGCGATGAACTCATGCTGATTTCCAATATGGGCACACTGGTGCGCACGCGCGCCGAAGAAGTGTCTGTACAGGGGCGGAACACCCAGGGCGTGCGCGTAATCCGTACCCGCGCGAGCGAGCGCCTGGTGAGTGTGGAGCGCATAGACGAACCGGCCGAGGAGGAGATTGTTCCCCTGGCTGAAGGGGAACCATCGACGGGGGACGACACGCCATGACACGCCGCTACAATTTCTGCGCGGGCCCGGCATCACTGCCGGAAGCGGTGCTGCAGCAGGCCCGCGAAGAGCTGCTCGACTGGCACGGCAAGGGCCTGTCGGTTATGGAGATGAGTCATCGCAGCGCCGAGTTTGTGGGTATTGCCGAGCGCGCGGAACAGACCCTGCGCAAGCTGCTGGCGGTGCCCGATGATTTCGCGGTGCTGTTTTTGCAGGGCGGGGCCAGTATGCAGTTCTCTGCGGTACCGCTGAATTTGCTCGGAGAGCACCGCGCCGCGAATTACGTGAATACCGGGCAGTGGTCGAAAAAGGCCATTGCCGAAGGGCGTCGCTACTGTGATGTCAACGTGGCGGCGAGTTCCGAAGACAGCAGTTTCACCACCATTCCTGCAGAAGAAACCTGGCAAGTCAGGGCCGAGGCGGCGTATCTGCATTACACGCCCAACGAAACGATCGGCGGGGTGGAGTACCCCTTCACGCCACGCTCGGAACTACCGCTGGTGGCGGACATGTCCTCCACCCTGCTGTCGCGACCCGTTGATGTGGGGCGGTTTGGCGCCATCTATGCGGGTGCCCAGAAGAATATCGGTCCGGCGGGGTTGACGCTGGTGCTGGTGGATCGCGCACTGCTGGGCAGGGCGAGCGATATGTGCCCGGCCATGCTGAACTGGCAACTGGCCGACGAGAACGACTCCATGTACAACACGCCGCCCACCTATGCCCTGTACCTGGCCGGGCTGGTATTTGAGTGGCTGGCGAGTGGGGGCGGCCTGGAGGCCATGGAAAAAACCAACCGGCGCAAGGCGGAAAAACTCTACAGCATGATCGACAACAGCGCGTTTTATGCCAACCCGGTTGACCCGCCCTGCCGGTCGCTGATGAACGTGCCCTTCACGTTGGCGGATGACAGCCTCGACAAGCCCTTTCTGTCGGAGGCGGAAGCCGCCGGCCTGCTGAATCTCAAGGGGCATCGCTCGGTAGGTGGCATGCGCGCCAGTATCTACAATGCGGTGACAGAAGAGGCGGTAGACGCGCTCATCGCCTTCATGCGCGATTTCGAACAGCGCCACGGGTAAGCGGGCCGCTGATGGCAGACGACAGGGATCTCGAACAGGTCAGGGCCGATATAGACGCTATCGACCGGGACATCCAGGCGCTGATCAACAGGCGTGCCGCCTGTGCCCAGCGCGTCGCCGATATCAAGCAGAGCGAGGCGAGGAGCCGCGGCGAAAGCGGTGATGATGTGGTCTACTACCGGCCGGAACGCGAAGCGCAGGTTCTCGAGCGCGTGATCGAGCGCAATGCGGGGCCGCTGGACGGCGCCAGCATGGCGCATATTTTCCGCGAGATCATGTCTGCGTGCCTGGCGCTGGAGCGGCCCCTGCAGGTGGCCTACCTCGGGCCGGAAGGCACCTTCACCCAGGCGGCTGCCATCAAGCATTTCGGGCACGCAGCCTTTTGCCTGCCGCAGACAACCATCGATAGCGTATTTGCGCAGGTGGAGTCCGGCGAGTGCAACTACGGTGTGGTGCCGGTCGAAAATTCCACCGAGGGGATGGTCAGCCACACGCTGGACAGCTTCATGGATTCCAGCCTGAAGATATCGGGCGAGGTGGAAATGCGTATCGGTCACCACCTGCTCGCCTCTGCGGCAACAGCCCGCGGTGAGATTCGCCTGATCTGCGCACACCAGCAGGCGCTTGCCCAGTGTCGCAACTGGCTTGACCGGCACTGGCCGAATGTGGAGCGCGAGGCGGTCAGCAGCAATGGCGAGGCGGCGCGGCGTGCTGCCGCCGAGGTCGGCGTCGCCGCGGTTGCCGGGGATATGGCCGCCGAGCGTTACGCCCTGGAAAAACTCGCCAGTAATATTGAAGACTACGCCGACAACTCCACCCGCTTCCTGATTATCGGCCGTGAAGAAGTGCCGCCGTCCGGCAGCGACAAGACCTCCATTATCGTCGCCAGCCGCAACCGGCCCGGCGCGCTGTTCGCGCTGCTGGAGCCGTTTCGCCGCGCCGATATCAGCTTGACGCGCATCGATACCCGGCCCTCGCGCACGGAGAAGTGGGCCTACGTCTTTTTTATCGAGTTTGAAGGACATCTGCAGGACGAAAGAATCGCCGGCATCATCACGGAGCTCGAGGAGCAGTCGATCATGCTCAAGCCGCTCGGGTCCTACCCCCGGGCCGTGATCTAGCCCGTGGTGAGCAGCGAGTGCGGCAATCTCGTGGTGCTGGGGCTCGGCCTCATCGGTGGTTCGCTGGCACGGGCCGTGCGCGAAAACGGCTTTTGTGAACGCATTATCGGCTGCGGCCACAGGGCCCCTTCGCTGGAGCGCGCGCTCGAACTCGGCGTGATTGATGAATACACACTGGACGTGGACTCTGCCTTCCGCAGCGCTGATATCTTTGTGATTTGCACGCCGACCCTCACCGCCTCCAGCGTACTGGAGCAGCTACTGCCGCAGATGGGTGCGGATGGGCCGGTCGTTACCGATGTGGCGAGCGTGAAAGGCAGCCTGCGCGACACTGCGCTGCGCGTCGCCGGCGCGATGCCTCCGCGGCTGGTGCTGGCGCACCCGATTGCCGGCTCCGAGCGCAGCGGAGTGGATGCGTCCCGCGCGGACCTTTTCGTCAAGCACCGGGTGATTATTACGCCGGTCGAAGGGAACGAACCGGCGGCTGTACAGCGCGTGCGTCGGATGTGGGAGAGCACAGGAGCCGAGGTGATCGATATGGCGGTCGGGACGCACGATGCAGTCCTCGCCGCCACCAGCCATCTGCCGCATGTGCTGGCCTATACGCTGGTCGATGCGCTCGCCGGCTCGTCCGACAGCGAGGAGATCTTCCGCTGCGCAGCGGGAGGTTTTCGCGATTTCACCCGCATCGCATCCAGCGATCCCACCATGTGGCGTGACATCGCGCTCGCCAACCGGGATGCCCTGCTGGCGGCGATGGACGACTTCAGTGAGCACCTGGGCCGGCTGCGTTGTGCGGTGGCAGAGGGTGACGGCGATACGCTGCAGGACACTTTCATGCGCGCCAAGGAGGCGCGGGACGCGTTTGCCGAAATACTGGCACAGCGGGATCAATAGCGAGGCTTATGAAATTTCAACTGCAACCGGGTGGAGCGCTGTGCGGCCGTGCGCGGGTTCCCGGCGACAAATCCATTTCTCACCGTGCCATCATGCTGGGGTCGCTGGCCGAAGGTGTCACGCATATCGAGGGCTTCCTCGAGGGTGAGGACGCGCTGGCCACGGTCGCCGCGTTCCGCGCGATGGGCGTCACGATCGAGGGTCCCGACGCGGGTGTTGTCAGCGTGCAGGGCGTCGGCCTGCACGGTCTGCGGGCGCCCGACCAGGCCCTGGACCTGGGCAATGCCGGCACCGGCATGCGACTGCTTTGCGGTGTGCTGGCCGGACAATCTTTCGATACGCAACTCACGGGCGATATCTCACTGCGCAGTCGTCCCATGGGGCGGGTCATCGATCCACTGGCCCTGATGGGCGCGCATATCGCTGCCGCGGAGGGTGGGCGACCCCCCCTGAATATCCGCGGGGGCTGCCCATTGCGAGGCATTGAGTATGCCCTGCCCATGGCCAGTGCGCAGGTAAAGTCGTGCCTGTTGCTGGCCGGGCTCTACGCCCGGGGTGAGACCGTGGTCATAGAGCCCGCGCCGACTCGCGACCACACGGAGCGGATGCTCGACGGTTTCGGCTACGCCCTGCGCCGCGATGCCAATAGCGTGGCCCTGACCGGTGGTGGGCGGTTGCTGGGGGCGCGCATGGATGTGCCAGCCGACATCTCCTCCGCCGCGTTTTTCCTGGTGGGGGCAAGCATTGCCCCGGGCTCTGACCTGGAACTGACACACGTGGGTGTGAACCCCACTCGCTCGGGCGTGATCAACATCCTGCGTGCGATGGGAGCGGATATCCAGTTGCACAATGCCCGTGTCGTCGGCGGCGAACCCGTGGCGGATATCCGCGTGCGGCACGCCCCACTGCACGGTATCGACATCCCCCTTGAGCAAGTGCCGCTGGCTATCGATGAGTTTCCGGCGCTGTTTATCGCCGCGGCCTGCGCGGAGGGTCGCACCACGCTGCGTGGCGCCGGGGAGTTGCGCGTAAAAGAAAGTGACCGCATCGCCGCGATGGCCGAGGGCCTGACCACGCTGGGGATTGCCAGCGAGGTGCGGGCAGACGGCATCGTCATTGAGGGCGGTGCGTTGGGCGGCGGCGAGGTGCATACCTATCACGATCACCGGATCGCCATGTCATTTGCGATTGCCGCACTGCGGGCGAGCGCACCCATTGCCGTGCTCGATTGCGACCATGTCGCCACCTCTTTCCCCGGGTTTGACACCCTTGCAGCCGGGCTCGGCCTGCGTATCGAGAGTGTCGGAGACCAGCCATGACCCAGCCGGCGCCGGTCATTGCGGTGGATGGCCCCTCCGGCGCGGGCAAGGGCACGATCAGCCATATGCTGGCGGACCGGCTCGGCTGGCATCTGCTGGATAGTGGCGCGCTGTACCGCGTCACCGCGTACGCCTGCCTGCTCGAGGGTGTGCACTGGGAGGATGCCGAAGCAGTCGCCCGGGTAGCCCGCCACCTGGAGGTGGAGTTCCGCGCGTCGGCTGCCGGTGAAATCTTTGTGGACTACCGGGGAGAGGATGTCAGTGCCGCCATTCGCACCGAGGACGGTGGCCGCGGCGCATCGACCGTGGCGGCTTTCCCCGCCGTCCGCGAGGCCCTGTTATTGCGCCAGCGGGAACTGCGCAAGGCCCCCGGGCTGGTGGCTGACGGGCGCGATATGGGCACGGTGGTTTTTCCGGATGCAGGGCTGAAAATATTCCTCACCGCGAGCGCCGATGAACGGGCCGAGCGGCGCTATAAGCAGTTGATGGCAAAGGGGGAAAGTGTTAGTCTCCCGCGCCTTCTGCAGGATATACAGGAGCGCGATGAACGCGACGCCAGTCGCGACGTCTCGCCGCTTGTCCCGGCAGAGGATGCCATCGTCATAGACAGCACAGCCAGGTCGATCGCGGACGTGTTCGAGCAGGTAATGCAGGAGGTGACTGAAAGGCGGTTTGATCGGGATTCCGGGTGCTCGCTGTAGTTGAGGCCGATTCCTCGAGGTGGTAAATGTGCGGTTTCTCCCGCTGAATCCAGTCAGGGCGGGAAAACAGCAAAATGTGTATGACCCATGTCGGCTGGAGGCATGGCGGAAGCGGGTCCAGTGCCCGAAAATCCTACAGGTAATGTGTAATGAGCGAATCCTTCGCCGAACTTTTTGAAGAGAGTCTGAAAACCGTTGACATGCAGCCGGGCGCTATCGTCACTGGCGTTGTCATCGACATTGATAATGAATGGGTCACCGTGCACGCCGGCCTCAAGTCCGAGGGCGTAATTCCCCGGGCACAGTTCATCGATGGCAGTGGCAACTGCACGTTGAGTATTGGCGATGAAGTGCAGGTGGCGCTGGAAACCGTGGAAGACGGGTTTGGAGAAACCAAACTGTCTCGCGAGAAGGCCAAACGGGCCGAGGCCTGGAAAGATCTCGAAGCCGCACACGAGGCGGATGAGGTTGTTAACGGCGTTATCAACGGTAAGGTCAAGGGCGGTTTTACCGTCGATATCAATTCCATTCGTGCATTTCTACCTGGCTCTCTGGTGGATGTGCGCCCGGTGCGTGAAACCACACACCTCGAGGGCAAGGATCTCGAGTTCAAGGTTATCAAGCTGGATCAGAAGCGAAACAACGTGGTCGTATCGCGGCGTGCGGTGATGGAAGCTGCGAACAGCGTTGAGCGCGATGCGCTGCTGGAATCCCTGCAGGAAGGCATGAGCATCAAGGGTATCGTCAAGAACCTCACCGATTACGGCGCCTTTGTCGATCTCGGCGGTGTGGACGGCCTGCTGCACATTACCGACATGGCGTGGAAGCGCATCAAGCATCCCTCGGAGATTGTTGAAGTCGGCCAGGAGATCGACGTCAAGATTCTCAAATTCGACCGCGAACGCAATCGCGTATCGCTCGGCCTCAAGCAGCTCGGCGAGGATCCCTGGGTTGAAATCACCAACCGTTACCCCGAGGGCAGCCGCGTCAATGCGAAGGTCACCAACCTTACCGATTACGGCTGTTTTGCCGAACTCGAGGAAGGCGTTGAAGGCCTGGTGCACGTTTCCGAGATGGACTGGACGAACAAGAACGTGCATCCGTCGAAGATCGTCGACCTCGGTGATGAGGTTGAAGTGATGGTGCTGGATATTGACGAGGAGCGTCGACGCATTTCCTTGGGTATCAAGCAGTGCCAGCAAAACCCATGGGATGCCTTTGCATCGCAGCACGCCAAGGGCGACAAGATCACGGGCACCATCAAATCGATCACCGACTTCGGCATTTTTATTGGTCTGGAAGGCAATATCGATGGCCTCGTGCACCTGTCTGACATCAGCTGGAATGAAGTTGGCGAGGAGGCCGTGCGCAACTACAAGAAGGGCGACGAGATAGAAACTGTAATTCTGTCGATCGACCCGGAGCGCGAGCGCATCTCTCTCGGTGTCAAGCAACTCGAAGACGATCCGTTTGGCAACTACGTCGCGGAGAATGACCGCGGGGCGATCGTCACCGGCGAGGTGATCGAGGTCGATGCCAAAGAGGTCACCATCAAGCTCGCGGATGAAGTGGAGGGCATTCTGAAAGCCTCGGACATCAGCCGCGATAAAGTGGAAGATGCGCGCAATTCCTTCAAGGTCGGCGACTCCGTTGAGGCCAAGATCATTTCGGTAGATCGCAAGAACCGCGGTCTGGCGTTGTCGATCAAGGCGAAGGATTTCGACGATGAGAAAGAAGCGGTGAAATCGCTGCGTGAAACCGAGCAGGAAGCCGCCTCGCCGGGCACCATCGGCGATCTTATCAAGGCGCAAATGGGCGACAAATAACGTCCGGACAGCAAGTCTCCGAGGCCCGCAATAGCGGGCCTTTTTTTGCAGAACGCTTTAACCCGGGTTAGGCAGGTAGCACTTTTTCTATATAAAATAAGCACTTGCGCAAAGTCCGCTGAGGGGTCAGAATACCCGCTGTCTATTGGTATGTGGCATAACAAGACCTCGCGCGGGAGAGGCTGCATGACGAAAAGTGAGCTTATCGAGTCCATTGCGTCCAAACAGACGCAGTTGTCTTCCAAAGATGTCGAACTGGCGGTGAAAACGGTTCTTGAGCAAATGTCGCAGGCACTCGCAGGCGGAGAGAGAATCGAGATACGCGGTTTCGGCAGTTTCTCGCTGCATTTTCGTGAACCGCGCCGCGGTCGCAACCCCAAGACCGGGGATGCCGTGGAGCTGAACGGCAAGTACGTGCCACATTTCAAGCCGGGCAAGGAATTGCGCGAACGGGTGAACACCGGGTTGCAGATGGGCCTCTGAGTACGCTGGTTCGCAAGCAGTTGAACGGTATGTCCTGCGGGCCATACCGTTTGTTTCAAACGACGGCTGTGGGATGAGAAATGAAACTCTTGGCTAAGTTCTTCACGCTCGTGATCATACTGGCAATGATGGTAATCGGCATACTGTTCGCGTTGCAGAACAAGCAGCCGGTACCCCTGGATCTACTGGTATATACCTTTACCCCGCAGAGTCTCGCACTCTGGGTACTGTGCGCTTTCGCCCTGGGTGGACTGTTCGGCCTGCTGATGTCGTCGCTGTACCTGGTGCGGATGCGCGCTTCTCTGGGGGCGGCCAAGCGTGAGCTAGGCAAGGCCCGCACCGCGTTGAGATTACAGCAGGGGAGCGTTGCCTCGAAGGCAGAGGTGGCGTGAACTCGCCGATTATCGTCGCGCTCGATTATCCTTCAAAGGCGCCCGCGCTGGCGCTGGCGGAACAGCTTTCGCCGCGGTTGTGTCGCGTGAAGGTTGGCAAGGAACTGTTTACCCGCAGCGGCCCCGGGATTGTCGAGCGATTGCAGGCGATGGGGTTCGAGGTATTTCTCGACCTGAAGTTCCACGATATTCCCAATACCGTGGCCGGTGCGGTGCGCGCCGCGGCGGAGCTGGGGGTATGGATGGTCAACGTGCATAGCGGGGGCGGGCGGCGCATGCTGGAGGCCGCGGTCGAAGCACTGGACAAGGGCTCACATCGGCCTCTGCTGATTGGTGTGACCGTGCTTACCAGCCTGTCGGCAGAGGATCTGCTGGAGCTTGGCGACACGCGGACCATTGAAGAGCGCGTACTGGCTCTGGCGGCGCTCAGTGCGGCCTGTGGCCTGGACGGTGTGGTCTGTTCTGCAATGGAGACTGTTGCGTTGCGGCGCGCGCGGGGCGAGGCCTTTACTCTGGTGACGCCGGGCATACGCCTTGCTGGCGATGACAGTGAGGATCAGCGGCGCGTGGTCACCCCGTCCCGGGCACTCGCCATGGGATCGGATTACCTGGTGATTGGCCGTTCAATTACGTCCGCGGCCGATCCACTGGCCGCCCTCGAGCGCGTACACACAGAGCTTGCCGCGACTTGAGCATGGCGCGGGCCTGTTTCATCAAATCTGCGCACCACTGATTGAATCAATCGTATACCTGCTAGACTCTTCTGCGGTACGGATGCCTGCACGGATGCAGATTACCCAAATGGAGATTGGCTTATGATGAATACCCCATGCAACACGCCTTGCGAGCCCGTTGTGGCGCGCAGTCCTCTTCCCACCCTGGTTGCGCTGAATCAGCGCACAACGCTCGTGCTGGCGGCATTGCTGTTGGCCATCACACTCGCACTGGGAGGCACCAATGTGCAGGCCCAGAACTCACCCGCTACCGAGTCATCGGTGGTTAACATCAACACTGCCGATGCCCCTGCGCTGGCCGCGGGGCTCTCGGGTGTGGGAATCACAAGAGCCGAGGAAATCGTGCGCTATCGGGAAAGCTTCGGCCCGTTCAGTTCCCCCGATGAACTCATGGACGTCAAGGGCATCGGGCCATCGACGCTGGAGGCAAACCGCCAGCTCATCACACTGGAATAACCGACCCGCATCCGTATCATGGGGCCCCTGGCCCCTTTTTTTGTCACGGGTGATTAAATAGCGTGAAATGTGTTGTCACCGGTGCGACGGGTTTTGTCGGGCGCCACCTTTGCAAGCAGCTGTTGGCGCGGGGCGATGAGGTAGTGGCGCTGAGCCGCAGTGGCGCATCGCTGGCAGATGGCACACCCACGCGGGCAGTTGATCTCGCGACGGCTGCGGTTCCCACCGCGCTGCTGGAAAACGCGGATACCGTATTTCATCTCGCGGGTATCGCCCATCGTCGTGCGCATGCCGATGATTATGACCAGGTGAACCATCGCGCGACGCAGGAGTTGGCTGCCCGGTCAGCGGCGGCGGGAGCGGCCTGCTTCGTTTACCTGAGTAGCGTGCGGGCGATGGGTACGGCGACGGACGCCCGGCGACGCTCGGAGAGCGATAGTTGCGTGCCCGACGAGCCCTACGGACTCTCCAAATGGCGGGCTGAACGCGCGCTGTATGACAGCTGTGCGGCGCATCGCATGTCGGTGGCGGTGGTGCGCCCGGGCCTGGTCTACGGCGCAGGTGTCAAAGGCAATTTGCACAGCCTCGCGCGTGCCGTGCGGCATGGGCTGCCACGCCTGCCCGCGGGCGGGCGCCGTTCACTGATCGCGGTAGAGGACCTCGTCGAGTTGCTCTGCTGTATCGCGGATGCGCCGTCGCCGGGTGCACATACCTGGATTGCCACGGCCGAGGATTACAGCGCCCAGCAACTCGTCGATGCACTGCGTGCGGCGCTGGGAAAGCCGATCGATACGCGGCCTGTACCGCGCTGGCTCTGGCGCGTCGCGGCGCTGGCGCACGACGTGGTCCGCCGCCACCCTGGCCCCGGCACTTACGATACATTGTTTGGCAGCGAGCTGTACGATAATGCCGCGGTGCTGGCGGCGACCAGCTGGCGACCGCGCGGTTCTTTCGCGCGCAGCGCAGGCGACTTGCTGCGGGCGAGCGCGTGACGTCGACGCAGGTCATATCGCTGTTGCTGTCGACGGGCGCAGTGTCCACGCTCCTGTGCGCAGTCTACTTGCGGGCTGCCCGCCGTCGACGAATTCTCGACCTACCCAATGCACGCAGCTCTCATGCGGCGCCGACGCCACATGGTGGCGGGGTGCCATTGCTGTTGGCTTTCTACGCGGGCTTGTTGGTGGCGGGTGTGCTCGGTGTTCAATGGCCGGCCGCGCTGACTGCTATTGCCGGGCTGTCGGCACTGCTCATGGTGCTGGGCGTGGTGGACGATATACGCGGGCTCACCGTGCGAACGCGTCTGGCCGCGTATGGTGGCCTCTGCCTGCTTGCCGCGACCTTGTTATTTGACGGGGCATCACCCGCGCCGTTGTCCGCCGGTGCGCTGTGGATACCTGTCGCGGCGCTGGCCATGCTCTGGTTTCTCAATTTGTACAATTTCATGGATGGTATCGATGGTATCGCCGGGCTGCAGGCAGTGCTTGCACTGGTGAGCGCGTCGCTGCTGGTGTGGTTGTCCGGCGGTGACCTGAGCACAGCCCTGTTCTGTCTGCTCCTGGCGGCGGCACACGGTGGTTTTCTGGTGTTGAACTGGCCACCGGCGCGCCTGTTCATGGGGGATGCAGGCAGCGTTCCCACCGGCTTTCTTCTGGCGAGCCTGGCTGTCTGCACGGCGCTTGCCGGCCAGCTCAGCATTTACTGCTGGCTCATTCTGCTGGCGTGTTTTGTCGTGGATGCCAGCTGGACGCTGGGTTGGCGCATTATCACCGGACAGCCCTTTACCGAGGCGCACCGGTTGCATGCCTACCAGCGCCTCGCCCGTGCCTGGCAATCGCACGCTGCGGTCGACACCCTGTTGTTGTCGGTGTTCCTTGTCTGGCTCCTGCCGTTGGCCTTTGCCGCATCTGTCTGGCCACGGCACGCGCTTATTTTGGTAATTGTCACATACCTTCCACTGCTCTTCGGCATGGCGAAAACAGCGACGTTCAAGTAATATCTTGCGCTTCAAAGAGCCCCTTTCAGCATGTGTCCCAATCTACCGGAATGCGTGTCGGAACCCGCCTAAACGGGAGGAATATTGCAGAATCGTCCAGCTCATTTTGGTGCGCGTATCGCTACTGCCTGCAGGGGAGCTGTGCGATTCGTTCCAGAGAAGTTCCTGGATATGCCGCGTAACGTCAAGCAGGTGTTTTTGCTCAGCCTCGACATGTTGTATGTGGCAGGCGCGATGTTCGGGTCTATCGCACTGCGCTGGGGTCATATCGACTTTAATCTCGGCCCCGTTGAGTATGCGTGTGCGGTGGCAACGCTGCTGATCAGCGCCGTCATTTTTCTGCGTCTGGGCTTGTACCGCGCCGTTATCCGCTTCATGGGTCAACAGGCGATCTGGGCCATTATCACCGCCGCCAGTTATTCCGCACTCGTTCTTGGCGCCACATTTTTCTTTACCCAGGCAGATGTACCGCGATCCACGCCATTGATCTACTGGGGTCTGCTGTTGGTATTCCTGGGAGGCACGCGCCTGGCTGTGCGGGCATATTACCAGGCCAAGATGCGCTACAACTCGGAGAAAGTCATTATTTATGGCGCGGGTCGGTCTGGTCGCCAGCTACTGCAGGCGCTGCGCCATGGCGACCAGTATCACCCGGTGCTGTTTGTCGACGACGACCCGCAGCGGCAGCGGTCGGTAATCAACGGTCTGCGCGTAGCGCGTCCCGAAGACCTCCCTTCTCTTATTGAGCGGCACGATATTTCCCAGGTGTTGCTGGCGATACCTTCTGCCTCGCCGGAGCGGCGACGTGAGATCATTGATTCCCTGGTTGGCATGCAGGCACACGTGCGCACGGTGCCGACGATCAACGAACTGCTGGCCGGTGAAGCGAGCGTCAACCAGATCCGCGATATCGTACTCGACGATTTGTTGGGCAGGGAGCCGGTACCGGCGCACCCTGAACTGATAGAGCGCTGTATCACCGCCAAGGTCGTCATGGTCACCGGTGCGGGCGGTTCCATAGGCTCTGAGCTGTGTCGTCATATTCTCCAGTCGGGCCCACGTGAACTGGTACTGCTCGACAATTCGGAATACGCCCTTTACAGCATAGAACGTGAGCTGCGCGAAACTGCGAAGGAATCAGGGCTCGAGGTAGAACTGGTCGCGCTTTTGGGCTCCGTGCAGGATCATCGCCGGCTGGAGAGCATCTATCGCACCTTCGACGTGGAGACGGTTTACCACGCGGCCGCCTACAAGCACGTGCCGATGGTGGAGTACAACATTGCCGAGGGCGTTGCCAATAATGTATTCGGCACCTGGTACGCCGCCCAGGCTGCGAGCAGGGCAGGCGTGGAGACTTTTGTGCTGGTTTCAACCGACAAGGCTGTCAGGCCCACCAATGTCATGGGCGCCTCAAAGCGTTTTGCCGAAATGATCCTGCAGGGGCTGGCGCAGCGTGACACGTCCACGCGGTTCTGCATGGTGCGCTTCGGTAACGTACTGGGTTCATCAGGCTCCGTGGTGCCGCTGTTCAGGCAGCAGATTGAGGCGGGCGGCCCGGTCACTGTCACGCACCACGAAGTGTCGCGTTACTTCATGAGCATCACCGAGGCCGCGCAGCTGGTATTGCAGGCCGGCGCCATGGGAACCGGCGGCGACGTGTTTGTGCTGGATATGGGCGAACCGGTGCGGATTGTGGATCTTGCCAAGCGAATGATTCGTCTGAGTGGTTACGATACCGAGCAGGACGGGCCCAGTGGCAGGCATATCGAAATTGAGTTCATCGGCCTGAGACCGGGCGAAAAGCTGCATGAGGAGCTACTGTTGGGTAGTAACGTGACGGGTACCGGGCACCCGATGATCATGCGAGCGGAGGAGGAAAGCCTCCCCTACGCAGAGATCGAGCAACTGCTGAATGAACTGATTACGCATTGCGGGGCGCTTGACTGTGAGGGTATCAGCGCGGTGCTGAATGCGGCGGTCAGCGGTTTCGACGAACACCGCGTGCGCTACGACTATCTCTGGCAAAAACGCGGCGTAAGGCTCGCCGCCGAGGCCAGGAAAGCCTCCAATGTGAAAGCCCTTTTTCCCGACAAAAAGTAATACGCGGGCTTTCAGCTAGTCTTCTACATCGTCTACGTCAAACTGTCCGGTGAGGCGTCTGCGGATATGTGACCAGGACATGCCTGCCGCCAGGATAAGTGACAACACGATCAGCACGACCCAGGTCAGGGCGTGGGTAGACTCGAGGCTGAGCCAGCCGATATCAATAAACAGCCAGATCAGGCAGCCGAACAGCGCCGCGCCCAGAATAATGCCCAGCCAGCCCATGGACATGAAGGTTGCGCGCAGAAAGATGATCCATGCGATGAGCAAGGCTATACCCGCGAGAGCCATCAGGGGGCCGAATTCAGCGGAATCCGACGCGATCCAGCCGGCGAATGAATACTGGGTGGGGTTGTAGGTGCCCAGCACCAGCAGCAGAGCAAACACCCAGCGCCCCAAAAAACTGACAGCATTGAATCGACTGGCCATGCGCAATAACTCCGGTTTCAGATAGGTTTCAGCGGGCCCTGCGAGCACCGGACGCGGGTTGTTGAGACCGCCATCGACGCACGCTGGGAAGTGACTTGATACGACGCTTTTTCGCCGCCTTTTCAAGGTTTTCATTCACGAAGCGGGTAATAGCGGCGGTGACATCGCGCGCCATGGAAGCGCCTTCGTTATTGGTAGCCATAATCATGAGATGCGGATTGAGTGGATCCACCGGTAGCTCCTCGCTGCGGCGTTCCAGCACAAGCAGGCGGGTGCTGACGGCAAGGTCCTCTGTGCGCGTGACTTTTTCTTTTTTCTTGCGCAGACCCACAAGATAACGGTGTTCTTCAATGTGTCGCCGGGCAGACACCAGGAAGTCGTCTGCGTGCACGATGCTCAGGGTTGGAATATCGTAAGCCACCATGATCTCCAGTGCGCGAAGATGGCGCTGCTGGTACTGTGCCGGGTTGTGCAGGGCTGCGTTGACTTCCTTGAACAGCCCGTAAAAAGAGGCTGTTTTCAGTAGCCTTGAGCCTACCAGGCGCAGTACGTATGGGCTGCGAACATTCAATAGCCGCTGCTGTACAGCCTTGTTTCCAAGCAGTTGCCGCATCAGCACGTTGAAACTGTTTACCAGGGGCTCCGCAACCGGCGTATCCAGAAACCAGCCGAGTTTCTTCAGGCTGTCCTCGTCGCGCACCAGGGTTTCTTCGCGCAGGGCCAATTGTGTCGCCTGTTGTTGATAAACCCGATGAAAGCCCTCGTAGTCCAGTTCACCCTGGTGCCGGTAGTGTTCGATCAGGTTGCGGATGTTTTCGCCCGTATGCGGGCCGTCGGAGGGAGTCCAGGTAGCCAGGCTGATCATGCCGCTGACGCGCAGTGCATCGACCAGGTTGCGATCCTGGCCCTTCAGCTGTGCGTAGGGTTTTATCGGCGCTTCGTAGTCATCGAGCACAGACAGTAGCAGATGATCCATTATCACGCCGGCAATGGAATGGCCCGCGATCGGGACAGGCCGGCCCTGTTTCCAGATTTTCAGTATGGCCTTGCGCAGCACCAGCGCGTAGTGGGGAAATACCTCGTGCTGCTTGAGAGTTTTAGCGTAGCTGCCACGGTGCAGTGCGGATACAGTCCAGGCGCTGGGCAGACGGATCAGGAAACTGGTGAAGCTGAACAAGCCCATGAAGCCGTGCATGAGCAGTATGTGTGGCCCGTTGCGCTCTTCACCCTCCCGTGTTTCAGCCTTGTTCTCCAGCGTCTTGCCTTTGTCAGCATAGACGAAGCGCGTTTCCTCGAAGTGCAGTGATTTTTCATCGGCGAAAATATGTACCCTGCTGGCAATATCGGGCCTCGCCCTCAGCATGCGCAGGGGCGTTTCCATCACGGTCTTCTCGAAATCTGTGGATTCCTCCATTTCCAGCCGACCAAGTGCCCTCAGCTTCAAGGTGCCTGAAACGATCAGCGAAATGCAGTTTGCATTCACCAGCACGCCGCGATTCAGCGCAACGCGCAGTGCGCCGCGTTGGCGCTTGATCACGCAAACGCCCGGGGTCGTCTGTGCGAGTTCCGGCAGGTAGGGCGTGAGCGCGCCGAGCGCGCCATCTTTGCCTATGCCGCTGAGCAGGTAGTGAAAGGCCATGCTTTCACCCAGCTTGTCGCGGATATCGCTTTCGTAACGCGCCGCTTCGCGGCGCGCCAGCCGCGTGGCCTTTGCGCGATTACCGGCGTCCAGTGCCTGTTTCACTTCTGCCATATTGATCGGTACGATCAGCCTGCGCACAAGTGCATCCACAATTTCGTGTTCGTGGCTGATATTGGTGAGATTGAAGTCGCGCGCCACCGAGCGCAGGCCGCGCACAGCTATCATCCTGCGCGCCAACGGCATGATGAAGTTCATCACGAGAGAGTGTTCCGGGCTTTCCCAGCGCCCTTCGCCGGAAGAGTCTTCCAGCATGAAAAAGCGCACGTGCGCGTACCAGTCGACGCGCGAATGAAGCCTGTCCACCATGCGCTGGAATTGCGCCTTGATCGTGTTGCCGCCACCGACGGCGACGACGAAGTGGTGTCGCTTGTAGTTGCCCCAGGCTGCGAAGCGATCCCGCTCGCGCCAGGCGCGGTACTGCTTTTCAAAAACGCTGACGGCGTGATCCGCGGCGTGAGGTAGATCCGAGGAGATACTGACATGAATGCCGGATTCTTCCTCAATCCTCACTGAACGCCGTGCCTGCGTGGTTAAGCCGAATTTGCGTTGCGTTCTGCGCAAACGTGCCTGTAGTTGCGCTGGTAAAGCCAGATTACCCACGTTCGTTACCTAAACACGTCCCTACTGAAAGCCGACTATGCCGCGCTCCGGTGTTCCGCACGGCACTGCCCAACGTCGCCTGGCGGCTCTTGAACGCCGTGCCTTACTCCGGACAAACTCCCTCGTCCATGGCGTCGATCCACGCGTTGATGAGCGCTACACCTTCGGTGTGTATGATGCTGCGTCCAATCTCGGGCATGCGCACTGCATTCTCGTTGGAGTCCATGCGGAAACTCAGGATCGACGCCGCCGCATCGCCCGGTACGATCACGTACTTGAGGCCGCCTGATCCGCCGCCGGCAGCGACAGGGGGTTTGCACTCCCCGACATCGAAACCAAAGGCGCGGGGGTACTCAAGATACAGGCCGGAGGTGCTGCCCGAACCCACCGGTGAGTGGCAGTGCGCACAATTGATATCGAGGTAGCCGCGGGCACGGTCGTCGAGGCTGGCGCTGGTATCGTTCCACAGCGGAATGCTGTCGATCACGCTGGTGTCCTGTGGTGCGCCGGTGAGAATGCCGGCCGCCGTCCAGTGTGCCAGCTGGTTTTCGACACCGCCAGCGTAGGCAAAGTCTCGATTCAACGAGCGCGCTGTGGGGCCGATAGGCAGTAGATCGCCGCTGCCGTGGCAATTCACACAGTTGTTGGTATTGGGGATCACATAATCCGTACTGCGTGACTGGCCCTCGGCATCGATCCAGCTCACGTTCCGGGTGCCGCCGGTCACGGTGAGTACCGCGTCGCTCTTGTCTTCATTCCAGATGTAGGGCAGAGCTTTCCAGCCATCGTTGCGATGAATCAACAGACGGGTTTCCAGAATTTCTTCCGCGCTTGTTGGATCGCGCAGATCCGCCTGAACGGTAAACGTTTTGGTGATAATAGTACCCACCGGGAAGTCAAATACCTCGCTGCCGCGATAGGCCGCCTGGGTGCCTTCAGGGACAAACACGAAACGGTACTTGTTGGCGTAGTCGGTGAACAGGGGCGTATTGAGATCGTACAGAATGCCGCCGCCGTTGGCGTCGGACAGCGGGTTGCTGGCATCCGCGAACAAACGGTAGTCGGACAGGTTCGGGCAGTCAGCCTCGTAGGCATCGGCATTAACCCCTTCACCCTCTGCGCCACACAACGCTGCAGTGTTCACGTCCCGGTTTGGATTATTCGGGCTCACGGGTGGCTCGAGTTCGATAGCGGGTAATGACGCGTGAGTGCAATCAAAGAACGAGCCATCGGTGGAAATCGCCGGGTCGAACGGCAGGCCTGCGAGTAGCACCGAGGCGTTGGCCTGGCCGAGCGTAATGCCCTCGCTATTGTCCACGATACAAATTGCCTGGCTTTCATCAAGGCCATCCGGGAATTCCAGCAGCAGGTCGGCGTTTGTTCCCACGCCGGAGCTGTCGTAGAACACATCGACCGAAAGCGCCTCGCTGGCGAACACGATTTCGCTGATAGCTTCAGCCAGCATTTGCGGGTCGTAGCCGTTATTGGCGATCTCGTTGTCGTGGATGTAGATTTTTTCCGGAATTGGATCGTAGGTGGGTTTGCTCACGAACACATCGTTGATGTAATAACTGACCACTACAACCCCGGCGGACTGGTTGCCGGTAATGGTATTGCCGAAGGCTTCGATATCGTCATTCGCCATGATCATCAGGCCGGTACCTGTGGGGACGAGCCCCACTATGTTGCCTTCGGGCGCAAAATTCGGCTCGTTGTTGTCGACAATCAGGTTGTTGAACACGCGGGTCGCCTCTCCACCCTGGATGGGCGGCCCCGGGAGGTCGAACACCAGAATGCCGCCGGTGTTGCCAGTGGTCTCGTTGTCATAGACATCGGCAAACTTGGAGTTCTCGATCTCGATGCCGGCAACATTTTCCCAGACGTAGTTGCGCCGGACGATGATCATTTCCGACTGCCCCACGTAAACGCCCGCATCCGATGCTCCGCGGACCCGGGTATCTTCGATGAGCACGTTGCGCGTCTGCACCGGGTAGAGTCCATAGGCGCCATTGTTCTCATCTGGCCCGTTGGTCCATTCCACGCGAATGCGGCGCAGGGTGACGCCGTCTGAGCCAATGATCTTTATGGCATCGCCGGGTGAGTCTTCAACCGCGATATCCTCGATCACGATGTTGTTGCCGGTGGCGAGTATGCTCTGTCCACCTGTTGTCTGGTTCTTGAAGTTGAGCACCGTGCCCGATTCGGCATCCATCCCTTGCCCGCGCAACACGATGTTGTCCACATCCACGGCGAGTTCACCCACCAACTCGTAGTAACCGGCAGGGAATTCGATGATCGTGTTCGGGCTTGCCTGAATCATTGCCTCCAGCGCGCGCGTCTCGAGGTCATCACCCGGTTGTAGCTCCACCAGCGAGTATTCAGGAAAATCGGGGTCGACCGGGGTTTGCGGCTCTACGGGCCCACCCACAGCATTGCCATCGCCGCCGTCGGAACAGGCCCACAGCAGGCTCAGGGTAAGCAGCAGAATGCCGGTGTACAGGGGACGCGAGTTGCTCGATGCCATGTGCCTGGTTCTCTTCATTATTTTGTTGGCCAGCAGTATACCAGCCAGTGGCCGACAGCATAACCCGCTGGCCGGCGCCTGCGTGGCCCTGAATGGAGTACGCGATACCCCGCGGAACCGGCTTGGAGAAGGGCCCACGGGGGCGATTGGCGGCACACCGCGCGCTAACGGTATGGTGCAGCGCGAGGCGGCGGGGCCAGGCCGCAGGACAGAGAGTTGAGCGTGATCGAATTGCACCCGGAAGGGGGCCCTGGAAAAAAGCAGCCCGCCGGAGCGGGCTGTTCAACGGAGTTTGATATTTTTCCGGGAAGGCCCCTAGCGCGTTGCAATTGTCAGTCGAGGATTGCCCAGGGGCGAATCCGGCGTGGTGGCCATTGAATCACCGGAAACAATTTCCTGCCAGCTACAGTAAATGTCGTTCTTGCGGTAATCCGCGTCGCGGATTATCTCGATTTCCAGCGGCCCCTCTGATGCAGTTCCAGCGTGGCGAACTGGATTGCTTGCCTGACCAGTCTCTCGCATGGCGATTCTCCCCGATGAGTGGTGCGTTTGGGCAATTCCCCCCTGTGACATCAAGAATGGCAGGGAGGAGGGCGCCGCGACACGGGGCGGGACTTACCCATATTAGGCAGGGATGTGCTCTGCAGGGGATGCTGTGGCCGCGTTTACCCCATTTATGGCATGGGTGACGAAATGGTTCCCGGCCGCGG
>CAZFJQ010000020.1:53417-54863 GCA_964519755.1 uncultured Halioglobus sp.
CGGCCGCGGTCAGCTCAGGAGAAAGTCTGCCGCCTTCACCCGGCGCGTAGCGCGTTTATACTCCGCGACGCTGCCCGGCCAGTTATTGGTGATCCGGTCACCGGTCTTGTACCAGCTATCGGATACCTGGCTCCAGACCATGTCGTTCAGCCGCGACTGTATTTGCCGGTCAAAGCGCTCCTCCGCAGCCGCGTCAACTTCCAGTACGCCTGTTTGGCTGCGCCGGGCGAGGTCAATGGCCTGCACGATATAGCGCGCCTGGCTCTCCGCCATCAGCAGGATTGAGTTGTGTCCGAGGTTCGTGTTGGGCCCGTAGAGGAAAAACAGGTTCGGAAAACCGGCAGTGATGATGCCGAGATACGCGTGCGCGCCATCGCGCCAGTGTTCCGACAGCAACTCACCGGATGCGCTACGAATCGTTATGTCGTCCAGGAACGGGTTGGTCACGAAGCCCGTGGCGAAAATCAGCACGTCACAGGCCGTGAGACGGTCGTCTGCGGTGCGCACACCGTTGGTCTCGATTGCGCGGACCGGCTCGGTAACCAGCTCCACATTGTCGCGCATCAGCGCTTCGTAGTAGCCATCGACCACGAGGATGCGTTTGGCGCCAACCGGGTAGTCCGGCGTCAGTTTGCGGCGCAGGTCTGTATCCGTGACCACGCTATTCAGGTAGCCCATACAGCCTTGCGTAATGAGCCAGCGGCTGAGTCGATTGCCGCGCAAGGCCGGGAACACCATCCACTCATTGCGCAGGTAGGTTTTCAGGCGCGCCAGTTTCTGCAGCAGCGGGAACCTGCGCAAAAGGGCTTTTTGTCTATCTGAATAGGGGCGATCAAGTTTTCTCGACACCCAGTTGGCACTGCGCTGAAATACCGTGAGCTGAGCGACACGCCCGGCGATTTCGGGAATGAATTGCACCGCACTCGCCGCGTTCCCGATCACCGCAACTGATTTGCCTTGCAGATCAACCGCGTGCTGCCAGTCTGCCGAGTGGAAGGCCGGCCCGGCGAATGATTCCAGCCCGGGGAGGGCGGGAATGTTGGGCTTGTGCAACTGGCCAACGGCGCTGATGAGAAACCGCGCCTGCAGCGTTTCGCCATCGGCCAGCGTGAGTTGCCAGAGTCCACTCTGCGCATCAAAGCTCGCCTCGCGCAGAATCGAATGGAGACGGATATGGGCGGTGAGCCCATGCCGGCGCACCGTGCCGCGGATGTACTCCAGTATCTGCGGCTGCTCGGACCAGGTGTAGTCCCAGTCGGTCTTGGTTTCGAAGGAAAAACTGTAGAGTGCAGAGGGCACGTCGCACTCGGCGCCCGGGTAGTGATTGTCTCGCCAGGTACCACCCACCTCGCCGCTTTTTTCCAGCATGACAAAATCGTCAATGCCGGCCTTCCGCAGGTGGATGCCGAGACAGATGCCCGAAAAGCCGGCGCCGATGATGACGCA
>CAZFJQ010000021.1:0-54699 GCA_964519755.1 uncultured Halioglobus sp.
TTGTTCTGTGCGGTCGGGCTGGGGCGCGTTCATTGCGGTTCCTCCGGGTTTTTTGTATGCCGGAGGGGACTATCGCGCAGGGCGTGCGTGCGCCACATACCTCATTTCAGTTACGCGGCGGTGCCGAATGTAACGGGCTTGATCTGCATCAAGGGAAGTGGGCCCGCGCGCGTAAATTACCGCAATGGAGCGGCGTCCCGGTACGCCGGCACCAGGGCAGGAAGCTGGCCCACGTGGCCGGGCCCGGTCAGACGTTGGTCTTCAGTAACAGGCGCTTGAAGACCACCGCGTTGTGGTCGCCGGCGTCGCGTTCCGGTTCCTCGGCGAGTTCCACATCGGGGAAGCGACGAAACAGTTCCGTGAGTGTCAGGTAGAGCTGGCGCTTCGCCAGTGCAGCGCCGATACAGTAGCGGGGGCCGTAGCCGAACATGACATCCGGGTTGAACACGCGCTCCACATCGAAGGTTTCGGGGTTGTCGTAATAGTCTGGATCGTGATCCTTCAGGTGCGGCATCATCAGCACCATGACCCCCTTGCGCAAGTGCTGGCCCATGAAGGTCATGTCCTGCGGTGCGTAGCGGGCAAAGCCCATTTTTGACGATACGCCCCAGCGATTGATCTCGCAAAAGGCGTTGGAAAACGCGTCCGGGGAGGCCAGCGCCTTGGCGATCTGGCTGCGATCATTCTTGAGTAGCGCGTACACTGACCACTGCTGGGCGACCAGGGTAGTGTCGGCGCCGGCACCGATGAGCGCCAGGATCAGGGTGACGATATCCCACTCCCTGAAGCTGGTATTTTCGGCTTCGATGCGCAGCAGGGTGCTGAGAAAATCGTCCTCACCGGGGTTCTCACGCCGCTCGGCGATGACTTGCCGGATGATATCGATCGCGCGGTTGCTGTCCTGGCGAGCCGCCTCGCGTTGCTCATCGGAAATCGTCGGGTTCCAGGCCTCGGTGAACGTCATGATCACCTGCTTGATTTCGGGCCAGTATTTTTCGGGGATGCCGACCATCCGGGTGATCGAGATAAACGGGATGTGCTGGGCGATCTCTGTCTTGTAGTCGAAGTAATCGGGTGTGCCCAGTCGGTCGAAAAGTTTTTTCACCTCGGGTTCGATTCTCGCCTGAATCGCGTCTACCACGTTGCGCGAAAACGCCGGTGCCGTCACCCGGCGCACGAGACGGTGGTGATCCTGCTCCGCCAGCAGGCTGTGCCCGATCATGGCGCGCTCGAAGTTGCTCCATTCGTCCTCGGGCGGTCGCGGTGGCGCAAACTCCCAATCGTAGAAGTCGGACGACAGGGGCTCTTCTTTCCAGCAGGCCATGATGTCCGGCATGCGCGTGACGATCCAGGCTTGCCACGGCTCGTACCAGACGATAGGGCCCTGTTTTGCCAGCGCCAGGCACTGGGATACGGGGTCTTCCAGATATTCCCTGGAGTGGGGGTTGAACAGCTCCGGGATGGGCGGTGATTGCGTGGCGACTTCTGCCATGTCTGTCTCCTTGCGGGCGAACGCTGGAAAGGCAGCCCAGCGGCCAGGGTAGTGTAGCAACTTCGGGCATAAGTATACATCTGTATACCTATTGGACGTGGACAAATCCGCGCTTTGGGTGGCGGCCAGCACGCACCGGCGGCGCATCGGGTTAAACTATGCATCCGTTACTCAACACAGGGCCCCAGGGCAATGGATTTAGTGGTATTCGACCTCGATGGAACCCTGCTGGACGGCCGCTCCACGGTGTCCCGGCTCACGTCTGCGACGCTGCGCGACCTGCGCCAACGTGGAGTCGCCTACACGGTGGCGACCGGCCGCACATTGCACGCTTCGCGCGACCTGCTGGACGGTCACGGGTTCACGCTGCCGCACATCTATAAAAATGGTGTGGTGATCTGGCAGCCCGAGGGCGGCCGCTACAGCCATCGCAACCTGCTCACCACGGCCGAAATTCGCCAGGTGCTGGAGGCCTTCATGGACTCCGGCGTGGCGCCCTTCATCTTTACCCTGGAAGCGGAGGAGCGGCACGCGGTGTACCACCCGCCGCTGATGAGCGCTGCCGAGCGGCGACTCGCCGCCATGCTGGCCAGTGAGCGCGGGCTGGAGGTTCAACCCGTGGCGGAGATGCCGGGCTATGTGGACGTCACGAACATCAGCGCGTTGGGGAACCGCGCCGCTATTGGCCGCATCGAGCAACTCGTGCAGGGGGAGGAACACCTGGTGGCCTATGGCGGCAATGCGCTGGAGGGGGATGATCTGTACTGGGTGGATATTCATCACAGCGCCGCCAGCAAAGGCACGGCAGTGACGCGCCTGAAGCGCGACCTCGGGGTCAGCCGCGTGATCTGCTTTGGCGACAGCGAGAATGATCTCAGTATGTTTGCAATTGCCGATGAATGTTATGCGCCAAGCAATGCCAAAGAGTCTGTGCTGTCGGCGGCCACCGCTGTGATCGGGCATCACGATGAAGACGGTATCGCCGAATTTCTGCGCGAGCGCTTCTCGCTGTAGGGTTCAACCGGGCGCCGGCGCGCCCAGCCTCCTGCGCCGCAGTAACTCTTCAAAGAGCAGGGCGCAGAGAAACATCAGGCCGGGTGCGAGCTGCATACTCAGCCTGCCCACTGCCGTCAGGTTGGCCGCGCCCCAGCCGAAGCCGGTGAACAGGAAGAGAAACAGGAATGCGCCCGCGGCGCTGGCCAGCGCAAGGGCGAGGCCGAGGTACTGGCGGCTCAGGGTTCCCGGCATCAGCAGCCCCAGGGGTATGAGCATGAGGGGGAGGTAGCCGAACAGGTGCCAGCTGTCGTGCAGCCAGATACTCTTGATGAGGCCGGAGAGCGCGGGCGGATTGAACACCGGTGTGAGTTGTTGCAGGGTGTACCCGGCGACGTTCATGTCCCGGGGCAGCACCAGGAACACCAACACCCCCACGAGCCCCAGCAGGCACACAAATTTTGCCGTCCCGCGCCGCCGCATGAAAGCCACGGTGAGTGCGGGGGCCAGCGACAGTGTCCAGAAAACCCCCTCGTTCTTGATCAACGGGCAAAGAGCAGCAAACAGCAGCGCCAGCACTGCAAGCCACGCCTCACGGCGCGTCAGCCAGTTATGCAGGGCCATGAGCGAGCAGCCGTAGGCGGCGCCCAGGAACACATCGGCGTAGCCCGCGAGCGCGACATGCGTGTTGATCAGCGGCATGGACAGCAGCAGGTAGCTGAATGCGGTCGCGTTCACGACGCCGGCGCCCGCGAGACGCAACTGGCCATAGAATGCGAGGCCCAGGCCCAGCAGGCACAGCAACCAGGGCAGGTTCATGAGGCTCGCATCCCACTCTCCGATTGCCAGGTTCATCCATACCTGCAGCAGCGGAATCATTGATGGGTAGTGCGGGTGACGGTCGGTGAACACGCCCTCGCCACCCATCTGCAGCCAGACATCGTGGGGCACAAAGGCCAACAGGCTGCGGTACTCGAACCAGACGCGCGCCTTGGTGGCCCAGTGCATTGTCGCGTCCCAGGGATACAGCGGGCGCCACAGCACTTCCAGACCAAGCGTAGCGAGCCGCAGCAGGATAAACGCGATGAGCAGTGCGCAGAGGAATCGCTGTGCGCCGGATAAGCGATCTGCCCGGGCGCGGACGGCAACCGGTTCTCGCCGCGTCCGGCGCAGGTGCAGTAGCAGGGCCACGCTCAGCAGTGCCGTGGCGACGCTCGCATTCAGCGTGAAGTCCAGGGGCTGCCCAAACAGGTGGGTCAGCCGCAGCAGCAACGGCATCGCCATGGTTCCAAGCAGTATGCCGCTGCCCCAGAGCAGCGCAGCGCGTGCCGGGATGTTGCGCGGCAGGAGCAGGTTGAGCCACGCCGTGCCGAGAGCGGCTGGCAATAACAGAGCGAGAGATGTCAGCATGAAGTGCATGGGCTAGCGCACGCGGAGCAGTTGCCTGCCCCGGTCGTTCATCAGCAGGTCCGCCTGGATCACACCTTGCTGCGTATGCAACAGATTGCGTTGTGGCTGGGCATGCGTGTTTGCCGGCTGCACGATCACCACGTAGTCGCCGCTGCGCAACGCGTCCCGCGGCGGCAGTTCCCGGCCGCGGAGCTCCCAGTAGACATTAAGCGGGTAGAGGTAGTAGGCGCTGCGCAGGCCCAGGTAGTCATCGCGGGAGGCGACAAAAACCCTACCGGGGGAGGGTTCGATGCGTTCGCGGGCCTCGCTCACGAAGCGGTATAGCTCGGCGTCCGGGCCCACTTTGAGTTTTTCGTGCGTGCTCTTGCCGGCGAACTGTCGCTGCGTGTCAGCCACCTGCTGCAGGAGCTTCAGCTGCCACAGGCTGTCCAGGCTGAACCAGCAGACAAGAAAGACCAGGCCCGCGATTCGCCAGTCCACGGGTGCCCAGCCATTGCGCAACAGGTGCAGCACAGCGAAAGCCAGCAGCGACAGCGCCAGCAACATGCCTGCCAGCGGAGCGGGATACGTGGGCGAGAACTGCGTGACCCCGCTGTAGCTGTTGATCGACGCATTCTGCCAGGGTGTCCCCGCTGTCCAGTCGCTGAAAAGTGCCAACAGCTGTGCGCGGAGCGAGGCGGGATGCAAGGACACATCTGCCAGCAATATCGGCTCATTCGTACGGGTGCTGAGTAACAGCTCGAGGGATGTGACGGGTTCCCGCCAGGCGGCGCTCTCGGCGAGACTCAACCAGAGTGATTCGCGTGGCAGTGTATCCAGTGTTTCGATCTGGTTTTTTCCCGTGTCGGGATGTTTCCACAAGAGCGTTGTTTGCAGGTCAGCCGGATACGCTTTGAATGCCAGGTGCAGGTAGCGGTAACGGGCCGCGCTGCCGGGCTGCAGGGGCAGCCTGATCCAGGCGGTGCCCCCGGCATGCGGCGCAATAGCAACGCCGCCATCCGTCTGCGTTGCCGATCCCGCCAGCATGTGGCTGTTGTCAATCTGCCAGCTTGGTGCAGCCTGCTTTGTCGCCGGGTGATCTGCATCCGGTGAGAACAGCCACGCCAGAATTGCGAGGCAGGAAATCAAGCCCAGTAGCAGTGACAGGAACGTCATTCTCAACATTCGCGCGAGTCACGTTTCTTTGTTCTGATGAGCGCGGGATAGTAGCAGCATTTTTGCGTGGTTGTTACGCAACGGTACGTCAGGTGTTGACAATATCACAGTCTACGCCGACACCGACGCTCGCCTGGCTGTGCGGCAGGCGCTAGAATCGGGCGATGCGATTATTGCCTCTCTTTGCGATTGCACTGTTGCTTTCGGCCTGCTCCGGCTACGAGATCAAGAATCTGGTCAAGACGGATATCGATCTTGTAGCAGACGAATTTATTGCGGAAACGCGCTCCGCAGTGCAGGAACTTGTGGTAAAGCTTTATGCGCGCAATCCGGGAGAGTTGCGCAAGATTCCGGGCATGACGGTGGAGGGTCGACTGGCGCAGTTGCGCGTGCACCGTTACCAGCTGGATTTTCCCGAACTGGATAATCTGCAGGACGTGGCGGCAATGAACCTGGCATTTGACCCGGATTTTCAGGGCGATCGGGTATTCGCGCTCGCGGTAGGGCTGGGCAGCATGTTGCGACAGGCCTACCAGTACAAACCGGAGATGTATATGCCGGACAGACTCGACCCGGAGGTACTGCGGGCCAGTGCGCGCAACGTGGAAGTGCTGGTGTGGAAGCTGAAAAACGCGCGCAAGCCAAACGGCGCGCACTATCTGGTGACCCACGAGTATCAGGGAGTGATCGACAACCTGAGCTTTGAGAGGCTGTTTGGCAAAATCATTATTCTGCAGGAGATGATGGCGCGAATTGCAGACGATTCGGACGACCGTACATTGACCGGCGCAGTACACGCGGTATCCAGGGCCTTCATACCGCTTCCCCTCTAGGCCCCCGGGGGTGGATTCGCGTCCTGGAGCTGGCGCGCAATCTGCCTGGCAAGCTTGGACAGCAACGCGGCCTGGGCCTCAGCCAGTGCCGCGTAACCGTCCCGGGCCAGCGGTTCCACCCGGGAAAACCTGAACGCGTTTGTCGCTCCGGCGCCGTCGTTCAACCACCAGTCGGCGACGAGTATGGCCTGACCATCCGGTGTACCGTGCATCTGGTCGAGACGTATGTTGATCTGAACGCTCTCCGGTCGCAGTGAGGCAGGGGGGAGGTCAGCGCCGAGCGCATCGGAAATTGCCTGGCGCAGAAAATGCGGTACCGCTTCAAACAGGGGTTCCGCCCACAGGTGGCCGCGGGCTGCGCGCAGTGTGCCTTCGCTGGTCTCCAGAATCAGGCCAGGCTGATCGAGGTAGGGCGCTATGGTCACGTTGCCGAGCGCATACTCCTCGGTGAAGTGCAGTGGCCGGGTTTCCAGCGTTGCCGGCGCCCGCAGCAGGTAGTGGCTCGGTATAGCGGGCTGGGCCGCGCAGGCACTCAGCAAGAGCAGTGAGAGGGTCAGGGCAACGGCTTTCATTTCTTCGCCTCCGGCAGCGGGTCGGGAACTGGCGAGGGCGGCAGCAGCAGGGCATTGGGTTGCGCCGCCAGCGTGCTGGATACCGATTCCAGGTTGTCGAGGGTGCGATTGAGCTTCAGCAGGCTGGAATTGATATTCCGATAGGCGGCTGAATCGGGTGCGAACGCGCCCAGCGTGGTGCGGATGGCTTCCAGTGTCTGCTCGAGCTCAGCCGGCAGTGCAGTTGTATTCGGCTGCTCCAGCAGGGCGTTCACATTGGTGAGCACGGAATCCAGCGACGTCGTCGCAGTGTTGATCCGCGCGATGGTGTCATCCATGGGTAGCTCTTCGATGGTGGCGAGAATCGAGCTGATCTTCTGCTGTAGCTGCCCCAGGCCGGTATCTATAGTCGGAATGGTAGCGTATTGGAGGAAGTCTTCCGCCGCGGCCGGCTCCGCGTCGAGAAAATAGTCGATGTTCACGAACTTCGACCCGGTGAGCAGATTGCCGCTCTCCAGTGAGGCGCGCAGCCCGTTTTCGATCCCGTTTTTGATCGCATCGTCAATCACGTTGAGTGACGCCGCGCGATCGGGCAGTGCTATACGCGCGGGTTCGATGTAAATCAACACGGGAATCCGGGCGCCGCCGGTGAAGTTGTCGAACTGCATGGCCCCGGGCATCGACTCTTCCATCAGCAGCCGTTCCACGCGCCCGATCTGGATGCCGCGGTACTCCACGGGTGAGCCCGGCTTCAGACCTTTCACCGACTGGTCGAACTGCAATACATAATGAATGCCGTAGCGGAAAGGGTTTGTGAGCGTATCTTCGTAGGATTTGTAGAGCTGAAACTCTGCATCGTCCTCCACCGGATCGCCATCACTGACGCCCTCGGGCAAACCGAAGGCCATACCGCCAAGCAGCAGAGTTTCAAGCGAACCTACCGCCAGCTTGAACCCCTCGGTGCCCGCGCTGATCGACAGGCCGCTCGCATCCCAGAAACGCACTGCGCTGTTTACCATCTCGTGGTAGGGCGCATCGATAAAAATATCGTAGCGCGCCAGGCCACGCTGCGGGTTGAAAGCTGTGCCTTCAATCCTGCCGACCTTGTAGCCGTTATACAGTACGGCATCGCCGGTGCTGAGTGAGGAGGCGCTTTCACTGACGATGCGCAGCCGCAGGCCATCGGCATCCGTGGGCGTGAGTGGTGGTACTTCGAGGCCCCTGAAAGACCGCGCACCCTCGGCGCCCTTGCCTGGCGAGAGCTGGATATAGGCGCCGGAGACCAGGGTGTCGAGGCCGGAGATATTGTCCACGCCCACGCGCGCGGTGACTATCCAGAACAGGGTGTCTTCGCGCAGCAGGGCGGCGGCCTGCCTGTCGAGCTTCGCCGTGACAATGACACCATCGAGGCCTTCGTTCAGCGTTACGTTTTCTACCATGCCGATGTCGACATCGCGGTATTTTACGCGGGTCTGCCCCTGTTCGAGACCACTGGCGGTAGAAAACGCAATTTCTATTTCAGGCCCACGGGTGAGCAGGTTGTGTACCAGCATGTACAGGCCCAACCCGAGCGCCAGCGCAGGAATTATCCAGACAGCGGATACGCCGCTGCCGCGCCTGGTGTCTGCCGTTTCAGTTGTCACGATTGCGAGTATCCCTTGCGTCCCAAAGCAGGCGTGGGTCGAAGCTTTCTGCAGCGAGCATGGTGATAATGACCAGGCCGGCAAAGGACAGGGCGGCGATGCCCGGCCTGATCACCAGCAATCCGCCAAGATGCACCAGCGCGACGAGTATGGCAACTACGAACACGTCCGTCATGGACCACTTGCCGATGAATTCGGTGATGTGATACAGCCGGGAGCGTTGGCGCGGATTGAGGATGGATCGGTTTTCAACCGTCCACACCAGGTAAAAAAGAACCATGAGCTTGGCCGAGGGCACGATGACGCTGAACAGGAAAATAACCAGGGCCACCGGCACAGACCCGAGCTCGATCAGTAACACCACGCCGCCGATAATTGTGCTGACCTCGGTGGTGCCGAGTTGGTCGGTATACATAATGGGATACAAGTTGGCGGGGATGTACAGAATACAGGCGGTGACCAGCAGCGCCAGCGTGCGTTGCAGGCTTGCCGGTTTGCGCAGATGCAGCGCCGCACCGCAGCGGGGGCAACGCGCGTAGCGCGCTGGCGCGAGCTTGTAGCACACATGGCAGGAAGCCAGGTTTTGCGCGGCGGCGGTCTCGCTGCTCATGTTTCGGCCAGGGCTTCAATCCGCTGCCAGCACTGGTAGCGGTCGAGGTGCGATATGGCCAGGGTGAAGCATACGCTGAATGCTGCGTATGCCCAGAAGGACAGGCCCAGGATCACCGTCGCCATGGATGCGATCTTCACCAGGGAGACAATCACGCCGATAATGAAGACTTCCACCATCGCCCAGTTGCGCGCCAGAAACACGGTGCGCGCCGCCATCACCAGCCAGGGCCGGTAGCGCTTCCGCTGCAGCGCGAGTGTGAGCACGATTATCAGCGACAGAATGGCCGCGGGAATCGCGATGATGAAGGCGGTCACTAACAGCGCCACCATTGGCATATCGTAGTCCCAGAGCGTTCCCGGCGTCTGCCACAGCCGTATCTCACTCTCAAGGCCACCTGCGGAGAGGGCCAGGAAGGAATCGCTGTTGGCGAGTAGCAGGAGTAACAGGGCGGTGCCGGCAAAAGCCAGGACACTCTGGTCGGCGTCCTGTCGGTAGCGGGTGAGGAAACAACCACAACGGGGGCACTCGGCGTGCTGGCCGTGCTCAAGGTGCCCGATCTTCAGCAGCAGGTCGCAGGCCGGGCAGGCGATGTCGGCACTCATGCGTGTTGTGGATCTCCGCGTATTGGGCAAGTCCCCCGGGCATTGTGTCCTGCCTTCGACATCAGGGCAATGTGCTTGTTTGGACAAGTGCCTGTGCGGACGCCCTCGGCAAGTGTCTTCGCACAATGCAGGGCGACCAGCCGCTGTCCACGCCGGCGGTGTCATCGCCGCAATACGGGGATGTACAGCTTTGAAGCCGCGCGGCTACACTGTGTGCATGAATATTCTACATAAGCTGTCGCTGAAAGCCGTCGCGCTGCTGGCGCTGTTCTGTGCTGCTGCGGTTCAGGGTGCGCCAGGCACCGGCTCGGCGACATGCGTAAAACAGCCGGAACAAGGCGTGCTGCGGTGCTTGGCCGAGAGCTCGGCAAAGGTCGCGGGCCTGCCAGTGATACTCCCCGACGAGAAGCTCGCAGTGGAATTCGCGCTTGGCGCTCACACCGACAGCCAGGCGTTGCTGGATGCGATCGAGACCGTGCACAAACACTATGGCAAAAATGCCGTGGACTGGAGTGAGGGTATTCGTCTTGCCGGAGAGGGCGCCGCCGCCGCTCGGGCGATTGAGCTCAGCGCGGCGCTGACGAATGACTGGTGGCGCGCGGTGATCAAGATGGTAACGGCGCGCGAGCCGGGCGCAGGCTATAGCGCAGCGTTCGAGCGCGCCGCGGCAAGCGGCGCGGTGGATCACGTGTACTACCGCGTGGACGGCGGTGCGGGGCTGGATCCGGACTTTTTCCGCCTCTGTGATCGCTACCGCATAGCCTGTTTCGGTACCTGGGACCAGGGCGGGCCCGGTAGTCGCGAGGCGGGGGTGAATCTGCCTCGCGCGCGGTTCCCGGATACAGCGCAGGCGGTGCGTCACGGGTTGCCGCTGCCGGTATTTACCGGCTCCACCGCCAATGCCTGGGGTGAGCGCGGGCATTACAACCTCGGCCTCGGCTTCAATGCCGCGGGCATCATTGCGGAAGCGGGGCAGCTGGTGCTTCCCCTGCGCTACCAGCGTCACACAGGCCTGAGCAGTAATCCGGATGCGCCTTTGGCCGACCAGCCCGAGCGCGTGACCTTCAATGTCACGCTGCGTGGTTTACAGCTGACGAAGAAGCGCGGTGGCGAGCGCGTGGCGTGGACGCTGGATGACAGTGAGCAGCGTGGCACGGCCTCCGTTGATACAGACGGCTCGGTCACTGTAGAGGGGGTTACGCTGGCGTCGGGGGATGCGTTTCAGAGCTTGCGCATTACGCCGCCTGCAGCGCAGTGGCAGTTGGTCTACACGCGTCAGCCGCGCGCCAATCAGCCGGTGCCCGGCACCCCGGTGAAGGAGGCCGCGAACTGGCAGCATGCCACTGATGTGGGGCGCATAAATCACGGGCTGGCCGAGGCGGACGTGGTGATCGACGACCTGAACGGCAGGGTGAAGGTCATCCACGACTGCACGGGCTCGAAGGAGATTTGCGTGGCGCACGAAGCGCGCGTGAGCCCCGACGGTACCAAAATCGTGTACTCGGTGGGTTATGGCAACGAGTTCATGCCGGTAATGGCGGAGGGCGTGCGGCTGGGCCTGCGCGAGATTCCCGGGCTGACCCACGCCGAGTTGTGGATTTATGATCTCACGGATGGGAGAAAGTGGCAGATACCGGGGCATCCGGCGCGGGCGATCGATCGCCAGCCCGACTGGCTGAACAACGAGAAGATCGTGTTCGTGAGTAATCGCGCCGGGCTCTATCCTTTCAAGAACCCTTTCGGCATGCACCAGGGCAAGGACCAGTTCGGCCGCGGCCGCTGTTTTAACGCGCCCTATTGCGTATCGCAGGAGTACGGCTACGGCCGCGCGGGCATGGCCATGCAATTGTGGACGATGAACATCGATGGCACCGACGCACGCAATATCAGCCCGCACGAGCAGGGCGCACTGGCGCCGGCGGTGATGAGTAACGGCGACATCCTCTATTCCTGCTGGAACTCCCATGAGAACAAGAATTTCGACGCCTGGAGCACGCACTCCAACAAGCCACAAACAGGCAAGAACAAGTGGTGGCTATGCCGCGTCGACGGCAACGGTGCCGACCAGACCGTGATACTAAACGGCCACAAGACCACTACCCTGAAAACCCGGGAATGGCTACCACGGGGCACCACGGGCGGTGAGGGGCGCTCGGCCTTGCGCGCCATCCGCTCGGTGGCGGAGATTTTCCCGGGCAAACTCGCGGTGTCCAATTACTACCGCTCCAACCATGTAGGCAGCATGGGCATTATTTACGGCATGGATTACGGCGAACCGCATGTGGAGGGCTGCTCCACGGCGCGCTGCTACCCGGATGGCGAGAGTAATAGCGCTAAACCGGGCAGCGGCCGCTATGTGCCGGGGTCACTGCGTGCGATCACGCCTTACGGCACGGACCAGGATATCGACGTGCGCCGTGACAGTCGGGGCAGGGCACTGGGCAAGGCCGGCTACGCCGCGCCCCTGCCGGGCACGGACAGTGAGTTCCTCATTACTCACGGCCGCGGCTCCTGTTATGAAGTAACGCGCCTGCACGATGCCAACCGCCGAGCCATGGGCGGCGAACCCACCTGCCAGAAGGCCATCTACCGGGTGAAACAACCGATGGTCACTGACCCCTTCGACACTCGACAGATGGAGCTGCTGGCCGGTGGCGAGCCGTGGCAGGCCTGGGACGCGCGGGCCATTGCACCTTACAGTGAGTTGATGGGCCAGGAGCTGCCCGCGCAGCCGGCGCCGCTCGACCCGGATGCCAACTGCTACCTGCAGGTGGTGGATGCACGTGCCGCGGAGTTGTACCCCGGTGCAGAGCGCTTCGACTGGAAAACCAATTTCTTTGAACACTGTGCTTTCCAGGGCTGTGCCGTGAGCGCCGAGAACCCGCGTTTTCACCGTGACAACATGGCGGCGCTCACCGTTCTGCTGCCCGAGCTGTGGGACTTCACCTACCGCGGTGCCGACGAGGCGAGGTACGCCAGCATACTCAATAACACCGGCCACAAATCTGTCGCTACACTCGGTTCGCAGCCGCTCGCGGCCGACGGCTCGGTGAAAATGCAGGTGCCCTGTGAAACGCCGCTGCTGATGACGGGTACGGACGAGCGCGGCGCGGCGATTGCTCACGACGCCATGCTGCATTCCCTGCGCGCCGGCGAGACCCGCACCTGTCATGGCTGCCACGATGGCCACTCGGAAGAGCGTGCCGCGGAGTTACAGCGACCGGCGGTGGAGCGCTTCGCGGCAACCCGGGCCGCGGGCACCAACCCGCCTATGCCGAAGCGGGAGCCGCCGGTGACCTTCGCCGCCGTGCAACCGATTCTCGAGCAGCGTTGCAGCGGTTGCCACCAGGACATGAACAACCGCGACGGGCTGTTGTATTCACGAATCGCCCAGGATTTTGAGCAACATGACTGGCCCTGGGCGCGTAAACAGCCGGGTATCGGGCAGCGACGTTCCGTGGAGCACGTGCTGATTAAAAACGGCGGGCGCGGCTATGCGGCGGGGGAGCCGCTGGTATTTCCCGCCGGGGGCGCGGCGGGACAGATTGCCGAAGTGGCGAAGAACGGGCGCATCCTGGCCATTCGCCTGCAGCGCGGCGGCGACGGCTACGATCCGATGACCCGGGTGCAGGTGAAATCAGCCTCTGGTGAGGACGCGCACCTGTTGGCGATGACGGACTACTTCGACCTGCCGCGCCCCTATAGCAGCAAGTGGGTGGCCAAATTCGCGCGGGACTCCCTGCTCTATTGGAAGTGCGTGGATAAGCGCATGGATGGGCGCACCGACAACCAGTACCCGAACGATATCGATTTCGGCCCCGCGCATGTCTCCGGCGCCACGGCGGAGGAGTGTGCGCTGATCGGTCGCTGGATTGATACGGGAATCCAGCACCGGCTGAGATAAAAACCATTGTTGAGGCTTGTTGGGGTCAGGGTTTTTACCCTGACCCCAACAAGCCCTGCAAAAACTCCCAGGCGCGGCGTGAGCTGCGCTCAAACCACGGGTTGCGCCCCTCGCTGAAATGATAGAAGCCGTGACTCTGGCCGGCGTAGAGTTCCAGCTCGCAGACACCGCCGACCGCGCGCATGGCCGAACAGAATGCCTCGACGCTTGCCACCGGCACCTCCGGATCCTGTGTGCCGTTCAATATGAGCGTGGGCGGGAAGCGAGAATCGATGTGATGGTAGGGCGAGACCGCCCGCCAGTGATCCCGCACCAGGTGGTGGTCCGGCGTGCCGGGCGAAAGGTCCAGCATGGGGTTGTAGAGTACGAGTCCCGCGGGTCTGCTGGACGCCTTCCCGGACTCCGGTGCTGTTGGGTCGCGTCCCGGATCTGTTACAGCCTTCGATCCAGGGCTCGCCTCAGCTCCCAGCCCTGCCCCAAGCCCCGCCGCCAGGTGTCCGCCCGAGGAGCCCCCGCCGGCGTAGATGCGCCGAGCATCAATGCCCATTTCCGTTGCATGGTCCTGCAGGTAGGCAAGCGCCGCCGCCGCATCGCCGAGCGCGCCGGGCACATCCGGCTGGTTTTGGCTGCCGAGGCGGTATTCGGCGGAGAAACAGTGGTAGCCCCGCGCGGCAAAATAGCGGCACTGCGGGTATAGCGATTGTGGCCCGCCGTACAGCCAGCGGCCGCCATGAAACAACAACAGGGCGGGTGCTGCAGCCTGCTGCGTTTGCGCGCGGAAGGCATGCAGGTGCAGCGGTTCGCCCGCGAACTGTGCATAGGGGATGCGAGTATCCGGGCGGGTCTCGAGCAGCTGCAGTTTCTTTACCGCCAGCAGCAGCGCGAGCGGCAGCAGCACGGCGAGCAGACCCGCGAGAAAATACCAGTGTTCTTTCGCCATGCCGTTGCTCTGCCCCGACGCTGCGCGCCGGGCCCGTCTAGAAATCCATGGTCAAGGATACGCCAAAGCGTCGCTTGTATTCATAGGGCAGGCCCTGCCCGGTCAGGATACCCACCACGCTCTGCCCGGAAAGGCTGTTCACGTGAAACTCATCGAAAAGGTTCTGCACAAAGAACTGCAGGGAGTAAGTGCCATTGTCCGCGCTGATGCCGGTGGCGAGGTCGAAGGTGCCGTAGGATTCCCCCTCGTGCAGCGGGTTGTTGGTGGTGTCGTACATAACCTCGTCCTGCCAGAACCAGGTGCCACTTACAAAACCGGTGAAGGGTTGTGAGGCGAAGGGAATATAGTAGTCGGCGGTGAGGTTGTAGGCCCAGTCGGGAGAGACAGGCATGTCCGCGCCGGTCAGGTCCTGAATTTCGTTCACACAGCCCTGTTCCACGGTTTGCAGACTGTAGCAGGGCGCATCTTTCCAATCGGAAAAAATCGCATCGGTGTAGGCAACCGCCGCCTGCACCACCAGGTTGTCGAGTACCTGCGCGTTGATTTCGATCTCTACCCCGGTGGTTTCCAGCTCGCCCGCGTTGGTGAGAAAGAAAATCGGCGGAAACGCGTTCGGTACCTGCGCCGAGGCCTGGAAATCCTTGAACTCGGTGTGGTACACCGCGCCGTTGAAGCGCACGCGATTTTGCAGCCACTGGGATTTGAGGCCGAGTTCGTAGTTGGTGGGGATTTCCGGGTCGACGAACACCTCGCCGCTGGAGGGCCCCGAGGGCAGTGAATTGGAGCCGGGCCCCTTGTAGCCCCGTGCAATGCTCGCATACAGCATGGCATCCTCGGCGATATCGAGTTCACCTATCAAGCGCCAGGATAGATCCCGATTGCTGGTTTCAGCCTGGATGCTGCCGGGCGGCGCCTCGGGAATAGTGCCGGGGAAAAAGCCCACGGTCTGGTCGATGCTTATTTCATCGTTGTTATAGCGCAGCCCCGCAGACAGACGGGCGCGGTCGCCAAGATTCCAGGTGAGCTGGCCGAATGCCGCCATGCTGGTATTGGTGTTGTCGTGGTAGTTGGTGAGTGTAATCGAGCCGCAGTCGGGCGCCGGACACTGGCCCACTCCGTACAGATCGATCACGCGGTCAAAGCTGCGCTCAAGCTCCCAGTCAAAGTAATACAGACCGGCCACGTAGCTGATTGTGCGGTCTTCCGGCGAGGTCAGGCGCAGTTCCTGGGTAAACTGCTCGTAAGCGCCGGCGCTATTGTTCAATGGCAGCGGCGTGCGCGCGAACAGGTCACTGAGCGCGGCGCTGAAAACAGTCTCCTCCGAATAAGACGTGATCGAGGTGAGCAGGTATTCGCCCAGTGTATAGTTCAACTCCAGGCTGAAGACATCCGCTTCCGTTTCGCCCCGCGATCTATCCTGGTCAAAGATCTCGTCTACGTCGTCCCCTGCCGGCCCGCCTTCCAGATCGGCAACACTCCCGGGGATTACGTCACGCAGCGGCCCGATACAGCAATCCTGCTTGCGCTCGATGTGGTTGTAGTTGAGCTGGGCGTCGAAATCCTCGCTGACGAGCCAGCGCAGCTTTGCACGCAGGCCGGAATCGTCGCGATCATTCATATCGTCGGCGCCGGGGAAGGTGTTTTCCAGGGCCGCGTCGCGGGTGTTGCTGAAGGCAGAGATCCGTCCGAGTAGTGTGTCTTCAATAATGGGGCCCGAGACGTAGCCCGTGAGGTTGAGCAGGTTCTCGCTGCCGTAGCGCACACCAAAACCGGTGCTCAGATCGGGAGTCGGGTTTTTCGTGGTGATGCTCAGCAGTCCGGCGCTGGCGTTTTTCCCGAACAGCATTCCCTGCGGGCCGCGTAGCAGTTCGATGCGCGCCACGTCGCTGAAATCCAGCAGCGAGCCGCCGAGGCTTGCGGCGACCACGCCGTCCACCACCGTGCCCACTGATTGCTCCACAGAGCGGCTGAAGCTCTGGGTGCCGATACCGCGCACGAAGATGTTGCGCCCGGCATCCGAGGTGCCCTGGCCGAAGGTGAAGCCGGGCACCAGTTTACTCAGGTCGGATATCTGGGTCTTGTTGCGGCGTGCCAGTTCATCACCGCTTACCACGGCGACAGAGATCGCGACGTCCTGCAGGCTTTGCTCACGCTTCTGTGCGGTAACCACAACCTCTTCAAGCTGCTTCGCGTTGCCGGCCAGAGGCAGGCACAGGGTGGCTGCGAGAGTCAGGAGAACGTGGGGACGCAGTTTTCTTGCAGACATGGACTAAGCCTTTTTTATTGTTGGTAGCAGTATGGGGACGCAAAGCGCCGACCGTTGCGGCTGAAAGTATTGTGCAACCTGGGCAGCGTGTAGTCCAGCGAGGTGAGCGCGGGAAGCACAACGGCGCGGATAGCAAGGGCGCCTGTGCAGGCAGAGTGCCTTGATCGCGTCAGGGTTGGGATCTGTTCCCTCGCGCTGGAGAGCGCCATCTGTTGCGGTGGGTCATGGCAGGTCGGCGCCCATCTGTTAGATAATCACGATTGGAAGGAGAGACACTATGAGCAATTTCCGGTCTATTCGAGTTGGATTGATGGGGTTCGGCCAGATCGGCCGTCAGATATACGGGTTGGCTTCGCGCAGCGAGGATATTGAGATTGTGGCGGTGGCCGACATCGGTGCGCCTCCGATTCTGCACTACCTGCTGTGCTCGGAGGAACCACACCCCGAGCGCTTTGAGCTGCATGGCAATGTACTGGTGTGCGGCGCGATGCGCACGCGCATGATGGCGATGGACCTGCCGCGCGAGGTGCCCTGGGACGTATTTGGCGTGGATATCGTAATAGATGCCACCGGCAAGTATCGCGAGCGGCACTACATGCAGGATCATCTCGACAATGGCGCGCCGCGGGTGCTGCTGCGCGGCCTGCCCGCGGACCACGTTGACCGGCTGGTGTTGCCGGGCATCAATGTCGGGAATATCTGCAGCCACGACCGGATGCTGAGCGCCGGTTCGGCAACCACCTCGGCGCTGGCCCTGTTGCTGCATGTGCTGGGCGCGCGGTTCGACATCGACTGTGTCAGTATGACCACCATACATGCGTTTACCTCGGATCAGTCACTACAGGATTACGCCGGCAGCGGTTATCGCCACAGCCGTTCGGCGGCCAAGAATATTATTCCCAACAGCCACGATGCGGCGGCCTGGATCGGCCAGGTACTGCCTGCTTTCGAGGGCAAGGTCATGAGCTCAGCGCTCAATGTGCCTGTGCAGGATGGCTGCCTGCTGGATACCAACCTGGTGTTTTCCGATGAAGCCATTGATGCCGAAGCGGTGAATGACGCAATGCGTGCGGCGGCGGCGGACATGCCCGCGTTGTTGGCCGTAACGGAGGACCCTATTGTGTCATCGGACGTGCTCGGCAGCGCGCACTCGCTGCTGTTTGACGCGCGCGGCACGATCAAGGCCGGGGCCTCCATCGTCAAGACACTGGGCTGGTATGAGAATCTGGGGCATGCCGCACGACTGCTCGATGTGGTACGCCTGTATGCGGCACTTGATGCCAGGGAGGCAGCCCGATGAAAGTAGCAATCAACGGTTTCGGGCGCATCGGGCGCTCGGTGTTCAGAAAGCTCGAGGAGGTGACCGGTATCGACGTCGTTGCTATCAACGACCTGTTCGACAACGAGGCTCTGCGCTACCTGCTGAATTACGACACTGTAATGGGCACCTTCCCCGGCAATCTGGCGCTCAAGGATGATGTCCTGGTGACGGACAAGGGCCGGGTACATATGCTCTGTGAAAGTGACCCGACAGCGCTGCCCTGGGCGGAGATGGGCATTGACGTGGTGGTGGAGGCCACCGGCGCGTTTCGCAAGCGGGAGCAGCTTGAGCAGCATCTCGCCGCCGGCGCGCGCAGGCTCATACTCACCGTGCCCGCCAAGGACGCTATCGACTACACCGTGGTGCTCGGGGTGAACGACCAGGGCCTGCAGGAGTCGCATCGTATTATTTCCAATGCCAGTTGCACCACAAACTGTCTCGCACCCATGGCGAAGGTGCTGGACGACAGCTTCGGCATTCGCGAAGGCGTGATCAACACGGTACATGCCTACACCAATGACCAACGGCTCGCCGACGTGCCGCACACGGACTGGCGCCGCAGCCGGGCGGCAGCAGAGAACATTATTCCCACCTCTACCGGCGCTGCGAAGGCCGTGGGCGAGGTACTGCCGCAGCTCAAGGGTCGTTTGCATGGCATTGCGGCGCGCGTGCCGGTGCCGGACGGTTCGGTGGTGGACCTGTTCGTGCGTCTGGACAAAAAGGCCGGCCGGGACGATATAGACGAGGCGGTGCGAGCCGCCGCAGCAGGGCCGCTCCTCGGTATTCTCGAGTTCAGTGATCGCCCCATCGTCTCAACTGATATAATCGGCAATGCGCATTCATCGATCTACGATGCCGGCTTTACCGGGGTGAGCGATGGCCGGTTCCTGCGCGTACTGAACTGGTATGACAACGAGTGGGGCTACTCCTGCCGGGTGTGTGACCTGCTGGAAAAACTCAGCGCCTGGCACTGAGAGACCACGTTGCCGACCTCGCGAGCGCCCGGCGCGTGCTGGCCTCGCGCCGAATCAATGTGTACTGTGCGCATCGCATTCACCACAATCAGGAGATACCAGCATGGCATTTAGGGGAAAGGTCGCATTGATTACCGGCGGTGGGAGTGGCATGGGCCAGACTGCCGCGCGCCTGCTCGCACAGCAGGGTGCCAGCGTGGCTGTCTTTGACCTGAACGAGGACGGCATGAGCAAAACAGCCGAGGGGCTGGATACGGTACGCACCTATCGGGTGGATATCAGCAATACCGACGAGGTGCAGGCCGCCGTCGCGCAGGTGGTCGCAGACCTCGGCCCGATTGACCGGGTCGTGAATGCGGCGGCGATCATGCCTTTCGGCAAGTTGCTGGAGCAGGATCCGAAAGTGCAGCTAAAACTCATGCAGGTCAACTACGGTGGCCTGGTAAATATCGCCACCGCCACGCTGCCCGATATGGTGGCGCGAGGCAGTGGCGACTTCATCAGTTTCTCGTCGATGTCGGGCATTATTCCAGGCCTGCTGATGGGCGGCTACTGTGCCACCAAGGGTGCGGTACAGATGTACACCGAGATCCTTTATCACGAGAATCGCGACAGCGGCGTGCGCTTTGTTTGCGTTTGTCCGCCGCCGGTGGCTACCCCGCTGTGGCAGCAGGCCAGGGATACAGTGATACCCAGGCTCACCGAGTCGGGTGCGACCATTCAGCCGGAAGAAGTCATTGCTGATTATGAGAACAGCCTAGAACAGGGCAAGTTTTTCTCTTTCCCGGGGAAGGGGACGCGCGTGGGGTACCTAATGCGCCGCCTGGTTCCCAATTACCTGTGGAACTACTCGCACAAGGCCGAAGGTTTCTGAGGGATGCCCGCACGGGCCTTCGGCAGCCTGATCCGGGGGCGCCACCGCGCCCCGGCGATATGCACGCGGGCAGAAGAAGCCGCCGTTCCCTCGTACGGGCGACTATCTGCGAGCCTGGAGTAGCGGCGGGCTGATGTCGGCCGTGTCCCGGCCCGCCATCATTCCCAGGCCGGTCAAGGTGATGCCGGGCCGGGGAGAATTTGTCCTGACCGCGAGTACCGCGGTGGCAATTGACCGGGGCCTGCCCGGCGCGCACGCGGCGCTGCGGCGGCTGCTCGGTCCCGCCACGGGCTTCCCGCTGCACGAGGCCCTGGATGCCGCGACGGCGGAAATACGCATTCAGCATGTGCTGTCGCTTCCCCCCGAGGGCTATCGCCTGCTGATTGAGACATCCGGCGTCACCCTCAATGCCGCCACCGACGCGGGGGTGCAGCTGGCACTGCAAACACTGCGCCAGTTGCTGCCCGCCGCGATCTATTCTGCGCAGCGCAGCGACATTGCCTGGTCCGTGCCCGCCATGCAGATTGAGGATCACCCGCGCTTTGTCTGGCGGGGCATGCACCTGGATGTTGCTCGACACTTCATGCCCGTCGCCTTCATCAAGCGCTTCATCGACTTGCTCGCGCTGCACAAGTTCAACCACTTTCACTGGCACCTCACCGACGATCAGGGCTGGCGCATAGAAATAAAGCGCTACCCTGAACTGACGCGCGTGGGCGGGAAACGTGCGCAAACGCTGCGGGGGCATCCGCTGCGTCGGCCCGGAAAGCCGTCCCGGTACGATGGCAAAGAGCATGCGGGGTACTACACGCAGGATGAAATTCGTGAGGTAGTCGCCTACGCCGCGCAGCGGCACATTACCGTGGTGCCGGAAATCGAGTTTCCAGGGCACGCCCAGGCAGCAATCGCGGCTTACCCCGAACTGGGCAATTCGGGCGCGCCGCTGGGGGTCAAGGAAGACTGGGGGATCAGTCGTCACACGTTGAGCCCGTCTGATGCGACGCTGGAATTTTTTCGCAACGTGCTCGACGAAGTTGTCGCCCTCTTTCCCTCGCCGTATATCCATATTGGCGGTGACGAAGTGCCCCGTGGCGAATGGCGCAGGAGCGAGGCTGCGAGGGCGCGCGTGCGTGAGCTGGGCTTGTCGAGTGAGGATGAGTTACAGGGCTGGCTGATTCGCCAGGTCGGCGATCACCTGGCGCAACACGGCAGGCGGCTTGTCGGTTGGGACGAGATCGCATCGGGCGCCCCCGGTGTCAGCGCGCTGGTGATGAGCTGGCGCGGCACACGGCGCGGCGTGCAGGCCGCGAGCAATGGCCACGAAGTGGTCATGACGCCCAGCCGTTATACCTATTTTGACTACTACCAGGCGGACAAACGCAGCGAACCGCTGGCGCTGGGCTTTTATCTGCCCCTGCGGTGCGTTTACGAGTTTGACCCGGCGCCAGCGGCGTTACCGTCTGCGGTACGTCAGTGCATTGTCGGCGTACAGGGCCAGCTGTGGACCGAGTTCATGCCCACCCCTGAACATGTTGAGTATATGGCGTTTCCGCGCGCCTGTGCGCTGTCGGAAGTGGCCTGGAGTCCTCAGGAGACGCGCGACACGCAGGACTTTGAATGGCGGTTGTCACGGCACCGGGCCCGGCTGGATGCGCTGGGAGTGCATTACCGTCCGCCCGGTGACGATGCCGCCGGCTGGTGGTTCCGCCTTGAAGACCGGCTTTGGCGGGTCGCGATGTGGGTGTTCCACCGCTACAGCGGTTGAACGGTCGCACCAGCGCCAGGCCAGGCCACTCCCGTGGGGAAAAGTTACGAACTGGCTTGAAATTGCCCGCGTGTTCACAGAAATCTGCATTTTTTCAAGGTTTCTTCTCAAGTTTGCTGCTCTTTGCCCGCTAAACTCGGCTAGAACTCGGAAATCTGGAGCGGGTATACGTGGGATACGTATCAGGTGACATCGACGCTGGAAGCAGAGCGTCAACATGATCGGTGAACCGATGCTGTACTGGCTGCTGATAGCCTTGCTGGCACTTGCAAGCCTGTTCCTGATTCGCCAGAGCCGCATGCCCCTGTTGGCGACCACACTGGTATTTGTCTCGATTTTCTCCGTTCAACACGAACTTGAGAAGGGCTATGTCGAGAGCGAACGGCAGAATGTCAACCTGGCAAAGACGCGTGAGCTGGGCTCTATTGCCCACAAGATAACCGGCATCGTCGGCGCGCACCTCTCGGCAGCCGAGGGTCTCGCAGCGTATATCAACACCCAGCCGGACCTGAACGAGCAGCAGTTCAATGAGTTTGCCGCGTCGCTGTTCGCAAGGCAGCCCTACATGATCAATGTCGCGGCGGCGCCTGATCTGGTTGTCAGCATGATCTACCCATTGGCCGGCAACGAGCCTGCGCTCGGCCTTGATTACCTGCAGCACCCCGGGCAACGCGACGCCGTGCTGCGTGCGCGCGATACCAATCAGCCGGTGCTCGCCGGCCCCGTGCAACTGGTGCAGGGCGGTTGGGCGCTGATCGGCCGCTTGCCGGTCTATGTGCAGAACGCCCGGGGCGAGCAGCGTTTCTGGGGCATTGTTTCAGCGACCATGGATGCACGCAGGATTTTTGCCGCGGCCGGGCTCTCGGAGTTTGGCGACGAGCAGCTCGCCTTGCGTGGCGTGGATGGCAGCGGCGCATCGGGCAGCGTGTTTTTCGGCCCCTCCGACGTGTTCAAGAGCGCGGGCGTGGTAACGCTGCCGATATCCGTGGCGGCCGGAGAGTGGGTGATGGCGGCGCGTGTCAACGATCCGCCCGGCCTGATCCAGGGGGTCTGGTTTCTGCGCGCGCTGGCGCTTTTGCTGGCTACGGGCTGGCTTGTTGCACTGGCGCAACGCCAGCGCATCCGCAACGACAAGCGCTTTTACGAGAAGCATCTTCGCGACAGCGAACAGTTGCTGCAGGAGGCGGGCCGGCTGGCGAAAGTGGGCGGCTGGAAGCTCGACAGCAAAGCGGAGCTGGTGCATTTCAGTGAGCAGTTTGCCGCGATGATCGGGCTGCCTGACCACGAGTTCGCGTCGCGTTCCGAGGTGATGTCGATGCTCTCCCGCAGGCACCGGGAAGAGCTGAAAATTGCCGTGCAGCGCTGCTTCACGCATGCGCAGCCGTTTGATGTAGAGATGCCGGTTGAGCGTTCCCGGCCCATGCAGTGGCTGCGCATCATGGGTAACCCGGTGACGGAAAATGGCCGGGTTCTGGAGGTGGTCGGTGCTATTCAGGACGTCACGGAACGCCGGGAATTTATCGAAACCATCCAGCGGCAGGCCACTTACGACAGCCTGACCGGGCTCCCGAACCGTCACCAGTTCGATGCATTCCTGGCCCGGGAAATTGCCCACGCGGCACGCACTTCCGAGCGCATCGCCGTGTTGTTTATCGATCTGGACGAATTCAAATCCGTAAACGACAACCTTGGGCACGGCGGCGGCGATGCGCTGCTGGTGGAGGCCGCCGAGCGCATCCGCCAATGCACCCGGAAATCGGACATCGTTGCCCGACTCAGCGGTGACGAGTTTGCCGTGATTCTTCCGGATGTGGCCGGCCGGAATGCGGCTTCGCTCGTGGCCGCCAAAATTGTGGCGTCGATGAACCAGCCTTTTGATATCCGCTCGCGACACATATTCAGCAGCGTCAGCGTGGGCGTGGCGCTCTATCCCGAGGATGGCAAGGATGCGGAAACACTGCTGATCAATGCCGACCAGGCAATGTACGAGGTGAAAAAATCAATCCGCAACGATTTCACCTTTTTCAACAAGGAGCTACAGCGTCGTTCCGAGGCGCGTCACGGCCTGTTCAACAAACTGTCGCTGGCGGTGGCGGAGCGTCGCCTGGAGGTTTTCTATCAACCGATCGTACCTCTGGATGGTTGCGGCCAGGTTTCCTGTGAGGCGCTGATACGCTGGCGCGAAGGGGACACCTGGATAGCACCGGATTCGTTCATTCCGCTAGCCGAGGAAACCGGCCTGATAACTGAAATCGACCGCTTTGCCCTCGACGAGGCCACGGCATTCTCCGAGCGGTTGCGGGCCTCGGGTCTGGTGCCTCCAGCGCTGTCGGTGAACGTGTCTCCGCGGGTGTTTTTTGATCGGGCGGGTGAACTTGCGCGCTGGGTGGAGCGTGTCAAGCAGTGCTCGCAGAGTGTGGACCTGACAGTTGAAATTACCGAGAGATTGCTCACCCAGGATACCCCGCACGCAACGGTAGTGCTGGAACAGTTGCGCGCCGCCGGTGTGAAAATCGCAATCGATGATTTCGGCACTGGCTACTCGTCACTGAGCTACCTGGCGCGCTTCCCGGTGGATACACTGAAGATCGATGCTTTTTTTGTCGGTAAATTGCCGGCCGAGCCCTCTGCCGTCACGCTGACAGAAACCATTGTGAGTCTCGGCCACAAATTGAACCTGCGGCTGGTGGCGGAGGGAGTCGAGACAGCCGAGCAACTCAAGTTCCTGGAAGCACGCGGCTGCCACAGCGCCCAGGGTTTCCTGCTGAGCAGGCCCCTGCCTGAAGACGAATTCAGCAAGTGGCTGCTCGCCTACCGCGAGACGAAAGACGGGCGGGTGGCGAAATTCAACAGATCGAAGGGTTGAACCACGGCGATCTATCGGCGCCCCGGGTCTGGCTCTTGCGTCTTTCGAGGGATAGGCTCTGGGCCACTGAATAGTGCGTGGGGAAATCTATCGTGTCTGCAGCAACGGGTCCGGCAAGTTCATCGACATCTTCAGGTGTAACACTCATCACCGGAGGCGGCAGCGGGATGGGTCGCGAAGCTGCGCGTCGCTTTGCTGCGCGCGGCGTAAGCGTGGCCCTGCTCGATGTGAATACTGCCGGCATGCAGGAAACCGCAAGCGGCTTCGACAACATCCACGCGTGGCCTGTAGACGTTACCGATTTCGAGGCCGTGTGCGCCGCGGTGCGGGATGTGGAAGCCAGGCTGGGGCCGGTGGAGGCACTCTACAACGCTGCTGCAATTATGCCATTCGGCATCCTGGTGGAGCAGGACAACGCGATTATTCACAAACAGATGGCGATCAACTACGGTGGTCTGGTCAACATTACGCAGGCGGTATTGCCGGGAATGTTAACGCGGGGTCGCGGTGATTTTGTCAGCTTCGCCTCCATGGCCGGCTGGATTCCCATGCTCAAGACCGGAGCCTATACGGCGTCCAAGTTTGCGGTACGCGCCTTTACTGAAACCCTTTACCACGAGAACCTGAACAGCGGTGTGCGCTTTGCCTGTGTGTGTCCGCCTGCGGTGGCGACACCGCTGCTGCAACAGGGTCGCGAGAGTGACTGGCCGAAGATGCTGGAAGACCAGGGGGCACCTATCGAGCCGGGCGCCGTGATCGACGCTATCGAGGACTCTCTGCAGAAGGGCAAATTCTTTGTGTATCCCACGCGGGAGGCCAGAATCGGCGTGCTGATGCGCCGGTTCCTCCCCGGCCTTATCTGGAAGCAGGTGCACCAGGTCGAGGGGTTCTAGTTTTTTCTCGCTGGTTTCACGCCCGCGGCGTCCCGGCGCTGCAGACGCCTCCGGGCTCGGAAGGCTGAGATACTCGCCCTGCGGCGTCTGCAGCGCCGGGACGCCAATTCCGGCATATGCCCGACTTTCGATATGTCCTGCTCCACAGAACAATCTCGCTGACGACCGCACCGGTGGGCCGCACAGAGCGAGTGTCTCAGCCTTCCGAGCGGCTGTGTGGCCCGCCGGTGTGGGCGCGGTCACTGAAATAAAAATCGCAGCTCGCAAACCCCGTGCGTGTTGTCGCCTCGGGAGGTGGCAGCGTTTCGAGGAGCTGATTGCCGCAGTATACTGCTCTCCATACTTCAAGCCTGCGAACACCCTCCTGAATCTGGATCTAGTACCCTGCCCATGAAAAAACTCCTGGCGCTCGCCGCACTTGCCCTGGTTGCCCTCGGCGCCTACCGATTCCTCGTCGTGTCCAGCGTGCCCCCCTTCCAGCCCGAGGTGGGCTACACATTGCTGTACGACGGAGAGACGCTGCAGGGCTGGCGCGCGATCGGCGGTGATGCCAGCTTTAGTGCCGAAGGTGAATCTATCGTCGGTCGCCATGGTCCCGGTGCGAACAGTTTCCTGCGCACCGAGCACGAGTACAGCGATTTCTCCCTGAAAATGCAGGTGCGCTGGGACGAGCCCGGTAATTCCGGCGTGCTGTTCCGCGCGCAGCAGCGCAATGGCGATGGCCGCGCCTTCGGGTACCAGTATGAACTGGATCCCTCCACGCGCGCTTACACGGGCGGTATCTACGATGAGGCACGGCGCGGCTGGCTGGCGCCGCTCGACGACAACAAAGCGGCGCGCGAGGCGCTGAAGCTGGACGGCTGGAACGAGATAGAGATAGAAGCGCGCGGCGCGAGCCTGAAAACCTGGATCAATGGTGTACCGGCCGCGAACATAATTGATGGGCTGGATGCGCGCGGCTTCATCGCCTTGCAGGTGCACAGCGGCGACAGCGGCGTTATCCGCTGGCGGCATATCCGTATCAAGCCGCTGCCCGGCATGGCCGCGCCCGGCGAGAGTTTGCTCAAGGCGGTCGCATGGCGAACGGAGAATCTCGGCGAGTTGAGCTTCAGTGGAGGCTCTCTCGACGCGGAATTGACCGACGAAGAGGGCTGGCTGGCGTCGCGTCGCCAGTTCAGTGACGCCATGCTCCGCATGCAAATGAACGTGTGCGAGGATCCGACCATCCTGCGGATGCGCTATCTGCCCGACGCCCAGGGCCGGCAGGCCGCTTATGCCGAGGTGGCTGTGTACGCAGATCGCGCGGTGGGTCGGCTGGTGACGGCAGAAGGCGAGCAGGCATTTGCGCCGGTTGCCCTCGAAAGCGCCGCGCGGCAGCGCATTGTCGCGGTTGCACGCGGTGATGCATTGGTACTGACGGTGGGAGAGGTGGATGCGCTGCGTATCACCGACGCGGGCCTGCCGCCGCGCGGCCAGCTACGTATTCATCCGGGGCGTTGTGCCGGGCGTTTCCAAATTGCGGAGCTGGGCTGGTTTTCACTGCGGGAGCAGAGCCCTCAGCCGCTTTTCTACGAGACGCTGGATAACGCGCCGGCGCCGGTGCTGACGCCATCACAAGCGCTTGCGGCGTTTCGTATTGCGCCTGGATTCGAGATCGAACTGGTCGCGGCCGAACCGCTCATCGGCGAACCGGTCGCCATGGCATGGGATGAATTTGGCCGCCTTTACGTGGTGGAGATGCGCGGCTATATGCGCGATGCCTACGGCACGGATAGCGAGCAGCCGGTTGGCCGCGTCGTGCGCCTGACGGACACAGACGCCGATGGACGCATGGATGAGAGCACGGTAATTCTCGACAAGCTTGTCAATCCGCGCGCGGTGGCGGTAGTGAATGAAGGCATACTTATCGGCGAGCCGCCGAACCTCTGGCTGTGTGAATTGCCGGACAGCGATGCGCGCTGCGATGCGCGTCGCCGGGTTGGCGGCTACGCAACGGATGTCGGTACAGCCAATGTCGAACATATGGAGAACGGGTTGCGGCCCGGCCTGGACAACTGGTTGTACAACGCCAGGTCGGCGCGCCAGGTGCGGCTGGACAATGGCCAGCTCGCGGAGCGCGAGGGTTTGTTCCGCGGACAGTGGGGCATTGCGCATGACGACTACGGCCGTTGGTTCTACAATCACAACTCCACCTGGCTGCAGGCAGATTTTTTCCAGGGCGAAGATCTGCTACTTCCTTCCCGGCAGGCCTACCCGCAGGGCCTCGGGGTGAATCTTACGCCGTTGTCGGCAGTGCACTCGGTGCGGGTCAACCCTGGGGTGAACCGGGCCTACATGGAAGGCACCCTGCGCGAGGACGGGCGTCTGAGGTACGCCACCGGCGTGAGTGGTTTAAGCGTCTATCGCGGCGACCAGTTTCCCCCGGCGTTTTCCGGTGATGTCTTCGTGCCGGAATCCGCCGCCAACGTCGTCGCGCATCTCGCTCTGGCGGAGGATGGGCTGGAGATCAGCGCAGAAAAACGCCTGTACCCGGACCCCCAGTGGGGCGAGCGCGATTTCCTGGGTTCTACCGATGAGCGATTCCGCCCGGTGGATGCGCTGAACGGGCCGGACGGTTCTCTCTACATTATCGACATGTATCGGGGCATCATCCAGGACGATCATTTTCTTACCGACGAATTGCGCGAGCAGATCTTCCAGCGGCAGCTGGAGTCTCCGCTGGGCATGGGGCGGATCTGGCGGGTACGGCACAGCGATGGTGCCCCGGCACGACGTGGGGTGAACCTCGGCGATGCTTCGGATGGCGAATTGCTCGCGGCACTGGGCCACGCCAACGGGTGGACCCGTGATACCGCACAGCGCCTGTTGTTGACGCGTGATGGGGAGCTGGCGCCGGAGCTGGTGGCGCTTGCGCGTGGCGAAGCCACTGTACCGGCCCTGCACGCCTTGTGGACACTCGCCGGCCGCGGGGAACTGGAGCGTGAACTGGTGCTGGCACTGGTCACTGCTGAGGATGTGCACCGCCAGGTGCAGGCGCTGCGTGCGGGCCGCAGGTTGTTGTCGGCGAAGGATTATCTCGGCCTGGCCTTGCAGCTTGCCGATGCCCCGGTAGCAGTGCGCCTGCAACTCGTGTTCAGCATGGGTGAGCGGGCGGGGGATGCGCGGGTGCGCACTGCGCTGGCTGGGTTCCTCGCGACCTCGCTGGAGAATGTGTACCTGCGCCAGGCCGTGGTGCGCGCGGTACACGGTTATGAGCTTGAGTTTCTGCGTGAAGTTTTGCTGGGCGCCGCACTCGTCCCGGCGGTCGATCCGGGTCGGACAGAGGGAGCCCAGGCGGTGCTCGCGGCCCTTGCCGCGCAGGCCTATCGCAGCCTGCGTGGCGACATCACCGCCGGAGGGCCGGCGAATCCGGCGCTGCTGGATTTACTGTCGCTGGCTGCATCGCGCATCGACAGCGCTGCCTGGCAGCAGATCGCCCTGCTTACAGGTGTCGCCTCGTTGGCGGGCGAACAGGACTTCACGCCTGCGTTGCTTGGTGAGGCGCCGCCGATTTTTCTCGATGCAACGGTGAGCGAGGCGGACCCTCTGTGGCCGGCGCGCCTGGCGGCCCGCAGGGCGTTTACCTGGCCCGGGGACGAACTGGCGTTGGGTATTGAGCCCCTGAGCGCGGAACAACTGGCGCTGGTGGCGCAGGGGCAGGCCTTCTACGCCAGGTGCGCGGCCTGTCATGGCGCCGACGGCCAGGGGGTCGCGGGACTGGCCCCGGCGCTCGCACAGTCTACCTGGGTCAGTGGGCCGCCTGAGTGGTTGGGTCGCATCGTTCTGCAGGGGCTGAGTGGGCCTGTGGACGCTGGTAAGCAAGTATTCAGTGGTGTCATGCCCGGGCATGGTCACCTGACCGCGCTGGACGACGCCACGCTGGCCGGTTTGATGACGTACATACGGCGCAGTTGGGGCAACGCGGCAGCGCCGGTGAGTGTGGAACAGGCCGCCGGGATTCGTTCTGCCACCGCGGGCAGGGCGCGGGCCTGGACGCTGCCAGAGCTGCAAGAGGTCCCGGTTGATCGCGGCTTCAGCCGCTTCGAGGGGAAGTACTCCGTGAGTTTTATCAGTATGACTATCGAAGAGAAGGACGCTGGCCTGCACGTCTCGGTGCCGATGTACGGTGGTGGCCGGATGCAGCAGATTGACGACGTGACCTTTCGTGTGCAGGCGGGCGGAGAAAACGTAAAACTGGAGTTTGTCGTCGAGGAGGATGGCAGCGTTAACCGCCTGCTACTGCATCGTCAGGGCGAGCAGATTGAACTGGTGCGCAAAATATGAATCAACCCATACGCATGTTGGCCGGCCCGCTCCGAAACACCGCAGCGACCGTGCGCCCCCCGTCGCGGCCAACTGTCCGTCGCTTGCGCGCTTGTCTGGTGTTGGCGGCTCCAGTCCTCGCCCTCGCGCCGGTGCCCGCACCTGCGATGCCCGGCGAGCCTGCGCTGGAATCAGTGCTGGTAACCGGTAGTTACGCGCCGCGCGCCGAGTTGACGGCCTCGGTGTCGGTACTGGATGCGGACACTATCCAGGCGCTGAACAAGCGCACCCTGGCAGGCGTATTGAAAACCGTTCCAGGGCTGCTGGTGGAAGAGCAGGGCGGGCCGGGAGGCCTCACGGCGGTATCCGTGCGCGGCGGGGAATCGAACTTCACGCTGGTGCTGCTCGATGGTGTGCCCGTGAATGACCCTACCAATACGCGCGGTGGCAGTTTCGATTTCGCCAATCTGAATGTCGCCCTGGTGGAGCGCATAGAGGTTGTGCGCGGCGCACAGTCGGCTGTTTATGGTTCCGACGCCCTGGCCGGTGTCATCAATATCATCACGCGGCGCCCCACGGACGGCCATCGGCAGACGGTGTACGGCGAAGTGGGACAGGACGACTTCCAGAGTGCGGGCGGGCTCGCCCGGGGGCGCCTCGAGACCCTCGATTACAGCCTTGAGTTTGGTCACCGCGATGACGGTGAGCCGGTGCCGGGCAGCGAGCGCCGCAGCGACAGCGCCGCCGCGAACCTGGGGTGGCAACTGGATGCGGTGAATAGCGTCCGGGCCTCGGTGCGCTACCTTGATGGCCGCCGCAGTTCCTACCCGGAGCAGGGTGGTGGCCCCCTGTTCGCCACGGCGGATGACCTGGATACAGCAGAGTATCAGAACACGGTTTACGCGCTGCAGTGGACGGCGAAGCCCGGCAGCCGCTGGCGCAGTCACCTCGCCCTGAATCGATTCAGGCAGCAGGAAACGGTTGACTCCCCCGGGATTCCGCCGTTTGGCGAGATACCGCCGAACGGCTCGGATACCGATTTCACCCGCGATGAATTGCGCTGGGTCAATAGCCTGCAACTGGCGCCGGCGTACCGGGTGGACATTGGCGCGGATTACCGCAGCGAAGAGGGCGAAAGCCAGGGCTACGTGGAATTCGGGGGCATGCGCTCGGACACGGATTTTGCACTGGAGCGCGCTACGGCGGGCGTGTTCGGGCAGCTTAGCGCGACGCCGGTGGATGCCCTGTTGTTGCAGGCCAGCCTGCGCTACGACGAGCCGGAGAGTTTCGATGCGGAAACCTCCTGGCAGCTCGGCGCCCGGTGGGGAGCGGGCGCCGGCGTCACTCTCTCGGCCAACTGGGGTGAGGCGTTCAAACTTCCCAGTTTCTTCGCACTGGGCAGCCCACTGGTGGGAAATCCCGACCTGGCGCCGGAAACCTCGCGCGGCGGCGATGTCGGGCTGGCCTGGCAGTCGTCGGATGGCCTGCAATTCAGCGCCACGGGCTTTTACAATGATTTTCGCGACCTGATCGATCTCGACGCGGCGACTTTCCGCAACGTCAACCGGCGTTCGATCAAGACCTCCGGGGTGGAACTGGAAGCGAACTGGCGCGTGCTGCCCGGTCTTTCCCTCGGCGCGAATGCGACCTACACCGACATCGACGTGCAGCGCGAGGCTACCGTGCTCACAGGGCGCCCGGAATGGAATGCCGGTCTGCTGCTGGCGTGGCGCCCGGCTCCGGGCTGGGAAAGCGCGCTGGACTATCGTTACACGGGCGAGCAGTGGGCCATCTCGCGTTACACCGGCCAGCAGGTAGCCAGCCTGCTGGACGACTATCACCGGGTAGATTGGGTGCTGAGCTGGCAAGCGTTGGAGCAGTGGAAATTACAGCTCTCGGTGGATAACCTGCTGGATGAACGTTACGTCACTGCCGTGGGGTTTGTGGCGCCCGAGCGGGCCCTGAGACTGGGTCTGCAGTTCGAACGCTGAACAGGCGCCGGGACTTGCAGCGCAAAGTTGGGGAGTTGGCATGAAAAGAATGCTGTTTGCGGCCGCCTTGCTGCTGCTGGGCGCCTGCGGCGAGCAAACGGTGGTGTCGCCTGAAGAGTGTGTGAATCGGCTGAGTGAGGAAGAGGCGCTGGCGGGATGGCGCCTGCTGTTTGACGGCAGTTCGCTGGCACATTGGCGCGGCTACGGTGAAGCGGAGACGCATGCAGGCTGGGGCGTGGAAAACGGCTGCCTCACGCGGCTCGGCATGGGGGGCGACCTGATCACCCGCGAGCAGTTTGGCGATTTCGAACTGAAACTGGAGTGGCGCATCTCCAAAGCCGGCAACAGCGGGATATTCATCCGGGGCGATGAGTCCGCACGCAGTATCCATCACACGGGCTACGAGATGCAGGTGCTGGACAACGCGGGCCACAGTGATGCTGAAGATCCCACGCACCGGGCCGGTGCCCTGTACGACATGATCGCGCCGGGTCACGATACCACCCGCCCCGTGGGTTACTGGAATCGCGTACATATCATCGCCCGCGGCCCGCACGTGGAGTTCTGGCTGAACGAGCGCCTGACCGCTCGGTTCGAGCAGGGTGGCGCAGCCTGGCAGGCGCTCTACCGCGACAGCAAGTTTACCGGCAGGCCGGAGTATGGCAGCCTGCTGCGTGGCCACATCGGCCTGCAGGATCACTGGGACAAGGTGTGGTATCGCAATCTGCGCATTCTCGACCTTGATCCGGCGGTGCCATGAGCGTACAACATGGGCTGGCTGTAGCAGCCTCCTGACCTATAATCCCCGGATCACCCCGATTCTTCCACGGACCCCTCATGTCACTGCTTGTTACCTATCTGATTATCGCTATTGGCGTTTCATTCCTGTGTTCAGTGTTGGAGGCGGTGTTGCTGTCGGTCACGGCGGGATATATCGGCACGCAACTGGAGCAGCGCCCCAAATCAGCCCAGGCGCTGAAGCACGTCAAGGACAATCTCGAGGAATCAATTTCCGCTATTCTCATACTGAACACCTTCGCGCATACCATGGGCGCCGCCGGCGTTGGCGCACAGGCGGTGAAAGTCTTCGGTTCGCGCTGGGAAACGCTGATTGCATTTCTGCTGACACTGGCCATTCTGTATTTTTCGGAGATCATCCCGAAAACGCTGGGCGCAATTTACTGGCAGCGGCTGGCACTCCCCGCTGCGCGGGTGATCCGCTGGCTGGTGAAAATTATGTATCCGCTGGTGTGGGTATCGGCGCGCCTGACCGACCTGTTTGGCAAAGGTGATCATATGGCGGGCGTGAGCCGCGACGAGTTGGCGGCGCTGGCCCGTATCGGCGCACGCCACGGCGCGCTGGGCATGCAGGAGAGCAAACTGCTGGAGAACATCCTGCAACTGCGTGCAACCCGTACCGGCGAGATACTCACCCCGCGCACCGTGGTGAGTGCACTGGATGCCTCCCTGACCGTCAGCGATGCGCTGGTGCAACTTGCCGATGTACCTTTCACCCGCATCCCGGTGTACGAGACGGACCTGGACACCATCCTCGGGGTGGTGATGCGTCCGCGTCTGCTGGAGGCGGAGCGCAGTGGCAGTGGTGGCGAACTGCTGTCGTCACACACCACACCGATTCATCGCGTATCGGAAGAGTTGCCCGTGTTACGCCTGCTGGATCTGTTCATCAAGCGCCGCGCGCACATGTTCCTGGTAGAGGATGAGTATGGGCAGACCGCCGGCATCGTCACCCTCGAGGATGCGGTGGAGACCCTGCTCGGGCGTGAAATCATGGATGAAAGCGACACGGTGGAAGACATGCAGGCGCTGGCGCGCACCAAGTACCGGGGGCGCCTGCGGCGCGAGGAATAACCCCGCGACGCAAGCTGGCTAGTTGCCTGGCATGCAGGCTGTCACCAGGTCCGCAGTGGCCGGTAAAGCGGTCTCGCAGTCGCGGCGGCAGGCATCCGCCGCCGCGTTCCACTTCAAGGGGTGGAGCGTGCAGCCCACGTAGCAGGGGCCAACCGCCAGGGCCATGCGCCGGAATGCGCAGCGCTGGCCCTCGGCACCCAGAAATGTCACGCCCTCCGGAGCGCTCAACTGGTCGATGACGCCGTCGGTGTGGCGCACCGGCGAGAGATTTTCCGGCGGCAGACCGTCGGCGCCGAGATTACCGGTCACATGCAGAATGCCGTTGGCAATGAGCCGCTGGTAGCTGGTATCTGCCACCGAGGTGTCGCTGTGGCCCAGCGTTGTGCCAAATACGCGCGTTGTGCCTGCTGTATGCAGCCAGGCCGTAACCTCTGCGCTGCCGTCCAGCGCGCGGCTGACAAGCAATGGCTGGCTGGCAAATGCGAGGTTGAGGTAAAGCTCATCTTCCCCTAATGTCCACTGCGCCGGAATGCCGGTGAGGACAGGGTGGTTGCTCGCGTGCTCCTGCGGCAGCGCGGTTTCGGGTTCGTGCGCCCGGGATTGCAACCCGGTCATGGGCCACCACAGGTCTGTATTGCGAAAGGAATGCATGCTGCAATGCAGCACAACTGTGGGCGTTCCCAGCACTTCTGTCTGGCGTCGCATGTTCGCGATCAGGCGCGCATCGGTTTCGTCTGCCATGCAGAGGTTGTAGATCAGCACGTCGTAACCTTCGCCGTAGTCGGTATTTTTCCAGCGCGCCACTTCCGCCAGTGAAACGTCAAATTGAATATTCAGGTGTTCAGCGATACCGGCCGCCAGCGTGGGCGTCTGCAGTGCGTAGTTGTGATAGACACCCGGGCTGGTGAGGATCAGGCCGCGCAGGGGCTCTGTCGCCTGTGCAAACGCGGGCGTCAGCGGGAGTGCCGTCGACACCAGCCCGGCGAAGAGCGAGACCAAAAGGGAAAAACGCGGCATGAATGGCTGCTCCCGTTGCGCAGTAAAGGGCGTTGATGCCCTGTATACCCCAGCGTTTACTCTACAGGCAATGCGTAGGCCACGTAGGCCGAGCCCGAGGGCTGCCTGAGTTTGCCGCCGCCGGCGGCAATCACCACAAACTGCCGGCCGGCAGCGCGATATACCGCGGGTGTGGCAAAACCAGCCGCAGGCAACGTATCCTGCCACAGCAGTTCGCCGCTGGTCTTGTCGTACGCCCGTATGCGGTTGTCCGGTGTTGCGGCGATAAATACCAGGTCACCGCCGGTCACCACGGGTCCACCGTAGTTTGCGGCGCCCCTGCCTTCAAGCCCCATTTCGATGGCCTGCGGATAGTCACCGAGCGGCACTTTCCAGGCGATACGGCCACCCTGCAGGTCGATTGCAACCAGGCTGCCCCAGGGCGGCTTTGAGCCTGGCAGGCCGTGTTCATCGAGCAACTCGCTGAAGCCGTCGATCATGTAACCGGTTATTTCGCCCTGGCTACTGTCCGCCGCGGTGTCGTCATCACCCGCGGTATACAGATAGGCCAGCGGGCCCAGCAGGTAATACCAGGGTTCGTGGTTGAAAGCCGGCATACGGCCGCGACCGTTGCGCATGATGTCGTACACTTCCCAGGGCCAGTACTTTTCGCGGATGTTTCTCAGCGAAGGGAAGATGTCGCCGTTGCCCGCGCGGTCGTTGCCATGGCAGCCGCCACAGAAGTGCATGTAGGCAAACTCGGTGCTGAATGGGCTGAGTCCCTCGCCGTGAGTCGGCACCAGTGAAAAATACCAGGCTACCTCGCTGGTATTCACGTACAAAAAGCCGCTGGCGGCGTCAAAAGCCTGGCCTCCCCACTCAGCACCGCCATCCAGACCCGGGTAGATCACCTGGCCTGCTTCATCGGGCGCGCGAAAGGGCTGGTTGCGCGCCATGCCAATAATCTGTTCAGCAACATAGGCCGAACTGCTCGCGCTGATGTCGGTGGGTTCGAAGCGCTGGTTGGCGAACGGCGGTGGCCGGGTCGGCAGCGGCTGGCTTGTCGGCAAATGCTCGCCGGGCACACCGGGGCCGGTGACAGGCACCTCCTCAATCGGGTAGAGCGGTTCACCGCTTTCCCGGTGAAAGACAAACAGGTGGCCCGTTTTGGTCGCCTGGGACACGGCGGGAATGCGTTTGCCCGCGCGCTCAATGGTGACCAGGTTCGGCGGCGCCGGTAGATCGCGGTCCCAGAGATCGTGACGCACGAACTGGTAGTGCCATACGCGCTCCCCGGTGGCAGCATCCAGGGCGACAAGCGAGTTGGCGTATAGATTATCGCCCTCGCGGTTCTTGCCGTAGTAATCGAACGCGGCGGAGCCAGTGGGGACGAAGGCGAGACCGCGCTCGTGATCCAGCGTGATACCGGCCCAGGAGTTGGCACCGCCAAATTCGGCGCGGTGCTCCTCGGGCCAGGTGTCCGCGCCTGGCTCGCCGGGCGCGGGGATGGTGCGGAACGTCCAGCGTAGCTCGCCGCTGGGGATGTGGTAGGCGCGAATATAGCCCGGCGCAGCACCATAGAATTCGCTTGTGCCGAAACCCTGTATCAGCAAGTCCTGGTAGAGTGTGCCGGGAGCGATCACGTTCACCTGCAGATCGTCGATCGGTCGGTCCAGACCAATGCGCAGGTCAACCCGGCCATCGTCGCCAAAGGCCGTTGCCAACTCGCCGGTCAGCGCATCAATAGCGTAGAGATCGTGGCCGAGCCCCACCAATAACCAGGCCGCTGGCTCGCCCCCGGGCAGGTTGCCCTCCCAGTAAACCATGCCGCGCCCCGCTCCCTTGCCTTCGTCAGGCCTGTTGAACCGGTGCACCCATAACTCCTTGCCGGTGGCCGCGTTGAGGGCGAACAGGTTCTTGCGCGCCGAAAGGCCGTACAGCACCCCCTTCACGATGAGCGGATTGGTGGGAATCAGCGTGTCGTAGTCGCCTGCATCGAGGGGGTCGTAACGCCAGGCGACCTGCAGCTTGCTAACGTTACCGCGATGAATGTCTGCCAGCGGGCTGTATTGATTGCTGGCGCGATCACCGAGGTAGTGCCGCCACTCATCAGCGGGGGGTGGTGCCTGGGCGCGGAGTGTGAGAATTTCTGCGTCGACCTCGTTCGCGTCACGCTCGCAGCCGGCGAGCGCCAGAGCTGAGATGAGCAGCAGGGCAGCCCTGGCAACCTTGTGTCGAGTCATTGCGTTGCAAGCGGGGAACCGCTGCAACGCATGCAGCTCTCTGCGCATCATGGATGTCTCTAGAATGGCGCCGGGCCCGGAAACTGTTCGCGCAGCCGGGGCTTGAGTAATTTTCCCGACGGGTTGCGCGGCAGCGTCTCGGCCAGTTCATACAATTGCGGTACCTTGTAGCCGGCGAGGTGTTCGCGACACCAGGCCTTCAGGGACTCCGGCGTGGGCGCAGCGCCCGGTGCGGGCACCACGATGGCCAGCGGCGTTTCGCCCCATTTGGTTGAGGCCACGCCGATCACCGCCGCCTCGTGCACCTCGGGGCAGGCAGCCAGCACATTCTCCAGTTCTGCCGGATAGATATTCTCGCCGCCGGAAATAATCATGTCTTTCTTGCGGTCGCAGATGGTGACAAAGCCTTCGCTGTCCCAGGTGCAGATATCGCCGGTGTGCAGCCAGCCACCTTGCAGCGTCTCGGCGGTCGCCTCCGGCAGGTTCCAGTATTCCTTCATGATGTGGCGGCCGGCCAGCAGCAATTCACCGGGCTGCGGGGAGCCCCTGGGAATCGTGTGGCCCGCGTCATCCACGATTTTAAGTTCCGTGTGCATCTGCGCCTTGCCGCAGGAGCCGACCTTGGCCGTGGCGTCTTCATGCAGCAGCAGGGTGCCGGGGCCACAGGACTCGGTCAGGCCGTAGGCCTGGAAGATGCGTATGTCGAGTGCCTCAAAGTCTTGCAGCAGGGAAACCGGTACCGGTGCGGCGCCGGTGGCAATCCAGCGAACGGAGGAAATGTCGCAGTGCTCGCGCTCCGGTGTCTGGAGCATGAATTGCAGCACGGCGGGCACCGCCATGAAAATGCTCACGCGCTCCCGCTCGATGCAACGCAGCATGGCGGCAATATCCAGCTCGCGCATGATGATGCCGGTGCCCCCGCGATGCACCAGCAGGGAGGTGGGGTTCAGACAGCCCACGTGAAACATCGGCAGCGGCAGCAGGAAGCGGTCGTCGCCGCGCATGTCGGAGGTGGACATGCTGGTGAGCTGCGACCAGAGCATACCGTTGTGGCTGTGCACCACACCCTTGGGGTGACCGGTAGTGCCGGAGGTGTACATGATAAACAGGTTGTCGTCGTCCCAGGCGCCAACAGGGGGCTCGTCGGCAGGGGCGTCCGCCAGCACCTGCGCATAATCCAGCGCCCAGTCCGGGCGTGCGGTGGGCGCGCCGTTGTCGCGGCGCAGCCAGAAGCTGACGTCATTGTGGCGGTGTTGCAACGCCTGCAGCTCTGCCACCTGGGCATCGAAATCGTCGTCGTACACCAGTGCGCGGCTGCCGGAGTCCGCGAGGATGTAGGCGATCTCCGCCGCCACCAGTCGCCAGTTCACGGGCACCATTACCGCGCCGATCCTGGCGACGGCGAAATAGGTCTCCACAAACTCGATGCCGTTTTTCAGCAGGGTGGCGACCCGGTCACCGGGCGCGATGCCCTGTGCCAGGAGAGCGTTGGCCACGCGATTGGCACGCTCATCGAGCTCCGCGAAACTGAAGCGCCGGTCGCGCTCGAACTCCACGAAGGCTTCACGCGTCGGGCAGATATCCGCGCGTTTGCTCAGTAACAGCCCTATGTTGGTCTGTGTCATGCTGTTTCCGTGAAACGATAGAGGGGCACGAGGGTGCGTGCTGTGACGGCCTGTGTTGCGCGGTGCAACCGCTACTCAGCCTCCGGCATTCGAGCCCGTTGCGCTGTCGAGCGCTTTACGCAACTGCCCGGCCCACTGGTTCAGGGCACGCTCTGCCTCTGCCCGGTTGGTCACGGAATTGGTCCACTGGAGGCGGCCGGAATCCATGTCGCGCTTGCGATCCACGACGCGGAACAGGGTCTCGTGGGTTGTGCCGTCAATGGCCTCCAGCAGTAGCGTCATTTCGCCAGCGCTGGTGGTATAGCTTCGGCTCATACCGGACGAGAGCGTATCGGGCGCGTTGATGTCCAGGTTGATAATCGAGGGCTTCAGTATCAGTACGGCCTCGCCGTCGCTGAATTCCTCCACCAGCGGATACGCCGGTGGTTGCTCAAGTGCAGCGCGAAAACGCGCGTCGCACTCGCTGCTCAGGGTGTCCTTGATGCGGTCGACGTCCTTCTGGGTGACCCGGCTGGACAGGTCGATACGGTCACGGTTCTGGTTGCGTAGCCAGTTCTTCTTGAAAGCCACCTGGCAGGGCACCAGCCCGTAGGCCGTGTAGCCGGCGAGGGTTGCACCGGGCTTCTTGTAAACGTCTGCATGCGTGATGCTGTCGTCGAGTACCAGCCCGTCATAGGTAGTGGCGTCTGGCTGGCTGCTCGCGCAGCCAGCGAGGATCAACAGCAGTGCACCGAGACCCAGCGTCCTGGAGATTGTCCTGGAGATTATAGTGGATTGCATAAGCGGCGGCCTTTCCCGTAAACCTGCGTGTGTCCCAAGTATAGCCAAGCTACGGGCGGCCGGCTAACGCAGTTACCCGCGCGCAATGCAGTTAGCGCTCGAGGATGACCGGCAGTTCCTCCAGCCCACGCAGCAAAATATTCGGCATGTAGGATAGCTCCTGAGGAGCGCAGGCCAGGCGCATACTGCTGGTCGCCGCGAACAGTCGTTCCCAGGCAACAGTCATTTCCAGCCGCGAGAGGTGTTGCCCGATACAGACATGGGTGCCGAAGCCGAAGGCGATGTGGCGTTTGGCATTGCTGCGGGTGACATCGAACTCCAGTGGCGCCTCGAACAGGCTGTCATCGTGATTCGCGGAAAAGTACTTGAGTAGCACCATGCTGCCAGCGGGGATCGACACACCGCCGAGTTCACAGTCCTGCCGGGTAATGCGCCACATGTTGGAGGTGGGCGTTGCGAGTCGCAGGGTTTCCTCCACCAGGTTGGGAATCAGGGACGGATCGGCCCGCACCAGCGCCTCCTGGTCGGGGTTCAGGCAGAGCTGGCGGATGCCCTCGGCCAGCGTGGCGGTGGTGGTTTCATTCCCGGCTACGAGAAACTGGGTGCAGTGCGACAGTTGCTCTTCAGTGGTCATTGGCCTGCCGTCGATTTCGATGTGCGCAATATGGCTGAGCAGATCATCGCGCGGGGCCGTCTTGCGCTCGGCGAGCGCCTGCACAAACCAGTCGTACTCCTCTTTTAATAGCGCATGTGACTCCAGCAGTAGCGCCTTGTCGGCCACCTGGGAGAGGACATTGACATTGGCAACGGTCCAGGCGAAGGCCCGGTCGATCATCTCCAGCGGTATGCCCAGCACGTGCATGATGACCGATAGCGGGAAAGGGCGTGAGAACTGCTCAATGAAATCAAAGCTTTCACCGAAGGGCAGGGTGGCGATTTTTTCGTCTGCGAGTTGTGTGATCCAGGGCCGGTAGTGCTCGAGATTCTCCTTGAGGAAAAAATCGCGCACCGTGTCGCGATACCGCTTGTGCTCGGGATCGTCCACGGTGAGCAAAGTGCCCTTGCCGAGATTGTAGGTGCGCTGCATCGCCTCGAGGATGTCAGCGTCCAGCTTCTCCGACGAACCCAGCGCGAGGGTGAACTCGTTGGAGAAAACGGCGTCGTTGCGATGCGCCTCGCGCACCAGCGCGTAGCTTGCAACCACATAGACCCCGGACTGCGGGTCGCGGTATACCGGCGCCTCGCTGCGCAGCGTCCTGTCGTAGTGGTAGGGGCAACGCAGTGTGGGAGTATCGAACAGCGGCATGTCCGCGAGCGGGCGATGGTCCTCGGTGGTGGGTTGAGTCACGGCTGATTCCCTTTGCATTGTGGGGCGATCAGTATGCTCAGCAAAAATAAAACAGTCAATCCTGATTGTATTTTCTGTATATTGATTATCGGGCGGAGCTTCCGCCCGGCAGGGGTGATCTGGGGTATTGTGGAGTAAGGATAATTCCTCTAAGGTATGCAACATTATGACCGTGCAGTCAAAAACAATGGATAAAACCTCGCTACCGGCGAATGGCTACCAGCGCAGGCGCCAGGAAACGCGCAGGCAGCTCCTGCAGGCCGGGCGAGGGTTGTTCATTGAACGGGCCGTCGAGCAGGTCTCCATCGAACGCATCACCGAACGGGCCGGTGTCGCTAAAGGCAGTTTCTACAACCACTTCGAGTCGCGGGAAGCATTGTTTGACGAGGTGATCGGGCTTGCCATCGAGGAGCTATTGGCAAAATATGAGGCCTTCGATCCACCGATGGATGACCCGCTGCCGCGCGCGTGGGAGCGTGCGCGATTCGTCTTTACCACCCTGTTGTCAGATCCCGATACCTGCAGGCTGCTGCTGCAGGGCGGGCAACCGTTGCAGGGCGGAGCCATTGACCGCGTGATGCGTATGATGCTGGGCAACGTGCTTGCTACCGGCGCGTCTATGGGTAGCCTCAGCCACCTCGACCCCGAACTCGTATACGCCGCCTACTTCGGTGTTGTCACGCAAGCCATTGCGCACCTGCTGACACGTGAGAGCGGCATTGACGCCGAGGCGGCGGCGGATGAAGTGACTGCCCTGTGTTTCGCTGTGCTCGGTCTGCCACCGCACAAGCCTCCGCAGGGGCATGGAGAAAAAACCTGATGACCGTTGCACAGGAACTTGAGCACGTCGATGTGCTGATTATCGGCGCCGGGCTTTCCGGCGTGGGTGCGGCATGCTATCTCAGCCAGCGCTGCCCGGAACGCAGTTTTATGTTGCTCGAGGCGCGCGAGGCCATGGGCGGTACCTGGGATCTGTTCCGCTACCCCGGCATCCGCTCCGACAGCGACATGTTCACCCTGGGGTATGCCTTCCGCCCGTGGACACAGGCCCAGTCACTGGCGAACGGCCCCGACATTCTCAATTACATACGCCAGACGGCGGAAGATTACGACGTGGCGCGACACGTGCGCTACCAGCAGCGGGTTGAGCGTGCCGACTGGGATTCCAGGAGCGCCCGCTGGACGGTCACAATTGCCTCTGGGGACACTGGCGAAACGCGTCAGGTAACCTGTAACTTTCTCTATAGCTGTACCGGGTACTACCGCTATGACGAGGGCTATACGCCGCATTTTGAGGGGCAGGAATCATTTACCGGCCAGATTTTTCATGCGCAGCACTGGCCGGAAGATCTGGACTATGCCGACAAGCGCGTGGTGGTTATCGGCAGTGGCGCGACTGCGGTAACACTGGTGCCGGAACTGGCCAGAAAGACCGCGCACACGATCATGCTGCAGCGCTCACCGACCTACATTGCCTCGTTGCCGGGTCAGGATGCGATGGCGATCAGCCTGCGCAAATGGTTGCCGCAGTCGGTGGTGTATCATCTGATCCGCTGGAAGAAAGTGCTTTTCCAGATGTTTACCTACAACCTGTCGCGGCGGCGTCCGGAGCGCGTGAAAGCGTTCCTGTTAGGCAAGGTGCGCGAGGAACTCGGTCCCGACTATGACGTGGCCACCCATTTTACGCCGCGCTACAACCCCTGGGACGAGCGTCTGTGCGCGGTGCCCGACGGCGATATGTTCGCGGCCGTGCGCGAAAAGCGCGCGGAAGTGGTGACCGACCATATCGATCACATAACCGAAACCGGCATCACGCTGAAGTCCGGGCGGCACCTGGATGCGGATATCATCGTGCTCGCCACCGGTCTCAACATGCTGTATCTGGGAGGCATCGCCCTGTCGGTGGATGGCGAGGCTGTGGAGCCTTCAGAATGCTTCGTTTACCGTGGGATGATGCTGTCGGGCGTGCCGAACATGGCGCAGGCTTTTGGCTACACCAACTCATCCTGGACGCTCAAGGCCGATCTCACCGCACAGTATGTGTGCCGCATGCTGAACTACATGCGCAAGAGCGGGAAACACACGGTACTGCCCGTGCTCGACCCCTCCTCGGTGACCGAGCAGCCCATGCTCGATTTTACCTCCGGCTATGTGCAGCGCGGCATCGGACAGTTCCCGCGACAGGCGCGTGAGAAGCCCTGGCGCGTATACCAGAATTATTTCCTCGACCTGCTCAGCCTGCGCTGGAGCTCGTTGAAGCGCAGTGCCCTGAAATTCCGTTAGGCGGGCCCGACGCCAGTATGCTGAACGTTCTCATTATCGTTTTCCTGTTGCTACTGGCGGTGCATCTTTACCGCGAGTACTGGGCTCACCGCAGCCTGCCGCGGGTTGTGAACGCGGAATTTGACGGACGCCTGTATCGCGTGGGCGATACGGTGATCGCGGTGCGAGAGGCCGCCGCGGAAAACGATGAGAGCATTCTGTGTTTTCCGGGCTTTCTTGAAGACATGCGCTACTTTCAGTACCTGTACGAAGATTCAGGCGCACAACTCATACTCATCAACAACGCCAATTATCACTCGCCGTTCCCGGATAGCGGTGCCGAGGCACTGGCCTGGCCCGACAATCCGTATGCTGTAGGTACTATTGAACACGACGGCTTTTACCTGGTGCTTGCCCTGCAGCACCTTGCCAGGGGCAAGCGGGTTACGCTGCACGGCCATTCCCGCGGCGGCGCGGTGGTCCTGGAGGCGGGGCGCCAGAGCCCGGAAATCATGCGCGATGCAAGCACAAGCGTGAGCGCGATTCTGGAAGCGCCGGTGCTCCCGGGCGCGCGCGCAGCGGGGCGGGGCAGCAGCCCGGTTGCCTATGCACTGATCAGTTACCTGATGCCCGTCGTGTTTGGCCTGCTGCGTAATTCGAGCGAGGAGCGCTTGCTGCAACAGCGCATGATGCGACCGACCAATGCCTTGAAAACCGAGCTTTGTCATTCGCTTTTCAGTGTGGCGAAAAACTACCGCACCTGTGTGGCCAACGTGCGCAGCATTCACCGCTGGCAACAGCAGACCAGTGACGCGGTGTATGCGAACTACACACGCATCGTGGTGGTGGCGGGAGAGCGCGATGACGTTCTCGATAATGCCAGTCTCCTTGCCAGTGCCGAACGCGGGCGGGCATTGAATCCGGGCGTGAGTATCCAGAGAACCGAGCAGACCAATCATTTCATTTCGCTTGAGCGACCGGAGTACATGCGCCAACTCTGCCGCTTGGAGGGAGGCGGTGGATGACTCGCGCTCCCGATAAAGCAGCCCTCAAGCGCAAGTACCGTGAAGAACGCGACAAGCGTTTGCGGCCAGACGGAATCGCCCAGTACCAGCGCCTGGAGAACCAGCTCTCGCATTTTCTCGACGACCCGTATCTGCCGGTGCAGGCACGGGAGCCAAAGCGCGATCACGTCACCTTCGCGTTTATCGGTGGTGGTTTTGCCGGTCTTGTCACCGGCGCGCGTCTGGCGGAGCGTGGCATTCGCGACGTGAGAATCATCGACAAGGCGGGTGATTTCGGCGGTACCTGGTACTGGAACCGGTACCCGGGGGCTCAATGTGACACAGCGTCGATGATCTACATGCCGCTGCTGGAAGAGACCGGGCATATGCCGTCGGAAAAATATGCCCATGCGCCGGAGATCCTCGCACACTGCCAGCGCATAGCCAGGCAGTATGCTTTGTACGATAACGCGCTTCTGCACACCGCTGTCACAGCCCTTGACTGGGACGAAGCCGCCGGCGCCTGGCGTATTCAAACCGATCGTGGTGACGCGTTCACGGCACAGTACGTGGGGCTGGGCACCGGCCCCCTGCATATGCCCAAGTTACCGGGCGTGCCGGGTATTGAGGATTTCCGCGGGCACAGCTTTCATACCAGCCGTTGGGATTACGCCTATACCGGCGGAGACCCTGCCGGCGCGCCGCTTTTGGGGCTGGCCGACAAGCGCGTGGCGCTGATCGGCACCGGGGCCACAGCCGTGCAGTGCGTACCGCACCTGGCGGACGCCTGTGAGCGCTTCTACCTTTGCCAGCGCACGCCGTCATCCGTGGATGTGCGCGCCAACCACGCCATCGACGAGGCCTGGTTCAACAGCGTCGCCACCCCCGGCTGGCAACGGCGCTGGATGGAAAATTTCGCCGCTAACCAGACCGGGCGCGCGGTGGATGAAGACCTGGTGCAGGACGGCTGGACAGATATCCCCCGGCGCTTTCACGCCAAACTCTCGACATTTCCACCAGAATCGCTGTCCGATCCGGCCACCTGGGCGGAGGCCTGGGAAGACGCCGATGTCGAGAAAATGGAGGCGATCCGCGCGCGTGTGGATGCCGAAGTCAAAGACCCGGATACCGCGCGTAAGCTCAAGGCCTGGTATCAGCAATTGTGCAAACGCCCCTGTTTCCACGATACCTACCTGGCGGCGTTCAACGCACCCGCGACGCGACTGCTCGATACAGATGGCAAGGGCGTGGACCGTATCACGGCGGGCGGCGTGGTGGTGGCCGGGCGCGAGTATCCGGTGGACTGCATCATCTACGCCACCGGCTTTGAGGTGGGCACGGAGCGCGTGGCGCGCACCGGATTCGAGGTGACTGGCCGCGATGGCAGTACCCTCACGCACTACTGGCGCAGCGGCATGCGCAGCCTGCACGGCATTAACGTGCGCAATTTCCCGAATGCATTTTTTGTGCAGCTTTCACAGGGCGCGAACCTGATCTCCAACGTACCGCACAACATCGTGGAGACCGCGCAGACCATTGCGCTTATGGTGGGTCACGCACAGCGCCTGGGCAGTCGGGTCGTTGAGGTGAGTGAGTCCGCGGAGGCGGCGTGGGTAGCCGAGATAGTGTCTGGTGGCGGGTTGTCGCTGCCGAATGCGGAGTGCACGCCAGGCTACTACAACTATGAGGGGCAGGCGGTGCCAGCGGAGGCCCATTCCTACGCCGGGTATCCCGCCGGCGCCCCCGCGTTTTTCGAGTACATTCGCCAGTGGCGCGAGTCGGGCGAGTTCAGCGGCATCGAATTCAGGTAGAGTGTGGAGCGCAGGCGATGGACGTGAAAATCGGCATGAACATGCTGCTCTGGGGCGCGCACATCACGCCACAGCATATTCCGGTGTTCGAGAGCCTGGCCCAAACGGGTTACGATGGTGTGGAGATTCCGGTGGGCGCGCAAACGCTGGCGGAACTGAAAGCCATGGCGGGCGCCTGCGATGATCTGGGCCTGGCGCGCACGGCGGTGGCCTTCGTCAGTGAGGACGCAAACCCCGTTTCACCCGACGCCCGTGTGCGAGCAGCGGCCGTGGACAACCTCAAGCGCAGCATCGACAGCGCGAGGGTCATCGGTGCGGAATTGTTGGCGGGCGGCATCTACCAGGCGCACAAGTATTTTACCGGCCAGGGGCCAACCGAGCAGGAATGGCGGTGGTCCGCCGATTACCTGCGAGCGTGTGGTGAGCATGCCGGTGACTGCGGTGTGTCGCTGGGGCTCGAAGTCCTCAACCGTTTTGAGGTGTTCCTGATCAATACTGCCAGGCAGTGCCGGCGCATGGTGGAGGATGTGGGTTTACCCAACGTCGGCGTGCACTACGATACACACCATGCAAACATTGAGGAGCCGCATCCGCGCGAGGCGCTGTTGGGTGTGCGCGACACGCTCAACCACGTACACCTGAGCGAGAGCCACAGGGGGACGCTGGGCACCGGGCAAGTGGACTGGGACAGTACGTTCTCCGCGCTCGAGGAAATCGACTACCGTGGCTGGTTGGTCATCGAGGCCTTTGGAACCAGCGACCCGGCCCTGGCGCGCGCGGCGAATGTCTGGCGCAATAATTTCTCCTCTCCGGAGGAGGTTTACCTGCGGGGCCTGGATTTCATTCGCCAGCGCCTGTAGCACGCTATTCCCCCGCTATCCCCGCTATCCCCGCTACCCTCGCAAACCTCCCACCCATGCCGCCATTGCGGCCCGTCCGTTAACGCGCGGCTGCGTTATTTCGGTATTCCCGTTGTATACGCACGTTATTTCCGTCGTTTGTCATGGCGCTTCCCGTCGTATTCTTAACTCACCCGGGCACTTCTGCCGCGGGTTCCAGGGAAACGGGAGGAAGGTGTTATGAAAGGCAAAGGGCTGGTGTTGGGTGTACTGGTGAGCGGGTTGAGCAGTGCGGCGCTTGCCGCGGATGTGTGCGAGGGGTTCGGCCCACAGACCCCGCGTGACATCGATCAACTCGACGGCAGCAATCAAAGCGTATTTCCCTTCGCGCCGCCCGCCAGCGAGATGAACTTATGCAACATCCACTTCCACAAAAATGCGGAGCACAAGGCCAGGGATTTCTCAGTGTTCGCGGGCGATGGTGAGTTTGGCGGCTATCAGTGCGGTATCAGCCAGTCCCTGACGGAAGCCGAGCTCAAGGCGCCAGGTGGTGATGTGTGCGGCGGTGTGAAGCCGGGCGACACCATAGAAGTGCACTGGGTGCACAGTTCCTGTGATGTCAGCCCGGGAAAGGGGCTTGGCTCGTGCCTGTCTGATGCCTGCGCCAACCCCAGCCTGCGCGTCGAGACCCAGGTGTTTACCGTGGTTAACGACGCAGACGCGATGGACTTCAACAGCATGGACTACGACGGTCACATGGTCGCAGGCTACCACCAGGCCAAAATGATCCCCGATGAGACTGGCGCGCCGGTTGAGTTCCTTGGATCCACCACCGGCCCGTCTTTCACCCAACAGACCTGCTCGCCGTTGCAGGTCACCTGGTCTGTGCGCCCACAGTGCGCCAAGGTGGATATCAACAGTCTCGCCAAGTGGTGTGAAAGCAACGAGTTCGAAGAGAAGAAGCCGCATGGCGTGCGTCAGCTCGTGACCGACCCAAGGCTGCTTGCACCTATCCGCTAGCCGCGAGGGGGTCAGCCAGCGCGATTTGCCGTGTCACGGTTGTGTGAAATCGGGCACGGCAATCATCCTGTCACCCACGAAGGATCCAAGGTACACCTTGCCGCCCTGCGGTACGGCCACGGTGGCCGCACCCATGGGCGCGCCTTCGTGTTCGAAAACAGTCTCCGTGCCTCCTGTCTCTGTATCCAGCGCCACGATGGCAAAACTGCCGGGGCAGGGGGATGACGGATTGGAGAAACAGCCCAGGATGTCGGCAACCCCCATGGTATGGCTGGCTATCCAGAGTCTGCCGTCGGAACCCCAATGGCTGTTGTCGGCATTGGTAACAGGGTAGCGCGCGACCACCTGGGCATCCTCGAGGCGCACCTTCCAGACTTCCTTTTCCATGTACATATTGGCAAACACGTAGCGATTGTCGGCGCTGATTTCCAGGCCGTTGGGGTAAGCCGCTGCAGTGTTATCCAGGGGCTCGAGACCGCTTGCCCGACGCCACCGCCAGAGCTCGCCGGTGTCGATCTTGAACAGGCTTTTCGCCAGTGCCAGGGAATCACCCGGTCTGAACATGCGGCTGTAGACGAGGTCGCCGTTGCCGAGGCCGACCACGTCGTTCATCATGGTATCCGCGCTGGCGACAACGCAGCCGCGCCATTGCAGTGATGGCGTGGCGCCATCCATCCGCAGTTCAAACAGTTCCACCGCCTCGCGGTCGCCGTGATTAACCACCAGGTAGCGCCAGCGTCCGTCGTCCAGTTGATGCAGGTGCGTACCGTGCGGACCGAAGCTCGTGTCGGGCGGCTGCGTGCAACTCGCTTCGCCCCAGGTCTCCCCGGCTACTTCAGGTTTGCTGCCCTCAGTGGGGAATAGCGATGTCATGGTTTCTGTCTGCGTATCCCACAGCGAGATGCTGCCGGTGCTTTCGCCCATGTGGCCGAAGTGGGCCAGCAGCAGGTGGCGGCCATCCGGCAGGGCCGCGATATCCTCGGGAGTCTGCATATCGCAATAGGGTGTTATGTCCCCCACCGGCTCGCAGCCGACAATATCGGGTGTCGAAGCGGAACAGGCGGACAGCAATAGCGCGGTAAGTGCCAGAGCGAGGCGTTGCATAGTCGTTTCCTTTTTATTGTTGCGATGAACCGGGCCGCCGCGTGGAACCGGGCCCGCGGGCTGCAGCACCCTGATCCGGTTTATACCAGATAGCCGACGTGTACGCGCGCTGTTGTGCCTGACGGAAGCCCTCGGGCGGTAGTGGGTCGCCGAAGAAAACAGCATCGTGCACAGGCCACCTGGGGGTGGCTATCTCGAGTACCCGCAAATAGTAGAAAGCCGCCTGCGCCGGGTCGAACCCGGGATCCTGCCAGACTGCGTTGAGTTGCGCCGAGCCGGCAGAGTTCAGGTAGCTGGCAGTGTCCAGGTTCACCGCAGCACCGGGCCGGTCGGTCACCAGTACGTCGTGAACCTTTTCCCGCAGCTTGCCGTTGCTGTCCAGCCAGCCCTTGATGATCTGTAGCCTTTCGAGGTTCGCGCCCTCCGGGTCCTTGCTGGCGCTGAGCAGAAAACGCGGTGCGTCGCCGCGTTCTCCGGGGGCGGCCAATTCACCGCCCATTGGAACGCCCTTGCGGTAGCCCCTCTCCGCCACATCCGGGCTGAGGGCGTCTTCGGGCGAAAAGTGCCAGCCGCCGAAAAAACGCACCGTGATGCGCGGCCCGGTGGTCGCGTAGACCTCCTTTCGCAACAGCGCATCAAACAGCGCGGCGCGCGTGTTTGCCTGCGCCCACACCGCGGCGTAGCCGCTGGCGAGCTGCTGCCAGTTACTGAACAGTACGTCCCGCGGCCCGAACTGTTCGGGCAGCGTGGGCGCCTGGCTGCGCCCCGGGTGTGGGTTGTCCTTGCTGAATTTACCCCAGTAATTGTTGTCGTCCGCGGTCGCCAACCCGGTGTGACTGTCGGTGCTGCCAATCACGCCGAACTGGAAGGGGTTCACGCCGAGCTGATGCTCCAGGCGCAAGCCGAGCTTTAGCGCCGGGCGCACGTACTCATACTGCACCTGTTCGTTCTCACGCGACACATCCGTGCGCATGGACAGGTTGGTGTTCCAGGTACCGAAGTCGGCGAATTCGTCGTTGGGCGAGATGAGCGGGTGCGTTTCGCTGTCGCCCTTGATCTGGGTGATCTCCACGATCGGCTCCCACCTGGCGCGGCGTTGCGCATAGGGCGCATCAAATGGCTTGCCCGCTGCATCCCGCGTCCGGAACATCAGCCCCCCGCTGAGGTTCGAGTTGTGCGGAATGGCCAGCGCCCGACCGCCGGATAGTGCTTCGTACCTGTCCAGATGGCGCCAGAGGTCCTCCGGGTCGGCGCTGTCCCTGCTGGTGAATGGCCGCAAGCGGGTTGCGCGGTCTGCGCCATCGGCAAAGATCACATTCCGGTGCAGGTTGCTGAGCTTGTTCATCCCCGTCCATTCGTAGCCGATGAAGGCGGTGAATACACCGGGTTGATTGGCGCTGTCCGCGAAATTGGCGTACTCATCCCAGACGCGGTTCGCAAAATCCGGCCCCGCAAAGGGTTCACCATCAATTTTTTCGTCCGGCCGGGCGCCCCAGAGCTGCATCAGCTCAGCCACATCGCCGCGTTGCGACGCGCTTTGCCAGCGTCGGCCAAGCGCGTATCGGGTGAGCTCGGGATCATTTGCATTCACGCCTGGTAGCAGGCCAAGGAACTCACCGTGATCGGACACCACCAGGAAATCCAGCGGCCTGCCCAGGCGCACCAGCATACCGTTGCTGGCCTTTACCGTTTCGCCCGCCGCGAAACGAAACGCCTCCGCGGGGCCGAGATGCTGGTTGCCGAACATGTTGGCATCTACCGAGTAGCGGGTGTGCAGGTGCGTGTCTCCCCAGTAGACCCGGGTGGGATAAGCCTGCCCCGCGTGGGGACTGTAGCTGCTGCCCTCACTCGCAATGGCGTCGACCCCCGGCAGTACCGCCAGCGCGGATACAGTCGCCAGAACGCCGCTTGTGAACGCACCGTGCCAGCCTCGTGGAAGGTACTCGCGCCAGGAACATCGGAATTCCTGCTGTGGTTCTTCGGGCATTGTCGCCTCGCTATTGCAGTCGCGGATGTCGAGCTCCACGCACAGGATTTTTATCGTCGAAGTATAGCTGTGCCCCGGGGGCGGCGCACCCTCATCGCGCGCAGCGCAGCGAGGAAGAATCCATCCCGGTGGAATCATCCCGGTAAAACAGGTCAGCAGAAGCATGCCGGATGTGATGTTAGCGGATTCTCGCTAGACTGCACGGCTGGCTATTTCAGTGCGGCAATTGGCAGTACCAATCCGCGCGGTATGCTGACGGCGTTTACCCGTTCGCGTCTTCACGTGGGCGAGGAACGCTCTGGAAAATTCTGCTTGACCTACAGGAGCTTGATCGATGACGCAGACTGATATAGCGGCACTTGCAGAGCGCTGTGCGCGCCTGGAAGCCATTGAGGCTATCCGACAATTGAAGGCGCGCTACCTGAATGCCTGTGACCGGCAGGACCCGGAAGCGGTGCGTGAATGTTTTTGCGAGGGCGAGGTCATCATCGACATGGCGGATTTCGGACACTGCAGCAATCGAGATGAATTCGTCGATGAAATTTTTGTGCCGCGCGGCTGTCATGCGCATGTCCTGGATATGCACCACTGCACCAACCCGGAGATCACCCTGCTGGAGGCGGGCAGTGCGCGCGGGGTGTGGGGCCTGAACTACCGCAATATCAATACCGAGCAGCGCACCCTGACCTTGCTCAGCGCCATGTACCACGATGAGTATCGCAAGGTGGATGGCGAGTGGAAGATCAGCGGCTCGCGCACCGAGTATAAAACGGTGATGGTTTGCCGCTACGAGCCGGGGTCCCTGGAGGTGCAGTACGCGGGGCGCTCGATGCAGGTGTAGTGAGCGCGCCGGGGCGTGATTGCCGCGTTAGCGTGTTCGTAGCGCAGGTATGCCCGATTCAGGCCGTATCCGGCCCCTCGTGGAATGCCCTGTGCAGGAAGGCGATTCGCGTGGCCATCGCGTCCAGCGTCAGTGCGCTCTTTGCCACGGCGTCAAAGCCGTGCACGGTTTGTGAGGTAGCGTTGAGCTCGACCTCGGTGCCCAGCGCCTGCAGCGCCCTGGCATAGTTCAGGCCCTCGTCCCGAAGCGGGTCGAACTCCGCCGTCTCGACATAGCTCAAGGGCAGGTCCTGCAGGCGGCCATGGGCGGGTGCGGCATAGTCGGGCGTGGTTCCATTGGCGTAGCGACTCAGGTACGTTCGCCACATATTACGGTTGGACACGGCGTTCCAGATGGGAACGTCGACAAAGTCGGTGGCGGAGACCGTGGAGCAGCGGTTGTCCAGCACGGGGTAAACAAGCAACTGTGCGCGCAGTCTGACGAGCTGTTCATCGCGCGCTCTCTGTGCCACGCCCGCCGCGAGCGCGCCGCCCGCGCTGTCGCCGCCCACCGCAATGCGTTGCGGGTCGATGCCGAGCGTGGCGGCGTGTTCAAGCGTCCACTCGAGCGCCCGGTAGCAGTCGTTGAAGGCATCCGGGAAAGGATTTTTGGGTGCAAGGCGGTATTCCACGAAGATCACCACGCACTGCGCTTCAATGGCGTAACGCTCGCAGTTCTTCAGATGCAGGCCACCGTAAGTGATAGCGAAACCGCCGCCGTGATAGTACAGCAGCGCGGGAGCGGGCGAGGCCAGCCCCGGTGGGGTCATGCGAATCACCGTGAACCCCGATCCGGCGTCTCTCGTTATGCGCTGTTTTTGCAGTTCAACCCGCAATGAGCGTCGCACGAAAAAGCGCTGCAGCCTTGATACGCCGTTGATCAGCCAGAGCAGCAGCCTGCCGAAGCGGAAGTTGATAACGGGCAGCCTGGCAAAATCCGGGTGAATATCGTAAGCAGTTTTCGGCATGTGTTGGCCCCTGGGGTTCGTCAGTAGTATAGCCCCGGATTGTCCTGCGCCTTAGGGGAAGCCGTTGCCAGCCGGTCCCATAGCACGGCCTCGCGGGTCACGACCGTCAGCTCCGATGTTGCGAGGAGTTGCCGGTCATTGGCCTGCAGCGCCGCCGACAGTAGCGACAGGTTTGGCGCGGAGACTTCCAGCACGGTCGCGAACGGCAGGGTATTCATTGCCGCCATCGCCTCGCTGGTGCGGTTCAGGATCACCCTTTCCAGGCCCGTGGCGTCGCGGACCCATGCCGCGGCGGTAGCGGCCGTGCTGGCATCTTCAAAAAACAGGAATGCCGTAATACCGCCGCGTTCCCCGGCTTTAATCGTCTCTTCATCCACCCACAGGGAGGTAGAGGGGATCGGCGCTGAGAAGGTTTCCAATTCATCCGCCGCCATCAGCGCGGAACCGATGTTGTCTTCCCCGGTCATCTCGTCGAAAGTTGCATCACGCAGCATGAAATACGCGACCGCATCGAAGTCTTCCGACGCGCCGGCGATGGGCGTTGGCAGAATGGGTTCGGCCTGCACATAGCACAGGGCCTGGCGCCAGAACGGCTGCTGCATACCCAGGGCACCGTGTTGCCGCCAGCGACGTACAAACTGGTCGAAGTCGAGCCCGGGTTTGCGTCGTGCGAGGTAGATCAGCTTCAACATGCTTGTGGCTCCTGTTTTCCCCGATTGTCAGCGCGGTATTGCCAGCGGCAAGAGTCCGGGTACGGTACGGCGTTGCCCGCCAGTAGCAGGTGGGCGGGTAGCTTCATTGTTGGCGGCACGCGTCGTGTGCAGGCCGCGCAACCGCGAACCGGCGCAACTCATGCTACCATGTGCGCCGTCGCCTCGAGCTGCCATTCGGGTTGGCGGGTCACCGGACATTCTATGAAGCGCTACAGGATATTTCATCAGACACGCTACGATTTTTCGGGCAATGTGCAACTTCTTCCGCACACGCTGAGATTGCGCCCCCGCGAGGGCCATGAGCTGCGTATGGAGAGTTCCAGGCTGGACATTTCGCCGCCGGCCACACTTCGCTGGCAGCGGGATGTAGAGGGAAACTCCGTTGCCACGGCTACGTTCAACACCCGTGCCACGAGCCTGCAGATTAACAGCGAAGTCATTATTCAGCAGTATGATCAGACGCCGTATGATTTTCTCGTTGCGGATTACGCCGTGGACTACCCGTTTAGTTACACAGATGAAGATACGGTTATTCTCGCGCCGTACTTTTCGGGTCCGGATACTGCCGGTACGGGTAGCCTGGCCGACTGGGTAGCGGAGATCTGGCAGCCGGACGAAAGCCTGCAAACTTTCGCGCTGTTGCTGCGCCTGAACCAGCGCATTTATGAGCAATTGTCCTATCGCGTGCGGGAGGAAGAGGGCGTACAAAGCGCCGAGGAAACGCTGGCCTATGGCACCGGCTCCTGCCGGGATGCGGCCTGCCTGTTTATGGCCGCGGCGCGTCAGCTCGGCTTTGCCGCGCGCTTCGTGAGTGGCTACCTGTATTCGGACCCGGCCTCCGGGCAGGCACCACAGGCGGGTTCCACCCACGCCTGGGCCGAGGTGTTCCTGCCGGGGGCGGGATGGAAGGGTTTTGATCCCACCATCGGGAATATCGTGGGCGCGGAGCACATCGCGGTGGCTGTGGCAAGGTTGCCGGAATCCGTACCGCCTGTGGCTGGTGCTTTTCACGGGCTGCCCGGTGCGAGCATGAGCGTTAACGTGGCGGTAAACGCTTTAAATTGAACGCTGTGCAGAAATAGGAGTTGTCTTGATGTGGCTGCAAACGCGCTGTGAGATGGAGTTTAATATCGAGGTGCCGACGCCGTTTATTCTGATGCTTCGCCCGAGAAGCGGCGCCCAGCAGTGGGTCGCGAGCGAGGAGTATTTGTTTTCCCAGGGAGTGTCTGCCACAGAGTTTGCGGATGATTACGGCAACCTGTGCCAGCGCCTGGTAGCGCCTCCGGGCGAGTTCAGCATATCGACAGCCGCCAGGGTTTCCATCGCGGATGGGGTGGATACGCAGCCCGGTGGCGCTTTTGTAGAAGTGCAGAACCTGCCGGACAACGTACTGGTCTATTTGCTACCGAGCCGCTACTGTGAATCAGACAGGTTCGGCGACCTCGCGCAGGAAATCACCGCGAATCAGCTGCCGGGCTATGATCAGGTTGCCGAGATCGAACGCTGGCTGCGCAATACAATACCCTTCAAGCCGGGCAGCAGTTCCTCTGCGCTATCGGCGGTCGAAGTGAATTTGCAGCAGTCCGGTGTATGTAGAGACCTGGCACACCTGGGCGTTGCCTTGTGCCGCAGCCTGAGTATTCCGGCGCGCATGGTGGTCGGTTACCTGCATGGCCTGGAACCTATGGAGATGCACGCCTGGTTTGAGGCCTGGGTCGCCGGGCGCTGGTACCTGTTTGACGCCACGCAGGAGGTTAAACGCGGTGGCTACGTGTCTGTCGGGTACGGCCGGGATGCCGCCGACGTGGCGATTTACAACCAGTTCGGGCCGGCCATTTTCCCCATTCGCCAGTTTGTTTC
>CAZFJQ010000022.1:0-53545 GCA_964519755.1 uncultured Halioglobus sp.
CGTTTATCGGCTGGCCGGGCGTTGTGGAAAGAAAAGAATGCGTAGTGTGGGCTCGGAATCGGGGAGTCATTGTGGATAGGGAAATAGCTGAGCACACCATTGGTGTGATCATTCCATGCTTCAAGGTCAGGGAAAAAATTCTCGGTGTAATAGCCGGCATCGGCACCGAGTGCTCGAAAATATACGTTGTCGACGACTGTTGCCCCGACGGTAGTGGCGATCTCGTGGAGGAGGCCTGCACGGACCCGCGTGTCACCGTTCTGAGAAACGAGACGAACCTGGGTGTTGGCGGCGCAGTCATGACAGGTTACCAGCAGGCAATCGCGGACGGTATCACGCTGTTGGTGAAAGTCGACGGCGATGGTCAGATGGATCCCCGCCTGATCATGGAGTTCGCGGCGCCGATCATCGCTGGCGAGGCCGACTACACCAAGGGTAATCGGTTTTTCGACCTGGAGCAGGTGAGGCAGATGCCGATGCCCAGGGTTATCGGTAATGCGATTTTATCTTTCATGGCGAAGTTCTCGACCGGATACTGGGACGTATTTGATCCGACAAATGGTTTTACCGCCATTCACCGGGATGTCGCCAGGAGTCTGCCGTTTCACAAGATAAGCCGACGCTTTTTTTTCGAGACCGATATGTTGTTCCGGCTCAGTATATTGCGGGCGGTTGTGGTTGATGTGCCCATGGACGCCAAGTACGCAGACGAGGTAAGCAACCTCAAGATATCCAAGGTAATAGGCGAGTTTTTCTTCAAGCATATCCGCAACTCCCTCAAGCGAATTTTCTACAGTTATTATCTGAGAGATATGTCGCTGGCTTCCATTGAACTGCCCCTGGGGTTCGCTTTGATCGTGTTTGGCGGGGTGTTCGGCGCACATAGCTGGATTTCATCGATGCAGGCGGGAAAGGCGACCCCGGTAGGCACCGTGATGTTGGCGGTGCTGCCGATTCTGGTGGGTTTGCAGTTTGTATTGGCGTTTGTCGCCCACGATATTGCCTCGGTACCCAAACGGCCGCTGCACCCGCGACTTCGCTGGCGGCGCAGGGGGTGACAGTGAAGGTTGCCAGTCGCTGGCAGTTCCCGGTGTTTGTCCTGATCGGCCTGGTTTCAGCGCTGATCGACATCCTGGTGTTGCAGGCGCTCGTGTGGTCGGGGTTTCACTTCACGGTGGCCGTAACGGCCGGCTTTCTCGTGGGTTTTTGTGCGAATTACCTCGGGCACACCCGGATTACCTTCCAAAAAAAGGAAACCGTTGCAAATGTACTGGGGTTTGCGCTGGTTGTATTTTTCAACTATCTGATTACGCTGCTGTGTGTGGCGCTGTCGGAGCAGTTTTTAGACAATGTCTTGATTGGTAAAATTGTCTCCCTGCCGGTGGTTGCGGTAAACGGATTCCTCTGTGGAAAATACTGGGTATATAAATAATGGAACTACGGCCTCTGGACACCTCGCAAGAATCCCTGCTTCGTTACCAGCAACTCTTTGATGCCGCGTTCGGCCCGTACCCGAAGTTTTCGCCGTCGGCCCTGCATTGGCTTTACGCCCGGAACCCGGATGGCGAGGCTGTGGGGTTCGACGCCTACGACGGTGACCGCTTGGCCGCGCATTATGCCTGCATACCCACGCGGACCAGGGTTCACGGCAAGGTGGTCAGGGGCCTGCTTTCGCTGAATACGTCCACGCACCCCGACTACCAGGGGCAGGGGTTGTTCCCAAAGCTCGCCAAAAAGACCTATGAGGCCGCTGCGGAGATGGGTTTCGACCATGTGCAGGGCGCGGCGAATGCCCAGAGCACACCGGGGTTTATCAAGAAGCTCGGTTTCAGGGAAATCAGGCAGGTGGATGCGTTGGTCGGGTTCGGCAGGCTGGGTGTGGACCTCGAGGCCGCCAGCCGTGACGCCGAGTACGAGCAGGTGTGGTCGGGCGATGCCCTGCGCTGGCGGATGCAGAACCCGAACAACCCGGTGCGCGCCAGCGCGATAAAGGACGGCTGGAGTTTCCACTCCCGCTCCTTCAGCAAGCTGGTGCCCGCGTATGCCGAGCTGGGTAACGCCACGATCAGTGGCGTTCCCATGCACGATGAGATGGTGGGTCGCGCGCCCCTGTCGGCCATGCGACTTTACCTGGGGCTTTTGCCACGCAGCGCCGGCAAGCCGAAGGGATACTTCAGCATACCGGAGAGATTCAAGCCTTCACCGCTGAATTTCCTGTTCCAGTCCTTTCATGACTCTTCACTCAGAATTGATGCCGACAGCATTCACTACACCTTCCTGGATTTCGATGCCTACTGACGCGGTGCAGAAGAGCGCACCGGTAGCCGTCGTGCTCATCTGCCACCAGGATGATGAATCCGGCGCTTACCTGCAGATACTCCGCCACAGGCAGCAGGGCCGTCGGGTAGTATTTGCCTGTTTCACCCGCGGTGTGATGGGTGATCTCGATGAAACGCGCAGGAATACAGAGAGCATCGATGTGCTGCGCAGGCTCGGCGTTGAAGCCAGCGACATCGTGTTTGCCGGCAGCCTGCTGGGCATCGATGACCAGGCACTGGTCGACAATCTCCCCATGGCGGCAGCGTGGTTGCGGGAATGGCTTGCCTCGCTTGGCCCGCTGGAGGTGATCTACACGCTGGCCTGGGAGGGCGGCCACCCGGACCACGATGCGCTGCATGTGATCAGCGCGCGGGTCTGTCATGAGTTGGGCGTGCTAGACAAGCTGCGGCAGTATCCGCTGTACAATAGTTACCAGCGACCCTGGCAGTTTTTCCGCGCCCTGTATCCCTTGCCTGCCAATGGCCCGGTGGAACGGATCAGGATTCCCTGGCCACTGCGCATTCGCTTTCTTGGGTTTTCTTTCCTGTACCCGTCGCAGCTCAAGAGTTGGCTTGGCATTTTGCCGTTTTTTATCCTGCACTACGTATTCAGGGGTACGGCGCAGTTGCAAGCGGTCAGTCTGGAGAGAATAACCGAGCGGCCGCACGAGGGAGAGCTGTACTACGAAAAGCGCGGTTTCAGCACTTGGGGCTACATGCAGCGCCGCGTTTCTGAATATCTTGCCAGTGGCCCAGAGGTGATTGCCCAGCCATCGCTGCACACGCAGCAGTAACGGAGGGCCAGCGCTTGCTCCTGTCCCAGCCCGACACACGCCCCCGCATGGATGAACCCTGGGTACAAGCGATATCCGGCTGTTTCAAACCGGGGTCCCGGACCCGGTTGCCGAGGCCGGTCGGCTCTTTTTTTGTCAGCCTCGACAAGAAGGTTGTTTACTCGCCGATTGCCAAGTGTGCCTGCACCTCGCTCAAGCATCTGATGGTGAGTCTTGCGGGACTGCCACACGCGGACCTGATTGCCAAACACGGCGTGCACCGCGTGACCGACGCTTTCATCACCGGCGCGCAACTCAAGGATCACGAGCTGGCGGTCGTGGAACAGGCGCTTGGCGATGACAGTTTCTACCGCTTTGCGGTGATTCGCGAGCCGGTGCGAAGGGTTATCAGCGCTTATACAGAGAAGTTTCTGCTCAACCGGGAGCAGGAGGGTAACCTGATTCACACCCTGGACGTGCTGCGCGACGTGCGCTGCCAGTCCAGGCCCGACAGGCACCGGGGAATCTCTTTTCGTGAGTTCGTCGACTATATCCTGGGCTGTGAGCCGCTGTACATGGATCCGCACTGGAAGCCCCAGCACCTGTTCCTGACCGGTGTCGATCACTTCGATGATATTTTCACCATGGAGCAGTTAGGTGAGCTGTCTGCGCGCCTGTCCCGGTTTGCAGGCACAACGGTTGAACTGGAACGGCACAACACGAGCCTGGCGCGAACCGGAACCGGCAGCCCGGACCAACCCGGTCGCTACGCCAATACACTGCCCTGTGAACTGGACGGTGTCGGTGACATTGAGCCGGAAGCTTTCATGGCGCCCGACCTGGTCATGGCGCTGGAGAGGTTCTACGCGGAAGATCTGGCACTCTACCGGGCGGCGAGTAACGGGCAACATGAGTATCGCCCCGCCCCTTTCGACCTGCGCTCGAGCGCAGCCGAAACAGAACGCTACACGCTGACCAGTGCACCGGAGATTGCCCGCTGCGTGAATTTGTACACCAAGGGTTTTTTTGCACTGGACAGCCAGGGCACAGGGCAGTTGCCGGTGTTGATCAACAACACGCTGGCCTATCCGCTGGACTTCAGCCGGCTGCCTTTGTGCACGCTGGTCTACGAGTTTCACGATGCCGAGGGTAATGTGCCGCTGGCGCCCGGGGAGCAGACAATCGCTCCTGGAGTAGTGCGGCCCGAGGGTGTCAGCAAGGCCACGCTGCATCTGTCGGTTCCCGCAGAAGCAGTGGAACGCATCAGCGGTATCAGTGTATCGCTGCGTTTTGGCGAGGAGTTTCATGTGGTGGATGTGTCCCCCCTGCACGTGGCGGCCGCGCGCAGGGCAATCAACAGTAGTTGACCGCATTGCATCATTGTTTACCAGGCCCATTGCGTTTTGCCGTTGTGGGGGCTGGCAGGCAAAAAGCAGCCCACGTGATACCGCCCCGCGCGCAAGAGAGCAAAAAAAGTACGAGGGCACCAGTATATGGACGTCACAGTACACATCGGTTATCCGAAAACAGGCTCAACCGCGATTCAGTCGCACCTCTTTGCCAACCGCAACTGGTTTCTTGAGAACGGTGTTTACATACCCCTGGCGGGCAGGGCCTCCGGTATCGGGCACGCCTACCTGCTGGAACTGGAAAAGTCTCCGGTTGAACAGCCCGATGGTTATGAAGATCTCCGGGGCAGCGGCGCAATAGCCGAATTGACGAGCGAACTCGCGCAGGCAAGTGAGGGCGGGTATTGCAAAGCCCTGCTGAGTTGGGAGGGGTTCTCGCTGTTGTCGGAAGATGGCATCCGTAAACTGCGCGACGGCCTGCAAGCGCATGACGTTACACTTCTCGTATATGTCCGGGAACAGGGCGCGCTCTACCAGTCCACCGTGCTTCAGGCGATAAAGGAACTGCGCTACCTCAGGGAATCTTTGGTTCTGCGGGAACGCAGCCCGCAGGAGGTCACGCCGGAGAGGTATGATTTCAGCGCCACGATCGAACGCTGGTTGAGCATTTTCGGTGCACAGTTGACGGTGCATTCGCGCGTGTTCGACAGGCGCTACCTGTTGCACGGGAATGTCGTCGAGGATTTTCTCAGTGTTTTTGGTCTTCGGGTCAGCGCGGGATTTGCGTTGCAGCGGGCTAACGTCAACCGCAGCCTCGACTTCTTTTCCGCGGCGTACCTGGAAACAGCGAGGCTTTTGGGCGTACGGCGCGACAGACTGCTCGGGCTTTCGCGCGCCCTGACCGCATCGCAGTCCGAGCTTGGCAGTGGCAGCGGCGATTTTCTCTCCGACGAAGAGCGCGCGTATATACGGCGCCATTTTGCCGCATCCAATGCGCGCCTCTTTCGCAATTACAGGCCGGCCAATATCCCGGTCGATCTCGACGACTTTATGGAGGACAGCAATACAGCGACGCCGGCTGCAAGCGTCCCCGGGGATGAGCGTATGGCGTCACTTCATAAGTACCTGCTGCATCCACCGCGTGAACTATGGCATGGTGAAATACTTATTTCTGCTGCCCTGGCGCGCCTGGCGCGGCCGCCTGATTCGGGGTGGCGTGGCGCGGAAAGCAGTGGTGTGTGGTCTGTTGGCAGGTCATCCCGAATAGCCTTTAACGTGCCTGCGGTTCACCCCGAAGCGGGTCCTTCTGCCATTTTGCTGACGATTGCAGGAACGTACTACGGTGCGAATGAAAAAACGCTCGTGCACTGTGACAACAGGCAGTTTGAATTGTGCTTACGCGAGGCCAAACTGCGTATTGAACTGGACGCCAGCGTGCGCGAGGAGGGCGTCGAGGTGTTGTTTTACCATTCCCGGCCCGAAGTTCCGCCGAACGTTGAAGGCCATCCAGACCGAATCGGTATCGCCTTCAAGCTACAGTACCTGGATTATGCCTTTGTCTGGGATTAGTCGGTTTCTTTACGGGTAAGTGCTTCGCTGGAGCGGCGACCGGGAGCCATAGACTATAGACCCGGAGGCAGGCCGGTACGAGCGTTGACCGACCACGCTGGTCATCCGTTCCCGCGCGAATTGCTCTGCAACTGTATTGCGCAAGCCGTGTGAGGCTGACAACTATGACGACGGTCACAGGTGGAGTAGAATTTTGTGCGGCCTCCCCGGGAAATATGCTAAAGTGCCCGGGCTAAAGATAACCATCATAAGCATTTAATTTCATTGGGTTTTATTTGGGCATGAGTCCGGTCCTGGTCTATCTTCATATCCCGAAATCAGCGGGCACCAGCCAGCGCGCGTATTTGTTCAAGGTGTACGGCGAGGAAAATGTCTTCTGGTACGGGTTGGATTCAGACCGGGAAACGTTTGACCGGAGAGAAACCGCGGAGTATCCCGTCATTGGTGGTCACCGACCACTGAGCTTCTATCCGCGGAATTTCAACGCAGTGTTCTCTGCTGTTGTGCGCGACCCGGTAGACCGCGCGATATCCTATTTCAATTACTGTACTTCGCCCCCCACCAGTGGACGCGACACCTGGAAGCAGCAACAGAATCGTGCGCTGGAGTACTGGCGGGACAACGGAGTAGACCCCGCCAGTATGCTCAGGTCGATCGAGAACTGCGCGGAATTCCGGAACAACATCAGTGATGTCCAGTGCGCCTATCTCTCCCGGAACAAACCTACCCTGGCGGGTGTAAAACGCACCCTGGAGAAAGAGCGGTTTATCGTTGGATTGTTTGACCAACTGGACAAATTCAATGATTTTTTGCAGCTGGAGCTCGATTTTCAGCTGGTAAACGGTGTGAAGGCAAATGTCGGCGCCCCGGGCTATTCGAGTGGTATCTCCTCTGAGCCCGGGCTGATTGATCTCATTCGTGAATTAAACAAAGAGGACCAGGCCCTTTTTGACTTTCTGCGCGACGAGCACGCAGGCTTGTATGTGAGCGCTGACGAGCTGTCAGATATCAAATACCGCGTGCGGGAATTTCAGGGAGAATCCAACCTGCAGTCGGAATCGGCGGCAGGCTTCGACTGGTCCAATGCGCATTTGTTCTCCAAGGGCCTGGTCAAGCTACAGCCCGGGGAGCGAGTCAGCGTTCCCATATCGATTTTGAATGCCAGTCGCCAGAATCTGGTGCTGGTGGGCGGCCAGAAACGCTCGTGCACCATTGGCTGGCAGTTGATGGACGAGGCGGGAAGCCCCATCGACGGTGCTCGGGGTCGGGTGCAGGTTAAAGCGACTGTTGCCCCGGGCCAGATGGGCCTGGTGCACGCCGAGGTGCTGGTCGGTGAGGATACGCCATCCCCGGACAATGCAAAGTGGATCGAGTTTTGCCTGGTGGACGGCGACACCTGGATGAACACAAAGTACCCTCTCAATTCCTGCTGGGCGCGAATCCATGCAAACTGATGTCCAGCGCACATCGAACGCCGAATCCGCACTGGCTGAGGAGTTCCTGACGCTGTTGCGCAAGCGCATAAAGTCGCAGCAGGATGCAGAGGCATTGGCCTATTTCGACAAGCTTTTTCCGCCGCTGGTCTTCCCGGTTCGCGAGTGCGGTCCGGCGGCAGATTTGCGAGTCAGTTACAACCTGCAGGAATTCCTCGCCTACCACGACGAAGAGTTCCTGGAAATTGCCTATCTCCGGGTTTTAAAACGCGAGATTGATCCGCTGGGCCTGCAGGATGGTTTGAGAGCACTGCGCGAACAAGGCGTGCCGCGCACACTGCTGCTCGGCAGGTTGCGTTACTCCGGGCCAGGGAAAGAAACCGGCGTTGAGATTCGCGGTCTCCGCTCGCGCTATTTCATGGCGCGGCTGCAGCGTGTGCCGGTAATAGGCAGGTTCGTCGCGGCGCTGGCGAACCTGGACTACCTGTCCCGGCTTGAGCTTGATACCGAAGTCGGCCATCAGCAATCGGGGCAGTTCCATCGCGATGCCCGGCGCCTGGCGGGCGTATCGAGCCGACTGTTCGCCGACCCGGCAGGGGGGGCGGAGCACAGTGGCGCAGAACCGGGTACTGTCGATGGTGAACAGGGTGAAAGCGCCGGGCTTGGCGGTCGATCGCTCGCGGAACTGCTTGCAATGCCGCGTGATACGTTGATCGAAGCCGCGTACACAACTGTGCTGGGCAGGAAACCTGCCGTTGCCGAAATAGCGGATATTGAGAAGAAGCTCTCCAGCGGCCGCAGCTCCCGCATTCTGTTTCTGGGTGATCTTTTTCGGGACAACAAGCGGAGCGCTGAACTGCGGCAGACTCCCGGGCTTGAGCAGGCCTACAGAATGGAAAGGCGATACGCGATACCGCTACTGGGTCCTTGCCTGAAAATATCGCGGGCATTGCGTTTGTTGCCCCGTCTCGAGTCCATCCTGGATTACCACAGCGGTGACGTGCTGAGCTGTACGCGGCGCCTTACAGAGTTGGAAGTATATCTACAGCAGCACTATAACAATTCGCTGGAAGCAATGCGGGCGGAGATCATCCAGGCGCAGAGAAGCGTCGGGGCGAACTCGCGATCGACCGACGCGCCATGAATATCGCAGTCCTGAACGCCCAGATTCCATTTTGCACGGGCGGAGCCGAAGTGCTCGCGGAAGACCTGATTGCCGCGTTGCAAACGCGTGGACACAATGTCTCCTTGATTACGGTGCCATTCAAGTGGTACCCGCAGCGATCGCTGCTGGACAGTATTGTCAGTTGCAAACTGCTCGATATCTCGGAGTTCAACGGCGTCAGGATCGACCAGGTGATTGCGCTGAAATTCCCCATGTGGCTCATTGAGCATTCGTGCAAGGCACTTTGGATTCTTCACCAGCACCGCTCCGCGTACGAGCTGTGGGATACAGACTATAACGACCTGGCATTCATGCCGGACGGGCATCGCATCCGCGATATGATTTTCAGGGAGGACCAGCGTGCGATTTCTCCCTGCGAGAAAGTCTATACCATCTCTGGCAACGTCTCGGGCCGGTTGCTTGAATACAACGGTATAGAATCCGGTGTGCTCTACCCGCCTCCCCGGTCGATGGACAAGTTCCACTGTCGCGAGTTTGGGGACTTCTTCTTTTTCCCCAGCAGGATCACGCCGCTGAAACGGCAGGAGCTCGTGATCAGGGCCCTCGCGCACGCGTCGGGTGACGTGCGCGTGGTATTCGCCGGCCAGGCTGACGATGCTGCCTACCTTGCGAAGCTCAAACAGCTCGCGGCGGAGCTGGGCGTGGCTTCAAGGGTGGAATGGCTCGGTCACATCAGTGAAGAACAGAAGTTTGATCTCTACGCCCGGTGTCGCATGGTGCTGTTTCCGGCCTATAACGAGGACTATGGCTATATCACTCCCGAGGCGATGCTTTCTTCAAAAGGCGTACTGACGCTGGAAGATTCCGGCGGCTCGCTGGAATTTGTAACGCACCAGGAAACCGGCAGCGTCGCCGCCGCCGACGCGGTATCCCTGGGGAACGAGATGTCGCGACTCTGGAGCGATGATGGGCTGATACGCCGCCTGGGCGACAATGCCCGGTCGAGGGTAGTCGGCATGGATATGACATGGGATCGCGTTATCGGAAGCCTGTTGTATTCATGAATATTCGCTGGTGGTCGCCAATCGACCCTGATAAAACAGAGATCGGCCGGTACTCGCAGTTCCTGCTGCCCTCGCTGCACAGTCACTTCGCCCTGGATGTGGTCACTGATGCGACGACATTTCATAATGATTATGAGCCTGCCCATCCGGTAAAGGGCATGCTGCCGGTTGATCTGTACAATCTTGGCAACAGCGAATTGCATGTTGGCATCGCTAAGCAGGCAATGGAGCAGCCCGGTATTGTCATTCTGCATGATGTCAGCCTGCTGGAACTGAGTCTCGCCTTCGCAAGGTGGCACCGCACCCTGGTCCCGTCGAAAATGGCCAGCCTGGAGTACGGCGTCGATGCGGGAATAGCGTTGTCTGCATTGTACGGCGGGGAGCAGTATGACTGGTGTGGTGAGTCACAGGCCCAGTATGACCGGTTTGTCACCACCTACCCCCTGTTCAGGACTTTCATCGGCCGTGCACAGGGTGTGATTGTGCATTCTGACTATGCATTCCGCCGGGTTCGGCGACAATATGATGGGCCAGTGGTGCGGCTGAATCTGCCTTATCCGGCACCGGCAATGGATGTGTCTGTGGATATTCCCGAGCCTCCCTATAACATAGTTTTCTGTGGTCACTCCGCTCCCAACAGGCGTCTGGCCCAGTTTATCGAGGCGTGGGGAAGTATCGGCAATCCGCGGGCGTTCCGCCTGAATCTCTACGGCAATATCGACAAGGCGGACGACATCATCGCGCTGGCCGACGGATTTGGTCTGGATGGCCTGGTTAATGTTGTCGGTTTTGTCGAAGAACATGAGCTGGACAGGGCAATCCACGACGCGCATCTCGCCGTGAACCTGAGAAACCCGACCATGGGCGAAGCGTCCGCGAGCCAGCTCCGATACTGGGCCAGTGCCGTTCCCACTATCGTATCGGATACCGGTTGGTATGGAGAGCTTCCCGATGATGTGGTGGTCAAGATCTCGCCGGAGCGGGAGCACGAGGACCTGGTGGCTGCTCTGGAGGCATTTTCCTCCGGCGCCGGAAGTCGTTTTACGTGTGGGCCCAATGGGTTGGCGTATCTTCGCCAGCAGCACAGCATTGAGTTGTATATCGAGCAGCTTCACCGGTTTGTAACATCAATCGTGGAGCGTAGATTCAGGGATGCCATTTTTGACGAGCGGCTGATACCGCTGATGGGATCGATGTGTGATGATGTTAACGAATCCGGTATGTTTACGGAAACCCTGGCCGACTTATCCAGTATGGTAGAGGGTCTTGAGAAAGTGCGAATCAACTGATGAGAGTGTGGAAAAGAATATGAAAAAGGCAGTTGTAACCGGTGTCACAGGGCAGGATGGCGCGTACCTCGCGGCGCTGCTGCTCGAGAAGGGTTATAAGGTATTTGGCGCCTGCCGCCGAACGAGTTCGGTAAATCTCTGGCGTATGGAAGAACTGGGGATTGTCGGCCACCCCGATCTGCACCTGGTGGATTACGATCTTACAGACTCGATGGATGCCCATCGGATGCTTGAAGAAAGCGAAGCCTCGGAAGTGTACAACCTCGCCGCCCAGAGTTTTGTCGGTGTGTCCTTCAAGCAACCCATGGCCACCTCAAAGATCACTGGCCTGGGGGCATTGAACCTGCTGGAGGCGATCCGGTCGGTAGACGACAGTATTCGCTTTTACCAGGCCTCTACCTCGGAAATGTTCGGCAAGGTACAGGCAATACCGCAGAATGAGGATACGCCTTTCTATCCCCGCAGCCCCTACGGGGTGGCGAAGCTGTTCGCCCACTGGATGACGGTGAACTATCGCGAGTCTTACGGCATTTTTGGCAGCAGTGGTATTCTTTTCAATCACGAATCACCGCTGCGCGGCAAAGAGTTCGTGACGCGGAAGATTACCGACACGGTTGCCAGGATACACCTCGGCCAGGCCGAGGTCCTGGAACTGGGCAATATGGACGCAAAGCGCGACTGGGGTTATGCCAAAGATTATGTTGAAGGTATGTGGCGCATGCTCCAGGCAGATGAGCCCGACACCTTCGTTCTCGCGACCAACCGTACGGAAACCGTGCGTGATTTTGTCGCGCTCGCATTTGCGGCGGTAGACGTGGCGCTGGAATGGCAGGGCGAAGGTGAAAACGAGGTGGGCGTTTGTACCAAGACCGGGAAAACGCTGGTGAAGGTCAATCCTGAGTTCTACCGCCCGGCTGAAGTGGAACTGCTGATCGGTGACCCGGCCAAAGCCAGGCGCGTGCTGGGTTGGGAGTCGCAAACTACCCTTGAGCAGCTGTGTGATATGATGGTGAAAGCCGATCTGGTCAGAAACGAGAAGGGCACTTCATTTTAATGGCGGGCAGAGTTTTAGTTACGGGCAGCAGCAGCTTCACGGGCCCCTACATTACTCGCGCGCTCACGGAGCAGGGCTATGAGGTGTTCGGTCTCGGCCACGGTCAGGGCAGCGATGACGACGCGGTCACCGAGTGCGCGGGCAACCTGCTTGACCCGGATAGCCTGCGCAAGGTAGTAGACAAAGCCCGACCAGAATATGTCATCCATCTTGCGGCAATTACCTTTGTACCCCATGGTGACATCGCCGCGATGTACCTTACGAATGTTGTCGGCACGAGGAACTTGCTGCAGGTGCTCGCCGAAGCGCCGGAGCAGCCCCGGAAAGTCGTCATCGCCAGCAGTGCCAATGTCTATGGCAATTCACGCGAGGGCCTGTTCCCCGAGGAAACGCCCTTTGCGCCGGCGAATGATTACGCCGCGAGTAAAGTTGCAATGGAGTACATGGCGGCAATATGGTCCGCGAAGCTGCCGATAGCGTTCACGCGTCCCTTCAATTACACCGGCGTTGGTCAGGCGGAAAAATTCCTTATCCCGAAGATTGTCAGCCACTTCCAGCAGAAAAAAACCGAAATCGAACTGGGTAATATCGATGTTGTCCGGGATTTCTCCGATGTCCGCTTCGTCGCGTCTGCGTACGCGACACTCCTTGAACGGGCAGAGGTGGGCCAGGTCTACAACATTTGCTCTGGCATCGGATATTCTCTGAAAGCATTAATCAGCCGCATGAATGAGTTGGCGGGATACGAGATCGATGTCCGGGTTAATCCCGATTTCGTGCGCGCCAACGAAGTCAAACGCCTGGTGGGCGATAACAGCAAGCTGTTGGCCCTGGATTCCTCGCTGAAGCCGATCGATATTGGCGATACGCTGAGTTGGATGTTCAGCGCTCCACCCGGGAGCTAGCACGTTGCCCGCATCGCCGGGCCGCTGCGGCGTGAAAAACGGATCGCTATGAGGCGTCCCGGGGCTTCCTCGCCAGGATAAACTGTTTGTTGGGTATGGCCTCTTCCAGGGCCGCTTTGATCTGTGGCCCCTTCTCCAGCTTGAGAATCGTGTTCCAGGTTTTACTCCAGTTCACCAGCGCCGGGTGAGGCTTGCTGAAATCGCTGCCGGTCGGCCAGAATATCATAAAGAAAACCGTCCAGAACGCACCGAAGGCCTCGTAGCGTTCGATCTCCAGCCCTGCGCCTTCCACGAGGGCGCGGAAGTCGCTCTCGGTAAATATGCGAATATGGTTGGGCTTTTCGAAGTACTGTGGAGGGGCGGTCGCTTTCATTACCGTTTCGCCCGACTCGTGGGGTACTGTGAGGAGGTAAAGCGCACCGGGCTTGCCGATCCTTGCCATTTCCGCCATCAGCACCTGAGGGTCGTCGACGTGCTCCAGAACCTCGGTACAGATGACCTTGTCTGCCGAGTTGCCTGCAACGTCTATTTTCTCCGCGGTGCCGGAAATCCCCGTCAGCTTGCCGCTGACGGTTCCCTGCAACCGGGCCTCAATATCTTTTACTTTCTCCTCATTGATATCGAGAAATATGACGTCGGCTCCCTGCTGGGCACAGAATTTTATAGCGCCACCATCCCCGCAACCGACATCCACGACCACGTCAGTTGAGCGGACAGGCACACCTTTGCAGATTTCGCCGCGCTCGCTGTTGAACCAGCCGGAATCAACAATATCCAGCAAGCCGACGGCGGAGGGGTTGTCGGCCGGGTCGTGCGCCGGCGTCGCAGACGGCGCGGCACCCTGCTTGAATCTGGGTGCGCTGAGATCCGGTGGAGGCTCCCGAGGGGGCGCCGCTGGCTTTTTTCGCAGGCGCGCAATCAGATCGGCAAGAAACATGCTGGCAAAGCCCTGTGTGGCATCTTCCCGGGGCGGCAACACCCGCGCTCTGACCGGTACTGTGGGGGTGACCGCTCAGGCTGACGTGTCAGGCGTGGCATGTCAGCTTGACGCCCTGGTGGCGGTTTCTTCGAAATAGCGCTTCATGGTCTGGTATACCACCTCCTGGCCGGCGGTATTCTCAATAGACCGGATGCTGTGTTTGCGCAGTGATTCGTATCTCTCGGGTTGATTCATAGCGATATCAAAACTCTCCAGGTACGCGTCCTTCAGCGAGTTCCAGTCGATTCGATAGCACAGGGTCCGGATCGCCTTGCGTTCGTCGATCGGCCAGAAAGTCGGGTACAGGCTGGATTTTACGATCAACGCATTGCTCTCGTCGATGTAATCAGCCATTGCCGTGTGATTGGGTGCGATCGCCGGAATTCCCTGGCCCATGAATTCCATCAGTGGCAGACACTGGCCTTCACAATGGGAGCTGTTGACGACGAAGTGCGTGTTGTCTATCAGCGCGTCGTACTGCTCATCTGTCAGGAAGCCATGCACTGCAACCACGCGACACTTGAACGGAGACATCTGGGAATACAGCAGTAGCAGCTTGCCGAGGAACGTTGTCAGGTTATGGTGGGTCATCTTCAGTACAAGGGTTGCGTTCTCCTCGTCTCTGAAAGCCCAGCAAAATGCCGTCACCAGATCTTCCCAGTTCTTGCGACCGTCCTGTGGGTTCATCACCGTGGAGTAAACGACGCCCTGCAGTGTCAGCCTGCTGCCGGTAGTAGTAGTCTGGGTCCCCAGGATTTTATCCGTGACAAAGCTTTTCAGGCGCTTCATGGCCGTGGTGAAAATACCGCTACTCGCTTTCTTGTAGCCCTCTGGCCTGCGCATCGACATAGACTTGATGCCAATGCCCAGGGAGCGGTGATCGCGCGCTCCTGGCGCATGCGTCAGGTCCAGATTGTGGAACTTGATAATATCGGCTTCGTCCTGCGGGTTGAACGTGAGCCTGAAGGCCTCGGGAAAACCGCTCGGCCTGATAGTGGCCTCTTCGGAGCCCAACTGCACGCTGAGTTCACGGTCTATGTTGGTACCGTAGGCAACCAGTTCCAGTTCAATAATGACCGGGCCGCTCACGTTGTGTGGCAGCATAATCCACGGCGCACCGGTTCTCGACCATGTACCCCAGTCTTCGGCGCTGTAGAAACCTATCAGGAGCTCGATGGAGTCCGGATCGTTCTCTGTGAATGAGAGGTCAATCGGTACGTCGTCCCAGGGTTCCATCTTCAGCGGATCCCTGGAGCCCCGGACGGCGTCATTCACCATGTCGGTAGCGAGATTGTATGAGCGACTGTCGTAAAGGGTGGCTTTAACGTCGATAGTGACACCCTGTGTCTTGGCGCGCAGTGAGTCCTCGGCGGCTGTATCGACCGCCGCCGGCAGAACCGTAAGATTCAGGCCTTCGGGGATGGCCTTGCGCACCACCTCCGCGGCGTATTCGGAAATGGTCAGCGCGTTGCCCAACTGGTGTAACACCTTTGCCCAGTTGTACTCGGGTATATTGTGCCAATGCTCTTCCGGAATCGTGCTGAACTCCCAGGCAAAGACGCAGACCGTTGGACACTCCAGGTCGAGCAGCGTGCGGTGCGGTGGCGAGAAAGACAGAAAAATACACTGTTCATCGGGATTTTCCCGGTAAATACGGTCTACCTCGGTCGCGGGGTCGTTCACCGCCACCAGCGTGCCCAGGCGCTGCATCGCGGGAAGGTACTTCTTGTAAATAAAGTAGTAGCTGTATTCAGCCTTTCCGAGGCGTTGCTCGATGGTTTCCGCATTGGTCTCAGAGTAGGTCAGGATAATCATGGCGGCATTAGTTCCTGCTGATCCGCTTCAACAGGGATTCGAGTCGGGGGATGAGTTTATCGGTGGAGCAGAATTCATACTGGCTCTCCCAGGCGGCGCGGGACATGCGTGAGTATCTGGCCTGATCATCTACCGCGACTGCAAAACTGTCCTTGTAGGCGTTGTACAGGGATTCCCAGCTCGGGCGATACCAGAGCGTAGTAAAAATCTGCTGTGGGTCGTGTGGCCAGTAGTGCGGTTCGGGGCTGGAGTCGACCACGAAAGCATTGTCTGCGCTTATGTAGTCGGCCATAGCGGTATTGTCGGGCGCGATGGCAGGGACGCCGCAGGACATGTACTCCATCAGTGGCAGGCACTGCCCCTCGCTGCGCGACGCGTTCACAATGTAGCTCGTCGCAGAGATCAAGGCCCGGTACTCCTCCAGGGCGATATAGCCGTGGACGACCACAATGCGGCATTTAAACGGGTGCAGTTGGCAGAATAGCGCGAAGATATCTTCCAGGTAACCTGACATATCCTTGTAGGTCATTTTGAAGATCAGGGTTGCATCGTCCCTTTCACGAAAAGCCAGGCAGAAGGCGGTGAGAATGTCCTCCCAGTTCTTGCGCCCGTCACGAGGGTTCAGAATACTGGTGTAGACCACGCCATTGAGTTCTATATTGTGTTCGACAACGTTCAGTGCCGGCGCCGTATCCGTGGCCTTGCCGGATAGAGTTTCAATGCTGATCCTCGCCAGTCCAATGCCGATAGTGCGGGGATCGACGATGGTTCTTTCCGCGGAGATATCCAGCCCGCTGAACAGGATGAAGTTGCTTTGCTGCTCGACCTCGATTTCGAATTCGTATTCCGCCATTGCCAGTTGCGGCTGGATGGTCACGCAACAATCTCCGATGCGCATCTCGATATCGCGGCCGATGTTGTTGCCGTGCGCATTCATCTCAATGACCAGCCGCACGCGCCCCGAAACGACGCTCGGTAGCATAATCCAGGGGCTGCTGGTCTTTGACCACGCTCCCCAGCCCTCCGGGGGATAAAACCCGACCATCCAGACATCTGGGTTGTTTTCGCCGAACTCGATATCGATATCGTTGCACCCCGGTGCCCCGCCGCCACCCAGTGGGCGAGCGACCTGGCTTGCCGGCGCGATGCTTTCCGAAGCGATGTTGAAGTCCCAGCTATCGATGACTGCGGTGCCCAGGGTCACAGTAGTCTGCTTCAGCGCAGGCCTGCTCTCTGCCGTGGCGCGAAGCTCGGCGCATGTGTCCCACAGCGGTGCCGGTACGGCCTCGATAGGGAAGTCGCCGGGCATATCCTGAAGCACGACCTGCTTCGCGTAGGACGAGTGTGTCAGTGCCTGTCCGAACTGTTCGAGGGCGTGGGTCCAGCTGTCCTTGGGATCATTGATGAACTCCCTGTTCGGGATGCTGGAATACTCCCAGGCAAAAACCGGGATGACGGGGCAGGGCATATCGAAGGGAATTTTGTGGGGTGGCGCAAACGCCAGCAAATAGCATTCCTTGCCATGCTCCACCTCGCCCTTGCACGCGGCAATGAATGTCTCATCGAGACTGTCGATGACGCGAGTCTCCCCCAGCTTGTTCAGCAAAGGCAGGTAGGCCTTGAGCACAAAATAATAGCTGTAGTCAGCATCGCCCAGGCGTGACTCGATTGTCGCGTCGCCAATTTCAGAGTAGCAATAGAAAAGCATGTAACCTTGTTCGCCTGCCTGTGTTTTATTTATACCAAGCGCCGCGTCGGTGTTTGAGCACTCTCAGCAGTACCAGCTCGCCGGGATCAATCCTATCCTTAGTCGCGCCGCGATGGGAGTCGCGAGGCGACAAAATGTGGGCGAACTATCACTTTTTCTGCTGATTGAGGCTGACCGCGGGTTTATCCAGATTCCAGTAGCCCGGTTGCTTGCCGTAATGTTCAAGAAACTGGCGGCAATCGGGTGCTATTTCGCGCTCAAAAATACTCAGCGCATGCTCGTCCCATCGCAGCGGCTTTTTACCGAAAGCGCGGCGCAGGCCCAGGGGTGAGAAAATCCGGTCCTGCCGCTCGCCTTCAATTTTGGCCAGTTGCATGCCGGTGAACTGGTTGGAGCGGAGAAAACGGAAAAGTCGCGAGTCGTACAATTTTCGCGAACCCGCATTGAGGTTTATCGCTTCGTACTGTGGCATATCGTCTATCGACAGGCCAATGTGCCTGAAGCAGTCGGTGAGTACCCGTCTCTCGTCCGTTTTCAGGTCTTCCAGGAAGACCACGAGGATGGCTTCATCGCCGAACACATCCCGGTAAGTGCAGATACGCTCCCAGAACCGCGTATCCTGGATCATCTGTGGGAATACCCGTAGGCAGTCGCCGAGCGCGTAGGGTGCGTTGAGACCGAAATTCACGCCACTGTGATGCATTTCCCGGTAGCTGGATTCAATGCGGGCACGGGGGTTGCGCGCAATGAAAATGAAGCGACAGTCCGGGTTGTTGTCAAAAATTCGCTGCGCCGATATTTTTTCCCGCAGGTAGCCGGTGTAGTCAGTGCTGCCGTCCCCCAGTAGCTGATCATCCCCGGCATCGGCATAGTGTTCGTCGTAGCACTCATGCTGGGTTTCAAACTCGTCGTGCGAGAAGTACCAGGGCTCCTTGATCGTGGGAATAAATACGCCGGGGTGCATATCCAGCAGCGCGCACAGCGTTGTTGTGCCGCATTTGCTGAAACCCGGGACAATAAAGTCGATTTTAACCTGCGTTGGCACCTTGCCTCCTGGCGACAATCACCTGGCATCGTGGCAGGGCGTTGTTCAGGGCCATTCGCATTCTTTCCCCATTGGGATGATTCAAGACCTCTTCCCAGGTCTGTGTCCAGAGTATGGTGGCAGGCTGGACGTTGTCTGTGAGCGTCTCGCCCGGCATTGCGGTTGCCCATTTCAGCAGGTAGAAAATTGCCCAGAATCCTGCCAGGTATTCGTGGCGCACAATCTCCAGGCCACAACTTTGCACGAGTTCCTCAAAGTCATCAGAGGAAAAAATCTGGATATGATTGGGCTCTTCAAAATAGATCTGGGGCGCGATACCCTTGACCAGATTCTCGCCGCGGGCCTCAGGCACAGTCAGCACCCAGGTGGCATCCTGGCTGCCTATACGGACAATTTCGGACAAAAATTCTGCCGGGTTGCGAACATGTTCGAGTACTTCCGTGCTGATTACCAGGTCGGCGTGCCCGTCTGGAATGGGGATGGGGTTACAGTCGGAGACGATCCCCTTGACCTCGCCTGAAGCATTAGCCTTGAGGCGCTCTTCCAGAGCGTGGACCTTGCCCTCCTGAATGTCCACGAAAGTGACGTTCGCGCCCATCTTCGCGCAAAAGTTGACGTAGCCACCATCGCCGCAGCCGACATCGACCACATTCATGCCGGGCTTGACGAACACATCGCTGACGAGTTCGCCTTTTTCGTCGTTGCACCAGCCGCTCATTTGCCTGTCGCGAATGCCGACCTTGATCGCACTCGATTTAATATCGCTGGAACTCACCTTAAGTCTCCTCACGCGGGGGCACTTACTATCGCGCCGCCACTTATTGTCGATTGTCGGGGGCTGGTGCGGGCCAGTATAGGCTGCCAGGGTCTGCCCGGTCGACCATTTCGCCGTCCCGTGGGGCATTTACTGTGAACTCACGCACATAAGCCCTGGCGCTACTCGTTCGTCGGCGGAGACTCCCCGAGCCATCCCGCCGACAAGTCCAGCCGGTACATGACCTGGTTGTAATCGTAGCGTGGTGTGCCCTGCATCCGGCGTGAGAACATCCTTGTATACGTGCCCTCGAAGTAGATATACGGGCCTTCGGCAAAATAGGGGTGCTGCTTCACGTTGTAGAACGAATAATGATGATGCGAGACGACCTTCTGGACGTTGGACCACGGCCCCAGCGGTGTCGGCGCCTCGGCGTACCAGACCTCGCCCAGCAGGCTGCTGGAGCCGTTCATTTCTACTGTGATTAAAACCCATTGACGGCGGTAGCTGTTCCAGCTCACGCTCCCGGCGTGCGGGATGATGAGCGCCTGGCTGTCCTCGTGCACCAGGCGCCACGGATGCTCTTCCCGCTGTACCTGCCCCGCCTCTATCAACTGGAACCATTCGAGAGCGCTGAGCGGTTGCGTACCTTTTTTCCAGCCGCAAACCGGTTGACCGTTGCTATCGCGTTCGAGAGGGGCTTCGCTTCTCACTATGCCCGTGTCCGCCGGCAGACAGGTGAAGGCCTCATAGCTCGAGCTGTCCAGGATGTCACGGCTCGTCGCCCGGACGCGCATATTGGGTATGACGTCGCCAAAATAGAACCAGGTCTCGCCGTCTTCGATACGCTTGATCGGATGCCCTTTGGCGTACAGTGGGGTATCCAGCGGCAGTTCGCGCACCTTGTCGAAAACCGCATTTTCGTCATTCCAGAGAACGATACCCAGCTCCAGCGGATTGCCGAGTTCACGTTGCCGGGAGTATCGCGCATACAGCTTTTCCCGGTTGTCTTCCGTGAAAGACATCAGCCCGCTCAGCCAGACAGCCCCGGGCCCATCAACGGGGCACATGGCGCGGGTGAAGCCGGTCTCGTCGACGAAATAGTCGAGCGGTATACCCTTATCGGGGTTTAACGCCGCGGAACCGGGAAGCGTCGACACTGCGCCTGAAGCGGAGAAGTTTGCCACGGGCGATGACGCGCTGCGGGTGTCGCCCCAGAACCAGAAAAGCTTGTCATTGTAGAGGGCGTTGACAACCGAGTCCTGGCCATAGACACCTCCCTGCGCGGTAGTGCCGTAGTCTATTGGTACAGGTATGCGCAGCAGACGCGAGTCGTGGTAGATGCCTTCCCCGGTAACGCGGTACAGGCGCTCGGCGATGTTCTGGCGGTGAACCGGTATGACCCGCCCCCTGCCCGGTTGAATCAGGGTTGAGAAGCCTTCGAACTTGGGCTCCCTGCCGGGACCGATATAGCCATGGCTGCGGAGATGGAAGTACACACGACGATTGCTGATGTCATCCGGATGAATGGCTACCCATCCCGCGCTGTCGCTGACATACAGCTTACCGTGGGTGGTTTCAATTTCCACCAGCGGAACGCCCCTGCCGGTCTCCTCGTCCAGGAACCGTATGCCGTAGTAGGGCGAGTCGAAGCGCAGAGGGTTGTCGGGAGCCGGGTCGGGGGGAGGCTGGCTGGCGCAGGCGGCCAGCCACACAAGCAGCAGCCCCGGCAGGCAGGTGCGCAGCTGTCTCGCTGCGAGCGTTACCATCGACCCTGGCAGCAGAGGCAATGGAGAAATAGCGCTATGCATCGACTAAACTTTGTGGCTGCTGTCACTGTCCGCGGGCTGGCTTTTCCTGGCCAGGATGAGCTGGCTCTTGGGTAGCAGCCCGTCCATCTCCCGTTTCAAAGCCTTGCCTTCGGGGGTGGAGATCAGCCGGTTCCAGAGGTTTGCCCAGTCGCGCAGACTGTCGTCGTAAGGGGGGGCGAACGGGGGCTGCGCGGCGGCGTAATCACCGTCATTGCTGCGTGCCTGCGCGGCCACTATTGCCCAATGCATGCAGGCCCAGAAGGTCAGGAAGAAACCATTGCCGGCATAGTCCAGCACTTCGAGGCCGGCGGATTCCGCCAGCGCGACAAAGTCGTCCTTGCTGAAGATGCGTATATGGTTGGGATGCTCGAAGTAGTCTGGCGGGGCGAAAGCCTGCTGTATTTTTTCGGACCTCTCGCCGGGGACGGTCAGCAGGTAGAGCGCCCCCGGTTGCCCGGCCCGCACCAGTTCGGCGATGACCCTCGCCGGGTCGGCGACATGTTCCAGCACTTCCTGGCAAATGACGCGGCTGGCATAACCATCGGCCACGGGCATCGGGTCGCTGTCTGAAACGAATGCCTCGATGCCCCGGGCCGTGCCCTGCTCCTGCAGGCGCGCCCGGATACCGCTGATTGTGTTTTCGTCGATATCCACGCAGGTGACGTGTGCGCCGCGCTCGCCACAGAACAGTGCGGAGACGCCGTCGCCGCAGCCCACGTCCAGCACGTTGTCTTGCGCCGAGATGCGAAAACCCCGAAACAACTCGTCGGTTTCCCTGGCATACCAGCCGCTCATTCTTGCATCCAGCAGCCCAATCCACCCCGGGTCTATGTCATCCGGAAGGTGTGGGGCAAGAACGCTCACCATGAATCTCCTGCTGTGCTGGAAGAGGAATCGATTGCATCGGGAATGCTACCACGAAGACCCGGCAGGGTATATCTCTGGCCCCTTGCAGCGCCGGGTTCTCACCTCCGGGGAAGGCCGGAGAGACCGCCCGGTATGCTTTTTCCCTTTGTCCGGCCAGGTGGCGACGAGGCCCTGCAGGGTGTGTGGCAGTGTGAGGTGTCGAAGCCATTGCTATAGACTGTCGCCGGCAGAGTCTTTGGCTGGCGTGCATGCTAATATCTCCAGCCCATTGTGGAGGCATTTGTCGTGGCGGGCGACGGTTGTCGTGTTGAGTTAAGGCTTGCTCCAGAACGTGTGTTGGTGCAGCAAACAGTGTGGAGGTGTACATGAGCATTCTGGGAGAAGACCTGCCTGAAGGCGGCAACCCGGGCATCGTCGGCCTCATCGACGTCCATAAGAGCGGGTGGTTTCTGAATGATTCTGACGAGCTGTTCAGCGGTTTTCATGTTTCGCCGGAAGATCGCGTGCTGGATGTAGGCTGCGGCGACGGTGCAATCACTTTCTTCTGCGCGACCCGGGGCGCCAGCATCACTGTCACCGATGTCGACGAAGACGCTGTCAGGGAAGTAGAGAGAAAAATTCAGGCAGACGGCAGGGCTGCCTCGTTTACGGGCATCGTGTGCGACAGCGACCCGCTGCTGGTTGCGGACGCCAGTGCCAACCGGGTTATCTGTCGCGAAGTGTTGGAGCACGTGGCAGATCCATTAAGAGTCGTTCAGGAGTTGTATCGGGTGGGGGAGCCGGGAGCGCTGTTCCTGATCAGCGTTCCGGGTGAGCTCGGTGAAACTATCCAGAAGTCGATTGCCCCGGCAGAGTATTTTCAGCATCCCAATCACATACGGATCTTCAGTCGGGAGCAATTTTCCTCGCTGATCGAGGAGGCGGGGCTGGATATTCTCAGCTACAGCGCGCAGGGATTTTTTTCCTTTTTCTGGATGTGCTTACAGTGGGCTGTCGATGCCAGGAAATACGCGGGCAAAACACGGCCCGACGGCGCGATTTTCAATACCATCAAACCGCCGTACGACGATGTTCTGCGCCAGTGGGCCGATGTCTGGTTCAAACTGGTTTCCACGCCGGAGGGTGAGAGCCTGAAACACGAGCTGGACAACATCATTCCCAAGAACCAGGTGATCGTAGCGCGCAAGCCCGGCTAGTGAATGGCCCGGCCTTCCACCCTGCGGGCAGGCGCGATTGTTCGCAGGTGTTATCCCTGTTTTGTGTGGCGCCGGGCGATGTGATCTGCCTGCCGTAATGCGAGTGCCACGATCGTAAAGGTGGGATGTTGCCAGCCGCCCGTTGTGAACAGGGAGCTGCCACCGACGAACAGGTTTTCTACCGAGTGTACGCGACCATCGCGGTCGGTCACGCCGTTCGAGGGGTCTTCGGACATTCTGGTTGTTCCCATCTGGTGACCGCCTCCACTCATCAACGGGCGCGCAGTGAAATCCTCAATGCGCAGGCGTCCAAGGCCCGACCGCGCAATGCCCAGGGACAATAATTGCGCACTCTGGCGCGCGCTTTCCAGGTCCGAATCCTTGACCTTCCAGTGCAGGATCGGTTTGCGAACGCCCAGCGGGTCCAGCTCTTTTGACAACATTACCCGGCTTTCAGGGGTGGGCGACTGCTCGAAGTTCAGCAGGATCGGCTGCCTTCTTGCGGCATCGCCGTTGCCGAGAGGGTCGAACGGAGAGTGAATGAGGTGGCGCATGCCCAGCTCCTGCGGCATGCGCTCCCGCAGCGGGTTGGGCATCAGGAACGCCTGGAAGCCGAGAAGGCGGCGCTCCCTGCGTACCTGTTGGGTAGTAATCCAGCCGGCCCGCCCGGTCTGCGCGAGAAACATCTCCTGGGACAGGGGGGCCTGCGGGTCAGTGGGCATGAAATAGCCCAGCAGGTGTCCCGGGTGATCCATGAAGTAGCGCCCGACGAGATCATGGGCATTGCCCAGTCCCCCGGGTACCACCGTGTCGGAGGCGAGCAGCAGCCGCGCGTTCTCGATCGCCCCGGTGCACAGGGCGTAGTCTTTCGCGCGGAAGCGAAGCGTATCGCCGAGATGAGTGCGGCCTTCCGCATGCACGATGTGCGTGCCGGACGGGTGAGCCCACAACTCGGCGATGCTGGTGTTCAGGACACAGGTAACCAGCGGGTGCTCTTTGACTTCCTCTCGCCGCCAGCGGCCGAAGGCGAGGCGCTCGGGGCTTACGTGACGCCAGATAATCTGCTGCAGGGTGTTTTCGGAGGCAGTCACCAGCGGCTTGCGTTGGGCCACACCCAATGCGGTAGCATCGTAATCGCGCTGTGTTTCGGGAAGGTCCAGTAATTGTGCGGCGGCATCGTAGTAGGGGTCGAGGTCCGCGCGCTTGATGGGCCAGCCGCTGCCCGGCACCCAGTCGTGTGCCTGGAACTCGAAATCGCTGAAGGGCCGACAGACGCCGCCCCAGTGGTTGGTGGTGCCGCCGAAAAAGCGCTCTCGCGTGCCTTCGATCACCTTCTCCGTGCCGTCGCCCGCATGTTCCACTTCGAGCAGTTTGTGGGATCGCCAACTGAATTCGAGGCCGCCGCTTTCCACTACTACCACGCTGACGCCCTGCTCAGCCAGTTGCAGGGCCAGCGTGAGCCCCGCGGCACCGGCCCCGATGACGCAGACATCTGCTTCGAAGGTGGCTCCGTCGAGCTTGAGCCCGTTGATGATCACGCGGGCTACCGTGGAGTGGGGGCTGTAGGGGAAGGAGTGTCCGCGGCGGCGAACAGCAGGGCAGCGGTTGCCTCTGAGTGAGCCAGCAACCAGCCGTTGACGAATACTACCCGTTCTTCCTGCAACTCTTCGGCAACGCGCGCGGTGTCGGTCAATACCGGAAATGCGCGGCGGACGGCTGCCCGGTGCAGGGTGGGCGGCAGCCTCAGGGCAGTGCGCGCCTCGGCCTCCAACTGTGCCGCGAGATCGGGTTGCTGCTGGCGAAACAAGTTGCCGAGTTCGGCAATTTCGCGCTCGGCTGCGTCCGTGGCGGTGGTCTCTGCCCCGGAAAGTGCAACGCTGCCGGCAAGGGCGGGATTCAGTGAACTTGTCAGCACAAGGCCCGCGGTATAGAGGCCGAACTGACGTCGCGTGGTGTGTATGGCGTGGCGGTTGGTCATGGCAATGCTGGCCGATTCGTTGCGGGGGCGTCTGCAGGGTGATCGATCTGCTTGCGTGGCAGCGGCACTCACCTGCGCAGTCGCTGCGCTGTCGCCGGATACTAGCCGCTGTAACTGCGGGTGGTCAAGCGGGCTGCGGGGCATCAAGTGCGGTGCCGGCCTGGCGCGACTACCGGTTCAGGTGCGCCGATCGGTTATACGCGCTGTAGCTCCTGTTGCAGCAGAAGGTTGGTTGCCCGCTTCACGTGTTCGCTGGGGTTCTGAGATTGGCAGCTCTGGGGATCCACCTCCGGAAACAGCTCGGCCCCCACGTCATTGCGCATGAAGAAAACATTGAACTGCATACTATTGCAGCCGATCAGCCTGTAGTTCTTGTTCTTTGCCAGCTTGTTGAACGCCGCCAGCGAGGCACCGCCGTACATCGTCCACTCCTGTAGTTGCCTTCCCTGGGGATCCCCGTTCTTGCCGGAGGCTTGCGGCAAGGCCATCCACTGCGCCATGAACTTGTCGCTGTAAGGCACGGTGAGGGCCTCGGTGCCCATATGCGGATTGAACTCCACTACCACGACGCGCGGTGAGATTTCGGTAATGGCCTCCCATATCCAGTAGTCCATGCTGTCCATGTCGAGACTGAACAGGTCCACCTCTCCGCTGAATCCACTATCGCGCAGAATGCTGTTGACGTTGTCGCGTGTGATCCACCTGTGCAGGATGGCAGGCGCCGTGAACTGGGTTGCCGGGTGGGAAGCGTAAAAGCGACGGCCTGCCTCGACATTCTCCTGCCCACCGTCGAGCAACAGCGCGTGCCAGCCGTGATTCAGGATCAGGTTGGTGGAGTTGCACTCGATGCCATTGCCGGCGCACATCTCCACGGCGCGCCGGTTGGTGGTGCCCACGAGGGAGAACAGGTAATGGATGATGCCGTCCTCCCCGAACTGGGAGTAGTTGCGGAACTCGACGGCATCAAAGGGCAGTGTCTCCTGCTGCTTCGCCAGCTCACGGTAGCGGAGCGCCAGAATCATCTGCGCGCCCATGTCAACGCTTTCACGGGGTTGCTGGCTCTGCGGTACCGCCAGTGTCTGCTCGATTGCCGCAACGCGCTCGGTGAGTGCGGCCTGCCGGGCGAGGCCGTCATCAAGTTTTTCCGCCAGCGCCTGCACGCCAAGCAGACGGGCGAGCTTGCTCCACTGCGGTTGGTGGTTGGCCAAGTCCCGGTTCTCCAGTCGTCGCGTGAACGCGGGATACTAACCCCGCTGTGGGGTAGAATCCAGTGGCACGGATGTGAGCTTGCAACACGATTTATTGCGCTGAATGTACCGGTTACCCGCGCAAGGCGACACGCTCGGGTTATACTGTGCCGATAATAGTAAAAGTAGAAAGTTGGGTAGACGGCATTGCTTTTTAACTCCCCCGAGTATTTCTTTGTTTTTCTGCCGCTCGCGGTTGTCGTCTACTTCCTGATCAACCGGGCGGGGTATTACCGCGCGGCAAAAGTCTGGTTGGTCGGCGCGTCTCTCTATTTCTATGCCTATTGGAACGCGGCCTACCTGGGGCTTATCCTGGCGTCCATTCTCGTAAACTACAGCGTTGCGGGCCGTATGCGCGTGGCGCACAACGGGAATGGCGGCGGCTCCAAAGCGCTGCTGGTTGCCGGTGTCACCTTTAATCTCGGGTTGCTGGGCTACTTCAAGTACAGTGACTTTTTCATCGCCAATATCAACGCACTGCTCTCCACCCACATACCGCTGCTCGAATTACTGCTACCGCTTGCGATCAGCTTTTTTACCTTCCAGCAGATTGCCTACCTGGTGGACTGCCATCGCTACAACATACACGAGTACGATTTTCTGAATTACTGCCTGTTCGTGTCTTTCTTCCCGCAACTGATTGCCGGCCCCATTGTTCACCACAGGGAAATGATGCCCCAGTTCATGAACCGGGAGAACGCAGTGCTGCAATGGGACAATGTCGCGCGTGGAGTGCTGCTGTTCAGTATCGGGCTGTTCAAGAAGGTCGTTATTGCCGATACCTTCGCGATCTGGGCGGATGAGGGCTTTGCAAATACCGCCGAGCCCGGTTTCCTGGCCGCCTGGCAGACCAGCCTCAGCTACACCTTCCAGCTCTACTATGACTTTTCCGGTTACACCGATATGGCTATCGGCGCGGCGCTTATGTTCAACATACACCTGCCGCTCAACTTCAACTCGCCCTACAAGTCGCTGGACATACAGGATTTCTGGCGTCGTTGGCACATGACCCTGTCGCGCTGGTTGCGCGATTACCTGTACATTCCGTTGGGCGGAAACCGGCGCGGCCCGTCCCGCACCTACGTCAATATTTTCCTGACCTTTCTGTTGGGCGGCCTGTGGCACGGGGCGGGCTGGACATTTATCATCTGGGGGGCGATGCATGGGATGGCGCTGGTGATCCACCGTCGGTGGTCCACCGCTGGCTACAGTATGGCGGCGGTGCCCGCGTGGATTCTCACTTTCATTTTCGTCAATTTCGCCTGGGTGATGTTCCGGGCCGAGGATGTGGACACCGCGGTGCGGATCATGTCCGGCATGGCCGGCGCGAATGGGTTCGCACTGCCCGAGGCGTTGCTCGCGAACTACCAGTACTGGCAAGGTTTGCTCCTGGAGGGTGTTGGAGACGTGGCGGTGGATCACCTGCTCGGCCCGGTCACCACCTGGTGCGCCCTGCTGGTGTTCGGGCTGGTCGCGGTGTTCGGCAGGAACTCGATTCAAATTGTGGGTGAGCGCACCAGGTTTGGCGTGCTTGATGTGCTGAGGGTGGGCGGCGGTGTCTTCATTGTGACGATGTTGAGTATTGCTGCCAGTTCATCCGTTTTCCTGTACTTCAATTTCTAGCCCCGTGCGCGCGACGACCTTTCTGCTGTCGAGTGTGCTTTTCGCGCTGCTGCTGGGCGTGCTCTACGTGGCGGTGGTTTCGCGACTGGTGCTGCTGGAACAGTCCCTGCCCACACCCTACAGCCAGTTCCTGCTGGAGGCGAGTGCAGACGTCAGCGGCAAGGTGGTGATTGAATCCGGTTCAAACAGCCAGCACGGTATTGACGTCGAGCAACTTGCAGCCGGCCTGCGGCGGCCGGTGGTGGTTGTCTCGGACTCAGGCAGTTTCCCACTGAGAAAAAAATACTTCCGCCTGGAGCGCACGCTGAACAGGGGCGACGTGCTGCTCCTGCCGCTGGAATGGGACTACTACTCCCGGCCACCACAGCTCGCTGACAACTTCCTTGAGAAAGTCGCGGGCCCTCATCTCATCGTTGAACACTACTTCAGCGATCTGCCGCTGCTGGAGAAGCTACGCTTCATCCTGAGGGAATACCCCGTGCGGTATGTGTTCGAGGCGCTTTTTGTCCAGCGGAACCCCGATCCGCAGAATAAATGGGCGTTGACCCGGTTGCAGCAGTTCGAGGACAGGTTCAGGCAGGGCGGAAGCTCCGCCTTTGGCGCCCAGGAGCGCGATGGCCCCGAGAAAATCAATTTTTTGGCTGCCTGGTCAGGCGGCTGTGACCGCTACCTGTTCTGGCGGCAAGAGCAGTTCCTGCTGGAGGTGTCCGACACCTTTCGGGATAACCTGCAATTGTTGCGGCGGCTGCAGGCGCGCGGCGTGCGTATCCATTTCCTCTGGCCGGCGGTGGTCGACAGCGAGCGCAGCGATTGCTACAGCGATGCAGAGCTGATCCGGCGCGTGGATGCGTATGCGGCCGAAATCAGGCGCGCGGTGGAGGCAGCCGGGATGAGCTTTCTCGGTAATTACAGTGACAGCCACTTCCCGCGGGAATGTTTCCTCAACACCTACTACCATCTTCGCTACAGTTGCGCACGCGACAGGACAAGTCGTCTTCTCGAACTGCTGCAGGCGCGGGAACCTCTCTCACCCGTGCGCGGCATGGATAACGCCGGGTTCAGCGCGGTGGTGATGGCGAGAATTGCGGCGCTGCGCAAGGAACTGGCGAACCAGCCCTAGTGCAGCGTCGACACTGATTATATGCCCAGCGACCCGCACACAATGCGGCCCTATAAGGTAGGCCCGGCCCTGCCGGAGCACATACCCATGCTGCCCGCGATCGAGCGGGCTGCCGCAGCGCTGTTCCCCGACGACCTGTTGCCGCCTGCGGTGCGTGCCGGCACCGTTCCGGAGTCGCAACTGGCAGTTGCCTGCGTCGAAGGGCGGCTCTGGGTCGCGGTCACGGCTTCGGGATGCCCTGTCGGCTTTGCGCTGGCGGTGGGGGAATCAGCCTGTGCTCACCTGCAGGAGATGGATGTACACCCCGCACATCAACGCAAGGGGCTGGGCCAGCGGCTGGTCGGAAGCGTCATCAACTGGGCCCGCGCGCAGGCTTTTCCCTGCGTCACCCTGACCACCTTCGAGCACATAGCCTGGAACGCGCCGTTCTACATGCAACTCGGCTTCCGGACGCTTGCAGAACCCGGGCTCTCTGGTGAACTGCGGGCGCACCTGCGACAAGAGCGCAAGCTGGGTTTACGCCGGCGGGTGGCCATGCAGCTTGACCTAAACCCGGGGTAGCCCAACAATGCGCTGCAGCCAGACCACACAAAAGGCGGTGACGCATGAATGTGCTTGAAGGAGTGACGCTGTTTGCTACCCTGGCGATGCTGGCGGCAGTGCCGAGTGCCAGTGTGGCGCTGGTGGTCGCCCGGTCGGCGACTCGCGGCGTCGGCAACGGCGTGGCCGTGGCTGCAGGTATCGTACTGGCAGACCTGCTGTTCATCGCGCTGGTTTTGCTCGGGCTCACAGTGCTGGCAGAAGTGCTGGGCGGGCTGTTTCTCGTGGTGAGGTACGTGGGCGCTCTCTACCTGCTCTGGCTCGGCATCTCGTTGCTGCGGGCCGCCAGCGTCGAGGCGCCGGCGGATGCCTCTGTGCAGGGCGGAGGCCTGCTGGAGAGCTGTCTTGCCGGATTCCTGCTGACGCTCGGCGATATCAAGGCCATTTTTTTCTATCTCAGCCTGTTGCCGCTGTTCATTGACCTGACGACGGTACAGTGGGCCGATGTCGCCAGCATTGCAGCGATTACCGTGCTGGCGGTTGGCGGTACGAAGTTATGCTACGTGCTGTCCGCGCAACGACTGATGCGGATGCTGCGTGGCGGCAGATGGCAGGGCGTAACGCAAAAAGCCGCGGGCGCCGCGCTGGTGGGCGCTGGCGGTTACCTGGCTGTCAAGGCTTAGTCATACAGGGTCATGGCAGCGTGGCCATCGCCTGGTTGCGCCACGCGAGGCACCGGGCCGATTCACAGCGTGCTGTGGAGCACGTGTTCCAGGGAGGAAAGGGGATGCAACTCGTAGACAGCTACCGTACGCACTGCCCCTGTTGTGGTGAGCCTATCGAGCTGCTGGTGGACTATTCCGTCGAGGCGCAGCAGTATATAGAGGATTGTCAGGTGTGCTGTCGACCGATGTTGGTGTCAGTGGAGGTCACGGCCGCAGGAGAAGCGAGTGTATGGGTGTCACATGAAGATGAGTAGGCATTGCCGCGGATCCCTTGTCGGGTCGGCGCTGCGCTGTATTGCCCTGGCATTTGCCGTTGCCGCAGCGCCGGTAGCGTTTGCCGCGGAGCCGCTGTTGCAGTCGGGGCAAAGCTGGGACGGCGGTGCTATCGCCTACCCTGCCGGCGAACCGCAGATCACCTCGGTGATGCTGCGTATTGAAGACGGGGAAGAGCCTCCGTTTCATTGTCATCCAATGCCGACCATGGGCTACGTGCTGCGCGGTGCACTCGAAGTGGAAACGCGGACGGGCGAGAAAGCCGTTTTCCGCCAGGGCGACGCGGTGGTGGAACTCATGCGCACGGTGCACCGGGGCAGGGCGCTGGAGGCCCCGGTGGAGATCATCGTATTCTATGCCGGCGCGAGCGGGCTGCCGACTACCGTGCTGCCGGAGCAGGCCATCGCCGCAGAGCACTGCGACGACGTCTGACATCCAGGTTGCGGGCCGCGCCTTGTTGAATTCCGAGCTGCATTACCGGCTGGCCGCCGACGGCCTGTTATTGCTACACAGCCTGTTTGTGGCCTTTGTGCTGCTGGGCCTGCTGGTGGTGTTTGTGGGGGCGTGGCGGGGCTGGCAGTGGGTGCGTTACCCGCTGTGGCGATTCTGTCATCTCGGTGCGGTGGCTTTCGTGGTGGTGCAGGCATGGCTGGGCCAGGTCTGCCCGCTCACCACCTGGGAGATGGCGCTGCGTCTGCGGGCGGGCGAGGCGACCTACGACGGCGCCTTCATCGCGCACTGGCTGGAGAGCCTGCTCTACTACCGGGCACCGGACTGGGTGTTCATTGCGCTGTACACAGCCTTTGGTGGCCTGGTGTTACTCAGCCTTCTCATGGTGCCGCCGCGCGGGCGCAAACGCGACAATTGAAGCTCGCGAGGCGGGTAGGGGCGAGAGTGGGCGCACTGCCGCCGAGGGGCCTCAGGGCGTCACGATATTGAATTGCTCCTGCGGCTGGTCCAGTAGCGCAAAGAAGCGGATCAGGTCCAGCTCGCTGCCTTGCAGTGATACCTCGTCGGAAAACAGTATCTCCCGCACCCCCGCCCGGCCGGTCAGCAGTTGCAGAAACAGCGCGTGTGTAATGCGCACGGTGGCGTTGGCATCCGCAGCCGGTGCGCCCGATGAGTGGTGCAGCACCGCGTTCGCCAGGCGCAATACGTGCACCTCGTCGAGATCTGTGAATTCGAAGTTGAAGGTGAATTGCTTGCCGTCGGCGGCGGGGCCATCCAGCATGATGCCTATGACCTGGAAAAACTCCTCCAACGGCGTCTGGGCAAGCAGGTCAATCGCGTTGGCCAGGCCGGTGGCGGTGTCCGGTGGTCCGCGTCGCAACTCCAGCGCGCCGGTGAGGTAAACATCCCGCCAGGGGCCGGACTCGGCCTGGTAGCCGAGCTGTTCATAGGCGCGCGCCAGTAGCTCCCGCGCCTCGCGATTGCCGGGCTCGGCAAAAACCACCTGGTTGACCAGCTCGGCAACCCAGCGGTACTCGCCGCGTGCAAAATCCGCGCGAGCGCGTTCCAGCACCGCGGGCGCGCCGCCCATGGCGTCGACGTAGCGCCGCGCCGTGTCCTCGGGGGGCAGCGGGTCGAGGTTGGCGGGGTTGCCGTCGTACCAGCCGAAGTAGTGCTGGTACACCGCCTTTGCATTGTGTTTCAGCGTGCCGTAGTAGCCGCGGTTGGAGAAGCTGGTGCGCAGTGTCTCGGGCAGGCGAATTTCCTCGGCGATTTCACGCGGTGTCAGGCCCTTGGCGGCGAGGCGGAGCGTCTGATCGTGGATATAGCGATAGCCATCGCGCTGCTTTTGCAGAAAATCGAGAATGGCCGCATTGCCCCAAAGCGGCCAGTGATGGCTGCCGAAGTAGACCTCGGCCTCGGGGAAGAGCTGGATGGCCTCGTCGATGTAGCCGCTCCAGCGGCGCGCGTCCCGCACTTTCGCACCGCGCAGGGTGTACAGGTTGTGCATATTGCGCGATACAAGTTCTGCGCCGCAGAAGGCTTTTTTCGCGGGCAGGTAGAAAGTCAGCTCCGCTGGCGCCTCCGAACCCGGGGCGTTCTGGAACACGAATTCCACGCCATCGATCATTTCGCGTTGGCCGGTGCTGTCGATGATATGCGTGGGCCTGGCGATACCGGCGCTGCCAAAGGCCGGGCTTTTGCCGAGCCCGGTGTCTACATGGCCGCGCGCGGAGTACTCCAGCTGGTTGCCGTACATGAAGATGGCGCGACGCATCATGGTGGTGCCCGCCAACACGTTTTCGCTGGTGGCCTCCTGCATGAAACCCTCGGGCGCGTAGATGGGTATGTCGCGGCCCGCGTCGAGTACCCCGAGAACACCGCCGAAGTGGTCCACGTGGGAGTGTGTGAAAATCACCGCCGAGACGGGTGCCTCGCCAAGCTGTTCGCGGGCAAAGTCGAGTGCGGCTGCCGCGGTTTCGCGGGTGGTCAACGGGTCGACGATAATCCACCCGCTGTCGCCGACGATGATACTCATATTGGAAAGGTCAAACCCGCGTACCTGGTACACACCCTCGGTCACCTTGAACAGGCCGTGAATATTGTTCAGCTTTGCCTGTCGCCACAGGCTGGGGTTGACCGAGTCGGGCGCATCGCCGGTTATGAAAGCGTAGCGGGACATGTCCCAGATGAGATCGCCGTTCTGCATGCTGACCGAGAGTGATTCCGGCGTGGCGATGAGGCCGCGCCGGGCGTCTTCGAAATCCCGCTGGTCGGCGAGGTTGAGGGTGTCGGCAACGGCGGCATTGGCCTTCGCCGTGTCTTCGGTGGCCGGCGCATTGCCCTGCGCGCCCAGGGAGGAATCCGGCGGTGGTGCATCGGAGCAGGCATACAGTGTGGCGCACAGCAGCAGGAGCGTTGTTATCTGGCGGCAGGGGAACATGGCTCTCTCCGGCGGTGAGGGTGCGCTGACAGTAGCAGTAGTCATCATTCGCCTCAAGCGGGAAGTGTTCCTGGCGAAGCCTTGGCCGAGAGCGGGCGCGCGCTGTTCGCGTATGGGTCGCATGGCGAGTTGCCTTATACTGTCTGCATCTGCAGCCCGGAGTGTCGTACGGAGAAGCACATGCAAAAACCCGCGGTTTTGCGCTATGCGCCCGCCAGCGAGTATTTTTTTGCCGAAGGGTGCTACATTACCGAACTCGTCAACAGCCCCGGCGACGCCGATGTATCGGTGGCGCGCGCTCGCCTCGAGGCGGGGCGCACCACGCGCTGGCATCGCCTGCGCGGCATCAGCGAGCGCTATGTGATCGTCGCCGGTAGCGGCGAGGTGGAGGTGGAGGGCCTGGCGGCAGCACCGGTGGGGCCGAACGATGTGGTGCTGATTCCGCCGGCTGCCCGGCAGCGTATTCGCAACACCGGCGCAGAAGATCTTGTCTTTCTCGCCATCTGTTCGCCCCGGTTTACAGCCGACGCCTACGTTGATGACGATGATGAGCACGTGGCGGAGGCTTGAACGCCTGGCAGGGCCGGGCCGAAGGCGCGCCAGGAAAGCAGATCACGCGCGGGTGTTTTCCGGCGCTAAATGGGCGATGGAGGCCATGCCATGTCAGATAAATTTCCGCGGCTGCAGGAGAAACACATCGCGTTCATTGAGCAGCAGCACCTGTTCTTCGTGGGTACGGCGGGCGCGGAGGGTCGCGTGAACGTGTCGCCCAAGGGCATGGACAGCTTCCGCGTGCTGGACCCGGGCAACGTCGCCTGGCTGAATCTCACCGGCAGCGGCAACGAAACGGCCGCCCACGTGCTGGAGAATGGGCGCATGACGGTCATGTTCTGTTCGTTCGACAGGCAGCCTTTGATTCTGCGCCTGTACGGCACGGCGAGCACCGTGCATCCACGGGATGCCGCCTGGGAGGAACTGGCCTCCTTGTTCCCGCACTACACGGGTGCGCGGCAGGTGTTCAGCCTGGCCCTCGACCTGGTGCAAACCTCCTGCGGCTATGCGGTGCCGTTTTACGAGCTGAAAGGTGAGAGGCCCACGCTGACCAAGTGGGCCGACAAACACGGCCCGGACGGTATCCACGACTACTGGCGTAACAACAACGTGCAAAGCCTGGATTCTAGAGACACCGGGATATTCGAGGAGTAAGTGTGGTGCGCCAGCCTCGACTTTGTCATCGCCCCCCGGTGGTGCCTTGATGGGCCCGGCGCGCGGCGAAACAGCGCTGCCCACCCTGCTGGCGCGGCTCTCGCCCAGGTTGTTGCCAGAGGCGTTTGTATTTTGCTGTATCGCAGACGGCCGCTACGGCGATGGTAGCGAACTGGCGCCGCTGGCGGCGTTTCATGAGCCGGAAGGGCTTACGCTGCTGTTGCCGGTTACCCGGGCGGCGGGAACGCAGTGGCCTGCCAGCCCGCCAATGCGCTGTATCAGCCTGGGTGTGCAATCGTCCCTGGAGGCCGTTGGCTTGACGGCTGCAGTGGCCTCGAGGTTGGCCGAACACGGTATCGCGGCCAACGTGATCGCGGCGTTCCATCACGACCACCTGTTTGTGCCGGCCGCGTGCGCAGACGATGCTCTCGCTGTGCTGCGGGAGTTGTCTGGCGAGTACTGAGCGGCCTCACTCAGGCAAAAATACCGTGGATGTACCACTGCCGGTTGTGTCGGTTACAGAAAACCCAGTAGTGCTGGCCACTCTCGCCGGTGGCAATGTAATAGTCGCGGCTTATGGCATTGCGCCACCAGTTGTCCTCGATGCGCTCCGGACCGTAAAGCAGTTGCAGCGCGCCCTGCCAGTAAAGCCGCCCGCCGCTCTGGCGCAGTAACTGTGGTTCGGTCAGCAGCCAGAACGGGCGCTGCGCGGCGGGCGTACCGGCGGCGGGCGTACCGGCGGCGGGCGTACCGCTGGCCCCGGCTGCCGATACCTGGCTGCCGCTTACACACACGGCCAGCTCCGGCAAGTGTTCATCGCGGCAGCTTACCTGCTCGACGGCCTGTAGCCCGAGGCGGGTTTGCAGCCTGTCCAGCAGGCCCGCCAGGGGTTCCCGCTGGTTGCCCGGGCTGAACAGGTCGATGTTCTCCAGCTCCCCCGGTCGCAGCTTGCTGCAGTTAAGCGCCAGCCCCTCAACGCCGCCGGTGAGCTGCAGTTGTTCAAAACGGATGCGGGTGAGCTGGTACCAGTTCTGCAAGTCGCTATGGCTGCTGGCACTCTGCACGCAGACATCGCGCAGCGAGTGATCAATACCGATCAGGCGCCAGGTGATTTCGCTGCTGCGCAACTGGGTGTTGCGCAGGAACAGGCAGAAGGACTGCAGCAGTTGTTGTACCGCCGGCAACAGTTCCTCGTGGGTTTTCAACTCATAGCCGAACCAGTATTCATCGTTGAAAGTGCCGGGAGGCCGGTAATCAGCCTGCAGGTCTTCCCGTTGCCCCAGTACCTGTTGCAGAAAATATGTGAAGCCCTTGCCGCAGCGCCGCCCGAGTGCCGTGGGTGGCAGCGCCAATACATCGCCGAGCGTATGCAGGCCCGCGCGGCGCAATGAATTCACGCTGTCGGTGAAATCGTCCAGCAGGGTCAGTGGCAGGCCCGACAGACGGGATTGCAGCGGATGTTGATGCGCCATGGCAGTCGACTCATCGGCAAAAGACAGTAGCCAGGCGGCTTTGGGTGTGGCCGCCAGCCCACAGCGTACCCGGTGGTTGCGGCTGCTGATGCCGTTTTTTACTTCGCCCAGGAGGTTGTCGAGCCCGCGGAACAGGTTCAGGCAGCCGCCTATTTCCAGCAGCAGGCAATCGCTGCGCCACGTGTGCAGCCGGGGTGTAATGCTGTAGGCCCAGCAGCTCAGTTGCGACAGGCAGTGTGCTTCGGCGGCTTGATCGCGCTCCAGCAGTTGCACCGCCGCGTCGCCGGCCAGGGTGCTTACAGTGGCGGCACGCATGCCCTGCCTGATGCCCAGTGTGGCGGCGTCGTCATTCACGCGCAGTACGCGTTGCGCATCGAGTACCACCACCGGCCGGTCTTGCCAGCGTGCAAGACACTCCAGCGGCAACTGTTCAAAATGCAGGCATAGCCACAGGCTCATGGCTGGTCGTGCCCGGGCACTGTGGGCGATACAGGCATCGGTCGTCGGGAAGCTTCAGCACTTCAGGAGGTTGTCGGACCCGGGGTCAATTCTCTACCCGCCCCGCTACGATAGCCTGAGTCCGCCAGGCTCCCGGCGGGCGCTACTGTGGCCCGGTTCATCCATTGCCGGCAGTTCCCACAGTTGTGGCTGCTCGGGGATGTCTTCGGCCGATGGCAGCTCCACTTCCACATCCTGGTTGCCACCGCGCTGTTTGAGAATCTGCACCCTGCGATAGGCCTGCATGCGCAGACGCAGGCTGGCAGGCGAGTGCAGGCGCCCGGCTGCCAGCGGCCGAAACAGCACTGCAAGGGTATCGCCGCTGGCGGCGGCAAGCTGCAGCTTGCGCAGATCGGTATAGCGATAATCCCGGGCGCCGAGCCAGCTGAACACGGCGCTGCAGGTGGTGCTGCGCAGGGCCTGCTCCGTGGCCCAGAGGAGATCTTTCTGGTTGCGGGGGTGCACCAGTAGTATCTGGCGGGTAGCAATACCCCGGGCCGCCAGCAGCGGCGCGTAGGGGATGTAGGGCGGCGCGATGAATACCTGCCAGCGTTCCTGTGCACTGAGCTGTTCCATGGCGGGCAGGAACAGGCCCATGGCACCCAGGCCACAGCCGTCACTCAGTAGCTCAACAGTGCCGTCGAGTGGCCAGCCGCCCTGCTGCAGTTCGCCGTTGAGCGTGCTGTAGCCGGTATGCAGGCCGCTCGCGGTGTGGTGGGCATGGTTGGCGGAGGCGGCATGACGGTAGAAGTGGCCGTTGCTGCCGCGCCAGGTGTCGCTGCGATTGATAACCTGTTCCAGTAAGTCGTGCATATCCGCGCCTCTGTGGGTCTGGCCGCGTCGGGGTTGTCCCGCATGAAGAAACAGCGTGTTTTATCAGGGGGGCAAACGGCCAATTTACTGTATATCCATACAGTATACGCGACGAGGGCGTAAAGCAAGCCTGCAGGCACCGAGGCCCGGGGGCGAGGCTACGTTGCTTGAAAGTGAGTGCAGGCCGCGCGGAAACGGCGGGGAAAACGACGATGCGCCGGAATTGAATCTCCGGGGGCGTTACCGCAGGCCGCAGAGCGTGGTGACCAGGCGTTCGAGCTGGTCCCAGGGGCGTCCGTCGGCGTAGCCCTTGATACTGCCATCCACGGCAGCGGCCTGATCGACCAGGTCTGCCAGGGTATTGCTGTCGAGCCGCTGCAGGGCCGACTGCATGATGGGCATGCGACTCTTCCAGATTTTATGTGCTCCCAGCACACGCTGCACGCTCTGGCCCTGCTCGCAGTCGAGCTGTGCCGCGTACAGTGTGCGCAATTCCCGCGCCAGTGCCCACAGTACCACCGCCGGCTCCGTGCCCTCGCCGCGCAGGCCCTGCAGCATGCGCAGGCTCGCTACAGCATCGCCCTGCAGGGCGGTATCGGTCATCCCGAACACGTTGTAGCGCGCATTGTCAGATACCGCGGCGGTGACGGTATCGATATCGACCCTGCCGTTGGTGGCCAGCAGTTTGAGTTTCTCTACTTCCTGTACCGCTGCCAGCAGGTTGCCTTCCATGCGTTCACACAGGAGCTGCAAGGCCTCGCGGTCGATCTGCAGGCCCGCGGCACCGAGACGCTGTTCCATCCAGCGCGGCAATTCGTGGCTGCGCACCGGCCACACCTGGATGATTGCGCCGGCGCCGTCCAGCGCCTTGAACCATTTGCTGTTTTGCGATTGCTTGTCGATCTTGCCCGCCACGATGAGCAGAATGTCGTCTGTCCCGGATAGCGCGAGATACTCGATGAGCGCCTTGCTGCCCTCTGCGCCGGGCTTGCCACTGGGAACACGCAGTTCAATCAGTTTGCGCTCGGCGAACAACGACATCTCGCTGGCGCCGTGCAGGAGTGCGTTCCAGTCGAAATCCCTGGCGCCGGCATCCAGTATCTGCCGCTCGTCGGCCCCCGCCGTGCGCGCGCGGGCACGAATCTGGTCACAGCACTCCTGTACCAGCAGGGTTTCTTCACCGCTGACCAGGTAGAGCGGCAGGAGCTGCTGTGCGAGGTGCGATGAGAGATTTTCCGCGCGTAGTTGCACGGGCAATCAGCCGGCCTTACCCGCGCCCGCTTCAGCGCTGGTGGAGTAAAAAATGATGCGGCGCATAATCTGCTGTGCCAGTTCCGCGCGCATTTCCTGTTGCAGCAGGCGGATCTCCTCGCCCTTGCCCACCACGTTGCGCGGGTCGTTTTCCATCTGCTTGAAAACCGAGGCCGTGGCCTGTGGCATGACCTCGCTGCCACGCGAATCGAGCACGCTGAAAGTTGCCTTCATGGTGAGTTCAAATTCGGCTGCGCGTGCCTCGGCGTTGAGCGTGAGACTGCGTTGGGTAAAACGCTCCGGGCCGAGCACCACGCTGTAGCGAGCTGTTGGTTGATCGGTCCACTCGACGCCGTTGGCGGAGAAATGTGCCATCACTTCGCGGCTGAATTCGCTGTTCGGGTTACCCGTCACGAGCGCCATACTCTGCCAGGACTCCGGTAGCAGAGTTGCGTCACTGCCCGTGCCGCGCAGCTGGAAACCGCAGGCGCCCAACAGGCAGGCAAGAGCGATCGACACGGTGATGCGAAAAAAATGCGCTGGCATGGCGTACCCTGCGGTGAGGCCTCAGTTGGCCACAATGTTAACCAGTTTACCCGGTACGACAATAACCTTGCGCACCGTGACCCCGGTGATGAAGCGCTGCACGTTGTCCTGGCCCATGGCCGCGGCCTCAATGCTCTCCCGGTCGGCATCAGCCGCCACTGTGATCTGGGCCCGTACCTTGCCGTTTACCTGCACCGCCATGTCGATAGTGTCGCGCACCAGGGCGGCTTTATCGACCTCTGGCCAGGGCGCATCCAGCAAGTCGCCCTCGCCGCCGAGCAACGGCCACAGGTGATGGCATATGTGTGGCACGATGGGGCCCAGCATCAGGACCACGGCCCGCAGCGCCTCGCGTACCACCGCACGGCCCGCGGCATCGGCCTGATCCTGGCGCAGGATTTCATTGCTCAATTCCATGATGGCGGCAATCGCCGTATTGAAGGTCTGGCGACGGCCGTAATCATCGCTGACCTTGGCGATGGTCTCGTGGGTCTTGCGCCGCAGCTGGTACTGGGCGTCGCTGAGTGCGGCCGGGTCAACGCTACCGGTCTCGCCGGCCTGCAGATGGCTGTACACCGCTTTCCACAGTTTGCGCAGAAAGCGGCTGGCGCCTTCAACCCCGGCATCGTGCCATTCAAGGCTCTGCTCCGGTGGCGCCGCGAACATGGTGAACAGGCGCACTGTGTCTGCGCCGTAGGTCTCGACGATGGTATGCGGGTCGATACCGTTGTTCCTGGACTTGGACATCTTGGTGACGCCGTCGGCGACGAGTTCCTCGCCGCTACCGCGCTCCACCGCGCGCAGCACCCGGCCGCGCTCATCGCGTTCGACCTCGACCTCGGTGGGGGCGACCCAGGTCTTGCCGCCACCCGGAGCCTCCCGGTAGAAGGACTCGGCGAGTACCATGCCCTGGCAGAGCAGGCGCACGAAGGGTTCATTGCTGTCTACCAGGCCCTCATCGCGCATCAACTTGTGAAAGAAGCGGGCGTATAGCAGGTGCAGGATAGCGTGTTCAATACCGCCCACGTACTGGTCCACTGGCAGCCAGTAATTCGCGCGCGCCGGGTCCAGCATGCCCTCGTCGAAGTCCGGGCAGGTGTAGCGGGCGTAGTACCAGCTCGACTCCATGAAAGTGTCAAAGGTGTCCGTCTCGCGCTCTACCGGTTGCCCGTCCAGCTCGTCCTTGCGCCACTCGGGGTCGGCCTTGAGTGGGGAGGTCACGCCGTCCATCTGCACATCTTCCGGCAGCAGGACAGGGAGCCTGTGCGCCGGCACCGGGATTTCGCCGCCATCGGCGAGGTTGAACATGGGGATCGGTGCGCCCCAGTAGCGCTGGCGCGAGACACCCCAGTCCCGCAGCCGATAGTTGGTGGTGATCTCGCCACGTCCCGTGGACTGCAGGCGTGCGGCAATGGCGGTGAAGGCGGCATCGGAGTCCAGGCCGTCGAACTCGCCGGAATTGACCAGCGTACCCCTGGCCGTGGCCGCCCCCTGTTCCAGATCGGCTGCGTCGCCGTCTGCGGGTGCGATCACCTGCCGGATGGCAAGTCCGTACTTGCGGGCAAACTCCCAGTCGCGCTGGTCGTGGGCGGGCACCGCCATGATGGCGCCGGAGCCGTATTCCATCAGCACGTAGTTGGCGATCCAGACCGGAACTTCCTCGCCGGTCAACGGGTTCAGGGCCTTGAGGCCGGTATCTATGCCCTTTTTCTCCATGGTGGCCATATCCGCTTCCGCAGAAGACTGGGTTTTGCAGGCCTCAATGAACGCCTGCAGCGCGGTATTGTCCGCTGCCAGCGCCCGGGTGATCGGGTGCTCCGCCGCCAGGCACATGTAGGTCACGCCCATCAGCGTGTCCGGGCGCGTGGTATAGACTTCGAGATGGTCGGTGCCCGCAACCGGTGTGGCGAGGTCAAAGCGCAGTTCCACGCCGCGGCTCTTGCCTATCCAGTTGCGCTGCATGGCGCGCACCTGCTCCGGCCAGTGCGGCAACTCGTCCAGGTCCGCCAGCAATTCCTCGGCATACGCGGTGATACGGATGAACCACTGCGGAATCTCGCGCCGCTCCACCAGGGCACCGGAGCGCCAGCCGCGACCGTCTATCACCTGCTCGTTGGCCAGTACCGTCTGGTCCACCGGGTCCCAGTTGACCGTGGCCATCTTCTTGTACACCAGCCCTTTCTCGTACAGGCGGGTAAAAAACCACTGTTCCCAGCGGTAGTAGGAGGGCTGGCAGGTGGCCAGTTCCCGGGACCAGTCAAACCCGAAGCCCAGGCTCTGCAGCTGGCTCTTCATGTAATCAATATTCTGGTAGGTCCACTTTGCGGGTGCGCTGCGGTTCTGCACCGCCGCATTTTCCGCCGGCAGGCCGAAGGCGTCCCAGCCCATGGGGTGCAGCACATTCTTCCCCAGCATGCGCTGGTAGCGCGAGATCACGTCGGTAATGGTGTAATTGCGCACGTGCCCCATATGCAGCTTGCCGCTGGGGTAGGGGAACATGGCCAGGCAGTAGAATTTCTCGCGCGCGGTGTCCGGCTGCACGCCGAAACTGTTGTTTTCGCGCCAGTGTTCCTGGGCGGCTTCTTCAAGGGCCTGGGGGTGGTAGTGCTGCTCCATTACGGGGTCTGCGCCATGTTGTCGGAGTTATCGGGAAGGTCGCCCGGGCCTGCGTTCGCGGCCGGCGAAAAGAAGCGGGATTCTAGCAGCAAACGGGCGGGGCTGCGACGACTTGCCGGTTTGCGTCGGGAGCTTCAGTTTTCTTCGCGCCAGAATCCCAGGTACATCAGTACCATCAGCGCCAGCGTGGCGAAACAGCCGCTTATGATCGGTAGCGTGCCGAAGCTGCTGAAGGGGGTATTGCCCAGCATCACTTCGGCGTCGCCGGTCAGGGTGGTCTGCACAAACCTTTCGCTGCGAGCCACGATGCGACCCTGGTGATCGATAATTGCCGAGATTCCATTGTTGGTGGCTCGCAGCACATAGCGGCCGTTCTCGCGCCCCCGCATCTGCGCAATCTGCAGGTGCTGGAGGGGGCCGATGGAATTGCCGAACCAGGTATCGTTGCTCACAGTGACCAGCAGGTCCGCGTTGCGGGCGCCGCGCGCGACCAGTTCGCTGTAGACGATCTCGTAGCAGATGAACGGCGCGATGCGGTAGGCGCCCGCGCGCAGCGGTTCCTGCGTCTCCGGCCCGCGGCTGAAGGCTGACATCGGGAGGTCGAAAAAGTCGATCAGGCCCCGGAGGTACTCCTCCAGGGGCACGTATTCACCGAAGGGGACGAGACGCTGTTTGTGATAGATGCCCCTGCCGTCGCCAAGCGCCACGATGCTGTTGAAGTAGGGGGCTCCCACCTCGGTGCGATAGGGAATGCCGCTGATCAGGGTAGTGCGGGCGGCTTCGGCGCTGCGCGCCAGCGGTGTGAGGAAGCCCTGTGCCTGCTGGTAGAATCTCGGCACCGCTGATTCCGGCCAGACGATGATGTCCTTGCCGAGCTGTTTGCTGGTGGCTTCTTCAAGTTGTTGCAGAATCGAGCGGTAGTAGCGGTTGTCCCATTTGTGTTCCTGGGGAACGTTGGGCTGGATGATCGCCACCCGCAAGGGCTCCTCGCTGGCGCGGGCTACCCACTGGGTCGGTTTGAGCACCGCGCCGCCGCCCCACAGGGTGATCACCGCCACGGCGTAGGTGGTGCAGGCCACGGGTTGCCGGCTGCGCCAGGCCAGGAACAGGCAGGTGCCGGTAATTGCCGCGATGAACGACAGCCCGAATACGCCGGTGACCGGCGCCCAGCCGGAAATCCATGTGTTGAGATGCGCGTAGCCCAGGTAGAGCCAGGGAAAGCCGGTCAGCAGCCATTCGCGCAGCCACTCGAAGATCACCCACAACGCGGGGAAGCCAACCAGCATGCCACCCGGCAGAGGGCGCACAAAGCGCACGTAACACCAGGCAAACAGCGCGTGCAGTATCGCCAGTCCGGCGCAGAAGGCCACCGTGAGCGCCACTGCCAGCGGCACACTCGCGTGGCCGTGTACGTGGATACTCACATAGACCCACGAGACGCCGGTGCCAAACATACCGATGCCGAACAGCCAGCCGCGCCAGAGTGCCTGGCGCAGGCTGCAGGTGCACAACAGGAAGGAATACAGCGCGCAGCTCAGAATGCCCGCCGGCCAGATGTTGAACGGTGCCAGCGACAGCGTTACCAGGCCGCCGGACAAGGGCGCCAGCGCCAGTATCAGCCAGGGGTTGAGACCGGTTTCCGTGCGCACGGGGCGCCCTCAGCCGGGGAGGGGACGCATGCGCAGGCTGTGAATCTTGCGCTGGTCGGCGTTGACGACCTTGAATTCGAAGTCTTCGATAGTCGCCACCTCATTGCGCGTGGGCATGTGGCCGAAGGCCTGTATCACCAGCCCGCCAATGGTATCGAATTCTTCGTCGCTAAAGTTGCTGTTGAAGTAATCGTTGAAATCATCAATCGGTGTGAGTGCCTTTACCAGAAAATCGTCGTTGGAAATCTTGCGGATAAAACCGTCGGACTGGGCGTCGGTTTCGTCCTCGATCTCGCCAACGATCTCCTCGAGCACATCCTCGATGGTCACCAGCCCGGCGACACCGCCGTATTCGTCGATCACGATTGCCATGTGGTTGCGGTTCTCGCGGAACTCCCTGAGCAGCACGTTGAGTCGCTTGCTTTCGGGCACCACCACCGTTGGCCGCAACAGATCCTCGATCTGGAATGTAGCGCGATCCGATTCCAGTATCTGCGGGAGAAGATCCTTGGCCAGCAGGATGCCCAGTACGTCGTCCGGGTTCTCACCAATAACCGGGTAACGCGAGTGTGCCGAACTGATGATCTGCGGGAGAATCTCCTCGAGTGTGCACTCGGCCTTGATCACCCGCATTTGTGCGCGCGGCACCATGATGTCGCGCGCCTGCATATCGCTGACCTGCATGGCGCCTTCCATGATGCTGCGCGCGTCTTCGTCGATCACCTCGTTCTCTGCCGCGACGATCAGCACGTCTTCGAGGTCCCGGCGATTGCGTGGCTCGGAAGTGAACAGCAGGCTGATCTTGTCGAACCAGGAGCGGTCCCTGGCGTCGTTGCCCGGACGGTCTTCGCTCACGGTGTCACCTCTTCTGTGGCGGGCGCACCGACGTAAGGGCAGTCGAAACCCAGACCGCGCAGGATGACGCTCTCCAGCGCTTCCATGCTTGTGGCGTCCGCCTCTTCCACGTGATCGTAACCCAGCAGGTGCAGGGTGCCGTGCACCGCCATGTGGGCCCAGTGTGCGGCGAGGGCTTTAGCCTGGTCCGCCGCCTCCTGGCGCACCACGGGCGCGCAGATGACAATATCTCCGAGCAGCGGCACTTGCAGCTCGGGCGGCAGCTCCGCCGGAAACGAGAGTACGTTGGTAGTGCCTTCGCGGCCCCGGAATGTTTTGTTCAGGCGCGCCATTTCAGGGCCGTCTACCAGGCGTACAGTGAGCTCGGGGGCGTGTTGTGAAGGCGCACGGGTTGCAGCGGGCACCGCTGCCAGGGTTGCCGCCACCCAGCGGTGAAAATCGTTCTCCCCGGGCACGGACTCGCCGCTGACGTTCTGGAGGTCTACCTCCGGATTCACGGTTTGCTCTTGTCCAGCGGAGTGGCTTTGTCTTCAGCGCGATCGTAGGCCTCGACGACACGCTGTACCAGCGGGTGTCGCACCACATCCTTGTTACCGAAGTAGGTAAAACTGATGCCTTCGATGTCCTCGAGAATATTGCTGACATGGGTCAGGCCGGAGTGCGTGCCCCGCGGCAGGTCGATCTGTGTGGCATCGCCGGTGACTACCGCGGTGGAACCGAAACCGATTCGCGTGAGAAACATTTTCATCTGCTCGCGTGTGGTGTTCTGCGCCTCGTCGAGGATGATGAATGAGTTGTTCAGGGTCCGCCCGCGCATGAATGCCAGCGGGGCGACCTCCAGCACACTGCGCTCAATGTAGCGATTGACTGTTTCAAACCCTAGCATCTCGTAGAGCGCGTCGTACAGGGGGCGCAGGTAAGGGTCTATTTTCTGCGCCAGGTCACCCGGCAGGAAACCCAGCTTTTCGCCCGCCTCGACCGCCGGTCGCACCAGCAGGATACGTCGTACCCGTTCTTCCAGCAGGGCCTCCACAGCGCAGGCGACGGCGAGATAGGTTTTCCCGGTACCGGCCGGCCCGATACCAAAATTGATGTCGTGGTACTTGATTGCGCGCACGTAGGACTGCTGGTTGCGGCCTCGCGGTTTGATCGAGGTGCGTTTGGTGCGAATGATCTGCAGGGCTTCCACCGGCGTCTCTGCCGGTGTGGCGGTGAGGTTTTCCAGGCCGGCCTGCTGCAGCTGCAGGTGCAGGGACTCCGGGCTCAGCCCCACGCCCTGGCAGATATCGGCGTAGAGGTGCACCAGCAGGCGTTCGGCGGTGACCACCGCGGCAGCGGGGCCTTCCAGTACAAACTGGTTGCCGCGCCCCGACAGACGAACACCCAGGCGCTGCTCTATCTGGCGCAGGTGAGTATCCAGATGACCACACAATATGGCCAGGTGGCGCGCGTCATTGGGTTCCAGGGTCAGGGTACGTCGCGTCGACGGGGTCGTCTGCGTCTCGGGGGGAGGTTCGCTATTCAATTTTTCCTGTCGCCCGCATCGGGCCGTTTGCGTAAGGGTAAGGATACCCGGGATTTCGGTGTCGTCAACCGTTGGCGGCCCGTCCGATACGGTTTTCGAGCACACCGCGGAGTGAGTTCGGCAGGGCCTCCTGTATTTCGACGTCCACGAACTGGCCGATGAGCGCATGCTCGTCGCAACGGAAGTTCACCGGGCGATTGTTCTCGGTGCGCCCCTGGAGCTGGCCGGGATCTTTCTTCGAGACGCCCGTGACCAGTATGCGCTGGGTGCTGCCCAGCATTGCCTGGCTGATGGCAGCGGCCTGCTGACTGATGCGTGATTGCAGAATCTGCAGGCGCTGCTTCTTGACGGTTTCGGGGGTATTGTCGGGCAGTTCCGCGGCCGGTGTGCCCGGGCGCGGGCTGTAGATAAAGCTGAAAGAGGTATCGAAGCCGATATCCTCGACGAGCTTCATCGTCTGGGCAAAATCCGCGTCGCTCTCGCCGGGAAACCCGATGATAAAATCCGAGGAAATGCTGATGTCCGGGCGCACCGAGCGCAGACGGCGAATTCGTGATTTGTACTCCAGCGCCGTGTGGCCACGCTTCATGGCGGCCAGGATGCGGTCTGAACCGCTCTGTACCGGCAGGTGCAGGTGATCCACAAGCTGCGGAATGTGCGCGTAGGCGTCGATCAGGGCATCGGAAAACTCGACCGGATGCGAGGTGGTGTAGCGGATCCGGTCGATGCCCGGCACTTTGGCAACCAGGTGCAATAACTCGGCAAAATCGACGATGTCTCCCTCGTGGTTCGGGCCGCGATAGGCGTTGACGTTCTGCCCGAGCAGGTTGACCTCGCGCACCCCACCCTGCGCCAGGTGATAGATTTCGGCGATGACATCGTCTACCGGCCGCGATACCTCCTCGCCGCGGGTGTAGGGCACCACGCAGAACGTGCAGTACTTGCTGCAGCCCTCCATCACCGAGACAAAAGCGCTGGGGCCGTCGGCTGAGGGCTCGGGCAGGCGATCGAACTTCTCGATCTCCGGGAAGCTGACATCCACCACCAGCGTGCCCCCGGGGCCGCGCTGCTCCAGCATCTCGGGCAGGCGATGCAGCGTCTGGGGGCCGAAAACGAGATCGACATAGGGCGCGCGCCGGCCGATTTCCTCCCCCTCCTGGCTCGCCACGCAGCCGCCAACGCCAATCACGAGATCGGGATTTTTCTGCTTCAGCTGGTGCCAGCGTCCGAGCTGGTGAAAGACCTTTTCCTGGGCTTTTTCCCTGATAGAACAGGTGTTTAGAAGGAGCACGTCGGCGTCTTCGGCAGTCTCGGCAGCGACCATCCCATGGCTGGCGGACAGCAGGTCATGCATGCGCGCCGAGTCGTACTCGTTCATCTGACAACCGTGGGTCTTGATGTAGAGTTTTTTGCTCACTGCTGCACTCGCCCGGCTCCGCCGCCAGTTGCTGGAAAGGGCGGCGATTATACCGACAACACCGACTCAAACCTAGTAGGGCAGCGGCATTGGCTGGTATTCTGTGAGTGCGGTGATAAGATTGCCCGCCCCCGCAATCGGGCGTTGGCGCGGCCCGCCGCGGCGTGGGGCGAAACGCGAGGGAATGATGTCTAACCAATCGGTATACAAGGTAATTTTCCAGAACGGCAGCCAGGTGTTCGAGGTTTTTGCCCGGCAGATTTACCAGAGCGACATGTGGGGCTTTATTGAAGTCGAGGAATTTGTCTTCGGAGAGCGCTCGCAGATCCTGGTAGATCCCGGCGAAGAGAAGTTGAAGAATGAGTTCAGCGGTGTGCGTCGCAGCTATATACCCATGCAGGCGATTATCCGTATCGACGAGGTGGATAAGGAAGGCAGTGGCAAGGTGTCTGAATCTGCTCCGGCGGAGGGCAACGTTACCAGCTTTCCCTTTCCGGGTTTTCCCCCTGGACAGCAAGGTAAGGAAGAATAAGCCCTTCATGGGACCGGTAACAGTCCTCGCCCGGGATTGCGTGCTCGCGGGGTGCTGGCTGCTGATTTCCGCCACGGCGCAGGCCAGTGCAGTTCCAGGCGACGAGATATCGCTGTTGAACGGCGCGGAATATTTCGAGCGATACTGCACCGGGTGCCACGGCTGGGACCCCTCCGAACAATATTCATCATTCTACGGTGAAGACCCGATAGACGAACCCGATCCGCTGTTCGCAACGCGGGAACCGGCCATACCCGCAGACACACTACCGGCCCCGGAGCCGGTTGACGACTGGCCCGAATGGGCGGGCCCGCCGCCGGAAGATAATGCTGCTGATCCCGAGGTCAGGCGGGAGATGCTGACGGACATGGTATCTGCCATTGATAATGTCTACGGCGAGGAAGCCCCGACCGACAACTGGAACCTGATCGAAGAGGATCCCGATCCCGGCGACCTCGCCGGGGACGATGCGGTCGACGCCGCGTTCGGCGAAGACCTGGAAGGGGAGGGAAGCCTTGCCCGTATGCCGGGGGCCACGGACCTCACCGATCCCGGCAGTTACCTGCTCGGCACCACAGAGGCCGACCTTTTCTACACTATCGCTAACGGCACCGGTGCCGGCATGCCGGGTTTTCGGACGGAGCTGGGCAGCGAAGAGGCGGTGTGGGACCTGGTGAATTACATCCGCAGCCTGTGGGGCGAGGACTGGGTCGACTAGCTCCCGGAGCTGAGCGCGCTGCCTAGGCCTGTTTCTTCAGACGCTGGCGTACCGTTGCGAGCTTGACACACACCGTGAAAGCCTCTGCCGCGGCCGTGACGTCTTCCAGCGAGGGAAACGTGGGGGCGAGACGGATATTGGTGTCCTCGGGATCTTTGCCATAGGGGAAGGTTGCCCCCGCCGGGGTCAGTTTGACCCCTATGTCCGCCGCCAGCCCCACCACTTCCGTGGCCAGGCCGGGAAGCGTATCAAAGGAAATGAAGTAACCGCCCCGTGGGGCCAGCCAGCGGCCCATGCCGGTGCCGGCGAGTTCCGCCTCCAGCGTTTTGAGCACCTGTTCAAAACGCGGCTTGATCAGCGCCCGGTGCGCGCGCATGTGTTCCGCGAGGGTGTCAGCATCGCGCAGGAAGCGCACGTGGCGTAGCTGGTTGACCTTGTCCGGCCCGATGGTCTGAATACCCAGGTGCTGCTTGTAGGCGCGCAGGTTGGTTGGGCTGGAGGCCATGAAGCTGACGCCGGCCCCGGCAAACGTGATCTTCGACGTGGAACCGAACTGGAACGCGTTGTCCAGCGTGGCCTGGCGCTCGCAGGCTGCGCGCAGGGAGGCCAGCGCGGGTGCATCATCGTCCAGTGTATGCACGGCATAGGCGTTGTCCCACATAATAAGGAAATGCTCGCCGGCAATCCGCGGGAGGGCGGCAATGCGCTCGACAGTCGCGTCGCTGTATACACAGCCGGTGGGGTTGGAGAAGCGCGGCACGCACCAGATGCCGCGAATGCTGTCGTCGCCCGCCAGCAGTGACTCCACATGGTCCATATCGGGCCCGGTGTCGAGCATGGGCACGCTGAGCATTTCAATTCCCAGGTGTTCGCAGATGGCGAAGTGGCGATCATACCCGGGAGCAGGGCAGATAAACTTGACGGGATCCGAGTTGCCCCACGCCGATTCCGGACCCTTGAGGCCGACCGTGAGCGCATAGTCGACCACGTTGTACATCAACGTCAGGCTGGCATTGCCGCCGATGAGAATTTCTTCTGCCGGAACTCCCAGTACCTCGCCGAACAGCGCCCGCGCTTCGGGCAGGCCCTCGAGGCCCCCGTAGTTGCGCACATCGGTGCCATCCGCGGCGCGGTAATCGCCGGCGAGAATCCCATCCAGGGCGGAGGAAAGCTCAAGCTGCCCGGTGCCGGGCTTGCCCCGCGTTAAATCCAGTGACAGGGCGCGCTGCTGCAGCGCCGCGTAGGCCTGCTCAAGAGAATCCAGGGCGGATGCCAGATCGGTGTCGGTGAACTCATCGATATGCAAGGGTCTTTCCTCAATCTGCTGGCGCGTTGGCGCCGTAAAGGTATAAGTATACCGTCACAGGCGTACGATTGCCGCGCTTGAAATCTGTACTTGCGGCCGCATAGTAGCAGTATGGCCTTCGACAGCGGGATCGGGTAATTATGGTGGAACAGGATCAGACGGCAGACCCGGAGGAGTCGCAGGCGGTATTCGGCGAGGAAACGGATTCCCATGCCCCGGCGGTCGCCGACGATGTCCTGCCGGAAACGCTGTACCTGATACCGATTCCAAGGCGGCCGTTTTTTCCGGGCCAGGTGCAACCAGTGGCCATCAATCCGCAGGAATGGGACAGCACGCTGGAGGCCGTCGGCAAATCCGGTAATGGCCTGATCGGTCTCTCCTACGTGGAACGCAATGAAAACGGCGAGGTAGACCCTCGCAAGTTCCCGGAAATCGGCTGCGTTGTGCGTTTGCATCGCCCTCCCTCGCCAGCTGAACAGCGCGGCCAGTTTCTCGCGCAGGGCATCAAGCGTTTTCGTATCGTGCGCTGGTTGAGCGATAGCGCCCCCTGGCGGGTGCAGGTGGAGTACCCGCGCAGCGTCGGCGATCGCGAGTCCGATGAGATCAAGGCCTACGCCATGGCACTGATCAAGGAAATCAAGGAGCTGCTCCCGCTCAATCCGCTCTACAGCGAGGAGCTGAAGCAGTACATGGCGAACTTCAGCCCGAACCAGCCCAGCCTGCTGGCGGATTTTTCCGCCGCGCTGACTACCGCATCGGGGGAGCAGTTGCAGGAAATCATGGATACCCTGCCGCTGCGTTCGCGTATTGAAAAAGTCCTCACACTGCTGCGCAAGGAACGCGAAGTAGCCGAACTACAGGGCAAGATCACCAGCCAGGTAAATGAGAAGGTCTCCGATCAGCAGCGCGAGTTCTTTTTGCGTGAACAGCTAAAGATCATCCAGAAAGAACTGGGAATTTCAAAAGACGATCGCACCTCGGATGTCGAAATGTTCCAGGAGCGCATTGCCGAGCTCGAGATGCCGGAGGCGGTTGCGCGGCGTATCGACGATGAACTGCACAAGCTTTCGGTGCTGGAAACCGGTTCGCCGGAATACGGCGTAACGCGTAACTACCTGGATTGGGCGACCGCTGTGCCCTGGGGCGTGCTCTCCGATGACAACCTCGACCTCAAGCATGCCCGGAGCGTGCTCAACGACCAGCACGAGGGCCTGGAGGATGTGAAAAAACGCATCCTGGAATTTCTCGCCGTAGGTTCCTTCAAGGGTGAAATTTCGGGGTCCATTCTATTATTGGTGGGCCCGCCCGGCGTGGGCAAAACCAGCATCGGCCGTTCGGTGGCGGATGCGCTCGGTCGCGAATTCTACCGTTTCAGCCTGGGTGGCATGCGCGACGAGGCGGAGATAAAAGGCCACCGCCGCACCTACATAGGCGCTATGCCGGGGAAGTTCGTACAGGCGTTGAAGGAAGTGCAGGTAGCGAACCCGGTGATCATGCTGGACGAGATCGACAAGATTGGCGCGTCTTTCCAGGGTGACCCGGCATCGGCTCTGCTGGAGGTGCTGGACCCGGAGCAGAATGCGGACTTTCTCGATCACTACCTGGATTTGCGCGTGGATTTGTCCAAGGTGCTGTTCATCTGCACTGCGAACCAGTTGGACACCATCCCGGGGCCATTGCTTGATCGCATGGAGGTGCTGCATCTTGCCGGTTACGTGGCGGAGGAGAAGCTGTCCATCGCGCGCAAGCACCTGTGGTCCAAGCAGCTCAAACGGCATGGCCTGAGCCATGATCAGCTCAAGATCAACGACGCCGGCCTCAAGTACGTGATCGATTCTTACTGTCGGGAGGCGGGCGTGCGCAGCCTGGAGAAGCAACTGGCGCGCATTATGCGCAAGTCGATCGTGCGTATGCTGGAAGAGGACGACAACCGCCTGCGTGTAGGGAAAAAAGACATCGAGGATCTGCTCGGTAAACCGCCGTTCCAGGCGGAGAAACCGCTGCGTGGTTTAGGCGTGGTAACAGGCCTGGCCTGGACGCCCATGGGCGGCGCCACGCTGCCGGTGGAATCGTCGCAGATTCACACCCTGAACCGGGGATTCAAGCTCACCGGGCAATTGGGCGATGTGATGAAGGAATCTGCCGAAATTGCCTACAGCTACGTGGTCTCCCACCTCAAGGATTATGGCTGCGACTCGGATTTCTTTGACATGAGCATGGTGCACCTGCATGTCCCCGAGGGTGCCACGCGCAAGGACGGCCCGAGTGCCGGTATCACCATCGCCACGGCGCTGGTGTCGCTGGCACGCAAGGAGCGTATCAAGCGGCCGCTGGCAATGACCGGCGAGCTCACGCTCACCGGGCAGGTGCTGCCGGTGGGGGGAATACGCGAGAAAGTCATTGCGGCGCGGCGCAGCAAGATCATGGAACTGATTCTCCCGCAGGCCAACCGGCGCGATTTCGACGAGTTGCCCGAGTATCTGCGCGAGGGTATCACCGTGCACTTTGCCCGCAGTTATCGCGAGGTGTTCGAGTTCGTGTTTCATGAGCACCGCCTGGATAAGTCGTTGCACTGATATTGCGAATATTCATGGTTCTTCTACACGGGATTTTTTGATGTAGCCCGGGAGGTCAAAAGCCTCCCTGAAACGCACACCCAGATATCTGGCACCATCGCGGGTGAGATGAACACCATCCTGGTAGAGCAATCGACCTTCCGCAACCATAGCGCAACTTTCGTCGCATTGAATGGATGCCATATCGATTATGGTCACATCGGGAAGGTCCCGCCTCATGCCATCCAGAATGGAAACATTTCTGTCAGCCCCGTCAAAAATCTTTAGCGTGACCCCGTCAAAACTGGCCTCGTTCCGTATGAAAATCTCCGGGCTGCCTTTAAAATTGACCCGTGGACCGAGGATTATTACTTCCCTTCCGAGATCTCTAAGATAATCGACAGCTTTTCTGAGTTTCATTGTCTGCTGGTTTCCCAAAAGTGAACCCAGAATCACTAAATCGACATCCAGTTTCGCCAGCTCTGAGAAGCGGTACTCGTTCAGCTCCACACAAGCGGGATACCTGGCCCATAGCAGTTTGATGTCGAGAAAGGGAGTGCACCAGGCGGCAGTTGCCTGCAGAAAGTGAATGTCCGGGTAGGTCTCCACAAGCATGAGGTAGGTGCCTGCTACTGTGCTGTCGCCAAGAACGAGTACATTGGGTCGACTCGAGTCCAGTGTCGCGCAGTTGGCGACCCTGTAGTCGGCGAAAGTATCCTTTTCCGTGAGATCGCACTCCCCCCTGCGAACGTGGAGATCGCGCAGTTCCCTTTGGTTCGGTATATCCTTGATGATGGCCAAAACATGCGGTTGCTCGCGAAAAAGTAAACCGTCCATTTTTATTACTACGACTGCAACAGAGGTGGTGATTGCTACCAGGAGAATGGAGGCTGGCAGGGCCATCCTTTGCGCATAGCTTGTATCCTCGCCCAGTTTGCGGAAGGGTCTTTCTACAAGCTCATGCAGCAATATCGCAAGGGCAATCGTTGCTATGAAAAGGCCGGCTGTCTCTGCAGCATCCAGCTCTGTATCAGTAGCGTATTTGTACAACACGACTGTAGGCCAATGGACCAGATAGATCGCGTAGGATCGGGCACCCACCCGCTGCATCAGGCTCTTGCCATAAATTATT
>CAZFJQ010000023.1:0-53474 GCA_964519755.1 uncultured Halioglobus sp.
AGTTCAGCGTGGCGACAAGGCTCTGTGGGCTGTCGTCGCAACTCAGTTGCAGGCGAAAATCCTCACCCCACAGCTCTGCCACCCGCAGGCACTGCAGCGCGTCGAAGAACAGCTCCTTGAGTGGCGCGCTACGTTCCAGTAGCGCGGGCTCCTGCGCCTGCTCGCTCGCGATGTGGGCGGTGAAGTCGCGCAGGCCAGCCAGCAGCGGCTCGGGAAGTTGCGCCTCGCTGTGCCACCGGGCCTCCTGCCAGGGCAGCCGCTGCAGGGCCAGAAGGCAGCGGTTGATGCGCTCCAACAGGCGCTTGAGCTCACCGCTGGCTGCCCGTTTGGCTTGCATCACCAGGGTCTTTTTTATGCGCGCGCTGTACATGCTGCGCGCTCGCGCGGGCAGGTTGTGCGCTTCGTCGAGTAGCACGCTGGTGCGTTGGCCTTCGCTCTCGTCGCCACCAGGCAGCGAGGCATGCAGGCTGTACAGGTAGTGCAGGTCGGCGATGACCACATCGGTCCAGGGCAGCATGTCCTGCGCCAGTTCATAGGGGCAAACCCCAAACTGCCTGGCGAGTGACTCCAGTGCCTCGCGGTCCAGCGCGGGAGCGGCGAGCGCCGCTTCACGTGCGGCGGGTAGTTTGTCGTAGTAGCCGCGGGCGTAAGGGCAGTCATCGCCGTGGCAGGCAGAGCCTGGCGACAGGCAGATACTGTCTTTGGCTGTGAGGCTCAGGGCGCTGCCGGTGTAGCCCGCCTCGCGAAAGTGTGCCAGCGTCTCCTCGGCGGCGCGCCTGCCGATGGTTTTGGCGGTGGCGAATGCCACCCGTTCATGCTTGCCGCGAGCCAACGCCTTGAGTGCCGGGAACAGCACGGCTGCCGTCTTGCCGATACCGGTGGGTGCCTCCAGCAGCAGTTGGCCTCCCTGGTCGATACATTTGTAGGTGAGTTCCGCGAGCTCCCGCTGGCCGCTGCGAAACCCGTCGTAGGGGAATTCCAGCGTGGCGAGGCTGGCATCGCGCGCCCGGCGCAACTCTGCCAGGGCTCTCACCCAGCCGCTGAAGTCAGCCAGCGTGTCGCGCAGGAATTCACGCAGCTCCGCGGCGCTCAACCCGGCGTCCTGGCTGTATTCTTCGTCGCTGTCGATATTCAGCCAGGTGACGCGCACCGTGAGAGATGACAGCTTTGCGTCCGCGGCGATGATCGCCGCGTACAGCTTTGCCTGGGCGAGGTGGAGCGCCATGACGTCGGGGGGGATGCTGGAAGGCGGTACGCGGCAGGTTTTAATCTCTTCGACCACGCCTGCCTCGGGGTCATAGCCGTCCGCGCGTCCGCGCACGGTCAGGCGCAGGTCTGTGGATTCCTGGACAAAAGCCACCGGGTATTCACGCCGGTAGCTGGCGGGGCGCTTGCGGTAGAGACGTTGATGGCCGGCGATGCCCTCCGCTGCGCTGGGCGAGGGCGTGAAACGGTGATCAATGTCGCCGCGCCGGTGGCAGAACCGCGCCAGCTGCGTGACCGCGACAGATAACTCAAGCATCCTGCCAGCTTACCCGGGCGACCGCTGCGGGGATGCCCTGTTCGGCAAAGTAACGCAGCCAGCGCTTCTGGCTGTCCTGTAGTGCGTCGCCGGGGCCTTTGACTTCTATCAGACGGTACTCCCCCGGCGTGTTGCCAAAAGCGATCAGGTCCGGGAAGCCGCAGCGGTTTTCGCGCGGGTCGAACAGCAGGCGCTCGAAAATGGCCAGCAGGTGGGCCCGCGGTATGCACCAGGCTGCCGTTGCCACCAGCTCACAGTTGATACGGCGCCAATCCACCCAGCGACACTGGAAGAGCTGGTAGCGCTGGTACGCATCGACCAACAGCGCCTGCAAATCGCCTTCGCGTAGTTCTTGCATACGCGCAGCAATCAGCGATGCGCGTCGTTGGCTGAAGGTGGTTGCATACATATCGCTGGGGCCCGCCTGGTACGGATTATGGAATACGCCGTCCAGCGGTGCGAATATCACTTCCCAGAACGCCAGCCCGAAGAGGGCGTTCAGCAGGCTGTTTTCCACGTAGTGAACGCTCTGCCACTCAGCGGCCAGCTGCTCCGCCACCCGGCGCTCGACCGATTGCCCCACTGCCGGCAGTGTCAGCTCAAGCCACGTGAAGTGATCGCGCTTGCGTTTGCGCACTGCCCGGCCCAGTTTGCGCGCTACCCGCGCCAGGATGCATCCCGCCGCGGCCTGTTCTGCCTCGCACCAGGGGTCGGCAAGCATGCGCTGGCAGAGCGTCTCGGCCGCCGGCCAATCGCCCAGGCGCTCCAGGATGCGCGCGCGCCGTTCGCGAGCCGGGTGCAGGTTGCTGTGCTGGTAGAGGTCTGCCGCCAGCGCCAGCTCGCCCACGCGTTCAAGGTCGCGACCAAGGCTGTTGCACAGGCGCTGCCAGCGTGCGCGCCCGGCCTCGCTGCGAGGCTCGTTTGCCAGCACCCCGGTGGCAATTGCTGTGAGCGTCTCTGGCTGCCTGGGCGCCCTGGCGTCCCGGTGCTGATCGGCCAGCTCAGCGCAGGCGAGGTACTCGTCCAGCGCGCGCCGGTCCGGGAACAGGCGCTGCGCGTTATCCAGCCGGTAGGGCCAGTAACGGGTCACGCCCAGTTCATCCAGCACGAACTCCGTCAGCGTCTGGCGCCGATTGCCGAAGAACAGCACCAGCAGGCGTTCGACGAGGTCGCCATGCACGGGGGTGAATATTCGTTGCGTATCCACAACGGCCAGCGCTGCGCGCAATTCCCCGGCGTCTGTCAGCTGCTGTTCTATTGCCTCAAGGAGGTCTGCCTTGCGGGGAAACCTGCCAGTGGGCAACCGCGCGGCGCAGGCCGCTTGCAATTCCGCGCGGGTGAAAATCCCCGCGGCCTCCGCAACGCCCAGTTGTTCTGTCTCGCGCGCCAGCCCTTCAGCCAGCAGGGTATCCAGCGCGTTGCCGATAGCCGGGATTTCGCGGTAATCGAGTTTGCTCTCACGAAACCATGGCCCGCTGCGCGAAACCAGGCGGATATACAGACAGCGCGCATCGAACGGGAGGGCCCGGATACGGGCCAGTATCTGCTGCTCCCCGGCGTTCAGCAGGTCGCTGTAGCGTGCCTCCACCACCGCCAGCAGGCGCTCAAAGTTGGCATGGTAGTAGTGGGGAGCCAGGTTCACGCGGGCGTCACTTGTCATACTGTGTATCATGCCATGGCAGCACGCAGAGCCGTTAAGCCCTGCTGCCTCGACCTGTACGCTTTTCCGACGCGTGCGCTGTACCGGCGCCGGTATTTAGGGCATTCTGCGGCTCAAGGCTAACCGCTCTGGCAGAGCTGCGCCCGGTTTTTCCGGGGGCTTCCCGGGCGGCTCACATATTTCGGCGGACACATCATCGACGAGCCAGCGAGTTTTGACTTCCTCCCGACCATCGGCTGAGCTGAGCCCGTTACTCGCTTTCACGCCCGTTGTTTTTCTGGTCGTGCTGCTCGCCTTCTCTGTTTTCCTGTTCGGGGCCGACTCCTCGTTTGGCGCCAACCAGATTGCGCTGGTGCTTGCCTCCTGCGTGGCTGCGCTGGTGGGGCGGCGCATTGGAATACCCTGGAGCGAGGTACAAAACGGCATTATCGACGGTATCGGCGTCGGTCTCGCCCCGATACTGATATTGCTGGCGGTGGGTATGCTGATCGGTACCTGGATTTTGGCTGGGACCGTACCGGCGATGATCTATTACGGGCTGCAGATACTTAACCCGGCGGTGTTCTATGCCGCCTGCACGGCGATCTGCGCGATTGTCGCGATCAGCATAGGCAGTTCCTGGACGGTTGCCGGTACGCTGGGCATCGGGTTGATGGGCATCGCCGGCAGTTTTGAGCTGTCGCCCGCGGTCACCGCGGGAGCGATTATCTCGGGTGCCTACTTCGGCGACAAACTCTCACCGCTGTCCGACACCACCAACCTGGCGGCAGCCGCCACCGGCGTCGATCTGTTCGACCACATTCGCTTTATGCTCTGGACCACGGTGCCCAGTATTCTGATTGCGCTGGGGATCTTCCTGTTCATCGGCAGCGCCGACGCCGCAACCCCGGGCGAGATCAGCGAACTGCAGCGCGCGCTCAGCGCACAGTTCAATATCGGCCCGCACTTGCTGTTGCCGCTGCTGCTGATGCTTTTTCTGGTGTACAAGCGCTTCCCCGCCTACCCCGCGATTATTCTGAGCGCCCTGGTGGGCGCTGTCTTCGCCCTCGTGTTCCAGCCCGACAGGGTCCTGGCGCTGGCGGGAGGCTCCGGTGAGTTGGGGCGCAGCCTGGCCCTCCTGCAGGGGGTCTGGACAAGCCTGTTCGATGGTTACAGCTCCAACAGCGGCAACGCGTTCCTGGATGCGCTGCTCAGCAAAGGCGGGATGAGCAGCATGCTCAACACGGTATGGTTGATACTCTGTGCGCTGGGTTTTGGTGGTGTGCTGGAGCGCACCGGCATCCTGGCGTATCTGCTCAAGCTGATGCTGCGCGGCGTGGACAGCGCCGGCTCCCTGATTGGCGCCACGGTATTCACCTGTATCGGCACCAACGTGATGGCGGGGGACCAGTTTATTGCCGTGGCGCTGCCCGGGCGGATGTACCGCGACGAATACGAGCGACGCGGCCTGTCGCGGCTGAATCTCTCGCGCACGCTGGAAGACTCGGCGACGCTCACGTCCGCCCTGATTCCCTGGAACACCTGCGGCGCCTACATGGCTGCCACCCTGGGAGTGGCAACATTCAGTTACGCGCCCTATGCTTTCTTCAACATGTTGTGTCCGGTAATCGCGATCGCCTACGGCTACCTGAACTTCGCGCTCAAGCCGGTCGAAGCCGGGACGAAGGTGCCCCTGGCGGGCCGGGCATGACTGATCTGTCGAGCCTGTGGGACTACCCGCAACCGCATACGCTGGAGACACGGGTGCGCGCGGAGGATATGGACGGCCTCAACCACACCAACAACGCGGTCTACGTGAACTGGTGCCAACAGGCGGCCTGGTCGCACTCGGTTGCGCTGGGGCTGGACCTGGATCGCTACCGGGCGCTGGATCGCGCCATGGTCATCACCCACAGCGAGTATACGTATCTGCGGGCCTCCCATACGGGCGATGAGATCGTATTGGGTACCTGGATAGTCAGCTGGGACAAGCGCCTGACGATGAGCCGACGCTTCCAGGCGATTCGTGTGGGCGACGGGGTCACCCTGTTGCGCGCTGTCATGCAATTCGCCTGTGTGGCGCTCAGCAGCGGCCGGCCCCGGCGCCTGCCGCCTGAATTTATCGCGGGTTATGGCCCCGCCGTATTGTCTCCCGCGACATCGGGGGCATCGTGAGTTGCGCTTTGCATCGGCGTATACTATTTGTAAGAGCGTTGCTCCTGGAGGCTGCGCTGAGGAGGTAGAGTATGGCCGTCAACAACAAGTCAGCAGCCCGGCGGCGCAGCACCGGCAGCAGGGCGGGTGCCGGGGTGCAGAAAACCACGGCATTGCGTGACGGCGCGGAACAGCCCTTGATGAAAGCGCTGCGCGCGGAACATCGTCACATGGCAACGGTGATGCAGCTCTTTGAGGAGCAGCTGTGTGCCATCGAAGCCGGTGAACTGGTGGACACCCACGTGGTGTACGAAATCATGGACTACATGGTTTGCTGGCCGGATCGTTTCCACCACCCGCGCGAGGACATGATCTACGCTCGCCTGGCTGAGCGGCATGCCGGCGCCAGGGACGATGTAGACACGTTGCAGCGCGATCACGACGAGTCCGCCAGGCGTGGACGCAAATTGCTCACGGATATCAAACGCTGGCGCGCCGGCGGCCTGGACGGCAAAGCGATTGTCAAAAGCGGCCGGGAGTACGTCGAGCATTGTTATGGCCACATGAATCTGGAGGAGAAGCTGGTTTTTCCGCAGATTGAAACCGGCCTCACATTGAGGGACTGGCGTGAGCTGGCCGCCGATGACCAGCTCGAGGCGGTGTCCAGCCCGGTTTTCGGCCCCAGGGTGACGCGCGAGTTCCGCAACCTGGCACGCAAGCTGAAACGCGGAGTCAGGCGCTCGGTTGAGCGCGGCACCATGGTGGAGTGGATCGGTATCGAGGCGTTCATGGAGTCGCTCGATGTTCTCGCCATCGCCTATGAATCCGCGCTGGATACCACGGGAGAGCACCTGCGCGAGGCGCTGCATGATTCCGGCGACCTGCTACTCGAGGCGCCCCTGCGAGCGCCCTGGCGCATAGCCGCCAACAACACCCGGGTAAGCTTCCGCCTGCTTGGCGATGTGCTGAAAATTTCGCGCAATACGCTGGACGACCTTGGTCAGGTCAACCGTGATCGACTGGATCGGGTGCGACTGCTGGATCGAAACGAGCAGCGTCGCTGACCCCCGGTTCGCGAAACTGCAGCTTTGCCAGTCGCGCGTAGAGCGGGCAGCTTGCCAGCAGGGTGTCGTGCGTACCGGTGGCGACGAGTCCACCGTGATCGAGCACGGCGATGGTGTCGGCATGCAGAATGGTCGACAACCGGTGGGCGATGATTACCGTGGTACGCCCGCGCATGAGTTCCCGCAGCGCAAGTTGTACCTGGTATTCGCTCTCGGTATCGAGCGCGCTGGTTGCCTCGTCCAATAGCAGCAGTTTCGGGTCGTTGAGAATGGCGCGGGCGAGCGCGATACGCTGGCGCTGGCCGCCAGACAGGCGAACGCCCTGTTCTCCAAGATGACTGCGATAGCCCTCTGGCAGGGCGCTGATAAATGCGTGCGCATGGGCTGAGCGCGCGGCTGCCTCAATCTCTGCATCGCTGGCGTCCAGCTTGCCGTAGGCGATGTTGTAGCGCACGTCCCCGGTGAACAGCACCGGCTGCTGCGGTACCAGTGCTATGTGCTCCCGCAACTGCTGCAGGCCCAGCGTGCGGATATCGCGGCCGTCGAGCAATATGCGACCCTGCTGCGGGTCGTAAAAGCGCAACAGCAGTTCAAATACGGTCGATTTGCCGGCACCGGAAGGACCAACCAGCGCCAGGCTTTTTCCCGCCGCGATGTGCAGTGAAAAATCCTGCAGGGCGGGCTGGCCGAGCCGCGTGGGGTAGGCGAAAGTGACGCGCTCCATGTGGATATCGGGCCGGCTCTTGACCGCGGGCGCTGCGCCGTCGGCCGGGTCGGTGATCGGGCTCCGGGTGTCGATCAACTCCACCAGCCGGTCCGCCGCGCCCGCAGCGCGCAACAGGTCCCCCCAGACTTCCGACAGCGTGGCGAACCCCGAACCCACCATGATGGCGTAGAACACAAAGGCGCCCAGTTCGCCGCCCGACATCTGCCCGCTGATGACATCCTGGCCTCCCTCCCAGAGCATCCCCGACATGCCGGCAAACAGCAGGAGAATGGCGCCACAGATGAGGAATGAACGCTGCCGGATGCGCCTTCGCGCGATGCCAAAGGCGGCCTCTACCTCGCGCGCAAAGGCCTCCGTCTCGAACTGCTCGCGGGTATAGCTCTGGACAACACGAATATGCTGGATCACTTCCCCGGCGTAGCTGCCCACACTGGCGATACTGTCCTGGCTCTGGCTGGAGAGTTTGCGCACGCGTCTGCCGAAGATGAGTATCGGCAAGAGAATCAGCGGCACCCCCATGGCGATGATCAGGCTCAGCTTGAGATTGGTGATGAACATGAGGATCAGTGCGCCGCTGGTGGTCAGGCTGCTGCGCAGCGCCATGCTGAATGAAGAGCCAATAATGGTCTGTAACAGCGTGGTGTCGGCGGTCAGGCGCGACATGATTTCCAGGCTGCGGTTGGTTTCAAAGTAACCCGGGTCGAGGCGCACGATATTGTCGAACACCGCTTTGCGGATATCGGCGCTCACGCGCTCACCCAGCCAGGACACCAGGTAGAAGCGCACGAAGGTGCCGACCGCCATAGCGGCCGCAATGATCATCAGCAGGCCGATGGCCGCCCGCAGGTCGGCCTGTGTGCCGCCGCCGAAGCCCTGGTCAATCAGCACCTGCAAACCGCGCCCGAGCGACAGTGTCGCGGCGGCCGTGAACAGCAGTGCGCAACTGGCACCCGCCAGGCGCAGTTTGTAGTGCATGAGGAAGCCAAACACAGGGCGCAGTGAAGCGAGGCCCCGTTTGCTGCGGCGACCGCTCATGCGGTCAGGGCGCGCGGTGACGCGACCGGGTGCATTCGGCTGCGGGTTGGGCTAACAGAGTTGACCACCTGGGCATTCATGCCGGATGGCGCTGGCGTGCGATTGGCATCGTGTTAGTTTACGGCCTTGGCGAATTGATTGATATCGGGCGGGACTGCGGGGAGACAGGGCGCGATGGCAGACAGATTTACAGATAAAGTGGTTATTGTAACCGGCGGTAGCCGCGGGCTGGGCAAAGCGATGTCCGTGGGCTTTGCCGCGGAGGGTGCACGGGTTGTGGTCAGCAGCCGCAAGCTGCCCGCCTGCGAAGCGGTGGTGGCCGAGATTGAAAGCGCGGGTGGGCGGGCGATCGCGCAGGCCGCCCATACCGGCAGCATCGCCGACCTGGATGCACTGATCGAGGCCGCCTACGCCGCTTTCGGGCGCGTGGATATCCTGGTGAACAATGCCGGCATTAACGTGGCGTTCGGGCCGCTGAGTGAAGTCGACCCCGCGGCCTTCGACAAAATGGTGGATGTCAATCTCAAGGGCCCCTGGTACCTGGCGTCCCGGCTCGCCCCGCGCATGGGTGAGCACGGCGGCGGTTGTGTGATCAATGTCCTCTCGGTTGCGGCGCTGTGCACGCCGGCCTACTCCGGCATATACGCTGCCACCAAGGCGGGGTTGAAAGCCCTGACGGAGGTGATGGCGCAGGAGTGGGCCGGGCTCGGCATTCGTGTGAATGCCCTGGCGCCCGGGAGCTTTCACTCGGATCTCACCGACGGTGCGATTGCGTCCATTCCCGGTTACGCGCAAGGCATGGTCGATGCGGCATTGATTCCGCGGGTCGCCGAAACACACGAGATTCTCAACCCGGTATTTTATCTGGCGAGCGAGAGCTTCACTACCGGTATCACGCTGGTGGCAGACGGCGGGATGCTTGCCAAACGCTAGCCCGGGCGCCGCACGTGGCGCTGGGTGAGCCTGCCGAAGTACACCCCCAGTTCGAACAGTAGCCACATCGGTATGGCCAGGAGTGATTGTGAGATGAAGTCCGGCGGTGTCAGGAGCATCCCGAACACGAAGCAACCGACAATAATGTAGGGGCGTTTTTTGGCCAGCGCCTCAGGGGTCGTGATGCCCGCCCAGATCAACAGCAGCGCGGCGATGGGAATCTCGAAGGCGATGCCAAAGGCAAAGAACAGTTTCAGGACAAAGTCCAGATAGCTGTTGATGTCGGTCATGATGGTAATGTCTTCCGGCCCGACACTGGTGAAGAAGGCGAATATCAGCGGGAAAACGACGAAATAGGCGAACGCGGCACCGGCGTAGAACAGCAGCACACTGGACACCAGCAGGGGAATTGCCAGGCGTTTTTCGTTGCGGTACATGCCGGGCGCGATAAAGCTCCACACCAGGTAGAGCACGTAGGGCATGACCAGAAATACGGCGGCAACCAGCGTGAGCTTGAAGGGGGTGAAAAAAGGCGAGGCGACCTCGGTGGCGATCATGCTGGCGCCTTCGGGCAGGATGGCGCGCAATGGCTCCGACACCGCGGCGTAGATTTCGTTGGCGAAGGGAAACAGCATGAGGAATACGATCAGCACCGCCAGTACAGCGCGCAGCAGTTTGTCGCGCAATTCTGTCAGGTGCGCCACCAGCGGCATCGGCTGGTCGCTGTAGTCCTGTTCGCTCATGGTTGTTTCTTGTCTGCCGCGGGCTGCTGCCCTGGCTGTTGCGGGGTCCCGGCCGGCTGTTCTGGTGAGCCTGCATCGCGGGTGGCGGGTGTGGATGCTGAGGTCGGCACCGCATCGGGGCTGGTGTCTTTTGCGGACCCTGAACCGATACTGTTTTTGAGATCCTGCGTCTCCCGCTTGAGGTGCTCGCCGGTCTCGCGCAAATCCCTCATTACCGCATCATTGCGCAGCTCTTGCTGTACCTCCTGCTTGATTTCGTTGAAGCCGCGGCGCAGGCGGTTGAGGTAAAAGGTAGCCGTGCGGATAGCGCCCGGCAGGCGCTCCGGTCCGATCACCAGCAGGGCAACGACCCCGATGATGACGAGTTCGGTAAACCCGATATCGAACATTCAGGCGCTACTTTTCCCGGGCCTCATCGGCATTGTTCGCGTCCTGCTTTTCCGGGTCGTCCTCTGCTTGCGAGTTGTTGTCGTCCGACATGCTTTTACGAAAGCCCTTCACGGCGCTGCCGAGATCGCTGCCAAGCGTGCGCAGGCGCTTGGTGCCGAACAGCATGATGACGATCGCGAGAATGATCAGAAGCTGCCAGATACTGATGCCGCCGATTCCCATGTCCTTACTCCTTTCAGCGTGTGCTGAGTGTAGCTGCCTCAGTCCTTGACAGGACGACGCAATGCTTTTTCGGTGTGCCCGGAGACGCCGAAGCGATCGGCCAGGCACTCAAGTACATCTGCCGTGTCCATATCGAGGTGCGACAGCATCACCATACTGTGAAACCAGAGATCGGCAACTTCACCGACCAGCGCCTGCCGATCGCCGCCCTGCTCGGCGTCCTTGGCGGCGAGTACAACCTCGGTGGCCTCTTCGCCGATCTTCTCCAGAATCCTGTTTAGACCGCGATGGTGCAGGCTGGCAACGTAGGACTCCTCCGGTGCCGCGGTTCGCCTGGCGCGCAGCGTGGCAGACAATTGTTGCAGTATTTCGCTCATTGCGTGTTCCCGTACATGGCTTCGGGCGTTTTCATTACCTCGTCGGTAACCTGCCACTCACCCTCCCGGTAGAGGCGGTAAAAACAGCGCCTGCGGCCGGTGTGGCAAGCAATGCCGCCCTGTTGCTCGACCTTCATCAGCACTGTGTCGCCATCGCAGTCCAGGCGCAGTTCACGCAGTAGTTGCACGTTGCCGGACGATTCGCCTTTGCGCCACAGCGCTTGCCGTGAGCGCGACCAGTAGATCGCGCGCCCCTCTTTCAGCGTGGAAGCCAGCGAGTCGCGGTTCATCCACGCCAGCATGAGTACTTCGCCGCTCGAGAAATCCTGCGCGATTGCCGGCACCAGGCCCTCGGCGTTGAATGCAACGTCCTGAATGATGTTCTGGGGGTCCGTCATCATGTCATTCCCTGTGAACAGGCATTATGACACAGGCGGGCTGGCGGGAGATATGCTCCGGCCCGGCTCAGGAATCACGGGGCCAGAGCAGGGCTGCGCCGAGCGCCACCAGCAGCCAGCTGTGCAGGGGTATTGCCGCGAGTTGCTGCCAGAGACCCGGGGTGGCCGACGCGGCGCCCGCCAGCAGCACCAGCGCACCGGCAACACGGCGTCGCCTCGATCCGCGCTCGCGCCGGCGGCGCTCCTTGTTGGCAAGAGGGCTTTCGGCCGCTGGCCGTGGCGTGGTGCGCGGCGACTGCAGGTTTTCCAGCACGCGCTCGGGCAGGTTCGGTAACTGCTCCAGCAGTGAGGGCGCCTGACGCTGCAGGCGCCGGAACACGGACTGCGGTGAATACCGTTCCTGCAGCCATTTTTCCAGGTACGGCTGGGCGGTATCCCAGAGATTGAGCTCGGGATAGAGCTGGCGCCCCAGCCCCTCTATATTCAGCAGGGTTTTTTGCAGCAGCACCAGCGACGGCTGTACCTCCATGTCGAACCGGCCCGCCGTCTGGAACAGGTAGATCAGCAGTTGGCCAAAGGATATCTCGCTGATAGGCCGCTCGAAAACGGGTTCGCAGACTGCGCGCATGGCGGCCTCGAAATCCTGCACGCGCGTGTTCGGCGGCACCCAGCCACATTCCACGTGCAAGCGCGCAACCTCGCGGTAGTCCTGGCGAAACACGCCCAGCAGGTTGCGCGCCAGGTAGTACTGGTCGTCTTCCGAGAGGCTGCCGACGATAGCGCAATCGACCGCAATGTAGGTCGGGTCTTCAGGGTCGGAGGCATCGACAAAGATATTGCCCGGGTGCATATCGGCGTGGAAAAAATTGTCGCGAAACACCTGGGTGAAGAAGATCTCCACGCCGCGTTCGCCGAGCAGCTTGAGGTCGGTACCGAGCGCGCGCAGTGTCTCGACGTCGGTCACCGGGATACCGCTGATACGCTCCATGGTCAGTACGCTGCGCGTGCTGTAGTTCCAGTAGACCTCGGGAATATAGACCAGCTTGCTGTCGCTGAAATTGCGCCTTAGCTGGCTGGCATTGGCGGCTTCCCGGCCGAGATCCAGTTCATCGAGAATCACCTGCTCGTAGTCCGCTACCACTTCCAGCGGGCGCAGGCGCCGCCCCTGTGGCACATAGCGCGCCACCAGCCGCGCCAGCGTGTAGAGCAGCGCGATGTCCTGGCGAATGATCGGCTCGATGTCCGGGCGCAGCACCTTCACCACTGCCTGTTCGCCGCTGTGCAGGGTCGCGCTGTGTACCTGCGCGACGGACGCGGAGGCCATCGGCCGGGGCTCGAAGCTGGCAAACAGTTCGCCCACCGGTTTGCCCAACGCGCGCTCGATAAGCGCCACGGACTGTTCCTGCGGGAACGGTGGCACCGCGTCCTGCAGGTGTGCCAGTTCGTCGGCGATATCCGCGGGCAGCAGGTCGCGCCGGGTCGATAACAGCTGTCCGAACTTGATAAACACTGGCCCCAGTTCTTCCAGCGCGCGCCGCAGGCGCACACCGCGGGGCAGGTCGGGTGATCGGCCGAAACTCCGGGGCAGGTATTTCAGGGCAAGTTTCGCGGGGGCGCCGAGTTGCTGCTGATCGACCAGTTCGTCCAGCCGGTAACGGCCGGTTACGCGTACGATGCTGAGCAGGCGCAGGGCGCGGGACACGCGTCAGTTCCTCAGCTTGTCGAGCTGGCGACGCAGGCGTTGGCTGCGCGATTGCAGCCGATCCACGCGCTGTCCGAGTTCACGTACCTCGGAGAAAAAGTCCTCTACCTCCAGGCCGGGCGGACTGAGGCGCGCCTCCTCGTGAATATACTCCGCAAGCTGTCGACGCAGGCTGGAGCCGGCTTGCCGGCTCCATGCGAACGCCTGGCGCAGCGACTGGGCCAGTTGATGCCCCGCGACGTCACCCAGCGAGGCGACCAGCGGCGCCTCCCAGTCGATCTCCAGCGAGGCGAGCACCTTCTGCAGATCGATCAGTGGCGCGCTGTCACCCTCGAGCTCGATATTGCCGTTAATCAATGCTGCCGCAGGGTCACTGGCGTTGGCCAGCGCCGAAAAATCCGCGGCACTGCCGTGAATGCTGGTGGTTACCGGGCCCTCGTGAATGCCGGTGAGGCGAATGTGTCCGTCGCGCGGGTGCAGGAAAACGTCGATTTGCGGCGCGCGGCAGTGCAGGGCGAACACCTGCCCGTCGAAGGGCGCCAGCTCCGCGCCGGCCCGCGGCGCCAGGGTCAGGGCGCGATTCAGGGTCGCTTCCAGGGCTGCCAGCGCCGCGGTCTGCAAAGTGGGGTCGACGGTCACGGGCATGTCAGGGTTTTATGCCACGGTGCAGGGCGACGATCCCGCCGGTGAGATCGTAGTACTCACACTGGATGAAGCCCGCGTCTTCGAGCATCTCCCTGAGCGTGTCCTGGTCGGGATGCATGCGTATGGATTCGGCGAGATAGCGGTAGCTCTCGCCATCATTGGCCACAATACGGCCGATGCCCGGCAGTACGTTGAACGAGTAGGCGTCGTACAGCCTGCTCAGCAGGGGGCTGCGTGGCTTCGAGAACTCAAGCACCAGCAGTCGACCGCCGGGTTTCAGCACCCTCAGCATGGAGCGCAGCGCGAGATCCTTGTCGGTGACGTTGCGCAGGCCGAACGCGATGCTGATGCAGTCGAAGCTGTCGTCGGGGAACGGCAGGTGCTGGGCGTCCGCCTGCACGAACTCGATAGGCCCGAGGCGTCCGGTATCAATCAGTTTATCCCTGCCGACGCGCAGCATCGACTCGTTGATGTCGGCCAGCACGACTCGCCCTTCGGGGCCGACCAGGTCGGCAAACTGGACTGCAAGGTCGCCGGTGCCCCCGGCGATGTCGAGTACCGCATGCCCCTTGCGTACGGCACTGAGTTCAATCGTGAAACGTTTCCACAGGCGATGTACGCCGCCGGACATGAGGTCGTTCATGAGGTCGTAGCGCGCGGCTACCGAGTCGAAAACCCCGGCCACCAGGCCTGCCTTTTCGTCCGTGTCGACCTCGCGGTATCCGAAGTGGGTTGTGTGCTTGTCGCTCATGGCGCCGCTACCGGTAAGCGTGAGTGGAGGCGCAGTATAGCCGTTTGCAGCGCGGCTTTCAGGCCTCCCGGGCAGGGTAGTTGCCCGTGGGTAAGCGGATCAATCGCCGAGTTTCAGTACCTGTGCCTGCGGGTCGCGGGTTGCGTCCGCAGCGGCCAGCCGATCCAGGTATCGTTCCCAGCGCTGGCCTTGCTCGAGGCACAGGGTGTAGAGGTAGTCCCAGGAGTAGAGCCCGGTATCGTGGCCATCATCGAACACCAGCTGTACCGCGTAATTGCCCACGGGTTTGACATCGACGATGCCGACATTCAGCTTGCCGGTTTGCAGCACTTCCTCTCCCGGGCCGTGGCCCATCACCTCGGCGGAAGGCGAGTAGACTCGCAGGTACTCGCTGCTCAGGCTGTAGCTTTCGTCGTTTGCGTAGCTAAGCTCCAGCTGCCGGGATTGCCGGTGCAGCTTTAGCGATCTGGGTACCGGTGCGGACATCTAGAGAATAAAACGCGACAGGTCTTCGTCGGCGGCCAGGTCGCCCAGTTGCCGGTCGACGTAGTCGGCGTCAACCACCAGGCCCTGCTTCTGCAGGCCGGCATCCGCCGCCTCAAAGGATGATTCCTCAAGCAGGCGTTCCATGACCGTGTGCAGACGGCGCGCGCCGATGTTCTCGGTCTTTTCATTCACCCGCCATGCGGTTTCTGCGATACGCCGGATACCGTCTTCAGAAAAGCTGAGCTCCAGGCCCTCGGTTGCCAGCAGCGCCTGGTACTGTTCCGTGAGCGAGGCGTTGGGCTCCGTGAGGATGCGCTCGAAGTCTTCCGGGGTGAGGGCCGCCAGCTCCACGCGAATGGGCAGCCTGCCCTGCAACTCGGGAATCAGGTCGGACGGCTTCGCCAGGTGAAAAGCACCCGAGGCGATGAAAAGAATATGGTCGGTTTTAATGGTGCCGTGCCGGGTACTCACCGTTGAACCTTCGATCAGCGGCAGCAGGTCCCGTTGCACACCCTCACGTGATACGTCACCGCCGCCCGTTTCACTGCGTTTGGCGACCTTGTCCAGTTCATCGATGAAGACAATGCCTGTCTGCTCCGCTGCATCGAGGGCGCGCTGCTTCAGGTCGTCCTCGTTCACCATCTTCGCCGCTTCCTCCTCGCACAATGCTTCAAACGCGGCCTTTACCGGCATCTTGCGTGTTTTGGGTTGCTGCCTGGACAGGTTGGAGAACATGCTTTGTAGCTGGTTGGTCATCTCCTCCATGCCGGGGGGCGCCATTATTTCCATGCCCATACCCTGCGCGGCGACTTCAACCTCGATTTCTTTATCGTCGAGATCGCCCTCGCGCAGTTTCTTCCGCAGTAGCTGACGCGTGCCGCCGTCCTTGACGGACTCGTCGCTGTCCCGGGCCGTGGGTAGCAGGATATCCAGGATCCGCTCTTCCGCGGCCTCCTCTGCACGCGAACGTACGCGCGCCATTTCCTGTTCGCGGTACAGTTTGACCGCGACGTCGGCGAGATCGCGGATAATCGACTCGACATCCCGGCCGACATAGCCTACCTCGGTGAATTTGGTGGCTTCCACTTTGACAAAAGGCGCATTGGCCAGCTTCGCCAGGCGCCGCGCAATCTCTGTTTTGCCGACGCCGGTCGGGCCGATCATCAGGATATTCTTGGGCGTGATCTCTGCGCGCAACTCCTCGGCCAGCTGCATGCGGCGCCAGCGATTGCGTAGCGCGATCGCCACGGCGCGTTTGGCGTTGCTCTGGCCGATGATGTGTCGGTCGAGTTCGTGCACGATCTCGCGGGGGGTCATGTCAGACATGTAATGGCCTAAAAATCCAGTTGCTCTATGGTGCGGTTGTGGTTGGTGTAGATGCAGATGTCACCGGCGATGCCGAGGCCTTTTTCGACGATGTCGCGCGCTTCCAGCTCGGTGTTGTCCAGCAGTGCGCGTGCGGCCGCCTGCGCAAACGGGCCCCCCGAGCCGATCGCTATCAGGTTGTCCTCGGGCTCGATAACGTCGCCATTGCCGGTGATGATCAGCGAGGTGTCTTTATCCGCCACGGCCAGCAGTGCCTCGAGACGGCGCAGGGCACGCTCGGTGCGCCACGCCTTGGCGAGCTCCACGGCGGCGCGTGTCAGGTGCCCCTGGTGTTTGTCCAGTTGGGCCTCGAACAGCTCAAACAGGGTGAAGGCATCTGCAGTGCCGCCGGCAAAGCCGGCGAGCACGCGCTCGCGGTAAAGTCGACGCACCTTGCGCGCGTTGCCTTTCATGACGGTATTGCCCATGGACACCTGGCCGTCGCCGCCAATAACCACGCTGTTGCCGCGACGTACCGAGAGAATGGTGGTGCCCCTGAATTGTTCCATGCGTTGTCTCCCTCGCGACGTCGTGGCCGGATATTGCGCTGGCGGATCACCTGATATGGGGTGTCCGTGGCCCCGATTCAAGCCCGCTGCGCGGATTTCACGGTAGCCCGCGCTTCAGCAGGAGTGTGTCGATGTCCTGTGCCGCTGTGAGCCCACGCGCCCTGTTCACCTCATCGCGCGAGGTATACGGGCCGAGGTAGACGCGGAACCAGCGACCGTTGTCGCTGTTGCTCTCCTGCACCGAAGGCTCCAGGCCCAGCAGCAACAGCTCGGCACGTCGCCGGTCAGCGTCTTCGCGTTGGCGGAATGAGCCCGCCTGCACAATGTAGCGTTCGCCCGTGGCTGCCGGACTGCCCAGATCCCTCGCGGGCTCGACGTCCGGTGCTTTCACGTCGACTTCGATGGTCTGTTCCGGCAGCAGGGTGTAGAAGTCGAAACGCGGCTTGGGTGGTGTCACCTCAGCCGCGGACGGGGGCATCTCGGCGTCACTTGTTGCCTGTGGCTGCAGCGTGGTGAGGTAGACGATAAAACTGAGAAAAACGCCGGTCAGTACACCGGCGATGTAGAGCCGCCAGGCATTGCCGGGCGCCTGGCGTGCGGCCGGTTTGCGGCCCGCGTTGCTGCGCGGTTTGCCCTTGCCGCCGGATTTTGCATAGTCGCGAGCCATGGCCTACATTTCCCGCGGTGCGGATACGCCGAGCAGGTCGAGGCCGTTGGCGACCACCTGGCGCACCGCCGCGCACAGTGCCAGGCGGGCGTCGCGCAAGGGTTTTTCCTCGACCAGCATTTTCTGCGCGTTGTACCAGGTATGGAAATCTCCCGCCAGCTCCCGCAGGTAATTCGCGAGTGTATGTGGCTCGCAGTCATGCGCGGCACCCAGAACCACTTCAGGATACCGGTCAAGGCATCGCAATAGCGTCATCTCATGCTCATCGCGCAGCTCATCCAGGTGCTCCAGGGCCTCGGCCTCCTGCCACTCGAGACCCTGCTCCGCCAGTTTGCGCATCACGCTACAGGCCCGGGCATGCGCGTACTGTATGTAGTAAACCGGGTTTTCGTTGTTTTGCGACAGGGCGAGATCAATGTCAAAAGTCAGCTGTGAACTGGGCGCGCGGGCCACGAGGAAGTAACGTGTCGCGTCGCGGCCCACTTCCTGGATCAGGTCGCGCAGCGTGACATAGCTGCCGGCCCGCTTTGACAGCTTCAGCTCCGCCCCGTCGCGCATCACGGTAACCATCTGGTGCAGTACGTACTCCGGCCACCCACCGGGTATACCCGCATCCAGCGCCTGCAGGCCAGCCCGCACACGCGTCACCGTGCTGTGGTGGTCGGCGCCCTGTTCGTTGATGACGCGCTCAAAGCCCCGCTGCCACTTGTTCAGGTGGTAGGCCACGTCCGGCAGGAAATAGGTGTAGCCGCCATCGCGCTTGCGCATCACGCGATCCTTGTCGTCGCCGAAGTCGGTGGTCCGCAGCCAGAGTGCGCCGTCGAGCTCGTAGCAATGCCCGTTGCCGAGGAGTCGCTGAACCGTCTGTTCGACCTCGCCATCGCTGTAAAGGGAGGATTCGAGAAAGTACCTGTCGAAGTGTACGGCGAAGGCCTGCAAATCCTGATCCTGCTCTCGACGCAGGTAGGCCACCGCGAAGCGGCGGATATTGTCGAGATCCCCGGGGTTACCCGATGCGGCCACGTGCTGGTCAGCGGCATCCACGCTGGCATGCTCGAGAAATGCCTGGGCCAGCTCCACGATGTACTCGCCGCGGTAGCCATCCTGCGGCCAACCTTCTTCATCTGGCGCAATGCCGTAGCACCTCGCCTGTACCGAGAGTGCGAGATTGTCGATCTGGGCCCCGGCATCGTTGTAGTAGAACTCGCTGGATACGTCCCAACCAGTAGCCGCCAACAGGCGGCAGAGGCTGTCTCCCACGGCAGCACCACGACCGTGACCCACGTGCAGCGGGCCGGTCGGGTTGGCGGAGACAAACTCAACCTGTACTTTGCGCCCCGCCCCGACCGCGCAGCGTCCGAACGTTTCGCCCGCCTCAAGAATGCGCCTGACAACCGCCTGGCTGCTGGCGGAGGCGAGGAAAAAGTTGATAAAGCCGGGACCGGCGATCTCCGTGCGCTCGACGATCGGGTCCTCGGGCAGCTGCTGGCAGATCAGTTCTGCGAGCTTCCGCGGTGGCAGGCCGGCGTCCCGGGCGAGTGTGAGCGCGATATTACTGGCGAGATCGCCGTGGCTCTGGTCGCGCGTGCGATCGACCTGAATCGCCGGTTCGAGTGCCGGCGGCAGTGTGCCGTCGGCCACCAGCGCGTCGAGGGATCGGTGGATCAGCAGCGAAAGTTGTTCCTTCATGAGTCAGCGGGGGCTCTGCCAGGTGGCGCGACTACAAGCCGTGGCGCGCACTTTGATGTGTTGGGTTCTGGTGGTCCGGGCGTCTCGCAACGCGGTCGCTCATTATCCTCATTCCGGCCCGTCATAGCCAGCGTGCCATGCCCGGACTGCCCCGCTGCAACCGCCCTCCGCGGTCCTCAGAATAGATCTTGTGGATCAATGTCGATGCTCCAGCGCAGTCCTTTTCTGGCGGGCAACTGCTCGGCCTGCGCTACCAGGACGCCCGCCGCCGCCTGCAGCACGCCCCGGCTGGGGGCAAGCACCAGCAACTGGCAGCGGAAGCGTCCGGCGCGCCTTTGCATGGGTGACGGCAGCGGCCCGATCAGCGTGGTTCCCGGACTCAGTGCTGTCTCGCTCGCGCTGCGCAAGGCCGCCAGAAAATCTTCACCCACCCGGGCATCGGCGCAGTCGGTGCGCAGTATGAGCATCTGGCCGACCGGGGGCATGCCGCTCTCGCGGCGCTGTTGCAGTAGCTGCTGCGCCTGCTCTGAATAGTTCAGGTGGAGCATGGATTGCAGCCCCGGATGGTCGGGGTAGTGCGATTGCAGTATCACCCGCCCCGCTGTGCCGGCGCGCCCCGCACGGCCGGAAACCTGCGTCAGTAGCTGTGCCATGCGCTCTTCGCCACGAAAATCGGCACTGAACAGCAGCGCGTCGGCGTCGATAACGCCTACCAGTGAAACGCCGGGAAAATGGTGGCCCTTGGTCAGCATTTGCGTGCCCAGCAGAATACAGGGCTCACCGCGGTTGATGTCCTCCACCAGCCGTGCCATGGCTTCGCGCCCCTGCATGGAGTCGCTGTCGACGCGCAGGATGCGGGCCGCGGGTAACAGCTCGCGCAGCGCGCTCTCCACCTGCTCGGTTCCGAGGCCGGTAGTGACCAGCTGCCGGCTTTGGCATTGCGGGCAGGCATGCAGCAGCGGGTTGGTCGCGCCACAGTGGTGGCAGCGCAACAGGCGCTTGCCGCGGTGTACCGTCAGGCGTGCGTCGCAGGCGGAACACTCGGCGACCCACCCGCAGTCGTGACACAGCAGGGTGGGTGCGTAGCCGCGCCGGTTGAGGAACAACAGTACCTGTTGCGAGCTCGCCAGGCTCGCCTTCACGGCGTCGACCAGGGAGTCGCTCAGTCCGCCACGCAGTGGGCGTTTGCGCACGTCCAGCACCTCGATGGCGGGTAATGCCGCCTCCGCTGCGCGTCGCAGCAGCCGATGATGCCGATAACGTCCGGCAAGCGCGTTGTGCAGGCTCTCGAGTGAGGGTGTGGCGCTGCCCAGCAACACCGGGCAGCCGGTCAACTGGCCGCGTTTGACGGCGACATCCCGGGCGTTGTAGCGAAAGCCATCCTGTTGCTTGTAGGAGGCATCGTGTTCTTCATCCACTACGATCAAGCCGGGGTCGTGGAGCGGCGTAAATACCGCAGACCGGGTGCCGATCACGATACTGGCGCTGCCGTCCCGGGCCGCCTCCCAGGCGCGATAACGCTGTGCGTTGGCGAGTCCCGAATGCAGCACCGCAATGTGACAGGCGAAGCGCTTCTCGAAGCGTTCCAGCGTCTGCGGTGTGAGGCCAATTTCCGGGATGAGCACGAGGGCCTGCTGGCCGCGTTGCAGGCAGGTCGCGATCATCTGCAGGTACACCTCGGTTTTTCCGCTACCGGTGACGCCCTCAAGGAGGTGGCAGCTGAAACCCTGTTGTTCCGCCAGCATCGCCTGCACTGCGCAGGCCTGCTCGGCGTTGAGCGTATAACCCGGGTGGCAATGCGCAGGGGCAGACGCTGGTGTGGCAATTTTACAGGGTTCTATCAGGCCTTTCCCCTGTAATGTGCGCAGTATCCCGGGGCTGATACCGGCTGCGTCGAGCGTATTCGCGCTCGCGGCCGATTCTGTGCGCAGCAAATCCAGGGCACCTGCCTGCTTCGGCGCGCGCGATAGAGCGCCCGCGGGCAGGCCCTTGCCGTGGGTAGTGAGGCGCCAGCCGCGCTGGCCGGCCGCCTCGTGCGGCCCGCCATCGCGCAGGCGTTTCGGAAACAGGGCCTGTAGCACTTCGCCGGGCGGGTGGTGGTAGTAGTCTGCCGCCCACTGGGCGAGGGAGAGGAGCGTCGCGTCGATCAGCGGCTCATCATCGAGCAGTTCAGTGGCCCGCTTCAGGCTGGCCGCGGGAGCTTCGCTCGTGGCAAATACGCCCAGCAGATAGCCGGTAACCTCACGCCTGCCGAACGGGACTCGCAGGCGCTGGCCGGGACGCAGGGCAGCAATGGCCGCCGCATCCAGTGAGGCCGGCGGGAGGTAGTCAAAAAGTCGGCGCAGCGGGGAGGGTATTGCCAGGCGAAGTATGGACATTGCGCCGCCGATCACCTCGAAAAACGTGGATTGTAGCAAAAGCCCGGGAACCCTTGCTTATGATGGGCCGTCTGGTAAGATTGCCCGCCTATTTTTTGGCCGTGCGTCAGGCAGGGCCCAACTCGACACAAGGTGCGGTATCCGGGACAGCCCGGTTGGCGGCACCGATCATCAGGAGAGTGGTAATGAAAGCTGAAATCCATCCGAAGTACGAGACCGTAACTGCGAAATGCAGCTGCGGCAACAGTATTCAGACGCGTTCTACGCTGTGCGAGGACTTTCAAGTGGATGTGTGCTCCCAGTGCCACCCCTTCTTTACCGGCAAGCAGAAGGTGGTCGACAGCGGCGGACGGGTAGACCGTTTCAACAAGCGCTTCGGCAACCGCGGCTCCTCCCGCTGAGAGCCTGCCTGCTGCAGTATTATTGCGGCAAAACCGAAACGCCAGCGTCCCCTTCGGGAGCTGGCGTTTTTGTTTTCCGGCATGCGTAATTTGCCGGGGCGCAACCGGCGCCGCAGCACCCGGCCGAGCGTGATCTTGCGCCTTGTTCAGGGTATCCCTTTTCTATATGCTCGGTGACCTTTTTACACCGGTGTGCCGTATACACAGACAGATGCATGGCTAACGATCTCAGAAAACAGGCACTCGCGTACCACGCCGGACCCCGGCCGGGGAAGATCAGCATTGAGTTGACCAAGCCGGCGGAAACGCAGTGGGACCTTTCGCTGGCCTACAGTCCGGGCGTGGCAGAGCCGTGCCGGGAGATTGCGCGGGATCCCGCCGAGGTGTATGCGTACACCGGGAAGGGCAACCTGGTCGGCGTTATCACCAACGGCACCGCGGTGCTTGGCCTTGGTAACCTCGGCGCGCTGGCAAGCAAGCCCGTGATGGAGGGCAAGGCGCTCTTGTTCAAACGCTTCGCCGGCATCAACGCGATCGATATTGAAGTCGACACGGAAGACCCGCAGGAATTTATCGATACGGTCGCCAATATTGCCACCACGTTCGGCGGCATCAATCTCGAGGATATCAAGGCCCCGGAGTGCTTCGAGATCGAAGCGGCGCTCGCCGAGCGCTGTGATATTCCCATATTCCACGATGATCAGCACGGCACCGCTATCGTCACCGCCGCGGGTTTGATCAACGCCCTGGAGATTCAGGGCAAGCGTCTGGAAGACGCCGTCATCACCTGCCTCGGTGCTGGCTCGGCGGCCATTGCCTGCATGCAGTTGCTGGTGAGTCTGGGTGCGCGGCGAGAACAATTGTTCATGCTGGACCGGCGCGGCGTGATTTACGAGGGACGCGAGGGCATCAACGCCTTCAAACAGGGCTTTGCCAACCGCACCGACAAGCGCACTCTCGCGGACGCCATCAAGGGCGCCGATGTGTTCATTGGCCTCTCCGGCGCCGATCTGCTCAGCGCGGAGATGTTGCAGTCAATGGCTGAGAGGCCGGTGGTTTTCGCCTGTTCCAACCCCGATCCCGAGATCCGGCCCGAACTGGCGCTGGCGACCCGCGACGATTTGATTATCGCTACCGGTCGCTCGGATTATCCCAACCAGGTAAACAACGTTCTGGGGTTTCCGTTTATTTTCCGCGGTGCTCTCGATGTGCGGGCCTCGTGTATCAATGAGGCAATGAAAGTGGCGGCGGTGCACGCCCTGAGCGAGCTGGCGCGTGAACCGGTGCCGCGGGAGGTGCTCGTTGCCTGTGGTCTGGAGCGTCTGGAGTTCGGCCCGGACTACATCATTCCCAAGCCGGTAGACGGGCGCCTGCTGGCCCGGATCGCTCCCGCGGTGGCGCGTGCAGCAGTGGAAACCGGGGTGGCGCGCCTGCCCCTCCCGGAGAACTATCACCCGACGCTCTAGGTCGCAGGGCTTTGCGGCGGCTGCGCGTTTGCCGGTGTAATATCAGAATATTTCCTTCAGCAGATCCTGTGCGTCGTCACCGTTCATTTGCATCGGGTTGGTCTGCGGATTGGTTGCGGGCACGTGCTCCTCGCGGAAATACTCAACAATAGCATTGCTCTGCCCGGGTGCGGCAAGCAGACCCGTGTCCGGATCGATACGGACCGTGACAACCCGCGGCGGCAGTGGACGCTCCCGCTCCGGGGTTCCGGCAAGGGCCTCGCGCATGTAGTCAATCCAGATCGGCAATGCAGCAGTGCCGCCGAATTCGCGCCGTCCCAGGGGCGTGTAGTTGTCGAAGCCGACCCAGGTTGAAGTCACCACCGCATGGTTGTAGCCCGAAAACCAGGCGTCCATAGGGCCGTTGGTGGTTCCTGTCTTGCCGGCGATGTCGGCGCGCTCCAGCGCCAGTGCCCTGGTTCCCGTGCCGCGGCGAATCACGTCTTTGAGCATGCTGTCGAGGATGAAATTTACCCGCTCCTCCATTACGCGCGGCGCCGGCGGTGGTCGATCGGCAGCCCCCGCGAGAATATCCTCCATGCTGAGCTCTTCCTCCGGTCCGGAAGGCGACGCGTCGCAATCCGTACAGACGGTGAGTGGTTGCGCTTCGAACAGTGCCTCGCCATTGATGTCTTCAATCCGCTGGATGAGATGTGGTTCGACGCGGTAGCCGCCATTGGCCAGGACGGCGTAGGCGCTCGCCAACTCCAGGGGTGTCATGGAGAGCGTCCCCAGTGCGAGCGACAGGTTTGGCTGCACATCCGACATGTCCAGGCCCAGTTGCTCTGCATAGTCGATCAGGTTGCGCACACCGATTTGCTGGAGGATGCGAATGGAGACCAGGTTGCGCGACTTGGTCAGGGCCCAGCGCAGGCGGGTGGGGCCGTAGAATCTGCCGCCGTCGTTCTCCGGGCGCCAGACGTCTTCCAGGGCGCTGTCTTCAAGCACCACGGGCGCGTCGTTGACGATGCTGGCGGCGGTGAAGCCCGACGCCAGCGCCGCGCCGTAAACGAACGGCTTGAAACTTGAACCGGGCTGGCGCTGCGCCTGGGTCGCCCGGTTGAATTTGCTGGATTCGAAGCCCATGCCACCGACAATGCTGCGGATGGCGCCATTCTGCGGGTCCAGCGACACCAGTGCCGCCTGCGCCGCCGGCACCTGTGACAGTTGCCACTGCCCGGTCTCATCCTCGCGCACCCTGATCATGTCGCCCACGGCGAGCACATCGGCGATAGCCTTGGGCGCGGGCCCGGTATAGTTTTCGCTGCGATAGGGCCGGGCCTCGTCCACGCCATTGGCAAACGGTAGTTGCGCAGACTGGCCATCCCCCAGCAGCAGTGTCGCCACCGCAGCCTCGCTGTTGACCGCGGTGACAATGGCCGGTTGCAGGTCGGCGATGACGGCTGTCTCCTGCAGCGCGGTGCGCCAGGCGGATGTTGGGTCCGCGCCCACCTGTGCCAGTGGCAGGCGGCGCTCCGGGCCGCGATAACCGTGACGCTGGTCATAGGTTATCAGCCCGGTGATAACAGCCGCGCGCGCGACCTGCTGCAGGCGGCTGTCTATGGTGGTGTAGACATCGTAGCCATTGGTGTAGGCGGCCATGCCGTAGCGGTCGAGCATTTCCTGGCGCGCCATCTCCGCGGCATAGTGAGCCGCGAAGGCTATCTGCGCACCGTGGTGACGGGCCGTTACCGGTGCATCCACCGCGGCCCGGTAGGCCGCCTCGTCAATGTAGGCCAGCGACAGCATCCGGCCCAGGATCCAGTCGCGTCGCTCCTGGCCGGCCTGCGGGCCGCTGATCGGGTTGTTGCGCGAGGGCGCCTTGGGGATGCCCGCCAGCATGGCGTGCTGGGCCAGGGTCAACTCGCCGATACTCTTGCCGTAGTACACCTGGGAAGCCGCCTCAAAACCGTAGGCGCGATGCCCCAGGAATACCCGGTTGAAATACAGTTCGAAGATTTCGCGTTTGTCGAGCGCGCGCTCGATTTCTACCGCCAGCAGGATTTCATTGAACTTGCGCATGAAGGTGCGCTCGAGGCTGAGAAAATAATTGCGCGCCACCTGCATGGTCAGGGTGCTGCCGCCCGAGCCCTTCTCGCCCGTCAGCAGCAGTTCGGAGACGGCGCGTGCGAGGCCCATGAAATCGATGCCCCCGTGACGGAAAAAGCTGTCGTCCTCGGCCGCCAGCAGTGCATTCACGAACTGCTCCGGGATGGCGTCGAAAGGCAGTGGCGCGCGTTTCTGTTCCCCAAACTGGCCGATCAACTCGCCGTCGCGCGTGAATACACGCATGGGGGTTTGCAGTTTTACGTCGCGCAGCGTCGCGGCGTCGGGCAGATTCGGGCTGAGGTACAGATAGACCCCTGCCACCAGCCAGGCTGCGCCGAGAAAAGCGAGTGTGCAAAGGCGGAGGAAAAATTTCAGGAAGCTCATTTATCACCGGGAAAACAGCGGCTTAAGCCTGGTTCAAAGGAGGGTGACGTCGTGGGTTTGGTAATTATAAGCCTTTTTTGTGTTTGGATATATTTTCCACTGTGGTATATCTGTAATTCATGTATCGGGGCATAAAAATATCCTAAGTTGGTGATACAGATAGGGAAAAATTTTGCTGGGGCTAATAGGTAAAAGAAAGGGGGCGCCAGTTCTGGGGATTGATGTCAGCTCGACAACGGTGAAGTTGCTCGAGTTGAGTCACGCACAGGGACAGTATCGCGTAGAGAGCTACGCGGTCGCGTCGCTGCCCCAGGACGCCGTGATCGAGAAGAACGTCAACGACGTGGACGGCGTGGCGAACGCTATCCGCACGGTGGTGGCGCAGTCTCGCACGAAACTCAAAACAGTTGCCGCTGCGGTTGCCGGTTCGTCTGTCATCACCAAGATGATCGACATGCCGGAGGGACTCAGCGACGACGATATGGAAATGCAGCTTACCCTCGAAGCGGATCAGTACATTCCGTATCCGCTGGAAGAAGTCGCGATCGATTTTGAAGTCCAGGGCCCGTCTCCGGAGCGGGAGGGGCAGGTTGAAGTCCTGCTGGCCGCCTGCCGGCGCGAAACTATTGATGCACGTGTGGAGGCCATCGAGGCTGCCGAACTGACTCCGAGAATCATGGATGTCGAGGCCTACGCCATGGAGCGGGCTTTCTTCCTGCTGCAGAGCCAGTTTGACCTCAGTGCGCAGAGCACCGTCGCGGTAGTGGATATCGGTGCGACCATGACCACGCTCAGCGTGCTCAACAATGGCCAGACGATTTATACACGGGAGCAGCTGTTCGGTGGCAAGCAGCTTACCGATGAGATCATGCGCCGTTACGGCCTGCCCCTCGAAGAAGCGGGGCTGGCCAAGAAACAGGGCGGTCTGCCGGATGATTACGAGCCGGAAGTGCTCGACCCGTTCAAGGACGCCGTTGTACAGCAGGTCGCCCGCTCGTTGCAGTTTTTCTTCTCCTCCAGCCAGTACAACGATGTCGACCAGATAATTCTCGCCGGTGGCGTTGCCTCCATGGACGGGCTCGAGGAACTTGTCCAGGAAAAACTGGGCACGCCCACGGCGGTGGCAAATCCGTTCGCCAGTATGTCCGTCTCGTCCCGGGTTAACGCGGTTGCGCTGAGCAGTGACGCGCCGGCAATGATGATCGCCTGCGGGCTCGCACTACGGAGCTTTGACTGATGGCGCAGATCAATTTACTGCCATGGCGTGATGAGCGCCGGCAGGAGCTCAAGAAGGAGTTCATCGCCACCGTATTGCTGGTGCTTGCCCTGGGCGCGGGTCTGCTGCTGTTGGCTGATCGCGTGGTGAACAGCCAGATCGAATACCAGCAATCGCGCAATGAGTATCTTGATGGCAACATCAGTGAGCTCAATAAAATGGTGTCGGAAATCAAGGACCTGAAAAAACGGCGGGACCAGTTGCTGGATCGGATGCGCGTGATTCAGGAACTGCAGGGCAACAGGCCCATCATCGTGCGCGTACTGGACCAGTTGGTGCGTACCGTACCGGACGGCGTTTTCTACCAGACGCTCACTACCAAGAATAACAAGATTACGATCAACGGCGTCGCCGAATCCAACAACCGGGTGTCGAGCCTCATGCGCAGCCTGGATGCGTCGGACTGGCTGGCCAGCCCCAATCTGGATGGCGTTAAAGCCGCGTCTGCATACGGTGACCAGGCCACCACATTCAAGCTCACTGTCACGGTGAAAGCGCCGGCCTCAGATGAGCCGGAAGAGGGGTAGCGCATGACTTTCGAAGAGACTATGCGTTCGCTGCGCGATTTCGACATCAGCGATCTCGATTTTGATAGCGTTGGCTCATGGCCGATCGCGGTAAAAGTGATTATCTGGGTGTTTCTCTTGATCGTGCTGCTCGTGGGAGGCTACTACTACCATATTCAAGGGCTGCAGGAGACGCTGGCGAAGGAGGTGGCACGCGAGTCGAAGCTGAAGAAGGAGTTTGAGGAGAAGGCCTTCCAGGCGGCAAACCTGGATGCTTATCGGCGGCAAATGGTAGAGATGGAAGAGTCGTTCGGGGCATTGGTCAGCCAGCTTCCCAGTGATACCGAAGTGCCGGGTCTGTTGGAGGACATCACCAACAAGGGCCTGTTGAATGGCCTGGAAATCGACTCGATCAACCTGAAAAAGGAAAAAGCCAAGGAGTTCTACGTGGAATTGCCGATGTCCATCTCGGCCAAGGGCTCCTACCATGACCTGGGGGCTTTCATCAGTGGCATGGCCAGTCTCCCCCGGATTGTAACCCTGCACGACTTCAAAATTTCCATGCAGAGCAAGAATGCCAACAGGCTGGAGATGGACATAGTCGCCAAGACATATCGCTACAAGGACGACGAGGGCGCCTGATAATGACCCGTTTCCCTCTCATATTTTGGGTACTTGTTTGCTGCTCGGCAGTGCTCTCTGGCTGTTCCACGCGCGACTTCGCCGATCTCGACGAGTTCATGGAGGAGAAGCGTGCGAAACCGGGGGGCATCATTACGCCGATTCCGACGTTCAAGGCGTACGAGGCATTCTCCTACAGCGCGACGACTTTACGCAGCCCGTTTGAGCGGCCGATAGAGGTGCGCGAAATAGCACAACTGCAGGCGGTGAGTGCGATCAAACCGGACGAGTCCCGGAGCAAGGAATTCCTGGAGCAGTTCACGTTTGATTCGCTGCGCATGGTTGGCACACTGGACCGTGGGGAAACCAGCTGGTCGTTGATCAAGGATCCCAACGGCGGTGTGCACCGCGTCAAAATCGGCAATTATCTGGGGCGCCATCACGGGAAGATCGTGGATATGACCGATACCTACCTGGCGGTGGTGGAGATAGTAAGTGACGGCACAGATGAGGGATGGGTCGAGCGCCCAAGAACGATAAAGCTCAGCGGTATGTAGCTGGCGGCTCGTTGGGTCGAAGCCGAATCAAGTAGAAAATTAGAATCTGGGGACGAAGGCCGTGGGGAAAGCAGAGAAAAACTTGGGAATCTCGTTACGTGGCGCGGCTGCCGCGCTGGCGTTAAGCGTGTTGTCGGGTTTGGCACAGGCCGCCCCGATGGTGCAGGACATCGAATTCAGTTCCCGCCCGGGCAGTAAGTTCGAGGTGCGTCTTGAATTCAATGAGCCACCGCCGGAAATGAAAACCTACTCGATTGAAAAACCGGCACGCATCGCGGTGGATTTTCCTGGCGCCACCAGCAACCTGGAGCGCAAGCGCTTCTCGCTGCCCTACGGTAATGCGACCAAGGCGGCGGTTCTGGAGTCTGGCGATCGCACCCGCCTGGTGGTGAACCTGGTAAAACTCGTGCCCTTTGAAACCCGGGTAGAGGGCAACAATATGTATCTGCTGGTCGGGCAGGAGGGGGCTGACTACCTGAAGCCTTCAATCGACCCGAACACGGTGTCTACCGCGGTTGAGCCGGTCACCCAGGTTAACTCGGAGATTACCGACCTGCAGTTCCAGCGCACGGAAGCGGGCGAGGGCCGTTTGACCCTGGAACTCACCGATCCTTCGGTGGACGTCAACGTGTTCAGTGAGGCGGGCGATGTGAAAGTCGAGTTTCTCGACACCACCGTGCCCGAGCGCTTGCTGCGTCGCTACGACGTAACGGATTTTGCAACGCCCGTATTGAGCGTGGAGGTGAATACCAACGAGCGTGGTGCGACCCTGCGGATGAAAACGACGGGTGAGTTCGACTACCTCGCATACCAGACAGACAACCAGTACGTGTTGAGCGTCAAGCCGCTCAGCAAGAAAGAGGCCGAGATACGCAGGAACGAGTTCACCTATGTGGGTGACCGTATCTCCCTGAACTTCCAGGACATCGAAGTGCGCGCGGTGTTGCAGTTGATAGCGGACTTCACCGGGCTCAACCTCGTCGCCAGCGACACCGTCTCCGGCCGTATCACCCTGCGCTTACAGAATGTGCCGTGGGATCAGGCTTTGGAGCTGGTGCTGAAGACGAAGGGCCTGGACAAGCGCGAGGTGGGTAACGTGCTGATGGTGGCACCCGCGGCAGAAATCGCGGAACGCGAGCGCCAGCAGATTGAAGCCAACAAACAGATTGCGGAGCTCGCACCGTTGCAGTCGGAGTTCGTGCGCATCCGCTATGCCAGCGCTGCCGACGTGGTGAAGCTTTTCAAAGCCGGCGCCGAGGAAGGCGGCAAGCTGATTTCCGATCGCGGTTCCGTGGTGGTCGACAAGCGTACCAATTCGCTGATCATCACCGACACGGCGGTTAAGCTGGCGGCGATTCGTGAATTGATCGAACTGGTGGACATCCCTGTACGCCAGGTAATGATCGAGGCGCGCATCGTGATTGCCCAGTCAGATGCCACCAAGAACCTCGGCATCCAGTGGGGCGGCGGCTACCTCGATGGGGGCAGCAATAATATCCTCTCGGTGGCTGGCGATACGGCTAATGTGACCGGTCTCAATAATTCAGTGATTGATGGAACAGCAGCCACGGTGGATTTCCCGGGTGCCCTGCTGGTGGATCTGGGGGTGGCCTCGACCAGCGGTTTCGCGGTTGGCTTCACCAGCAACGATCTGCTGCTTACCGCCGAGCTCTCTGCGCTGGAAGCGGAAGGCAGTGGCGAGGTTGTCTCGCAGCCGAAGGTGATTACCGGCGATAAACAGGCCGCGATTATCAAATCCGGTACGGAAATACCCTACCAGGAGTCCTCCGCCAGCGGCGCTACCACGGTGTCGTTCAAGGAAGCGGTGCTGCAACTGGACGTGACGCCCAATATCACACCTGACGATCGTGTCATTCTCGATTTGAGAATCAACCAGGATTCGATCGGTCAGTTTGTCGATGGGGAGTTCGGTTCGCAGATTCCCACCATCGATACCACCGAGATAGACACCCAGGTGCTTATGGGCAATGGCGAGACGGTGGTGCTCGGCGGTATTTTCAGGACTGAAGATATCCAGGCCGTGAACAAGGTGCCGTTCTTTGGCGACCTCCCATATGTCGGTGCGTTTTTCCGCAACGAAATCAACGAGCGCACGAAGACCGAGACCCTGATCTTCATCACGCCGCGCATCCTGGCCGATACCCTCCTCGACTAGGGGGCCTGTCGCTGCGACATGGTTCCCCTGCAAAGAGTATTCCTTGTCGGCCCCATGGGGGCCGGTAAGTCGACCATCGGCAAGTACCTCGCCGACCACCTGAAACTGCGTTTCTGCGACACCGATACCGAAATAGAGAAGCGCACCGGGGCCGATATCCCGTGGATATTTGATGTAGAGGGCGAGGAGGGCTTTCGCGAGCGCGAGCAACAGGTTGTCGAGGAAATGACCGGCTGGGACGGGATCGTACTGGCCACGGGTGGCGGTGCGGTATTGCGTCCGGAAAACCGGCGAGCACTGTCTTCCAGGGGTTTTGTAGTTTACCTCTATGCAACCCTCGATGAGCAGGTGCGACGCACCCGCCGCGACCGCCGCCGCCCGCTGCTGCGCAATGCAGATTCGCGGCAGGTATTGAGCGAACTGATGACCGTGCGGGACCCACTTTACCGGGAAATAGCCGATCACATCATCGCAACCGATGAATGCAGCCCGCGCGTGGTGGCACAGCGACTGGTGAATCAACTCACCTGAGCATGGGCAACCGGGGCCTGGAGACGGTATTATGCCCCGCCTTGCAACCACCGAGGACGGACTGTGTCTCGTTTAATGCACACCTTGCACGTCGAGCTCGGCGCGCGTCGTTACCCTATTTATATCGGCCGGGACCTGCTCGCTGAGCCGTCCCTGCTGGAGCCCCACCTGGCCGGCAAGCAGGTGGTGGTTGTCAGTAACGACACTGTCGCGCCGCTTTATCTCGATAAAGTGCGCGCGCTGCTGGGCGAACAGCGGCAGGTAACCGAGGTAGTATTGCCCGACGGTGAGCAGTTTAAAACGCTGGCAACGCTGGGCGAGATTCTCGACCGTGTCATGGCCGACCGGCACAATCGCAGTACCACGTTTATAGCGCTGGGTGGTGGCGTGGTGGGTGACGTCACGGGTTTTGCCGCCTCCTGTTATCAACGTGGGGTGGGCTTTATCCAGATTCCAACGACGCTACTGGCGCAGGTGGATTCCTCGGTGGGCGGCAAGACCGCCGTCAATCACGCCCTGGGCAAGAACATGATTGGCGCCTTTTACCAGCCACAGGCCGTACTTATCGATATCGATACCTTGCAGACGCTCCCCGCGAGAGAATTTGCGGCCGGCCTCGCGGAGGTAGTGAAATATGGCCTGATTGCCGATGAGCCCTTCTATCGCTGGCTGCAAGCGCAGGTGCCAAAACTGTTGGCGCGGGATGAGGCATGCCTGGCGGAAGCCATTGAGCGCAGCTGCGCGATCAAGGCGGAAATTGTGGCAGCCGATGAGCGGGAGGGGGGTCTGCGGGCTCTCCTCAATCTCGGGCACACCTTTGGTCACGCGATCGAAACCGCGCAGGGTTACGGCGCCTGGCTGCATGGCGAGGCGGTTGCCACCGGTATGCTGCTGGCTGCGCGATTGTCTGGCCGGCGCGGTTGGATAGCAGAGGAAGAGGTTGCAGCGTTGTACGAGTTGTTGCGCGCGCTACATCTGCCACTGGAGCCCCCCGGGGACCTGCACGCGGAGGAGTTTATCGACCTGATGGGCCGCGACAAGAAAGTGCTCGATGGTGGCCTGCGGCTGGTGCTGTTGCGGGCAATCGGTGACGCTCGCCTGGTCGACGATGCCGACGCAGCCGAGTTGCGTAGTCTTCTGAATGCGCGCTGACCGCTCCTTCAAATTGGTATTTGTTCACATTCCGGCAACTGTGTAAAATAGGCAGCCTTTCCGCCCAAGGGTCGCCCCTGCGCCGGGGGCTCCGCTGTAACTTTTTGATTCTCTTAATTATTTTGGACTACGTATGAGAGCGGGCCTATACAGACCTGAAGACGTTCGCGACAATTGCGGGTTCGGTTTGATCGCACATACCTCGGGTGAAGCGAGCCATCGCCTGCTACAAACTGCCATCGAGTCGCTCACTTGCATGACGCACCGTGGCGCGATCGCCGCCGACGGCAAGACCGGCGACGGCTGCGGGCTACTGATGCAGATGCCGCACAAGTTTATGCACACGCTGGCACGCGAGTGTTTTGATGCGGAGTTGTCCGCTCGCTACGGCGTCGGCCAGATATTCCTCAGCAACGATCCGGACAAGGCGGCCAGTGCGCGTGCAGGGACTGAAAGGGCGCTGACGGATCAGGGGCTGACAGTGCTGGGCTGGCGCGTCGTGCCCACCGATGAGACCGTTTGCGGCGAGATTGCGCTGGCCAGTCTGCCGCGTATTGAACAGGTTTTTGTGGATGCCCCCGAGCTGTCTGCAACGGAGTTGAGCACGCGCTTGTTTATCGCGCGTCGGCGGGCGGAGATGGCCAGCGAGGACGACGCGGAATTTTATATCTGTAGTTTGTCTGACCGGGTGATCGCCTATAAAGGGCTGGTAATGCCGGTAGATCTGCCGCGCTTCTACCGTGATCTTGACGATGACCGGCTGGAAACAGCGATTTGCGTGTTTCACCAGCGTTTCTCCACCAATACGCTGCCGCGCTGGCCCCTCGCGCAGCCGTTCCGGATGCTCGCGCATAACGGCGAGATCAACACCATAGAGGGCAATCGCAACTGGGCGGAAGCGCGTACCGCGCGCTTCGAGACCGAGCGCCTGCCGAATATCCAGGAAATCGCGCCACTGGTGAACCGCACCGGGTCGGACTCCTCCAGCCTCGACAACATGCTGGATGTCATGCTCGCCGGGGGTATCGACATGCCGCGGGCGCTGCGCATGCTGGTGCCGCCCGCCTGGCAGAATATGGATTCCATGGAGCCCGATCTGCGCGCCTTTTACGAGTACCACTCGATGCACATGGAGCCCTGGGACGGGCCGGCGGGCCTGGTGCTGACCGATGGCCGCTACGCGGTTTGCCTGCTCGATCGCAATGGTTTGCGCCCGGCCCGCTGGGTCAAGACACGTGATGGTTTTATTACGCTGGCCTCCGAAGTCGGCACGCACGGGTATCGCAATGCCGATGTTATCGCCAAGGGACGGGTGGGGCCCGGGCAGATCCTGATGGTGGATACCGAAACCGGCGAGCTGCTACAGACAACAGACATCGACAATATTCTGAAAACCCGACAGCCCTACAAGCAATGGTTGCGCGAGCGCGCCCAGCGTATCGAAGGCACCTTTGCAGGGGAACTGGCCGCCGGCATCGAGTCGGAGCATCTCGACGCCTATATGAAGATGTTCCAGGTGAGTTTTGAAGAGCGCGACCAGGTGCTTCGCCCGCTGGCTGAAACGGGCAACGAGGCGGTCGGCTCAATGGGTGATGATACGCCGATGGCGGTGCTGTCGCGCAAAGAGCGTGCGCTCTACGATTATTTTCGCCAGAAGTTTGCGCAGGTGACCAACCCGCCGATCGATCCGTTGCGCGAAACCATCGTGATGTCGCTGGAGACGGATCTCGGCGGCGAAAAAAATATCTTCTCCGAGGGGCCGGAACACGCGGAGCGCGTGAGTCTCGCGTCGCCCGTGCTGTCGCAGAGCAAGTTCAACACGTTGCTGCAGCTCGACCGGCCGGGCTTCGCGGTCGCCAGGATTGACTGTACCTATAACCCGGAGCAGAAGAACCTGCGCCAGGCAGTTGAGGATACTGCCAGCGCGGCCGCCGAAGCGGTACGCCACGGCGCGACGATTCTGGTGCTGTCCGATCGCAACATAGCCAAAGATGCACTGCCGGTGCACAGTCTGCTCGCCACGGGCGCCGTGCACCATCACCTGATTCGCGAGGGCCTGCGCATAGACGCCAATATCGTGGTGGAAACCGCGAGCGCCCGTGATCCGCACCAGGTCGCCTGCCTGCTCGGCTTTGGCGCAACTGCGATTTATCCCTATCTCGCCTACAGTATTCTGGAAGATCTCATCCGCACCGGGGAGGTGCTGGGCGAACCCAGCGCGTGTTACAAGAATTATCGTAAAGGTATCAACAAGGGCCTGTTAAAGATCATGTCCAAAATGGGCATCTCTGCAGTCAGCTCCTATCGCGGAGCGCAGTTGTTTGAAGCCGTTGGCCTGGCGAGAGAGGTGGTGGACCTGGTTTTCTGTGGCGTGGCTTCACGCATTGAGGGCGCGGGTTTCGCCGAACTGGAGCAGGATGTCAGGGCGCTTTCGGCGCGGGCGTGGTCGCGGCGCAAGAGCATGGACCAGGGCGGCCTGCTCAAGTACGTACACGGCCAGGAATACCACGCCTTCAACCCCGATGTGGTGATGAGTCTGCAACAGGCGGTTACCAGTGGTAATTACGCCGACTATTGCCGCTATTCCGCGCTGGTAAACGAACGCCCGGTGGCGACACTGCGCGATCTGTTGCGCCCGGTGGAGGCAGATGAGCCGTTACCGCTGGATGCAATCGAACCGGTTGAGAAGATTTTGCCGCGCTTCGATTCCGCGGGTATGTCCCTCGGCGCGTTGAGCCCGGAGGCTCACCAGGCGCTGGCGACAGCAATGAATCGAATGGGCGCGCGTTCCAATTCGGGTGAAGGTGGGGAAGACCCGGAACGCTTCGGCACGGAGCGAATGTCAAAGATCAAGCAGATCGCCTCCGGCCGTTTCGGCGTCACGCCACATTACCTGGTGAACGCCGAAGTACTGCAAATCAAGATTGCCCAGGGCGCGAAGCCGGGCGAGGGCGGCCAGCTTCCCGGCGGTAAAGTGAACGAACTCATCGCCCGCCTGCGCTATTCCGTGCCGGGTGTCACGTTGATTTCGCCGCCACCGCACCACGACATATACTCGATTGAGGATCTGGCGCAGCTCATTTTTGACCTCAAGCAGGTCAACCCGCAGGCACTCGTATCGGTAAAGCTGGTGTCTGAGCCGGGTGTGGGAACGATTGCCGCCGGCGTGGCCAAGGCCTATGCCGATCTCATCACCATCTCCGGGTACGATGGCGGCACCGCCGCCAGCCCACTCACGTCCATCCGCTACGCCGGTTCGCCCTTTGAACTGGGGCTTGCCGAAGTGCAGCAGACGCTGCGCGGCAACAGCCTGCGTGGCAATATCCGGCTGCAGGCGGACGGCGGTATGAAAACCGGCCTGGATGTGATCAAGGCCGCGATTCTCGGCGCTGAAAGTTTTGGTTTCGGTACGGCCCCGATGGTAGCACTGGGCTGCAAGTATCTGCGCATCTGTCACCTGAACAACTGCGCCACGGGTGTTGCGACCCAGCACCAGGAATTGCGCGATGACCACTTTAACGGCACCGTCGAGATGGTCGTGAACTTCTTCACGTTTATTGCGACGGAAACCCGCGAGTGGCTGGCGCGGCTCGGCGTACCCGACCTGCAGTCGCTGATCGGGCGCACCGACCTGCTGCAGAGACTTCCCGGCACAACCGAGAAGCAGGCACGGCTGGATCTCAGCCCTATTTTGTACAAGGATTCAGCCTTCGAGGGTCAGCCAGAGTATTGCCAGGTCAAGTCGAACGTGCCCTTTGACAAGGGTGAAAAGGCGGAGCACATGGTGGCCACCTGTATCGACGCGATCGAAGCGCAGGCGGGCGGCGAATTCGAGTTCGCGGTAACCAACTGTGACCGTTCAATCGGTGCGCGCCTGTCAGGTGAAATCGCGCGCCGCTACGGCAATACCGATATGGAGTCTGCCCCCATTGTGTTGCGCCTCACGGGTACGGCGGGCCAGAGCTTCGGCGTGTGGAATGCGGGCGGCCTGCACATGTATCTCGAGGGCGATTCCAACGACTACGTGGGCAAGGGCATGGCGGGAGGTAAGCTGGTTGTATATCCGCCCGCGGACAGCAGCTATGCCTCCAACGAAACGCCGATCATCGGCAACACCTGTCTGTACGGCGCTACCGGGGGCAGGCTGTTTGCCGCCGGTGTGGCGGGAGAGCGTTTCGCGGTGCGCAATAGCGGTTGTCATGCCGTTGTGGAAGGTGCGGGCGATCACTGCTGTGAGTATATGACCGGCGGTACCGTTACCGTGCTGGGTCCCACCGGCGTAAATTTCGGCGCGGGTATGACCGGTGGCTTCGCCTATGTGCTGGACGAGGATCGGCGTTTCATCGACAAGTACAATAGCGAGCTGGTGGAAATTCATCGGGTAAATCCTGAATACATGGAGCCGTATCGAAACCACTTGCGCAGTATCATGGTCGAATTTGTCAACGAGACCGGATCGCAGTGGGGGCAGTATCTGCTGGACCGTTTCGAGGACTATATAGGCCGGTTCTGGCTGGTAAAACCGAAGGCGGCCGATCTCGACCGCCTGTTGTCACGGCTGCGCAACACCGATTAGGGGGCTGCGCCCAGGAAAAAGTTATGAGCAAACGGTTAGCGAATAATTTCCAGTTCATCGATGTCGGTCGCAGGGAGCCAGACAGGTACACCTTGCGCACGCGTAAACGTGAGTACGTGGAGATCTACAGGCCCTACACCGAGGAACAGGTCGCGGATCAGTCGTATCGCTGCATCGAGTGCGGCAATCCCTACTGTGAATGGAAGTGTCCGGTACACAATTTTATTCCCAACTGGCTGAAGCTCGTTGCCGAGGGCAACCTTTTTGAAGCAGCAGAGCTGAGTCATCAGACCAACACCTTGCCGGAGGTGTGCGGTCGGGTCTGCCCGCAGGATCGTCTCTGTGAGGGCGCGTGTACACTGAACGACGGCTTTGGTGCGGTCACCATTGGAGCATCGGAGAAATACATTACCGACACCGCGCTGGCCATGGGCTGGCGCCCCGACATGTCCGGGGTTGAGCCCACGGGCAAGAAAGTCGCCATCATAGGCGCGGGCCCTGCAGGCCTCGGCTGTGCGGATGTGTTGACTCGCAACGGCGTCAAGGCCGTGGTGTTTGATCGCTACCCGGAGATCGGTGGCCTGCTGACTTTCGGTATACCCGAATTCAAGCTCGAAAAATCCGTGATGTTCCGTCGCCGTGAAGTTTTTGAGGGCATGGGTATCGAATTTCGTCTGAATACCGAGGTGGGCAAGGACGTCACTATCGATGAACTCATGGCCGAGTACGATGCGGTGTTCCTTGGCATGGGCACCTACACCGCCATGCGCGGCAATTTCCCCGGCGAGAATCTGCCCGGCGTGTACAAGGCGCTGCCGTTTTTGATCGGTAACGTCAATCACAACCAGGGTTGGGAGCAGGACGCGGAAGACTACATCAATCTCAAAGGCAAGCGCGTGGTCGTGCTCGGTGGCGGTGACACCGCGATGGATTGTGTGCGCACCGCGGTGCGACAACAGGCGGAGCACGTGATCTGTGCTTACCGGCGCGATGCCGAAAATATGCCCGGTTCACGCAAAGAGGTCAAAAACGCGCGCGAGGAAGGCGTGCAGTTCATGTACAACATTCAGCCCATAGAAGTGGTTGAGTATTTCGGCCAGGCCTGTGGCGTGAAAATGATACGCACCGAACTGGGCGAACCCGATGCCGATGGCCGTCGTCGCCCGGAGCCCGTTCCCGGTAGCGAGGAAGTACTTGAGGCGGATGCCGTGATCATCGCGTTTGGTTTTCAGCCCAGCCCGCCCGACTGGCTGGAGGAGATTGGGGTTGAAACCAACGACTGGGATGGGATAGTGGCCGAGGAGTTTCAGCCGCACCCATTCCAGACGACCAACCCCAAGGTATTCGCCGGTGGCGATATGGTGCGCGGCGCGGATCTCGTCGTCACCGCGATCTGGGAAGGCCGCCAGGCCGCCGAGGGCATACTCGATTACATCGGCGTATAGCGGCTCCTATGACAGAACTCAAGAATGACCGCTTACTGCGCGCATTGCTGCGCCAGCCGGTTGACCGCACACCGATCTGGATGATGCGCCAGGCGGGACGCTACCTGCCAGAGTATCGGGCAACCCGCGAGCAGGCGGGCTCGTTTCTGGATCTATGCAGCAACGCCGAGCTTGCCTGCGAGGTCACCATGCAGCCCCTGCGCCGCTATCCGATGGATGCCGCGATCCTCTTTTCCGATATTCTCACCGTGCCCGATGCACTCGGGCTGGGGTTGTATTTCGAGGAAGGCGAAGGGCCGAAGTTCCGCAAGACGGTGCGCTCGGAAGCCGATCTCGCCGCACTCAACAGTATCCGTGCTGAAGACGACCTGGCCTACGTGATGCGCGCTGTGAGCACAATTCGACGGGAGCTCGCCGGTTCCGTACCGTTGATCGGATTTTCGGGCAGCCCCTGGACGCTGGCCACCTACATGGTGGAAGGCGGTTCATCGCGCGATTTCGTCAATATCAAACGCATGGCCTACGATCAGCCCGCGCTGATGCATGCATTACTGGAACTGCTGGCGGACGCGGTGGCGGATTACCTGAGTGCACAGGTGCGCGCGGGTGCCCAGGTCCTGCAGATATTTGATACCTGGGGGGGCGCGCTCAGCGCGGCCGGTTACCGCGAATTTTCACTGCAGTACATGCGGCGCATTCTCGCGCAATTGCCGCGCGAGTCGGAGGGCCGTGAGGTGCCGGTGATTCTGTTTACCAAGGGCGGCGGCCAGTGGCTGGAAGCGATTGCCGACACCGGCGCGCAGGCCGTGGGTATCGACTGGACGACCGACATCGGCATTGCCCGCGAGCGGGTCGGCGAGCGCGTGGCACTGCAGGGTAATATGGATCCTTCGATGCTGTACGCCTCGCCAGAGCGGATCAGGCACGAAGTGGACAGCATCCTGGCGGCCTACGGTGAGGGCAGCGGGCATATTTTCAACCTCGGCCACGGCATCACGCCCGGCGTAAACCCCGACCATGTCACCGCGTTTGTGGATGCGGTGCTCGAGCTGTCACCGCGGTACCATCAACAGGCTTGACTGCCGCCTACCCGGCCTCCCGACGCGCCGCCTCGGCGGCATCCGCGCAGGTGAAGCCGTGATCCATATCCAGCGCCGGCTGGTCACTTGAGGGCCGACCCACGATCTTCGCGGGTACGCCCGCCACCGTGGTGTGCGGCGGGACATCTTCCAGCACCACGCTGCCGGCGCCCACCTTGGCGCCCTCGCCCACGCGGATATTGCCGAGAATTTTTGCCCCCGCGCTGATCAGTACGCCGTTGCCGATCTTCGGGTGGCGATCACCTTCATCTTTGCCAGTGCCGCCGAGGGTGACGGATTGCAGAATAGACACATTGTTGCCGACCACCGCGGTTTCGCCGATTACCAGGCCGGTGGCGTGGTCGAGCATGATGCCGTGGCCCATGCGCGCGGCGGGATGAATATCGACCGCGAACTCCACGGATACGCGATTCTGGAAGAACAGCGCCAGTGGGGCGCGCCCATTCTGCCAGAGCCAGTGCGCCACGCGCTGTGTCTGGAGCGCGTGGAAGCCCTTGAAATAGAGAAAGGGAATGTAGAGCTCGTGGCAGGCGGAGTCGCGCTCTTGTACGGCGCGCAGATCATCGCGCACCGCCGCGCGGATGCCGGCATCGCTGTTCATTGCCTCGAGCATCACCTCACGCAACAGCAGGGAGGATGCGGTGGGGCTGTCGAGCTGGCTCGCCAGGTGAAAACTGAGCGCCATTTCGAGCTGTTCGTGATTCAGGATCGTGGCGTGCAGAAAGCTCGCGAGAATGGGTTCCTCGCTGGCGTGCTGGCTGGCTTCCTCCCGAATCTGCTGCCAGAACGGGTCCGGATTGTTGCTGGACATTGGTATACCTCGCTTGCGAGCCGAAACTGTAGCGTATTCGCCGGTTCGCGTCACGGCGCGAGACTCGCCTGCAGCTGCCACAGCGGGTGGCCGGCATCCCGGTATTTTTTTTCGAACAGGCTCAGCGGTGCCGTGGGAGGCGGTAGCTGGCGCACCGGCGCCCCGGGCTTCCCCGCCACTTTCAACGCCGCGCTGAACTCTTCAACGTAGAGCTTCCAGTTGGATCGCAGTTGCAAAGAGCCTCCCAGGGCCAGCAGGGTCGTAAAAGCGGGATGCCCGTGAATTCGCCGCTTGAAATGCACCGACTTTGGCCAGGGGTTGGGATACAGCAGGAAATGGTAATCCAGGCCAAGCCCGTCTGCTGCCAGCAGCTGCCAGATCGCTTCACAGTCGGCGCGTAGCAGCAGGTAGTTGCTTCGTGCGTCGGGCCTGGGCCCGCGGGCGAGCCGGTGGGCGGACTTGTCCACGCCCACCACAAGATGCCGTGGGTGCTGTGTGGCCAGAATCCCGGTGCTTTGGCCGGTGCCACAGAATGAATCCAGGATCAGGGGGCGCTGCTGCGCCGCGAGCTTGTCCTGCAGCCGCGTGTAGGCCTCGAGGTTGTGGGGTGACACGGGTGGCTGGTAGGCACAGCCAAGGTGTTTGCGCACTATTTCTGTCAGGCGCGGGTGCGGGCCGGCCTGGTTGGAGCTGATGGGTTTTGACGTTGCCTGCAAGAGCCGCACACCTTCAGGATAGTGAAACACGCCGCTATTTGATGTTAATCACGGCCGCTGCGATCATAACGTTCGATAATGGCCAATTCCACAACAGGGCAATGGCATGCGTGACGATCTGCGCCCCTATTGGGTGAAAAAGTGCTACATGGCGTTCAGGCACTGGTACTCCGAGTACTTCGTGGCGCCGGAGTGCGAAAGCCTCGGGCCTTTTCATATGTTGATGAAACCCTGGTACGTGCATATTTCCGGGAACAACATTCGTATTGGCCGCTGTTTCACCGCAATCGGCGAACCGGGCAATCGTGTGGAACTGGGTGTCTGGGGCCGCAACGCTGGAGAGGGCCGCATTCAGCTCGGCGATTGTTGTTTGATGAGCCCCGGCGCGCGCATCAGCGCGAGTGATGAGGTTGTGCTCGGCAACGGCGTAATGCTGGCCAACGGTGCCTACATTACCGACTCCGACTGGCACCAGATTTACGATCGCATGGAGCGCCCCCCGCCCGCGCCCGTGCACATCGGTGACAACGTATGGCTGGGAGATAATTCCGTGGTGTTGAAAGGCGTGACCATCGGCGACAACAGTGTTGTCGCCGCGCGCGCCGTCGTGACCCACGATGTGCCGGCCAATACGGTGGTCGCGGGCAACCCCGCGAAAGTGGTGAAGGAGCTGGACCCGGAACGGGAATTTCACACGCGCATGGACTACTTCAGCGACCCGCAGGGGATGGCACAATTTTTCGACGCGGTCGACCGCGAGGTGCTCAAGGGCAACAGCACGCTGCGCTGGTTGTGGTCGGTGCTGTATCCGCCGTCGCGCAGGGCACACTGAGCCGACAGTTTACAGGCCATGTGCTTGTGTTCAGAACAGCTCCAGCGGCGGTTCCTGCAGTGCAGAGAGCTGTTCGCGTAACTCCAGAATGTGATCTGACCAGTAGCGATCGGTGTTGAACCAGGTGAAGCTGCGCGGGAAAGCCGGGTCGGACCAGCGGCGGGCCAGCCAGGCAGCGTAGTGCATCAGGCGCATCGTGCGCAGTGACTCAACCCAGCGCAGCTGGCGCGGGTCGAAATCGCTGAATTCATCGTACCCCGCTATCAGTTCCGCCAGTTGCAGTTGTCGCTCGCCGCGGTCGCCGCTGAGGAACATCCACAAATCCTGGATCGCGGGTGCCATGCAGCAGTCGTCCAGGTCCACGAAGTGGGCGGTGTTGTCGCGCCAGAGAATATTGCCGACATGGCAGTCACCGTGTACTCGCTGCAGGTCGCTCACACCCGCTTCTCCGTAAAGGGTGTTCACGGTATCTATCAGGTCCTTTGTGAGTGACTCATAGGCGGCGATCAGGTCGCGGGGAATGAAGCCGTCGAGTAAAAGCGCGCGGCTCTGGACCAGCATGCGCTCGACACTCAGGGTTTCGCGCTCCGCGAATGCCGCGGCCTTGCCCACCGCGTGAATGCGTCCCACGGTTCTGCCCAGCACCAGCAGGTTGTCGAGGTTGGACAGTTCCGGCGGATAGCCGCCGCGACGACGGAACAGGGCGAAGCGAAAGCCCTCGAAGTGGTGCAGGCTTTCGCCGCTGCTGTCGAGCATTGGCGCAACCACTGAAAGATCGGCATCAACCAGCTCATGGCTGAATGCATGTTCTTCAAGAATCTGCGCGTCGCTCCAGCGTTCCGGCCGGTAGAACTTGGCGATGATCGGTTCGGCGTCTTCTATGCCGACCTGGTAGACGCGGTTCTCGTAGCTGTTCAGCGCCAGCAGGCGGGCATCGCTCGCATAGCCGCACGACTCGACCGCCGCGATCACCCTGTCCGGGTTGAGTCTTTCATAGGGGTGTGTGTTCACTGTGGGTCGTTGGCCTCCATGAGCAGCCCGGTACTCTTGATCTGGGCGAAGAGTTCATCGCCCTCAGAAAGTTGCAGCTTGAGCGCGGATTTGCGGGTGATTCTGGCGAGCAGGAATTGCGACCCGAGTGCCAGGCGCACCAGCGCATGCGCCCCCGGCGTGAGCTGTATTTCACTAACGCTGACCGGCAGAATATTCAGGATACTGCTCTGATCGGGACGCTGCCGACACAGGCTGACATCTCTTGCCGGGATACGCACGCGGCGCACCGTGCCGGGCGGGTGGGGCAGTTGATTCACGTACAGGCTCTGGCCCTCCAGCAACAGCTCGGTGAGTCCAAAGCTTTCGTCGTGTCCGACCACGCTGGTGCGGACGATGGCGGCGGCGCGTTCATCCTGTGCGAGGCGCGTATCGAGGCGGCTGCACAGTTGCAACAGCGGGCCGTGTTCAACCAGGCGGCCGGACTCCAGCAGCAGCAGGTCATCGGCGATCTGGGTCAGCTCTTCCAGTGTGTGGCTCACGTACAGCATGGGCAGTTCGAGTTCCGTTGCCAGGCGCTGCAGGCAGCGCAGGCAGTGCTGTCGCGCTGCCTCGTGGAGGTTGGCCAGTGGCTCGTCGAGCAGCAACAGCCGGGGCCCCGCAAGCAGCGCGCGGGCGATCGCCACGCGTTGCTGTTGCCCCGCGGAGAGCGTATCCGGGCGCTGTGTGAGCAGGGCTTCGAGCTCCAGCCAGGCGATCACCGCCGCGATGTCCGGGCCCTGCCGGTTGGCCCGGCGCTTCAGGGCATAGCGCAGATTGCCCAGCACATCCAGGTGGGGAAAGAGACGCGCGTCGCTGAACACGTAGCCAAGCTGGCGCTGCCAGGGGGCTAGGTTGTGTCCCGCGTCGTGCCAGCGTTCGCCTTCGAAGCGAATCTGGCTGTTCGCGCCGACCTCGCGCAGCCCCGCGATGCAATCCAGCAGCGTCGTCTTGCCGCTGCCCGAGGGCCCGCAGATGCCGGTGACGCGATCCGTGGGTATCTCGCATTGCAGTTGCAGCGAGAATCCCTGTTCTCCCGCGCAGTGAAGGTCCAGGCTCAACCCGCTCACGCCGACACCCGCCAGATGCGTGCGCCATCGCGGCGATAGAGGAAGAACAACAGCAGCAGTGAAAACACCACCAGCCCGCCGGCCAGCCGGTGTGCCTCGGCAAACTGCAATGACTCGACCTGATCGTACAGGGCAATGGAGAGCACCTGCGTTTCGCCCGGAATGTTGCCGCCGATCATCAATACCACGCCGAATTCACCCACGGTATGCGCGAAGCCCAGGCTCGCGGCGGTCACAAAACTGCGCGCGCTCAGCGGCAGTACAATCGAGAGGAACTGGTCGAATCGCGTCGCGCCGAGCGTGGCGGCCGCATCCAGCAGCCCGCCGGGAATGCGTTGAAAGGCGCTCTGCAGCGGTTGCACCACGAAGGGCATGGAATAGATCACGGAGCCTGCCACCAGCGCGCTGAAACTGAAGGCCAGCCGCTCGCCGGTGAGCGATTCCCAGGCGCGACCCACTGCGGTATCCGGGGCAAACATCAGCAGCAGGTAAAAGCCGAGAACAGTAGGCGGGAGAATCAGCGGCAGGGCGACCAGTGCTTCGATCAGTGCGCTAAAACTGCCGTGGCGCCGGGAGAGCCACCAGGCCAGCGGTGTACCGAGCAGGAGTAGTATAAGGGTGGTCACCGAGGCGAGCGCGACGGTCAGGTAAATCGCATCGAGCTCGGCGCTGTTCAGGGGCAAGGGTCGTAGCCGGCGTGAATGATCTGGGAGCGCACGGTATCACTTCTCAGCCAGTTCAGATAGCGCTGCAGGCTGTCACCGCTCCCGAGCACCAGCGCGAACTGCAACACCGGTTGGTGCCAGCCCGCCGGTATGGGTATGGCGTGTTCGGGAGCCAGGGCGAGAGGAATCAGCGCGAGGTCGGCAGCGCCGCTGTGCCAGAACTGGTAGGCCTGTGCCGCGTTGTTGCCACGCACCAGGGTGCGCGCCGCGCCGGGCAGGAACTCAGCGCGCGCCAGCACCTCCAGCGCTGCTGTGCCGTAGGGTGCGGTGGCCGGGTTGGCGATGGCGACACTTGATGTGGCTCGCGCGAGATCCGCAAGCTGCCCGCCCACCAGGGCGAGCCTGCCGCTCGCGTAGCAGAAGCTTGCATCGGCGGCGGCGAGTCCCCCGGCGATGAGCTGTGCCGGTCGCTCCGCGTCCGCGGAAAAGAACACATCGAAGGGCGCACCGTGCAGGATTTGGGTAGCCAGCACCCCGCTCGATGCGCTGCTCAGGCGTATTTCAATACCGGTATCGTGCTTGAAGTCCGCGTTGAGCCGCTGCAGAACCGGCTTGAAATTTGCCGCGACCGCCAGCGTCAGTGAATCCGCCGCCGATGCGGGGAGGCTCAGACAACACAACACGGCAACAACAAAACGCATGACGGACCCTGAAACTGGCGATCAGCCGGCCGGCGAGGGCGTGCGCGCGAGGCACCATACCTCGATGTGTGCAGCCCCGGCGGCGGCAAGTTCGTTGGCGATCGCGGCGGCGGTCGCGCCCGTGGTGAGCACGTCGTCGACGATGGCGATACGGAGACTGTCACAGGGTTTTAATACTGTAAAGGCGCCGCGCAGGTTCGCCCTGCGTGCGCTGGCGCGCATGCCCGACTGGGGCCGGGTGGCGCGATTACGGCGCAACAGGTTGGTCTGAACCCGTTGCCGCAGGTGGCGGTAGCGCGCTTGCTGAAGCTGCCTCGCCAGCAGTTCCGACTGGTTGTAGCCCCGCCGCCAGCGCCGCTGCCAGTGCATGGGTACCGGCACCAGCAGGTCAATTTCGCGGTGCTCAACGGACTGGCACCAGACATCGGCGAGAAGCGGGGTTAGCCAGCGCTCACTTCGATACTTCCAGCGCTGAATCAGGTGGGCGATGTGTTCCTCGTAGATCAGCGGGGCGATGGTCCGTGCGAAGGGCGGTGGGTGGGTGAGACAGGCGCCGCAAAGCGTGCCCGCCTGCGCTGCACTCGCGGAATGCGCGCCCGACGCGGGCAGCGGAATGGCGCACTGCCGGCAGGCGTCGCGGTTGCCGACCAGGTCAGCCCTGCAGCCGTTGCACAGTGGCAGGTGGTTGTTGCTGGGCATGCCACACAGCGCGCAACACTGGGGGAAGAGGCCGTTGGTCAGAATTCTACCCAGGCTGTTAACCATTACCCTGTCTCCTGGTTGACAGGGATGCCGCTCGCCTTATCATTAGCGTTTGCCACCCACCCTTGTTGCCCCGCGGAAAGTGCCATGTCTGAAGCTCACCCTGTTTATCACGTCAAACCCCTGCACAAGCCGGCGGACGACTTGCGCCACGACTGGACGCGGGCAGAAATCGAAGGCCTGTTCGCCCTGCCGTTCAACGACCTGTTGTTTCGTGCGCAGAGCGTGCATCGCCAGTATTTTGACCCAAACCGGGTGCAGGTCAGCACACTGCTTTCCATCAAAACCGGCGCCTGCCCGGAGGATTGCGCCTACTGCCCCCAGAGCACGCGCTACGATACCGGCCTTGAGGTGGAGCAATTGATGGCGGTGAACAGCGTACTGGAGCAGGCCCGCGCGGCCGCCGCCTCCGGTGCCACGCGCTTCTGCATGGGCGCCGCCTGGCGCTCACCGAAAGACCGCGATATGCCGCAGGTGGTTGCCATGGTGAAGGGCGTGAAGGCGCTCGGCCTGGAGACCTGCATGACCCTGGGGATGCTCAGCGACAGCCAGGCCGACGAGCTGGCGACAGCGGGCCTGGATTACTACAACCACAACCTGGATACCTCACCCGAGTACTACGGCGACATCATCACCACGCGCACCTACCAGGATCGGCTGGAGACCCTGGAGCACGTCAGACGCTCGGGGATGAAAATCTGCAGTGGCGGCATCGTCGGCATGGGCGAAGAGCGGGGCGATCGCGCGGGCCTGCTGGAGCAGCTCGCCAACCTGCCCCAGCACCCGGAGAGCGTGCCGATCAATATGCTGGTGCGGGTGGAGGGCACGCCGCTGGCCGGCGAGGAAGACCTCGACCCGTTCGAGTTCATCCGCACCATCGCCGTGGCCCGGATTCTCATGCCCGCGTCTCACGTGCGGCTGTCTGCCGGGCGCGAGGCCATGAACGAGCAGATGCACGCGCTGGCCTATTTCGCCGGTGCCAACTCGATTTTCTACGGCGAAAAACTGCTGACCACAGCGAACCCGGAGGCCAACGCCGATATGGCACTGTTCTCGCGTCTGGGGATTGAACCGGAAGAACACACGGTGACCGAGACACCTGCCACACCGGACCCGCGTTTCTACGACGCGGCGGCGCACTAGCCAGGCCCCGCTCTCAAGCCGGTAAGTAGCGATGGGCGGTTTCGCCGACAGACTCGCGCGCGCCCTGCGAGAGCGTGAGACGAATGGGCTGTTGCGGCGTCGGCACACGCTGGAATCGGCCCAGGGCCCGGTTATCCGCCTGGACGGGCGCGAGTACCTGAATTTCTGCAGCAATGACTACCTGGGCCTCGCGGCGCACCCGCGGGTGGTGGCGCGCTTTCGCCAGGCAGCGCAGGAATTCGGTGTGGGTAGTGGTGCCTCGCACCTCGTGTGCGGGCACAGCGCGCCGCACCACGCGCTGGAGGAAGCGCTGGCGGCCTTTACCGGGCGCGAGCGGGCGCTGCTGTATTCCAGCGGCTACATGGCGAATACCGGTGTGCTCACCGCGTTGCTGCGGCGTGGCGACAGGGTATTTGAAGACCGCCTGAATCATGCCTCGCTGCTGGATGGCGGCCTCTACAGTGGCGCGCGGTTCGCGCGCTTTGCGCACAATGACCCGCGGGCGCTCGCGCGTAAACTCGAAGCACCAGGCCGGGCCGTCACTGCCGATGGCGCGGCTACCGATAGCGCCACCCTGGTGGTGGTAGATGGCGTGTTCAGCATGGATGGCGACAGCGCCCCGCTGGGTGAGCTGGCGCAGTTGTGCAGCGCGCACGCTGCGTGGCTGATGGTGGATGACGCGCACGGTTTCGGGGTGCTCGGTGAGCGCGGTGCCGGCAGCACGGAAGAGGCCGGGCTCGATGGCCGCGAGGTTCCGATACTGATGGCGACGCTGGGTAAAGCGCTGGGTACGGCGGGCGCTTTCGTTGCCGGCTCTGAACTGTTGATTGAGGGCCTGCTGCAGTATTCGCGCAATTACATCTACACCACGGCCTTGCCACCGGCGGTTGCCGCGGCCAGCCTGGAGGCGCTCACCCTGCTGCAAACCGAACCCTGGCGACGCCAGCGGCTGGCTGAACTCGTGGCCCGCTTTCGCGCCGGCGCAGCCCAGCTCGACCTGCCCCTGCTGCCATCCCACAGTGCGATTCAGCCACTGCTGGTTGGCGAGGCGAAGCGCGCGCTGGCGCTGAGTGAGTGCCTCGCGCAAGCCGGCTGCCTGATCAGCGCGATTCGCCCGCCCACCGTGCCGGAGGGCACTTCGCGCCTGCGCATCACCCTGAGCGCCGCGCACACCGAGGCGCAGGTCGATCAATTACTGGCAAGCCTGGCTGACTGCTGGCGGCAGCGCTGACGTGGCCGTGAAGGCTGAATACCTGCCGGCCACGGGCGCGGCACAGCAGTCACTCGTGCTGCTGCACGGCTGGGGCTGTAACCGGCAGATCTGGCGGGCACTGGTGCCCGCGCTGCGGCCCCGGGCCAATCTTACGCTGGTGGATATTCCCGGCTGCGCGCCCGGTGCCGGCGCTGTCGAGCCGCCCACGCTGTCGGACATCCTGGCGGGCATTCTGGCTGTCGCGCCGCCGCGGGCGGTCTACCTGGGCTTTTCGCTGGGAGGCCAACTGGCGGTGGCGCTGGCGTCGCTCGCGCCGGAGCGGGCGCTGGGCGTTGTCACGCTGTGCAGCAACCCCTGTTTCGTGGCCCGGGAGGGCTGGCCGGGCATGGCTGCGGAGACCTTCTCGCAGTTCCGCGCGGATTTCACGCAGACGCCCGGCGCTACGCTGGCGCGCTTTGCCGCGCTGCAGGTGATGGGGTGTCGGGAGCGCGGCCGGGTGCTGCACCTTTTGGGAAGCCTGCGTGACTCGCCGCCAGCACAGGGCGCCGGCCCCGGGGCTGTATCTGCAACCGGCTTATTGAACCACGGCCTGGAATGGCTCGCAGAGATCGACCAGCGCGAGACGCTGGCGCGTCTGGCGGTGCCCCAATGCCACCTGCTCGCCGAGCATGATGCCCTCGTGCCGGGAGCGGTGGCGCAGGCGATTGAGCGCGCGCTGCCCGCGGGTAATGGTGCGCGCGTGGAGGTGCTTGCCGACGTCGGCCACCTCGCGCCGCTGGCGGAACCGCGGGCGATCGCCGCGCTGCTGGAAGAGTTTCTCGCCGGCCACGGTTTGCGCGATGCGCCCACTGAGCGCGCGCCCGGGATTGCGCGGCGCGCGGTCGCGGAATCCTTCAGCCGGGCCGCGGAAAGTTATGATTCGGTAGCGCACCTGCAACAGCAAGTGGGCACTGACTTGCTCGAGCGCCTCGACAGTAATGCGCTCGACCCGGAGTGGGTGCTGGATTTGGGCTGCGGCACCGGCTTCTTCGCCGGCCCCCTGCGCGAGCGCTTCCCCGGCGCGCGCTATCTCGGTATCGACCTGGCACTCGGCATGCTCACCTACGCGCGCTCCCATGCGCGAGCGCATGCCGCCAGCGAGTGTGGCTGGGTGGCTGGCGATGCCGAAGCCATACCCCTGCCAGCGGAGTCAATGCACCTGGTGTTCTCCAGCCTCGCCCTGCAATGGTGCGATCGACTGGACCTGTTCTTCGCTGAAATCCAGAGAATACTGGCACCCGGCGGTGTGTGTGTATTCACTACGCTCGGCCCGGCCACGCTGCGGGAGCTGCGCGCCGCCTGGGCCGAAGTGGATGCCCACCAACACGTCAACCGCTTTCAGCCAGCGGCTGATTTGCAGGCCGCGGCGGGCGCCGTCCGCGGGCTCGAACTGCAACTGGAGCGACGCGAGTATGCGCTCACCTACTCGCGGGTACGGGACCTGCTGGACGAACTCAAGGCGCTCGGCGCCCACAATATGAACCCGGGGCGCCCTGCCGGCCTGGCTGGCCGTAGCGCATTGCAGGGCATGCTCCGGGCCTATGAGCGGCGTCGCACGAACGGCGTTCTGCCCGCGACTTACGAGGTGCTGTTCGGCACCGTGGAGAAATTATGAGCAAGGCCTGGTTTGTAACCGGTACCGATACCGAAGTGGGCAAAACGGCGGTGAGCTGCGCGCTGCTGCGCGCGGCCGCGGCGCGGGGCTTGCGCACCGCGGCGGTCAAGCCGGTGGCGGCGGGCTGTGATGCCCAGGGGCGCAACGAGGATGCCCTGGCGCTGGCGCAGGCCATGACGCTGGAGCTGGATGACCGCCAGGTAAACCCGGTGGCGCTGCAGGAGGCCATCGCGCCGCACATCGCCGCCCACCACGAGGGCCGACAACTGCAGGTGTCGCGGCTGGCCGGCCTGTGCCGCGGCGTGCTCACGACGGGTGCGGATTTCACCCTGGTGGAGGGCGCGGGCGGCTGGCGCGTGCCGGTGAATTCCCGCGAGACGCTGGCCGACCTCGCCCGCGAGTTGCAGTTGCCGGTGCTGCTGGTGGTGAGCATGCAACTGGGTTGTATCAACCACGCGCTGCTGACGGCAGAGGCGATTCGTCGCGACGGGCTCAAGCTGGCGGGATGGGTGGCCAACACCAGCGAGCAACCGATGGCCTGCTTTGATGAAAACCTGGACACATTGCGCCATTGGCTGCCCGCGCCGCTGCTGGGCGTGCTGCCGCGCCTGAGCCCCTGGGATGCCGATGCAGCCGCAGAATTCCTGGAGATAGAGCACCTCACAGGGGCCTGACGGCGGCTTCAGCGGGCCCGGGTGCGCTCCCGCAGGGCCGGCGAACGCACCGCGCAACGGCCCGCGTGAAGTGCAAAAAGTGCGATCCAGGCCCTTGATTTCGGCGTAATTACCGGCAGAATGTGAGCACTGAAAACATGGCCCGATCTGCCGCCGCCAGTCGCGGGGGCCTGCGGGCAATTTCCCCAGCCGTGAGGACACAACCATGCCACAGTTTCGGGCCCCCGTTCGCGACATCCAGTTCGTGATCAACGAAGTACTTGAAGCCGAAAAGCTCTACCAGAACCTGCCGGGCTGCGAAGAAGCCACCGAAGACCTGATGAACGCCATCGTGGAAGAGGGCGCGCGCTTCGCCGAAAACGTGCTCGCGCCGCTGTATCAAAGCGGCGACAAAGAGGGCTGCACGTGGAGCGAGGAGGGCGTGAAAACCCCGGCCGGCTTTGCCGACGCCTACCGCCAGTACGTGGAGAACGGCTGGCCCGCGCTCAGCGCGGAAACCGAATACGGCGGCCAGGGCCTGCCGAACCTGCTCGGTATCATGATGAACGAGCTGGCGGGCACGGCAAACTGGTCCTGGCTGATGTACCCCGGCCTCAGCCATGGCGCGGTGCACACCCTGGAGGCGCACGGCGACGATACCCAGAAACAGCAGTATCTGCCGAAGCTGATTTCCGGTGAATGGACGGGCACCATGTGCCTCACTGAATCCCACTGCGGCTCGGACCTCGGCCTGCTGCGCACGAAAGCCGAGCCCCAGGCGGACGGCAGCCACGCGATCACCGGCACCAAGATTTTCATCAGTGCCGGCGAACACGACATGGCCGAGAACATCGTGCACATCGTGCTGGCGCGCCTGCCGGACGCACCGGAAGGCACGGCGGGCATCTCGCTGTTCATCGTGCCCAAGTTCAACGTCAACGACGACGGCAGCGTGGGGGAGCGCAACGCGGTGCACTGCGCGTCCATCGAGGAGAAGATGGGCATTCATGGCAACGCCACCTGCGTGCTGAATTTTGACGGCGCGCGCGGTTTTCTTCTCGGTACGCCCAACCGTGGCCTGAACGCGATGTTCACGTTTATGAACATCGCCCGGATTGGCACCGCCATCCAGGGGCTGGCGCACGCCGAACTCTCCTACCAGGGGGCCCTGGACTACGCCAAGGAGCGCCTGGCAATGCGCTCGCTCACCGGCCCGAAAAACCCCGATGGCCCGGCGGACCCGATCATTGTGCACCCGGATGTGCGCCGCATGCTGCTCACGCAGAAAGCCTTCGCCGAGGGCTGCCGCGCGTTTATCTACTACCTCGCGCAGCTGGGCGACGTGCTCTACCACGGCGACGAGGAGCAGTCCAAACAGGCGGATGACCTGATGGCGCTGCTCACCCCCATCGGCAAGGCCTTCGCCACCGAGGCGGGTTATGAATCCGCGAATCTCGGTGTACAGGTTTTCGGCGGCCACGGCTTCATCAAGGAGTGGGGCATGGAACAGATTGTGCGCGATGCGCGCATCGGCATGCTCTACGAGGGCACCACCGGCATCCAGGCGCTGGACCTCCTCGGCCGCAAAGTGCTGGGCAGCGGCGGCAAACTGCTGCTGGGCTTTACCGGCATCATCGATGAATTGTGTGCCGCGCATACCGGTGCGGACGATGCGGAGTTTATCGAGCCCCTGAAAGCCGCCAAGGATGAATGGCTGGAGCTTTCCATGAAGGTTGGTGAAGCGGCGATGGAAAACCCGGACGAAGCCGGCGCCGCCGCGGTGGATTACCTGATGTACAGCGGGTACATCACGCTGGCCTACTTCTGGGCGCGCATGGCGATTGTTTCCCGGCAGAAAATCGCCGAAGCCGACGGCGACACCTCCTTCTACGAGGGCAAAGTGATGACAGCGCGTTTCTACTTCCAGCGCCTGCTGCCGCGCACGGCAACGCTGAAAGCCACGATCATGGCGGGCGCCGCAGGCCTGATGGATATGCCGGAAGAGCTTTTCCAGCTCTCCTGATCTTTTGCCCTGACACGGTTGCTGCTCGGAAAGTCAGGTGACTTTCCAGCTTGATAGGGGGAGAATACCTGGTGTTCTCCTCCTTTTTTTGCACTGAATTGAACGATGCGCTATGCGAGATAAGCAGACAGACATGCAGACACAAACAGCGACACAGCCAGACAAGACCGACCGCAGCTACCAGAATCGGCTGAAGCCCGAAGACCAGCAACGGGTGGACGAGTTCATCAGCCGTGGCATCAACTCGGTGGAGCGCAAACCCTTCCGCCCGGGGCTCATGATGCTGATGCTGATCGGCGTGGTCACGGTGCTCAGCATTTTCAGCCAGTTCCTGGCGAACTGGGCGGGAGTTTACTGAGGCCCGTTGGCCGCGCCGCTTTAGCAGGGCCGTGTTCTTGGTTGTAGGGCCCGCTTTTGGTATATTGGCGCGCCTTGAATTTTCGGTGTGTAGCGCAGCCTGGTAGCGCACTTCCTTCGGGAGGAAGGGGTCGGAGGTTCGAATCCTCTCACACCGACCATTTACCCCT
>CAZFJQ010000024.1:0-51007 GCA_964519755.1 uncultured Halioglobus sp.
TCTCTGGCAACAATAGCTGGCATCGTCAGTGTTGCGTCCTTTATTGCCGCAGCATTTTTACATTGTATTGCCACCACGCTACATGTGTCCGTTACTATCAGGAGTAGAAAATGGCTGACCAAGCGAGTGAAAAATCCGACCTGGAGAAGTCTCGAGACATCATTTCCCAACTCAAGGAAATGCATCACTATTCGAAGGAAAACATAGAAAAGCTTGGAAACTTCTGGCTGCTACTGGACGGAGATCTCAAGCAAAGTGAATATGCGGAAAAGACCGAGCTTTTGCTCAACCACCAGAACGAATTCCACGACACGTTGGAAGCACTGATTTCGGATTACGAGATTGAATGCAATCGTATAGAAAACGAGGCGGAGTAGTGTAACCCCCAAGGAAGACCCGAGGCGACGATTACAACCGGGAGGGGCCGGGTGTTGCAGTAGACCTGTCCCCACCGGACCCGCGGGCGATTGTACCGACCAGGTGCGGTTTCTCCCCGGCGGCGTCTTTCAGTTCAAACTGGCTGCCGGTGTCATCACTGCTAGAGAGCAGTGTAACCGTGGCGGGCAGGTAAATCGGCAGCTTGAACGCAACGTCAGCCGTGACTGCGCCGGCGTGACCGTTGGGCAGCAGGTGGGCCACACAGCGACTCTTGCTCCACATGCCGTGCATGATCTGGCGCTTGAAGCCCATCAGCCGGGCGGTCATCGGATACAGGTGGATCGGGTTGTAGTCGCCTGAAGCGGCGGCGTACTCACGCCCCTTGTTGGCCGCGAGCGGCCACTGAACGGAATCCGTATAGGCAGCGACCGGTTTCCTGTCATCGCCCGATCCGGAGCTTTTATCCTTGCGCTCGCCCGTGCCGCCCTTTCGCACCAGCATCACACTCAGGTCGTCCCAGACGGGTTCGCCGGCCACGCTGACTTCGGTCACGATGCTGAATTCATAACCCTTCGCCACGCGCTCGGCAGATTGCAGGGTCACCTCGAAATCGAGCGCCTCGTTCACGCCCAGCGGTCGTTGCTGGCGTATTCGATTGCGAATATGCACCGCGCCGATCGGGCTGAAAGGGAATTCCGGTTCCAGCATGAGCTGCATATGCAGGGCAAACGCCATGATGTGGGGATAGGTCAGCGGCAGGCTTTCGCCGCCAGGGAAAGCGCAGACTTCGCGAAACTTTTGTAGCTTGCCCGGATCGACATGAATTCCCCGCGCCACGATCTTCAGGGGAAGCAGTTCGGCTTCGCTCTGCTTCTTTTTGCGCGAGGTGGCCGCGCGCAGCAGCATGCTGACGACACTCGGAATGCTGTCCAGAGAGATTACGCGTGGGCTTTCATTCATTGTTTCTCCTCCCCCTGTATCATTGCGCGCCAGCCGCCCAGACCTTTCTTTCCCTTATAGCCCGCTCAGGCCCCGATCCAGTTCTGGCCGCAAACCCGCAGAGTGACGCCATTGATCGCCGCCGACCCCGGGTGCGCGAACCAGGCAATAGCCTCGGCTACATCCTCGGGCTGCCCACCCTGTGAAAGCGAATTCAGCCTGCGGGCGATTTCCCTCGTCAGCACCGGGATGGCCTCGGTCATCTGCGTTTCGATGAATCCCGGCGCCACGCCGTTCACTGTAATGCCCCGCTCGATAAGCGCGGGATCTCGCGACATGTAGTCAATATAGCCGATAACCCCGGCTTTCGATGTCGCATAGTTGGTCTGCCCGCGCTGGCCGGACATGCCGACCATCGAAGCGACGCCGATGATTCTGCCGCCGTCGTTGAGTGCGCCGCTGTCCAGCAGCTCTCTGGTGATGCGCTGGGCCGCCGCCAGATTGATCTCGAGCGTCATGTCCCACCACTGTTCCGGCATGTTGACCAGCAGTTTGTCACGCGTAACGCCGGCGTTGTGGACAACGGCATGGGCGCCGCCAAGCGCCGAGGCCCTGGCGGCGATGGTCGACGGGGCGTCGGCGGCGGTGATATCCGCTTCCAACGATTCGCCGCCGATATCCTGCATCACTGCCGCAAGGGCCTCGCTGGCGGAAGGGATATCCACACCGATGATCCGGGCACCTGCGCGTGCCAGTACCCTGGCGATGGATTCGCCGATGCCGCGGGCTGCGCCCGTGACGATAACCACACGCTCGGACAGCGGTCGTTCGGCATCGGTCGTCGGCACAGTGCTTGCCCCGCGCACCGTAATGGGTTGGCCGTCGATATAGGCGGACTTGCTCGACAACAGGTAGGACAACGTACTGCCGGTGTCCGTGTCCGCCTGCGGCGCGATGATCAGCAGTTGCGCCGTACTCCCACGATTGCCGATTTCCTTGGCCAGGGAGCGCGTAAAACCTTCGAGCCCGCGCTGCGCAGCGGCGCGCTCTGCGCTGGCCGCCGACTCGTGTGGTTCTGCGATAACCAGTATGCGGCCGTTGTTGTTCAGCTTGCGCAGCATGGGCGAGAAGAAGCGCTGCAAGTCGGCCAGGTCACCCGCGTTGTCACAGCCACGACCGTCGTAGATCAGCGCGTCACACTTTTCGTCACTGCCTTCAGGAAAGTGTGTGGCGATGTCTGCGGCCTGCATGGCCAGGCAATCCAGGCCCAGCGCGTCGAGTTGAGCGCGCAACGCCTCACCGGCGGCTGCATTTGTCGCCTTGCCAGCGATGACTACACGGCCTGTCGGCAGGCCACTGCCGGCGGTGTAGCGCCTGAGATCGGGTACGACCAGACCGAGCCTGGCGGCGATAGCGCCGCCTGCGCTGGAGCGCAGAAATTGTTCGATTTTATCGGCCATAATCGTGATTCCTCCCTTCCATTGCTATCTTCCCTACAGTGTAGAAGTTAATCGACGACCGCGCCGCGGTCGTGAAAACGGCTCCTGCCGGGCGCAATGTTGCTACACTTGATTCCGTGAGACCAATTCCCCGGGAGAGACAGCATGACTGACAGCATTCGCCGGGTCGCCGTGATCGGCGGCAACCGCATCCCCTTCGTGCGTTCCAATACAGCATACACTCTGGTCAGCAACCAGGACATGCTGACAGCGACACTGACCGGGCTGGAAAACCGTTACGGGCTGGCGCAGAAAAAGATCGGTGAAGTCGTCGGCGGTGCCGTTATGAAGCACAGTCGCGACTTCAACCTGGTCAGGGAATCAGTGCTGGGTACGGGTCTTGCAGCAGACACTCCCTGCATTGATATACAGCAGGCCTGCGGCACGGGGCTGCAGGCAGTGAATATTGTCGCCAACAAAATCGCGCTGGGCCAGATCGACAGCGGTATTGCCTGCGGCTCCGATACGACCTCCGATGCACCTATTGGCGTCTCCGAGGGCCTGCGGCAGGTGTTGTTGCGGGTGAACGCGGCTCGCACCACAGGCAGCCGACTGAAAGCGCTGGCAGGGCTGCGACCCTGGCACCTGGGCATATCCATTCCCCGCAATGAAGAACCACGCAGTGGGCTGAGTATGGGCGAGCACACGGAGCTGACGGCGAAGGAGTGGGAAATTCCCCGCGAGGAGCAGGACAGGCTCGCGCTGGCCAGTCACCAGAACCTCGCCGCCGCCTACGAGCGCGGCTTCTTCGACGATCTCATGACTCCCTTTCACGGTGTGGCGCGCGACAATAATTTGCGCGCCGATAGTTCCTACGAAAAACTCGCCGGGCTGAAGCCGGCATTTGACCCAAACAGCGGTGCCGGCACGCTGACTGCAGGCAATTCATCCACGCTGACGGATGGCGCGTCCGCGGTACTGCTGGCCAGTGAGGCCTGGGCGCGCGAGCACGACCTGCCGGTGCAGGCCTGGCTGGTAGGGGTGGAAACGGCGGCCGTGGATTTCGTCGGCAAGAGTGGCGACAAAGAGGGCCTGTTGTTGGCACCGGCCTACGCGGTGCCGAGAATGCTCGACCGTGCGGGGCTGACCCTGCAGGACTTCGACTACTACGAGATTCACGAGGCGTTCGCGGCCCAGGTGCTGGCGACGCTGAAGGCGTGGCAGGACCCGGACTTCTGCCGCGAGCGCCTGGGTCGCGATAGCGTGCTGGGCGCGATTGATCGTGAGAAACTGAACGTCAACGGCAGTTCAATAGCCGCGGGGCACCCCTTCGCCGCAACCGGGGGCCGCATCGTCGCCACCCTGGCGAAACTGCTGGAAGAGAAAGGCGCCGGCCGGGGGTTGATATCGATCTGCGCCGCCGGCGGCCAGGGTGTTACCGCTATTCTGGAACGTTGAAGGGTGCAGGGAACTCTCACGATGCGCGCATTCTCATTTCTGGCCGTGGCATTGATGACGCTGCTCAAATTGTCATCGACACAGGCTTCCACCTGCCCGCCAGGCCCTCCGTTATTTTCACCTGTTATCAACAATGGCATCGTCGCCGATGTGACGGTGGTTCGCACGGTCGACAGTGGCCCTTATGCAGGCTCGATCGAGGCACATGTATCGCAGGTGCTTTTTGGCGAGTTCAGCGGGCAAACGCTGTATTTCTACCCGCACTCCAGTGGCAGCAGCCTGGACGGATGTGGGCCGGGGTTAAGTAGCACGCCCGGAACGCGCTCGATTATAGGGCTGTCTCCAGTGTTTGATCGCCCCGTCAGTCCCGGGCCCCTCGCCTACCAGGACTATATCGACGCTCCTGCCCTGCGCGTTGAAGGCAACATCGTGACCGGCTTCATCAGCAGTCTTGGTTGCGAAACTGACTACGGAACCTGCGATCGTCAGCAGTCGCAACCGCTGGATCAATTCGAGCGCGACCAGGCATTATTTTTCAGCGGTCTGACCCAGGGCATTGCGGCGGCTTCGCGCAACCCGCCGCGCTTCAACTTGCAGGAGGGCACACTGGAACTCAAGCGTGTATCGCTGTACCGCAACGCGAGCGTGCCAGACAGAGAAACACCCGCCGGTATTATCACGACAACCTTGCAGCTACTGGAGGGTTCGAACGGGGTTGTGATGTTACAGGTGCTGGGCTTGCAACCGGTGGCCGAATGATACACCCGTCGGCTCGCAGCCGCGTCCGGGGATGTTGTACGGAATCTGGCCAATCAGGAAGCGACTATCTCCCAGGATAATCGGACAGACATTGGCGCCGCTCATTGCCGCAGTCGTATTGCCCACGGAGCCTCTCAAAGCGGATCAGGTACAATGGCGCGCGGGTCAATTCATAGTTATGAGGCGCACGACCATGCCATCGCTACAGGAACAGTTGCTCAAAGCCGGTCTCGCCGACGAGAAAAAGGCGAAGCAGATCAACAAGGAAAAGCGCAAGAAGGCACGGCAGATGCCCCACGGCGCAGGGGCGGGGGAAGAAGTGAAGCTTGCGACGCAACAGGCGCGGGCGGCCAAAGCCGAGCACGACCGGGAACTCGATCGGCAGCAGCAGGCGCGCGCCGAGGAGAAGGCGATCCAGGCCCAGATCAGGCAGCTCATTGAGGTCAACCGTGTCGCGCGCAGCGGCAGGGGCTTTGACCTGCCCTACCAGTTCGTACACGGCAGCAAAATCAAGAAAATCCATGTCAGCCAGGCGCAGCAGGACCAGCTCGCGAAAGGTCAGCTGGCCCTCGCCGAACTGGGCGGTAGCTACGAATTGGTACCCGCGACTGTAGCGGAGAAAATCGGCCAGCGCGACGCGCAACGGATAGTGCTGAAGAACGCTACCGACAGACAGGCGATCGAGGAGGATGATCCCTACGCCGACTACCAGATTCCCGACGACCTGATGTGGTAGCGCCCGGTTATCGCCGTTAAAGCGATGGCCACCAGGCCCTCGCTGGTGAACCGGCAAACCAGAACCTAAAACCGCGTCAGCACCTTGCACTGCGCACCCGGCGTACGCAGCGCCTCAAACGCCGCCGGCAGTTCCTCCAGGCTCACGATATCGGTAACCATCGGCGAGACATCAATGCGCCCTTCCGCCAGCATCGCCACGCAGGTTTCAAAATCATCCTTGTTATAGGCCATGGCGAACTGGATACGCAGTTCTTTTACCAGCCCGAAGAAAGGCATGATGCTGTCGGGTTGCTCGCACACACCCACCGGCACGATGCGGCTGCCGTAGGACGCCATCTCAATGCAATGCTGCAGCAGGCCCGGCGCGCCCACGCATTCGAAAATGACATCCGGTGGGCCGCCGGCTGCATCCATATAGCGCGCCAGCAATGTCTCCGCCGCTTCGCCGGGCTCGGGGTGAATCACCGCCGTGGCGCCCATTTGCGTGGCAAGCTGCGCGCGCGTTGCCGCAATTTCGCTCACTACCACATCCCGCGCACCGAAGAAGCGGCTCCACAGCGCCGTGGTGAGACCGATGGGGCCGGCGCCGATGATCATCACCCGCTCCCCGGCCCGCACGCCGGCAACGCGCACCGCGTGAATGCCCACCGCCAATGGTTCCACCAGCGCAGCCGTTTCCAGTGCCAGAGCGTCCGGCAATAGCAGGGTCTCACGGCAGCCAGTGGTCACGTATTCGGCGAACCCGCCAGGGTCGTCCACACCAGAGACTTTCTTGTTGGCGCATTCGAAGAAGCGCCCCGCGGCACAGGGCAGGCAGTTTCCGCAGGCGATAAATGGCATGGCACACACCCGATCTCCCGGTTGCCAGCCGCCCTCGGCCTCGGGACCGACCTCGACGATCTCGCCCACGTACTCGTGCCCGAGAATCTGTCCGCAGCAGGCGGTCGTGAGCCCCTCGCGGGTGGCGTGCAGGTCGGTGCCGCAGATGCCGCAGAACCCCACTTTCAATACCAGTTCGCTGCGCTCCGGGCGCGGGTCGTCAACCTGCTCGACCACCAGGGGTTTACCAACTTCCTTGAATACGGCGGCTTTCATGCGCTACGTCCTTCGGTTTAATGGGTCTTGCGGTGCCTGCTCGTTGCTTACACAAATCACCTACGCTTGCCGCGCACGTCATTGCCCGCACTCACTGGGCTCGTGGCCAAATTAGTCCATAAAAAATAAACAGTCAAATCTGATTGTTTTTTAAAAAGGGGTTTGCTAACGTCCCTGTCGAACCGTATTGCCTGTTGCAGGCCGGCCAATCGCTGTCGCCCTGCTGCTGGAACAGGCGCATCTGTACACACCCAATAAAACGCCAGGAGCAACCCATGGATCTCGGACTATCAGGCAAGAAAGCTGTTATCACCGGCGCAACACGCGGCATCGGTCGGGCCATCGCAAATCTTCTGGCAGACGAGGGCGTGGACCTGGCGATCTGCTCGCGTAACCAGGCCGAGGTCGACAGCGCGGTGAGTGAACTGCGTGCAAAAGGCGTCGAGGTTACCGGGGCTGTTGTGGATGTGGCCGACAAAGCCGGCTACCAGAGCTGGGTCACAAGCGCGGGTGATACGCTCGGCGGTATCGATATCTTCGTGCCCAACGTGTCAGCCGGTGGTGGCAACATGAGCGAGGAAGGCTGGGAAAATAATTTCAACGTGGACCTGCTCGGCACCACACGCGGCATCGAGGCCGCCATGCCCTTCCTGGAGAAGTCGAAGGCCGCGTCTATTGTGGTCATCTCCTCCACGGCCGGCGTCGAGACATTCATGGGCCCTCAGCCCTACAACGCCATCAAGGGCGCCCTCGTCATACACGCCAAGCAGCTCAGCCAGGCGCTGGCGCCGCAGGGTATCCGCGTTAACTGCGTCTCGCCGGGGCCGGTATTCATCGAGGGCGGTGCCTGGGAGTTCATCAAGGACAACATGGCCGATCTTTACGACAGCACGCTGGCGGCGATACCGCGCGGCAGCATGGGCAGCGCCGAGGAAGTGGCGAACGCGGTGGCCTTCCTGGCAAGCCCCGCCGCCAGCCTGATCACCGGCGTCAACCTGGTCGCGGACGGCGGTTTCACCAAGCGCGTACAGCTCTAGCGGGGCCAGGGTCGCGTGAGCAAATCAGACCGCATAGACGCCTACCTCGTCGCCGGCGGGAAGTACCACGATATCGACTTCGCGCGGCTGGAGATACTCAAGCTGCTCGCCGAACAGCCGCGCATCAAGGTACAGGTGGGCGCCGACTTCAGCGACATCGACGCCATCTGCGCCTGCGATTTCCTCATCACCTACACCTGCGATGTGGTACCCACGCCCGAGCAAACACAGCGGCTGATTGACTACATCAGCTCGGGCAAAAAATGGTTTGCACTGCACGGTACCAATTCCATCCTGCGTTTCCTGGAACCCGCCGCCGACGGCGGTCTGCGGGTTGACTGCCCCGACGACAACCCGGCTTTCATGCAGTTGCTGGGCAGCCAGTTTGTCTCCCATCCGCCGATTCAGCCCTATGCGGTGCACGTGACCGAGGCGGAGCACCCGCTGGTGCGTGGCCTGCCCTCCTTCGAGGTGGATGACGAACTGTACCTGTGCAGGATGCACGGCGAACACCACACGCTGCTGCACTGTAACTGGTCCGACCCGGTTGAGAACTTCGTGCGCGACGACTGGATGACAGGGGACGAAAAACAACCGGTGCTGTACCTGCATCCCTACGGGGACGGCGAGGTGCTGTACTTCACGCTGGGACATTGCCGGGGCAAGTACGATATGCAACCGCTGATCGAGGAGTATCCCGAGCCGGAGCAAGGCGCCTGGAAAACCGCCGAGTACTACGAGGTGCTGCGCCGCGGTATTGTCTGGTCGATGAACGCGATTTAGAGAGGCACTTGCATTGAACCTGGATTTCAGCGCCGAGGAACTCGCCTTCCAGCAGGAGGTGCGAACGTTCCTGGCGGAAAACCTGCCCCCACACATCGTGGAAGGAACCGCCAACAACGCCAGCGTGTTCGTCGAGAAAGATATCGCGCTGGAGTGGCAGGCCATCCTCGTGGCGAAAGGCTGGGCTGTGCCGCAGTGGCCCAGTGAACACGGCGGCCCCGACTGGACGCCGGCGCAGAAATATATTTTCAGCCGGGAGTGTTACCGCGCGGGTGCACCCATGTTGATTCCCCTCGGGCTGCTCATGCTGGCACCGGTGATCATGGCCTTCGGCACAGAGGAACAGAAGGCGGAGTATCTACCGAAAATCCTGAGCGGCGAGCACTACTGGTGCCAGGGTTACTCGGAACCCGGCGCCGGCTCCGACCTGGCGAGCCTGAAACTCAGGGCCGAGCGCGAGGGCGATCACTATCTGGTCAACGGCTCGAAGCTGTGGACGACCCACGCCCATCTCGCCGACCATATTTTTTGTCTCGTGCGCACCGACAGCAGCGTGAAGCCGCAGGCGGGCATCAGCTTCCTGTTGATTAAACTGGACTCCCCGGGTGTGAGCGTCGAACCCATCATCACCATGGCGGGAGACCACGAGGTTAACCAGGTTTTCTTCGACAATGTGAAAGTGCCGGTCGGCAACCGCATCGGCGAGGAGAACAAGGGCTGGGGTTACGCCAAGTACCTGCTCGAATTCGAGCGCGGCGGTGGCTTCAGCGCGCACAGAATCCGCCACGAAATGGACAAGCTGCGCTCGCTCGTCGCGCAGACGCAAAGTGAGCACCAGCAGTTCGACGACAACGGCGATATCGCGCGGCGCATTGCACGGCTGGACATCGACCTGAAGGCACTCGAGATCACGGAGCTGCGCATTCTCTCGGCGCTCAGCGATGGCGGCAACCCGGGGCCGGAATCCTCCATCCTCAAGGTGTCCAGCGTGCAGCTCGAACAGTCTGTGCACGAACTCGCCGTCGAGGTAATGGGGCTGGGCGCGCTGGTGATGGAACCGGTTGCGGACCACAACCCGGTGCGCGCCGATTACACCAGCTCCATCGTGCCGCGCTACCTGAACAACCGGGCGGCCTCGATTTTCGGCGGCTCACAGGAAATTCAGCGCAACATCATCGCGCGCATGGTGTTGGGCCTGTAGGAGCAGAGCGATGCAGCGAGAACAACTGGTGGCAGAGATCAAGGTGCTGATGGACCTGGTGGCGCGCAATACCACATCACTGGCGCCCGCGGTGATGGAGATCGACGTTACCGAATACACCGACCCGGCGCAGTTCAAACGCGAGCAGGAGCAACTGTTTCGCAACTACCCGCAGTTCGTAGGCCCCAGTTGCATCGTGCCGGCAGCCGGCGACTACTTCGCTTTCGACGACACCGGCGTGCCGATTCTCATCGTGCGCAACAGCGAAGGCCACCTGAACGCGTTCGTGAACATCTGCTCCCACCGCGGCGCGCCGCTCAACGACTGCACCCACGGCCGGGCACGCAAGGGGAAAATGTTCTCCTGTCCCTACCACGGCTGGTCCTATGACCTGGAAGGCAACCTCATTGGTGTACCGTTTGCCAGGGAAGGCTTCACCGGCATCGATCGCGAAGCGCTCGGCCTGCGCCGGCTGGACGTACAGGAGAAGCACGGCATGATCTTCGTCATGCCCAACCCGGAGTTGAGTTTCGACATCGATGAAGTGCTGGGGGGCCTGCAGGAACGCCTGTGTGGTTTCGGCTTTGACGATCACTACTATCTGGGAGCGAAAAAAGTGTTCACCGATTTCAGCTGGAAGCTGAACATGGATACTTTCCACGAATACTATCACTTTGAATTTCTGCACCCGCAGAGCATCGCCACCATGGCCTATTCCAACATCGCGAGCTACCGCCAGTACGGGCGCAACCACTCCATGGGATCGCCGGCACTGGCCATCAACGAGTTGAAAGACATTCCGGAAAGCGAATGGCAACCGCGTGAGTACAGCTCGTTTGTAAACTACATCTTCCCGAACACCGTGATTTTCGTGGTGGCGGATCACTTCCAGACCTGGCGCGTCTACCCCGTCACACCCGATCGCTCCGTGGTGTATCACAGTATGTTCCTGCCCCATGAGCCTGCAAGTCCGGCCGAGCGCGAGGAGTACGAGGCCTATTTCCAGATGATCAACGACGTGGCCGTGGCGGAAGACTACTCGCTGGTGGACAAGATTCATCGCGGCCTGCGCGCGGGCATCGAGCGCAAGGTACTGGTGGGACGCAATGAGCCGGGCGTACAGAACATGCACCGACAGTTACACGCAGTGCTGGGCTAGCCGTTCCCTGCATTTCGGCACTCGCCATGTCCGATGACCACCCCCACCAACCGCCAGCACGCTAGCGTGGCAGAAATTCGCCGGCGTCGAGATCAATACATTGCTGCAGATGGCGCTGGATCATTGCCATGAACATGCGCTCCCCGCGCTCGTCCGGCGAACTGAAACTCGCACCCAACACCGTGATCAGAACCCCGTGCATGGCGTACTCGCGGTATTGGTCCCAGCAGTCCTGCGCGCTCAACTCGACACCCTGCTCCGCCAGTAGTTGACGGTATTCCTCGATCAGGGATTTTTCCCACGCGCGCCGGTGCTCAAGCTCCAGACTGCCGCCGAGAAAGTATGCCGCATCCGCCAGCACGCTGGATTCACTGGTAGTCTGCCAATCGACCGTGACAGCCGCGTCGGGCGCGAACAGGATGTTCTCGCTGCGAAAATCACCGTGCACCAGTGTCTTTGGCCCCTGCAGACGCGTGACAAAATGCGCATGCCCTCGCACGTAGCGCTCGCCAAAGGCAATGGCCTCGCTGCTGAGCCCTTGCCCGAAACGATCCAGGAACCCCGGCCATGACTGTTCCATCAGTTGTTGGCCAAAGGCGCCTCCGTCATCGCGCGCCGGTGTCATCACATACTCCCGCGCGGCGAGGCCATCATCACCGTAGAAACTCGCCGCAAGGCGCGCGGCCTGGGCAAGTGCCGCCCGGGCGCGACCCTGTGTTTCACCGGCAATCTGGTCGCCGGGCTCCGCCGGTGCCATATCTTCCATCAACAGCATGAAGCGGGTGCCGTCGTCGCTGAGTTCACTGGCATAGATGCGCGGCGTGCGCATACTCGTGTGCGGCGCCAGTTCGCGGTAGAACATCACTTCGTTGCGGTAGGCGCCCTGCGCGCCCGCCATGGCGCGGGCGTGTTCATCCGCCGCCGGGAACTTGCCCACGAGCGTTGCCGGCGCCTGCGCCGCAGGGCCATCGTAACGCAGGCGAAAACGGGCATTGTCGCCCATTTTCCCATTGCCGATGAGTGCGCATTCCACGCTCGCCACGCGGCCATCGCGCAGGCACCCACACTGGCGCAGGTATTCCGTTATCCGCTCTGCGTCCAACGCCTCCGGTGTTGCAGGAAACTCGCTCATGTGGGGTTACTCCTCTGTCACGCCCATGTGTGTGGTCTGGCCTGGCGTGCATTCTAGAGTAATTTGCCGATGACAACCTCTCGCCTGGTGCGCGCACCGGAACCGGCGCGGGCAAAGTAAACGACGGCAGCGCTCACAGTGGAACATACTGAACCGCCCGCCATATTCCAGCCCGCGGGCGCGCACAAACCTCCACGTAACGTGAAGTTTCAGGGCCGACGTTATACATTGGAGCCGCACATTGGTGCACAACACTGTCGTACCAGGTACACCCCGCAGCGCAGACGTCCCCGCGCGATGACCAGAGAGGACCCCAAGCATGCCCGCCACTGCAACACTCGAGGAGCTCAGCTGCTACCTGCTGCCCGGTCACACCACCACGCCTGCCGATGCCATTGCCGAGGCACAGGCTGCCGAGGCCCTGGGGCTGGGCCGGGTCTGGCTGTCGGAGCGCTTCGACGTAAAAGACGCAGGCGTAATCTGCGCGGCGGCACTCGCCGTGACGCAACGCATCCGGGTTGCCACCGCGGCCACCAATATCCACACCCGCCACCCGATGGTGCTGGCCACAATGTGCGCGAGCCTGCACTATCTCTCGGGCGGGCGTTTCGAGCTCGGCCTGAGCCGCGGCGTGGAGATACGCAATCAACTGATGGGGCTCCCCAGCGTGAACAACGCCCGGCTGGTGGATGGGCTCGACATCCTGCGCAAGCTCTGGCGAGGCGAAAAAATCATGGGCTACAGCGGCAGCATGGGCGAACTGCCCTACCTGTCGATGGGCGACTGGATGGATGCCAGCATCCCGGTGCACTTCGTCGGCTTCGGCCCCAAAAGCCTGCGCTTTGCGGGGGCGCATTTCGATGGCGTGCACCTGCACACCTTCATCACCGACGCGGGCCTGCGCAAGGCGAAGGCGCTGGTGCAGGAAGGCGCGGCCGACGCGGGCAGGGACCCGGACAGCATTGCCGTGCACTCGGTGTTCGCCACCGCGTTGAACCCCGGCCCCGAAGACCACCTGCGCAAGATGGTGGCTCGCATGGCCACCTACATGCAGGCACCGGGCTACGCCGAAATGCTGATTGCCCTGAATGAATGGGACAGGGAGGTACTCGAGGCCTTTCGTGCCAACCCCACGGTCGCCAGCATGCCGGGCGGTATCGACAGCGTCGCCAACCTCGAACAGCTCGAAGAGATCAGTGAGCTGATCCCGGAGGAATGGCTGCCCGCCGCTCGCGGCAGCGCACAAGACTGCGCGAAAGCCTGGCAGAACCAGCTACGCTGCGGGGCCGATGGCGTGGTGATTCACGGCTCGACGCCCCAGGAGTTTGCCCCCATAGTCGATGCCTATCGGGCATTGGTGGCCTGAGCCGCCATGAGCACTGCACAACGCCGGGAACACGCCACCTTCTGCCGCATCTGCGAGGCCCAGTGCGGGCTGAAAGTGGGTGTGGAGCGCGCGCAGGTCGTGGCTATAGCCCCCAACCGTGATCACGTCGCGAGTGCCGGCTACGCCTGTATCAAAGGGTTGCGCATGGCCGACTTCGTGCACAGCCCGGATCGCCTGCAGCGCCCGATGAAAAAAGTGAACGGTGAGTTTGTGCCCATCCCCTGGGAGACGGCGATCCGGGAAATCGGCGCACGACTGCGCGATATTCACCGGCGCCACGGCGGCGAGGCTATCGCCGCTTACATGGGCAATCCCATCGGCTTCAGCCTGTGGCCCACCACCGTAATGACCTTCTTCCTCAAGGCCTTCGACGCACACAAGCTGTTCACCCCGGGCACGCAGGACTGCGCCAACAAATTCGCCGGCGGTGAACGCCTGTTCGGCAGTCCCAATGACCAGGTGTTTCCGGATATCGATCACACGCAACTGCTGATCGCGGTGGGCACCAACCCGGTCATTTCGAAAATGAGCTTCATCTCCCTGCCGCATCCAATGGAACGCATACAGGCCATCGAGGCCCGCGGCGGCAAGGTCTACTGGGTCAACCCGCGGCGCACGGAGTCGGCAAAGCGTTGCGGTGAACACGTGCCGATCAGGCCCGATGCCGATGTGTTCTTCATGCTGGGTTTTCTGCATGAACTGATTCAGGTGAATGGCGTGGATCGCGCCCGCGTCGACCGCCACATGCAGGGTTTTGAGGAGCTGGAGCGCGTCGCTCGCCCCTGGACGCCGGAGCGCGTGGCGCGGGTGACACAGATTCCCGCAGAGCGCCTGCGCGAGATGGTCGCCGCTTACCTGGCGGCCGATGGCGCGGCAATCTACTCGTCCACCGGCGTCAACCAGGGCAGTTTCGGACTGCTGGTGTACTGGCTGCAGGAGGCCATCAACGCCATCAGCGGCAACCTGGACCGGCGCGGCGGTGTGCTGGCGGGCAAGCCGGTGCTACCGCGGCCGCCGCCAGTAGAAACGCGCCACTCGCGCATTGCGGATGTGCCCTACGTCAACAGCACCATCCCGGCCGGCATCATGGCCGACGAGATTCTCGACCCCGGGCCGGGCAAGGTGCGCGCCATGTTCAACATGTCGGGAAACCCGCTGTTGACCTGTCCGGGCAGCGAACGCCTGGGCCGGGCCTTCGATGAGCTGGAACTGTTCGTGTGCATGGACATCGTACAGAACGAGACGGCGCAGCATGCCGACTATCTCCTGCCCGGGCTGCACAGCCTCGAGCGCGCCGACATTCCGTTCTACTTCTTCACCGTGATGGGCCTGATGCCGACGCGCAGCTTCAGTTACACCGATGCGGTGCTGCCGCCGGCTGGGGAAGCGCGTGACGAGGGGCTGATCCTGCGCCAGCTCTGCCGCGCCGCGGGCAGGCCCATGGGCGGTAGCCGCGCGCTGCAATGGTTGAGCAACGGTTCCGAGGCACTGGCAAAACTGCCCTGGCCCGGTCGGCGGCCAGGGCTCGACCGGCTCTTTCTGGGCCTGATGGCGCGGGCCGGGGGTATCGGGGGGCTGGGCAAGCTGCGCAAGCACCCGAACGGGCTGCTGCTGCAACCGAACGTACCGGGAGACTACCTCGGCCAGCGCGTGCGCACCGCCTCCGGGAAGGTGGAACTCGCGCCCGCCGACCTGGTGGCGCGAGCCGCCACGCTGGAGAGCGCCTACCAGGCGGCACTGGACAATCTCGGCACGTTGCGACTCATCCAGAAGCGCGAACGCTTCACCCACAATAGCTGGGCGCACAACGCCCCCGCGTTCGTCAAAGGCGAACACAGTACGAATTATCTCTACATCCACCCACAGGACGCGCAGGCGCGCGCCCTCGCCGATGGCGACAGCGCCAGGGTGAGCGCCAGCGGCCAGCATATCGACGTGCCCGTGCGTCTCGACCCCGACCTGCTCCCGGGTACCATCAGCGTGCCGCACGGCTGGGGACACCAGCAGGCAACCGGCCTGCGCGTGGCGAGCGGCACAACCGGTGTCAACGTCAATATCATCATGCCGGACGGGCCCCGGGCGCTGGAACCCGGCTCCGGCATGGCGCATATGAACGGCGTGCTGGCGCAGGTGTCACCCTCCCCCACCTGAGGGGGCGCCGCCAATTGATTTCTGTCATATTCGCGACTGACTGTTTACGGTATGTTACCGCGACTGTCTAAACGATGCTCCTGAGGAAAATACTCATGGATCTGCTCGAAATATCTGAAAAACGCACGCTCAAACGCGAGGATGCCGCGCAGTTACTGCACGGTATCGCCGATTCCCTCGCACGCCACAACGGCGTGGAATTTCAGCAATCCGGCAAGACGCTCACCGTGCGTGTCCCCGAGAAGGTGAGCGTGGAGGTGGAAGTGGAAGTGGAAAGCGATGAATCGAGCATCGAAATAGAAATCAGCTGGTAGATACCGTTTGCGCCACCTGCCGCTGTCCCCCGCCGATGCAGGCGCTCACGGCTCCTGGTTTTCCGGCGCGATGGGCCAGTCCGCCGCATCTACCACGTGGAGCGGCTGCGAAGGTGTCACGCCCTGCCAGCGCGCAATAAACTCGCCGTCGGGGTCAAAGCGCTGCGTCTGCTTGTCGATATCGAAGCGCCTGCCGCCACGGGGGTCGGCGCCCGCGCCGGCAATGTAGGCCCAATTGCCGTAGTTGCTCGCCACATCGTAGTCGAGCAGGTGTTTTTCAAAAAACGCCGCGCCGAAGCGCCAGTCGAGCCGCAGCTCATGCATCAGGCAACTCGCCGCAATCTGCCGGCCACGGTTGCTCATCCAGCCGGTTTGCACAAGCTGATGCATGAGCGCGTTGACCAGGGGAAAGTCGGTGTCGCCAGCGCACCAGCGCGCGAAAGCGCGCGGATCGAAGCTACAGCCGATACACGCCGCCGATCGCGAGGGACGAAACAGTTTCGAGCCGTCGGCATAGGCCCGGTAGTGGAAAAATTCACGCCACACCAGCTCACGGTAAAACCAGTCGCTGGATTCACTGGCACCGTGCTCACGCTCGTAAACGGCGAGCGCGCGGGCGACCGTGCGCACCGATAGCGAACCGTTCGCCAGCCAGGGCGATAGCGCGCTGCTTGAATACAAACCCTGCAGCGCATCACGGGTATCGCGATAGGTCGCCACGGCGCCTTCCCGGAACATCCATGCCTGCAGTCGACGCGCTGCGGCCTCCTCTCCGCCGCGCGCAATAAAGGTGGGATGGGGCTGCACCTCCGCAGTCTCGACCGCAGGACATTGGAGGCCGGGCGGCGGTGGCGGTAGTGCCGGCGATGCCGTGGGCGCCGCGGGCAAGTGCTCGGCAACGGCCTCGCGAAACGGCGTGTAATGCGCTGGTAGCGATTTCAAGCCGGCCGGCAACACGGGGGGTTCAAACAGCGCATTCCCTGGAAACACTTCCAGCGGCACGGGCAAGCCCGCCCGCACCTGCGCGAGTTCCCGCGTTTCAAACACCCCCGGCGCCGATGCCACCGCCGCCCGGGTGACGCGGTAGCGCCGGGCAAGGCGCGGCAACGCGTCTTCCGGTGCCTCGCGCAGCACCAACAGCTCCTGTCCACGCGCACGCAGGCTGCGTTGCAGGCAGGCCAGTGACTCCAACAGGAAGCGGCGGCGCTGCGCCCCCATCCCCGTCAAATTACACCAGGGCACAGACCGCGGCCAACAATAGACGCACAGCAGTCTCCGGGAACCCGCCATGGCCGTCAGGCCGGCGTTGTCTTCAAGACGCAGGTCGTTACGGAACCAGAATAGGGCAGTCACACGTTATCTCCTTCACCAGCATACAGAGACTACGCGAAAACTGCCCTTATGGACGACCTGCACCGGCATACGGCCGCCAAACGGACGCGGTCGTGCGCCCTGGCAGGTCGCCAACAATCAGCGGCGGCGCAGCTTTCAGGCGTTGAGATACTTGTCGAGCGTCTGGTGAAAGTGGCGGATACGCACCTCCTGGTAGTTTGCCAGCGTCACGGCGCCTTTTTTCGAAGCCTTCATGCCCTTTTGTACCTGGGGCAGGTTGGCCGCATCCTGCTCGAAGACGCCCGCCAGCCCGCCGCCAAGTACGTGTGCGGCTTTTTTGAAGGGCTCATCAATGGCGAGGCGCAGTGTGGGCGCGTCTTCCGGGGGCTCCTGCCCCTCGGGATAGCGCGTCAGCAGATAGATATCCATTAAACAGCTGTCCACGTCATCGCCATTCGGGCGGTGCCGGTAGGTGATGACCGTGCCATGACCGGCCCAGGGCGCGAAGTTCGGGAATAACAAGTACAGGTTTGAATCCATCAGTTCTGACATGGTGGCACGGCCGCTGAAATCTTCACCCGCCTGTTCATTCACGGTAGGCAGCGTCAGTTCCGCGAGCGCCTCGCGCGCGGTCTGGCCCGGCGGCACTTCCGGGCGCAGCTCAAGGCCGGCGAGTTTCATCATGTCATTCATTGAATCCTGCTCGCTGAAGCGATGCGCATCGCTGGGGTTGGGCACGCCGTAGGGGGTAATGGTGCGGCTCACGTGATCGCCCCATACGTCGTACTGGGAGTTGTCGATCGCCTGAAAGGCCATGAGTTGCGGGTGTGTGGCAATGGCGTGATAGGACTCGATAAAAGCCTCCAGCACCGCCTTCCAGTTGGCGGCTATCACTTTCTCCACGTGAGCGGCGACAAAGCGCGGCTGATGCTTCCACTGCGCGAAGTGCTCGGGAAGTACGCCCATGTACTCGGCGAGTGGCGGCGCCTGCTGGTCCATGTTGATAAACACCCAGCCGTCCCAGGTAGCAACCTGCACCTCGGGAAGCCGGAACTCCTCCGGGGTGACATGCGGGAAATCCCACTGGCACGGCGCGCCCTGGAATTCGCCCTCCAGGCTCCAGCTCCAGCCGTGGTAGGGGCAGCGCAGCTGTTCAGCCCCGCGCCCGGCTCCGCGCTTCAGCGCCCGCCCGCGGTGCAGGCAGGAGTTGTGATAACCCTTGATCTCCCCTGAGGCCGTGCGCGTGAGCACGATCGAATCATCGACAATATCGTACACAAAGTAGTCACCGGGATTGCGCAGACCGCTCTCGCGACAGGCCATCTGCCAGGTTTTACGCCAGACCTTTTCCACTTCGCGCTGGAAAAATTCCCGCGAGGTCCAGCGGGAAATCGACAGATCCTCGGAGCCGAGGTAGGTTTCGGTGCTGTCGCGCAGGGCGTCCGGCACGGGCACCGTTTCCTTGTCGAGAAGCTGCTGGAAGCTGTAGGACGGATCCCGGGCAGCAATCTGTTCAGGTGTGAGTGTCAGTTTATCGCTCATGCCGGCTACCTATTTTGTTCCGCGGCTCCCCCTCCGGAGCCGCTGATAGCAGACACCTTATCGCTACGCAAAAAAGCAGTCAACCTTGTTTGTTTTTGCGTGGGCCTGTTCAACCGGCCTTCCGCGGCTCATTGCGCTAGAAATTACCGCTCAGGCGCACGCCGTACTGCTCGCCGCCGGACACACCGGAAAACGCAATCGTGCCCGGCACCACCACGGCGGAGTTGTAATCCACTTCGTCGGTCATGTCGCGGCCCCACAGCGCAATGCGCACGCTGCGCCCTTCATCCCACTCCCACTCGTAGGCGATGGTGGCATCCACCACACCACGGTCATTGAGCAACCCGCGGGGATCGTTGCGCACCTCCACCCAGTATTCATCGGTGTAGCGGTAACTGGCGTACAGGCTGAGGTGGCCGGGTCCCAGGTCAAGGGTGTAGGTGCCGTTCACGCCGCCTGTCCACTCGGGCACGCGCCGCAGCTCGAGATCGGAGTTATCGGTGATGATGCCATCCCCCGTGAGATCGGCATCGAAATCATCGTAACTGGCGTCGAGGTAGCCGAGGTTGGCATTCACCACCAGATTGCTGGAGGCAACCCACGTGAGTTCCGCCTCCAGACCGGATATCTCCGCAGTGGACGCGTTGCGCACCACGGTATTGGAACCACCGAAGCCGTCGGGCTCAATAATCTCTTCCTGCTTGTCATCGTACTCGTTATAAAACGCCGCAAGGTTCAGGCGCAGGGTGTTCTCGAGCAGGTCGCTCTTCATTCCCACTTCGACGTTGTTCACGAACTCCGGGTCGAAGGGGCCGATATTGGCCAGGTTCTGGTTGCGACCATTAAAACCACCCGAGCGAAAGCCCTCGGAGTAGCTGACATAGGTGAGGATGTCGTCACTAACGCGGTAGTCGAGCCCGATCTTCGGCGTGAACTCCTCCCAGGATTCATTCCCGTTCGCTGCGTCGGCAGGCACCCAGATCGGCTCGCCGAATATGAAGAAGTCGTCCATGGGGCTGCCGGGCACATAACCCGGCAGCCCATTGGCCGCGCCGCCACCGAAACTGATCGAGCCCGCGTAGTCCTTTTCTTCCTCCGTGTAGCGGCCACCCAGCGTCAGCATCAGTTGCTCCGTCAGGTCGTAATGGAACTCGCCAAATATGGCCCAGGCCTCGCGCTGGTGATCGGCCAACGGGTTCTGAAACAGCGCCGCATCCGGTCCCAGCGCAGCGGTGATGGAGGTTTTCTGATCCAGCTGATATTCATCGTCCACCCAGAACACCCCGGCGACAAAATTCAGCCGGTCGTCCAGGAAATCATCGGAGGCGAAGCGCAGCTCCGCGGTGGTCTGTTCGGAATCCTGCCGACGCAGCACGTGAAACGTATTCAGCGGTGTCGCGTCAAAATCCGTTGCCACGTCTTCGTTCGTTTCCTGGTAACCCAGTATCGCCGTTAACGTGCCTGCCCCGAGCGCGTACTCCATATTCAACGTGTAGGCGTCCCACTCGAAATCCAGGTCGCGGCCGTAAAAATCCTGCTCCATCTCCTCTATATCCGCACGCTGGCAAAAACCGAAGGTGCAGACGATTTCCGGCTCCGGGTTCACGGGGTTGTCGGTATTCAACGAGGCGCGGTTCGACAGCGGTACGCCGTCACTCTGGTCCTGGAAATTCACATAGGTGAACAGGGCCTCGAAATTTTCCGTGGGCGTGAACAGCAGCGTGGCGTTGAATTCCTCGTTATCCGGGTTGCCCACATCGTTGCCGGTAAGCACGTTGGTGCGGTTGATGCCGTCGCTCTGGCTGGCATAGCCCAGTTTGGCGGCGAACAGGTCACCCAGCGCTGCATTCGCCACGCCCTTGAAATCCAGCAGGTCATCGGTTCCCGCCGTGGCCTCATACTTGAAACCGGGCTCCCCGGTAGGCCGGGAGCGAGTGATATTGATGACCCCGCCCGTGGTATTGCGCCCGAACAGCGTACCCTGCGGCCCGCGCAGTACCTCAACGCTCTGAAAGTCGAAGGTGTTGGCGAGCGAGCCGTTGGCGAACGACAGGGGTACCCCATCGATCACCACACCCACCGCCGGGTCGAATGACCGTTCCACCTCCTGGGTGCCCACGCCGCGAACATAGATGGCCGCGCTGGCCGGTGACACCGCGAGCGTGTCTATCACGAAATTGGGCACAAAGCCCTCTATCTCTCGAATATCCCGCATGATCAACCTGTCCAGCTGTTCGCCGGAAAAGGCCGACACGGCGAGCGAGACATCCTGCATGGACTCGAGCATTTTGCGGGCCGTGACGATCACCTCTTCCAGTTGCGGCGACTGCTCCGCGGCCACGACGGGCGCGCCCAGGCCAACGGCGGCGGCTACCGCGCAGGTGGTGAGAGAGCGTGCAAAAACTTTTCCCGGGAACGTGGATACAACGCGATACCTGTTTGCGGGCGTGCTCATGGGTCTGCTCCTGCCTGCCGCATTGCGGCGGTTATTGTAATAATTGGGCAGCGAATTCCCGGTACCGCAGACTTCTCCGGGCTTTACCGCCGGCAAAAAAAGCAATCAGTACTGTCTGTTTTGAGTCTGCCGCCGACCACGGAAAATTGCAAGCCGGCAGCGGGAAAAACCCCCGGAGCTCAGCCGGCGCCGCGCTGGCCCGCGTGCAGCAGGGTCAGCGCTTCGCCAGTGTGGAACGGGCTCAGCTGTGCGCCGGTGGTGACACCCGCGTCTATTACCAGCGTGTGCCCGGTTATCTGCCGCGCATCGTCACTCAGCAGATACAGTATGCCGGCAGCGATATCCGCGGGCATGCACGGGATACCGAGGGGAGACCCCGCGGCAATGCGTGCGGCGGTGTCGCCCGCGTCGCTGCCGCCGAGATCATTGATCATCGGCGTGACCGTGCCACCGGGTGCCACCGCGTTCACCCGTATACCGAGAGCTGCGAGCTCCGCAGCCGCCGACTTGGTCATACCCACCACGCCATGCTTGGCCATGGTGTACACATGCGGACCCAGCCCACCCTGTATGCCCGCTGTACTTGCCAGTGAAACAATGGCGCCGCGGCCTTGCGTGCGCATCGCGCGGGCGGCGTGCTTGATCCCCAGGAAAACGCCACGCGTGAGAATCGCCATGGTGGTGTCGAACGCCTCCACGCTGGTGTCCATGATCGAACCCACCGCGCCCACCACACCCGCGTTATTCACCATCCCGTCCAGCGCACCGAATTCCTGCACAGCGGCGGAGACGGCCGCGGCAATATCCGGCTCGCGCGTCACATCTGTCATTGTGAAAAGCGCCGCGCCACCGAGCTCGGCTGCCAGGGCCTCGCCGCGTTCACGCTGCAGGTCGGCGATCACCACACTGCCGCCCTCACTCACCAATGCACGGGCGGTTGCCTCGCCGATCCCGCTCGCACCGCCGGTCACCACGGTGCAACTGCCACTGAACCTCGCCATGAGCGCTCCTCCTGTTTTCGCGCAAGCCTAGCACGCTTTCTTCAGCGCCGCGGCAGTGGACCCTGCGCCCACACACGCTGCGAAGCGCACGCATCGCGCGCTCCCGGTGGTAAACTGGCGGCCGCACACACAAAACGAGAGGACGCCCTATGACCCGGTCCGTCGCATCATCGGTCATCATCGACATGCCGCGCCTCGATGCGTGGCAGCGCCTCAGGGATCTCTCACAGGCGCACAACTACGTGCCGGGTATCGTACGCACTGAAATCGTCACGGATTCGCGCGAAGGCGTCGGCGCCAGCCGCTATGTGTACAGCGGCAAGAAAAAGTACATCCAGGAAACCGTGACCGAATGGCGCGAGGGCGAGGGATTCGTCATCAAGCTGCACCGGGGCGACAGACCCGCCCCTCCCTTCCGGGAAGCCAGTTTCCGCTACCTGCTGGAAGATGCGGGGGGCGATAAAACACGCTTTACCGCAAGCCTGACCTACACCTTGCCCTGGGGTGGCTTCGGGCGCTGGCTGGAAAAGCGCATGGCGGGCTTTGTACAAAGCACCATTGCAGACGTGGCGCTCGCCATGCAGCTTTACTACGAGACGGGGGAACCGACCACTGACGCCCGGCTTAAAGCCGCCAGGGCCCAGCGCGGGGCTGACTGAATCCGCGGGCGCTATGTGTCGCTGTGCCCTGACTCAGGCCACGGCCACCGCATGACGCAGCACCTGGCCATAGCCGCGGAACACCGGCACATCATCCAACGCATGCCGACGCCGCAGGTGCTCGCGCAGTTCGCGCAGGCGGTAACACGGGACGCTGGCCATGAAGTGGTGTTCCATATGGTAGTTAACGCCGTTCGGCGCCAACAAAAGACGCTGCCACCACGGCGCCTCCACGGTGCGCGTATTGTTGCGCGGGTCGGCGTCGAAGCGATCCGGCACCGCGGCGTGCTCGGCGATCTGGCGGACCCGCACAATAAGCATGAATACCGTCATGAATGACACCACCCACAGCAGGTAAGCCCAGCCAATACCGCAGGCCAGGAGTATTGTAAAAAGTAGCACCTGCACCAGCAGCTGCTGCACAAACGGCCAGGCGCTGCTGCGTTTCTCGTCCGCGACAATGCCCGAAGCGCCACGCAGAATGTAGGCGATCAGTTTCAAACCGGTCTGCCCGGTGAGGTCGCGGATAACCTTGCGACGGAAGCTGTCGCGCGCTACCGGGTAGGCCTGGTAGTTTGGCAGATCCGGATCCTGGGGCGTTCCCGCGAGACGATGATGCCCCAGATGCCCGCGCGCATAGGCTGGCTGGTCGTTCATTACCGGCAGCGCGCACAACCACTGGCCGACGACATCGTTCAGCCAGGGCGTGCGAAACAGCGTGCGATGCCCGCAGTCGTGCATGAGTACCGACAAACCGAGTTGTCTGCCGCCGAGCAGCACAATCGCCACGGGAATGGTCACGAAGTTGGGATAGGCGCCAGCAACACCGAGTATGGCCGCGATCGCCAGCCAGTTGCCCAGCACCAGCCGCCAGGCCTGCCAATCGCTCTTGGCGGTGAAATACGCGACCTCTTCACGGGACAAATAATCGCTGACTTTCATCGTGGTTCCCGGCGCCACGCGCCCTGTGGAAGTCTTGAACCTGTATTATACGGCGCCGTGACCGCCCGGTGTATAGGCACCGGCGTCAGCTCCTTGTGATTGCGCGCCAGTTCCAGCGACAAAGCGGCGCGCATCGGGTGGTGCCATTTAGCGCAACTCTCAGCCGATCAGCGCCTGCCCGCCATCCAGCGCGATACTCTGGCCGTTGACATAGGCAGAGGCGTCGCTGCACAACATCGCCACAAAGCGACCGATGTCCGCTTCGCAATCGCCAATACGCCGCTGCGGAATGCTGGCGACAAACGCCTCTGCCTCTTCCGGGTGATTCTCCGTCCACCACTTCAGCCCGGGTGACATGGCATGCGGCAGGATGACGTTGGTACGGATACCCTCGTGCCCCCACTCACAGGCCGCTGCGCGCGTCAGCGAACGAATGGCTTCCTTGGTCGCGGCATAAGCACCGTAGCCCGTCATGTCCCAGCGCTTGCCGGCGGCACTCGCCAGATTCACGATGCAGCCATCGCCGGCGAGATGCGGCCGACACAGCTTCATCATGCGAAAAGTCGCCAGCGGGCCCGACTCCCAACCGGCAGTAAAACTCGCGTCCGTGACCTCATCCAGGGTACCCAGGGGCACTTCCTGTGCGTTGTTCACCAGGATGTTCAGGCCGCCGAACCGGGCCAGCACCTGCTCGAGGCTATCACGCATGTCCTGCTCTGATTTTACATTGCAGACCAGGGCCAGCGCCTCCCCGCCGCGTTCCTGAATGAGTGCGCAGGTGTCTTCCAGCTTCGCGAGCGTACGGCCGGTTACCGCCACCTTTGCGCCCTCTGCCGCCAAAGCCAGCGCGATACCCTGCCCAACGCCCTGCCCGGCACCGGTGACCAGTGCTATCTTGCCTTGTAACAACATCGCCGTTCTCCCTCTGAAAACCGCCATTATGGCCGCCGTGCAGGCGCAGGTCTTTAGCAGAAACGGTCCGGGAGATGGATATTTGCCCTCACACGCCGCCTTGACTGTTCGGGCGACGTCAGCGCCCCGGCGAAAGCGACCAGAATTGCCAGTGGGTATGACGTCTTACGCACTGGTACATGCGGCGGGCTACACTAGACTTTGCCTCCACAGACAGGAATTGCGCACGGGAGCAACGGTATGGGCTTACTGGAAAACAAGGCGGGCATTGTCACTGGCGCGGGCCAGGGTATCGGGCGCGCCATTGCCCTGGCCTACGCGCGCGAAGGTGCCAGCGTGGTGGTTGCAGACTTTAACGAGGCGACCGGCCAGGAGACGGTCGAACTGATTGGCAACGCTGGCGGCACCGCGACGTTCGTGCACGCCGATGTCAGCGACGAGCACTCGGTCAAAGACATGGTGGAAACGGCAGTGGCCGCCTACGGAGGCCTGGACATCGCTTGCAACAGCGCCGCCCTGAGTCGCGGATCGGGCCCGATCCACGAGTACACCCGGGAGGTGTTCGACCAGACACTGACCATGTGCCTCACCAATACCTGGCTGTGCATGAAATATGAAATACCCGCCATGCTGGCAAACGGCGGCGGTGCCATCGTCAACATCTCCTCCAACGCATCGCTCAAGGGCCAGGCCTTCAATACCGCCTATGCCGCGGCGAAAAGCGGCGTCAATGTGCTCACCAAGAGCGCGGCGGCGGAGTACGGCGGCCAGGGCATTCGTATCAACGCGGTATCGCCGGGCGTGATACGCACACCCGGCGTGGAGCAGTATTTTGAAGAACAGCCGGCGATCGCCGCAGGGCTGAAAAAGTCCGCCGTCATGAACCGCCTTGGCGAACCCGATGAGATCGCCCAGGCGGTGGTATTTTTCTCCAGCGATCGCGCCTCCTTCATCACCGGTCAGTTGCTGTCGGTGGATGGCGGCGGCTCGGTGCGCTAGGGCAGGTTGAGGAATGAAGTCGATGCGCTGTAACCGCTCCACAAGTCGCCTGCTGCCCGGTCCATGCTGGCGCCTCCTGCTGAGCATACTGCTGATGGCGCTGTGGCTGACGCCCACCGCCACTCGCGCGCAGGATCACCACGGCTGGCGCAGCTACGGCGGCGACACGCACAACTCGCACTATTCGGCACTTTCCCGGATCAATCGCGACAACGTGGAACACTTGCAACCGGTTTGGCGCTACGCCAGCGCTCGGGGCGCGCGCCTGCCCGCCACCTCCGAGTTGCAGGTCAACCCCATCGTGATTGATGGCGTACTGTATGGCCGTAACCCGCTGTACAACGTGTTTGCACTGGATGCGGCCACGGGGCGGGAGTTGTGGTCCTTCAACCCGCAGATCACGCACGTTGGCCTCTCCAATATGCGTGGTCTGACGTACTGGCAAGCCCCGGCCAATGCGCGCCAGGAAGAGCCGCCAGCTCGCCCGCGTGTGTTTTTCACCACCGGCCACTTTCTCATGGCGCTCGACGCGGCCACGGGCAAGCCTGTCGAGGCCTTCGGACGCGCCGGCAAGGTAGACCTGCGTGAGGGGCTGGGCCGCGACCCGCAGACCATCAGCATCAACGCGCCCTCTCCCGGCGTGGTGTTTGAGAGCCTCATCATCGTGGGCTCGGCCGTGACCGAAACCGCCGGCGCTGCACCCGGTGACATTCGCGCCTACGACGTGCGCACCGGCGAGACTCGCTGGACATTCCGGACCATCCCGAAAAGCGGCGACTACGGCGCAGACACCTGGCCCGCCGGTGCCAGGGCGTACGCCGGCGGCGCCAACGCCTGGGCCGGCATGAGCCTGGATGCGTCGCGCGGGGTTGTGTATGTGCCCACCGGCTCGCCCACACCCGACTTTGACGGCAGCGCGCGTCACGGCGATAACCTGTTTGCCAACAGCGTGATCGCGCTGGATGCGCGCAGCGGCAAACGCCTGTGGCACTTTCAGGCGGTGCGCCACGATCTCTGGGATCGGGACCTGAGCAGCGCGCCGACGCTGGTGACTGTACGGGACGGCGACACGCAACGTGACCTGCTGGCCCAGGCCTCCAAACAGGGCGTGCTGTACCTGCTCGACCGGGATACCGGCGAGCCGGTATTCCCGCTTGCAGATGTCGCCGTGCCGGCTTCCGCCATTCCGGGCGAGCTGGCCGCAACCACACAAGTCCAGGTAACACTTCCCGAACCATTTACCCGCCAGGCGTTTCGCGAAAGCGACCTCAGCAATATCACCCCCGCTACACGCGCCTACGTAAAAAAACTGTTCGACCAGGCGCAGGACTTTGCCTACCTGCGCCCGCCGGGCCTGCAACCCTCCATCCTTTTCCCCGGCTTCTACGGCGGCGCCAACTGGGGCGGCGGCGCCTTTGACCCCGAAACCAACCTCTACTACATCAACGCCATGGAGATACCGCACCTGGTGCGCATGGAAGCGATCGAGGTGGACAAGGGCAGTAACTTTGGCGTGGGCGAGTACGTGTTTCGCAAGCAGTGCAGCGGCTGTCACGGGCTCGACCTGCAGGGCTTTTACCCCTACGCGCCGGCCCTGAAGGATATTGCGGACACGCTCTCGCGCGCGGACGCGCAGCGCGCCGTGGTGGAGGGTAAAGGCAGGATGATGCCCTTCGCGCATCTGCCGCGCCACGAGCTGGACGCGGTGATCGACTATCTGTTCGCAAAAAGCGCCGGCTCACTCCCGCAGACAGCGGCGCCCGAGAGCGCGGCAACCGAAACCGCTTTCGTGTTCGCCGGCTACAACGAGTTTGTCGACGAACGTTACTATCCGGCGATAAAGCCGCCCTGGGGCACCCTGACCGCGATTGACCTGGCCGACGGCAAGCGCGTCTGGCAAGTGCCGCTTGGAGAGTACGCGGAGCTCACGAAAGAAGGCATTTCGCCCACCGGCACCCGCAACTATGGCGGGCCCGTGGTGACGGCCGGCGGCCTGCTGATTATTGCCGCCACCTCCGACGAAATGCTGCGCATATTCGACAAGCAAAGCGGCGCGCTGCTGTGGCAGTACCAGCTACCCGCGGGCGGCTACGCCACGCCGGCAACCTACGCGATCGATGATCGGCAGTTTATTGTCGTGACCGCCAGCGGCGGCAAACTGGGCACACCCACCGGCGATGCCTACATCGCCTTCGCCCTGCCGCGGCCAGCGGACAAGCCTTAGTGCCAGGCCTCAGCCGCCCGGCTGCTTGAGTAACTCCGGCGCCAGGTGCTCAATCTGGCTGCGAATGCCCTCGCGCCAGTCCACCCGCGTTTCGCCAATCAGCTCATGCATTTTTGTGGTGTCGATACACAGGCTGCCAAAGGCTTTCGGATTATCCTGAAACTTTGGCGTCAGCCCGGTCAGTTCACCGATGTATTCACACCACTCCTCAATACTCACCCGTTGTGAACCGCCGAAGTTGACCGTCGTCACCTCTTTGCTGGCTGCACCCAGCAGGTAGGGGATTTTCTCGATGTAGTCACGCACGTGCAGCGGGTTGTAGTAATTCGGCTTCTCGGGGTGCAGGTCGATCGGCATGTCCTGTTGCATCATCAGCATGTGGAAATACATCCAGCCGCCGTTGTCGCCGTAGGGCACGCTCAAGCGCGCGATCGTCGTGGGAATATTGTGCTGGTGTGCGACAAAACGGCACACGGTTTCCGCGGCAATCTTGGAAATGCTGTAAGTGGGAAACATCACCCGGTGATTGTCGCCCAGGGGCGCGTTCTCACTGCGCGGTTCCAGCCCACTGTATTCGTATACCGCGGTGGAGGAAAAGTGCAGGAACGCTTTCGCCGCGCGACAGCGCAGCATCAGGTTGCCCACGCCCTCGCCGTTGGCCGCCAGGTCGTAGTCGAAATCGCCGCTTTTCACGACGGCAAAGTTCAACACATAGTCGATATCCCCGGGCACGGCATCCAGTGACGATGCGTCGGCCAGGTCGGCGGCGATGACGGTGGCGCCCAGACTTTCGATCCGCTCGCGATCTTCCGCTTTGCGAAACCTGGCGAGCGCGTAAACATCGGCAATTTTGGCAAAAGCCTCCACCACCGGCAGGGCAACCTGCCCGGTGGGACCGGTGATCAGAATTTTGCTGCCGCTGATATCCACGGGGTTTACGGACATGCTAAGAACTCCTGTTTGTCGGCTTGATAAGCCTGGGCGTTAACGGGTGACACCTAAGAGGTTGTCGCGAACGGATAGCTGCTATAGCCCTCGGGGCCGGGCGTATACAGCGTTGACGGGTCGAGGCGCGCGAGCGGGATATCGTGCTGGAAACGCGCCACCAGGTCCGGGTTGGCGATGAAGGGGCGCCCGAAGGCTACCGCGGCCACCTCCCCACTGGCAATTGCAGCCTGCGCTTCTTCCAGGTCATAGCTCTCATTGGCGATCAGCCGATTGCCGAAGTGTCGCCTGCCCAGCGCGAGATTGTCCACGCGACCTTTCGGCATGCGAATCACGTGCAGGTAGGCGAGATCCAGCCTGGACGCCGCTGCCAGCAGGTGCTCGAAGGTCTCGCCAGGATTGTCATCGTGCAGGTCGTTGAAGGTGTTGTCAGGGCAGATGCGCATACCCACGCGCGCCGCACCCTGAACGCTGGCCATCGCCGCCAGCACCTCCAGGACGAAACGCACGCGATTCTCGAGGCTGCCGCCGTAGGCATCGTCGCGCGCATTGGTGCCGGTGGACAAAAACTGTGCGGGCAGGTAGCCGCTGGTGCAGTGCAGCTCCACCGCATCGAAACCTGCCTCGAAGGCATTCTCGGTGGCACGGCGATACTCGCCGATAACCTGCGCAATCTCCTCAAGCTCAAGCGCGCGTGGCGCATCCAGCGGCTGCATGCCCTGTTGATCGGTGAAGATTTCACTGCGTGCAGTGATCGCGGAAGGCGCGACGGTTTCACTCCCCGGCGGTTTGTTCAAGGCGCTGGCCACGCGGCCCACATGCATGATCTGCGCGGCGATACAGCCGCCCTCGGCGTGCACCGCGGCGGTAATGTTGCGCCAGGCAGAGACCTGCTCGCTGGTGTAAAGGCCGGGCGTGCGGCAGTAGCCAAGGCCATTGGCGCTGGGCGCGATACCCTCGGACACAATCAGGCCGGCACCGGCACGCTGGCGGTAGTAATCCTGCATGACATCGGTCGGCACTGCCTCGATGGTGGCGCGCGAACGGGTCATCGGCGCCATCACCACGCGGTTCCGCAACTTGAGTTCGCCCAGCGTAAGGGGGGAAAAAATATCCACTATCGCACCCTGATCTTTGGTTCCGGCGCGCCGCGCCGCATCGTGTTCAAGAATTCCTCCAGCGGCGCGGGCGGTGCAACCTCCGGCTCGTCGCTCCCGGGGGGCGAGGCCCAGAACTCGCTCCAGCTCGGCCACATGGCGTGATACGCGCCCTCGTATGTTTCCCTATCGGGCCAGCGCATTTTGTTTTCACCCACCGGTGGCTTGTTGAGGTCGGTGGCGTACCAGTAGCAGGGCAGACGGCGGCGAAAATACCAACGGCCCTCGATGCGTTCGTAGTTATCCCAGTACAACATTTGCATGATGATCCATTCGTGGGACCCATCCGCGCAAGGCGTTTCGTGTTCGTTCTTGGAGTAGACCACCCCGTGGGCGTGATCCGCATCCGCAAACTCGATAATGTGGTTGCCAATATGGTGGGACGTGCCCGTGAACTGCTGCCTGAGTGTGTCGTCCAGCCAGCGCTTGAGGTGCGCGCGGCCCACCTTCTCGCGACTGACACGAATGTCCGGCGCAAACAGGTTGACGTGAGCGTCCAGGTCGCGCATGTCCAGGGACAAAGAATACTTTGCCGCGAGTTGACGTATGGCATCCAGCGATTCGAGCCGGTCGATACGCGCCAGCAGGTCCTCCTCAGCCACCGTTCAACACTCCAGCGCGCGGAAACCGAGGCTATCGTCTTCGGCCAGGAGCCGGCCGAGTTCTTCCAGCTGCTGGCTGGCATTCCCCAGCGAGTAACTGATGAGCTTGGCCATCAGGAAAAACCGGTGGATGGGGTATTCCACATCCGCACCCATGCCGCCGTGCAAGTGCTGCGAGGTCGACACCACGCGATGTGCGGCATCGCAGGCCCACCACTTGGCCGCATGGACTTCGGCCCTGGCATCACGGCCCTCGCTGAGCCGCCACAGGGCCAACCAGTAGGTAGACCGGATTGCCTCCACATCGATGTAGCTGTCGGCCATGCGCATTGCCAGCGCCTGGAAACTGCCGAGTGGCACGCCAAACTGCTTGCGTTCGCTGACGTACGCGGCGGTGCGCTTCATCGCCTCTTCCGTCACACCCACCTGCATCGCGCAATGGCCGATATTGGCCCGCTCCAGCAGCCAAGCCAGGATAGCCCCGCCCTGCCCCGGCTCGCCCAGCACGGCTTCCGCCGGGAGTGCCGTCTTTGCCAGCGTCAGGTTCGCCGCGCGCTGGCCCGACAGGCCAATTTCCACCGGGGTCAAAGTGACACCCGATGCGCTTGTGGGCACGATAAAGAAGGTCTCGGCACCCGAATCGTCAACCGCCGGGACCAGAATATAATCGGCCACGGCACCGTCCGGAATCACCGCGCGGCTGCCAGACAGCAGCCACCCGTCTCCTTCACGTGTCGCACTCACCTCGCCTGCCAGCGCTGCATTCATGCCGACTTCCGCAATTGCAGCGCTCAGTTTGAGCTTCCCCGCGGCCATGGGGGCGAGATACTGTTGCTGCTGCCCGGCACTGCCGAATGCGGCCAACGGCAGGCCGCCAAGCACGAGGGATGCATACAGCGGCACCGGTGCCACGTGCCGCCCCTGTTCTTCCAGTACCAGGCACAGCTCGATCAGGCCGAGCCCTGAGCCGCCCGTCTCTTCGGGTACCGCGATACCCAGCAGCCCCTGCTCGGCCAGCGTTTGCCAGAGTGTATCGTCGTAGGTGGCATCGCCGCGGGAAAACGCCAGCATAAATTCATCTGTCGCCCGGTCGGAAAAAATCTGGTGCGCCAGTTCGCGGATGGCATGCTGATCGTCGCTGAATTGAAAGTCCATAGGGCTAACCTCAGTGTTGTCTCACCATGGCGGCGAGGTTGCGTGTGTAGTTGAGTTGCGCCTGGTCCGGATTTTCCAGGAACAGGCCGCGATAGAACATAGTCGACAGCAGCTCCGCGAATTCCTCCACGGACAGCTTCGCGGTGCGTAAGGTTTTACTCTCATTGATAAAATACTCGCGCATCAGGCCTTCTCCCACTCCCGCCAGGGCGTAAACGATCAACAGCGCCTGATGACGCCTGAAGCGCACCTGCGGAAACAGGCGCGGCATAATGTCCACCAGCCACATGAGTTGCGCACGGTAGCTGTCGCGCAGCATCGCGGAAAAATCCGCGTCTTCGTCGGCCATCTGCAACATGCAGCGCATCACGCCGGGGCGCCTGGCGTAACTGCGGACCACCCGCAGGTTGTGCGCGTAGATCCGTGCGTACCAGTCGCCCTTAGCGACATCCCGCTCAATCTCGGCGGGGTCGCTGCTGAGCATGGCGAAATCAGTCAGCACCTCGAGCGTCAGGGATTTGAGGTCGCTGAAGTAATGGTAGAACAGTCCCTGAGCCACCCCGGCCTCGCCGGTGACATCGGCGATGCGCATCTTGTGAAAACCCTGACGCTCCAGCACACTGAGTGCCGCTTCTTTCAACCCGGCACGCGCACGCTCACCCCGGGCACTGCGCGCACCGGGTTGCGCAACCGCCCGCCGGGCACCTGCCGTTTTCGAAGATTTGTCCGCCGCCCTGACCATGGGCGATAAATTAGTTGAATTTGAATTCAAAATCAATATCATTGGCGCATTGTTTGCCCGGAGGAACGCCCATGTTCGTAGACTACACAGACCAGCAACGGGAACTGCGCAGGGAATTCCGCAGCTACTTCAGCCAGCTCATCAAGCCCGAGTACGCAGAGGAGTTGCGCAATGCCGAGAGCGGGGAGCTCTACAAGGAGCTGATTCGCCAGCAGGGCAAGGACGGCATGCTCGCCGTCGGCTGGCCCGAGGAATACGGCGGGCGCGGCCTCACGGGCAGTGAACAGCTCATCCGCTACGAGGAAGCGCTACTGGCCGGCGCGCCCACGCCCTTCGTCACACTGAATACTGTCGGCCCCGCGATTATCAGCCGTGGCACGGATGAACAGAAGAAACGCTTTCTACCGGGTATTGCTTCGGGCGAACTGCACTTCTGCATCGGCTACACCGAGCCCAGCGCGGGCACCGACCTGGCCGCCCTGGCCACGTCCGCGAAAAAACAGGGCGATCACTATGTCGTCAACGGCAACAAGGTCTACACCAGCGGTGCCGAGGGCGCCGACTACGTCTGGCTGGCCGCGCGCACTGACCCGGAAGCGCCCAAGCACAAGGGTATTTCGATTTTGGTGGTAGACACTACCGACCCCGGCTTTTCATACGGCCCCATCCATACTGTCGGCGGCGTCCGCACGAATGTGAGTTACTACGACAACGTCAAGGTACCCGGCGACATGATCATCGGGGCGGAGAACGGTGGCTGGCGCCTCATTATCGAACAGCTCAACCACGAGCGCGTTGGCCTCGCGGCCTGGGGCATCCAGGGCTGGAAACTGTTCCGCGACGCCATGCAGTGGGCGCGCAACACCCAATCTGCCGATGGTCGCAGGGTGATCGACGACCCTGGAGCCCAGCGCAACCTCGCAGAAGTGTACTCGCATCTCGAGGCAATGCGTGTCATGAATGCACGTATGTCATGGTCGCTGGACCAACAGGAGATGGACGCGGTATTCCCCTCTGCAATCAAGGTCTATTCCACCGAAATCATGATCGAAATCTGTCGCCTGCTGATGGATATGGTGGGCCCGCACGCGCTGGTCGCCGCGGACAGCGAAGGCGCTGTACTGCACGGCAACCTCGAGCATGAGTACCGGCGCGCGACCATCAATACCTTCGGTGGCGGCGTGGTGGAAGTCTTGCGCGGGCTGGTGGCCACCCATGGGCTGGGCATGCCGGGACACCGGTGATTTCGGATCCCGATCTGCCGGAGCTCGTCCGATCACCCGGGCACGCGCCAGGCATCCAGAAAATGAATTCCAGCGTCAGCCGGCAAGCGGCAACTAGCATTCAGGCGCCTTACCGAGGAGCACGACCGTGACAGTCGACCAAGGCGAGTCTCTTAGCCTTCCGAGCTCTGGTCGACTGTCACGGTCGTGCGCCGGACCCGCGAAACCGACTTTGCAGCTCTCGCCCCGGTCCGGTGTGCCGCCCGTGGCTCGAAAGGCTGAGACACTCGCCACGGGCGGCACACCGGACCGGGGCTACCATCGATCTTCTGCGCGCAGTACGCTAGCGCATCAACACTGAGTCAGGCAGGTAAGAACATGCAACACATGACCTTGTGCACGGCACAGGCACACAGCTTTTTTTGCGGCAAGGAGACGCAATAACATGACAGCAGACGAACTCAAGGCATTCGAAGCGGAGGTCTACTCCTACGTTGGCCGCCAGGTGAGCGAGCGGACACCGGCCAACGATCCAGTCAACAAGGCGATGATCCGCCACTGGACTGAAGTCATGGGCGACAAGAACCCGGCCTACACTGACGACACCTGGGCGGCACAGAGCGCGCGGGGAAACACCATCGCGCCGCCGGCCATGCTGTACGTGTGGGGCCAGGACGGCTACAAGATTTCCGTTGAGGGTCGCGCTTCCGATGCGCAGGTAGACCTCGTCAACTTTTTCAACGACAACGGCTACACCGGCGTACTCGGCACCAACGTGCGCCAGGAATACTTCAAGGAGTCCGTGCCGGGCGATACGCTGTACGTGGAAATGGTCATCGACAACATCTCCGAGCGCAAGACCACCGCGCGCGGCGTGGGCTACTTCATTGAAAGCCTCGCCACGTTCACGGACCAGCACGGCGAGAAAGTCGGCACGCAGCGATTCAAGATTCTCAAGTTTATTCCGAGCGAGGAAAGCGCTGCTGCTCCCGCCGAAGACACCCTTGAAGTACCCACCCGTATCGCCTCACCGCGCGGCCACGACAACGGCTGGTGGTGGGAGGCCTGTGACAAGGGCAAACTGTTGATCCAGCGCTGCAAGAACTGCCAGACGCTGCGCCATCCACCGCGACCCATGTGTGGCGAGTGCCAGTCAATGGAGTGGGACTCCATTGAATCAGGTATGCAGGGCGAGGTGCTGAGCCACACCGAGCTGCATCACCCGCGGATTCCGGGTTACCAGTATCCGCTGGTGTGCGCGGTCATCCGGCTTGCGGAGGGCGTGAACTTTGTTGCCAACGTGGTCGGCTGCGAGCCCACGGATGTGCACATCGGCATGCCCGTGCAGGGCAAGATCGAACAGGTAGACGAGAAAACCATGCTGCCACAGTTCTACCCGGCCTGAGGAGAATCAGACAATGAGCGATTACAAAACACTGTCCTGCGCCGAAGTGGCACCTGGCACCAAACTGCCGCCGCTGGAGATTCCCATCACCACCAGCCTGATCGTGGGTGGCGCTCTCGCCACACGTGATTTCGAACCGGTGCATCACAATAAAGCCGAGGCCCAGGCCATCGGCCTGCCCGACGTGTTCATGAACATTCTTACCAGCCAGGGCCTGATGACGCGCTTTGCCACCGACTGGAGCGGCCCCGAGGCCGTGGTCAACACGGTGGAGTTGCGCCTCGGCGCGCCCAACCTGCCGGGCATGGTGATGACGCTGGCTGGCGAGGTGACCGCGGTGGACGCGGGCAGCGGCCGCGTCGATCTCGCGATTACCGGTGAAAACAATATCTGGGGCATGCATATGCAGGGCTCAGTCACTCTTACACTGCCGAAGGAGGCCTGAGCGTGGTTGCCAACATTAAAGACAAAGCAGTGATCGTCGGCGTTGCCAATACCCCTTTCAGCAAAGACTCCGGCGTGTCCGAACTCTCCCTCGCCTGCCAGGCGGTGAAGGCCGCCATCGACGATGCAGGCCTCAAACCCGGCGACATCGACGGCATGGCCACTTTCACGATGGACACCAACGACGAGATCGAAGTGGCGCGCGCCGTGGGCTGTGGCGAGCTCACCTTCTGGGGCCGCTCGCATTACGGCGGAGGGGCCGCTACCGGCAGCCTGCACCAGGCGGTAATGGCTGTCTCCACGGGCATGGCAGAGTGCGTCGCAGTCTTTCGCGCGCTCAACGGACGTTCCGGGCACCGCTTCTCAGCGGGTGTCTCCGGCCAGATCACTACCGCCGATGCAATCCACTGGGGCTGGTACATGCCCTACGGCCTGCTCACGCCGGCCAGCTGGGTCGCCATGTTTACCCAACGCTGGATGCACCTCACCGGCGTGACCAAGGATGCGTTGTTCGAAGTGGCCCACAGTACCCGCGAATACGCGGTGAACAACCCCAACTCCTTCTTCTACAAGCGCCACTTTGATCGCGCCGAGTACGACGCCGCGCGCATGATTGCCGACCCCCTGCAGCTGTTCGATTGCTGCCAGGAGAGCGATGGCGCATCCTGTGTGATCGTCACCACGCCCGAGCGGGCGCGCGATCTCAAGCAGCCCGGTGTGGCCGTGCGGGGCGTGGCCCAGGCCTCGGCGCCGGACCAGGAACAGATGACTTCTTTCTACCGCGAAGAGTTTGCGGCTATTCCCGAGATGGAAACCGCCGCGAAGAACACCTACGCGATGAGTGGCCTCACGCCCGACGACATCGATGCCGCGGTGATCTACGATGCTTTCTCTCCTATCGTGCTGTGGCAACTGGAGGCCTGGAATTTCTGTGGCTTTGGCGAATCGGGCGATTTCGTGCTCGATGGCGCACTGCGCCCGGGCGGGCGGCTGCCCACCAATACGCATGGCGGACAACTCAGCGAAGCCTATATTCACGGCGTAAACGGTATCGTTGAGGCCGCGCGGCTGGTACGCGGGCAGTCACTCAACCAGCCGGCCAAGCCAGTGAACCACGCGCTGGTCACCTCCGGTGTGGGCATTCCCACCGGTGGTGCGATTCTCGGCAAACTGGATTAGGCAGTGATGGCGCGACTGCGCGTTTGCCTGTTTCTCGGCATTGCGCTCGCGGGATGGGCGGAGGCCGCGGAACGGCCCAACATTATTTTCATCATGTCGGACGATCACGCGGTACGCGCGGTCAGCGCCTACGGCGACAGCATCATGCAGACGCCGAACATTGACCGTATCGCGGCAGATGGCATGCGCTTTGACCGTGCCTATGTCGGCAACGCGCTTTGCGGCCCGAGTCGGGCCAGCATGCTTACGGGGCTGCACAGCCATGGGAACGGCTTCTACTCCAATGAGTGGTCGGGTCCCTTCGACGGCACGCAGCAGACCCTGCCGCGCCTGCTGCAGGGCGCAGGCTACCGCACCGCCGTGATTGGCAAGTGGCACCTGTACAGCGACCCTGTGGGCTTCGACCACTGGGACATCATCCACAATGTTTTCCAGCAGGGCACATACTACAACCCTGAATTCCGTAGCGCCGCCGGTGTTGAGTCGACAGAGGGCTACGTCAGCAAACTGATCACCGACAAGACACTGGCATGGCTCGACGATGCAGGAAGCTCGGGCGAACCCTTTTTCCTCATCTACAATCACAAGACACCTCACCGCAACTGGCTGCCGGGGCCCGGGGAATTGCGGGACTGGGATGAGGACAGTCGCGTCGAGGAGCCCCCTACTCTGCTGCGGGACCTGAGCAAACTCACGCGCGCACGACGCGAGGCGCGGATGTCGATCGCCGGGGACATGACCGACAACGACGTGAAATTGAGCATGGATAGTAACCTGACGCCCGGGCAGGCGGCCCTGTGGGAAGCCGCCTTCGCCGCGGGCAACAGCCGCTTTGAAGCGGCGGAACCCACCGGCGATGCGCGCACCCGCTGGATGTACCAGCGCTACCTCAAGACCTATATCGCTTCGGTGCGCGGCATGGACCGGGAGATCGGGCGTGTACTGGACTACCTCGATGAATCCGGGCTGGCTGACAATACGCTGGTTGTGTACACCTCGGACCAGGGCTTTTTCCTCGGTGAAAATGGCTGGTTCGACAAGCGCTGGATTGACGAGGCCTCGTCGCGCGTTCCGCTGCTGGTGCGCTGGCCGGGACGGATAGCGGCGGGTAGCAACGCGACAGCGCTGGTGCAGAACATCGACTTCGCGCCGACGCTGCTGGACGCCGCGCAGGTTACTGCCCCGGCGCCCATGCACGGCATCAGCCTGCTGCCGCTACTCACCGGCGCAGAAACCCACTGGGACCGGGATCTCTACTACCACTTTTACGAGAACCCCGGTTTCCACGGCGTGGCTCGCCACTACGGCATCATCACCGAACGCTACAAGCTCATACACTATTACCGCAATGAAGAATGGGAGCTGTTCGATCTCGCGCGAGACCCACAAGAACAGCGGAATGTCTATGCGCAGCCAGGCTACGCCACGATCGTCCAGCAGCTGACATCGCGCCTGCAAGCGCTGCGCGACGAATACGATGTTCCCGCCGTGGACCCCGAGGCACCCTGGTACCACAACCTGATGATCCGCGCGGTTGAAACCCTGATGCGCTGGCTATAGCAGTCCACGGCGCAGACCCCTGGTCACCCAGGCCCTGGACGGCCTGGCGCTTAATTCCCCCCGGGGAACACGATGCTCGTTACGTCCGCCAGGAAAAACGGAAAATACGCCTCGGTGCCGAAATGATTACCGGCTTCCACATGCGTGGGTAAACGGTAGCCGGCAAACTCCCGAAAGGCCGAGAGGTAGCCCCCGAAGGGCTGCAAGCGGTGCCGTTTTTCCGGGTTGGCGTCGCTCCAGCGCTGGAAACACACATGGGTTGGTTGACCGTCAGGCGCTACCGTGACATCCACGGACTGGGTAAGCCCCTGGTGGGTGACAGTAACGCGCGCGCAATTCGCATCCACTGCCTGCCAGTGGATACCCGGCCCCGGCAGCACCGTGGCCGGCACCCAGAACACCGCTTCGGCCACGTAGCGCCCAAAGGCCGATCGCCTGTGGTCGTGACCACCACCCAGGTGCGCCACGGGCAGCAACCCCAGCATCCAGAACCTTGTCCAATGCGCGCTGTCCGAACCGGAGAGACGAATCAACCCACGGCTTGCAGACATCTTCCAGACAAACCCGGCGGGCATCGCCAGCACCTGGGTCGCTCGCATGTCGAAGTACCGGGGCTTCGCTTTTGTGCCCATCGCAAACTGTCCGCGCATGTCAATGTTGGCCACGGAGTAGAGTGCCGCGCCCGGCGCAATGGTGTAGAGAAAGAAGCGCCGGGCAGGCTCCGGCAGGCCAGCCAGCATGGAGGAGTCAAAACACGTGGGGCTCTCCGGTTGCGTTGAGACAAGACGATCCATAGCGGCACGATCGGCCCGGTGGTCTCGCCAGCGCCAGAGCGCGAGCGCCGCGCCTGCCGCGACCAGCGCAAGAAGCAGGCCGGTGATCAGCATCCCCGGCATCCCGCATCATCCGCCGCAGCAAAAAAACTCCCCGCAAACTCGTGTCGCTTCACCGGAAGTCCGCTCAAGCCTACATATAAATGATGATCAATTCGTAGATCAGCACCGGGCGTTCATCCTGCCCCACCACGTGAATGTGTTGCTCCAGGACCATCTTCGTACCCTTGGGCGAGGCGCTCACCTCCTTCACCCGGGCGCGCATGTGCAATTCACTGTCAGCCGGCACCGGGCCGGTAAAGCGCAGCTTGTCGGAGCCGTAATTGAGTATGTTGTTATAACCGGTGATTTCATAGGTCGGCGTGCCGTGCATCTTCGGCATCAGTACCAGCGTGAGAAAGCCGTGGGCGATGGTTGTGCCGAAGGGGCTGTCGGTTTTTGCCTTTTCCGGGTCCGTGTGAATCCAGTAGTGATCCCCGGTCAACTCCGCGAACTGGTCGATCAACGCCTGCGTCACCCGCACCGGCTCGCTGAAGGGCCCGAAAGTCTCGGACACCAGTTCCTGCATACCCTGTACGTCATCGAATTGATACTGTTTCATGCCTGGGTTTCCTTGGCCATACTCTGGAGAGTAACATGTAATGGTACACGCGCAGCTGGCGCAACCAGTCGCCGGCTGGCTCAACCAGCTAAACCAGATTCCCCTTAGCCACTCACATCGGCTGCATGCGAATGCCCAAACGCGGCACAATACGCCAGCCGAAAAGACCGCTGGTGTTATTGCGCCACGTCGCGCGCCGTATACACTGTGGCGCTCACTATCCCGGGGTGGATGCGCTGAGCCCCCCGCAATTGAGGAATTACCATGCGAGAAGCCGTTATTGTTGAAGCAGTCCGCACACCCATTGCCCGAGGCAAGGTCGGCGTGGGCGATCTACACGATTTCCACGCCACGCAACTGCTGGCCCTCTCCTATCAGGAGTTGATCAAGCGCTCGGGGCTGGACTGGGGCGATGTCGATTACCTGGCAGCCGGCTGTGTTACCCAGGCGGGTGAGCAGGCGGGCAATATTGCGCGCAACGCCTGGCTTACCCTCGGCAAGGACTACAGCGCTGGCGGCACCACCCTCGACAATCAGTGTGGTTCCGCGCAAACCGCAAACCATGTCATCTCGGCGCTGATTGGCGCAGGCTCCGTGAATATCGGTATCGCCGCAGGCGTGGAATCCATGAGCCGCGTCGGCCTGGGCGCAAACGTGATCAATGGCCCCGGCTACTTTGTGCCACAGGACTGGCCCTGGGATTCCACACCTGACCAGTTTTCCAGCGCACAACGCATCGCCGACAACCGCGGTATCACCCGCGAAATGGCCGACGAGCTCGCCTTCCGTTCACAGGCACGCGCCAAGCAGGCCTGGGAAGAAGGTCGCTTCGACCGCGAGGTATTCACGGTGAACGCACCCATTCTCGGGGAAGACGGCAAACCGACCGGCGAGACCCGCGCGGTCAGCCGCGACCAGGGGCTGCGCGACACCACCATGGAAGGCCTCGCGGGCCTGAACCCGGTAATGGAGGGAACCATTCACACGCCGGGCAATTCCTCGCAGATCTCGGATGGCTCCGCCGCCGTGTTGTGGATGACGGCCGACGAGGCAAAAGCCCGCGGCCTGAAGCCGCGCGCCCGCATCATCGCCGACTGCGTGGTGGGTACCGATCCCTATTACCTGCTGGACGGCCCGGTGGATGCCACCGCCGCCCTGTTGAAAAAAACCGGCATGAGCATGGCGGATATCGACCTGGTCGAAATCAACGAGGCATTTGCGTCCGTGGTGCTGTCCTGGGCGAAGGTGTACGACGCGGATATGGACAAGGTAAACGTGAACGGCGGCGCGATCGCCCTCGGCCACCCCGTTGGCTCTACCGGTGCGCGCCTTATTACCACTGCCCTGCATGAGTTGGAACGCTCCGACAAAACCACCGCGCTGATCACCATGTGCTGTGGCTCATCGGTGGGTACCGGCACCATCATCGAGCGCATCTGACGCGTCCGGCCCGCCGCGGCGGGCCGGCATCGCCTGAACTGTAACTGAACCAACTTAGCCAACCGAACTACGCAACGAGGAGAACGCTACATGGGAGACCTGACAGGCAAGGTTGCCGTTATCACCGGCGCAGGCCGCGGGCTTGGCCGCGAAGAGGCCATCCAGCTCGCCCGCCAGGGTGCGCGGGTCGTGATCAACGACATCAACCGGCCCGATGCCGAAGAAGCGGCGCAGGCCACCGCGGAAGAAATCCGTTCATTCGGCGGCGAGGTGCTCACCGTGTTTGGCGACTGCGCCGATACCAACGACGCCGAGACGCTGATGAAATCGACGCTGGATGCCTTCGGCGATCTCAACATCATGATCAACAACGCCGGGTTCTGTCGCGACAAAACTATCTTCGGTATGTCCGACGAGGAGTTTGACTCTGTGGTGCGCGTGCATTTGCGTGGTCACTTCGTCAACATGCGCAACGCCACCGCGTACTGGCGCGACAAGGCCAAGAGCGGCGAAAGCGTCTATGGCCGCCTCATCAGCACCTCTTCCGAAGCGGCCATCTACGGCTCCGCTGGGCAGCCCAATTACGCCTCCGCCAAGGCCGGCATTATCGCCATGACCATGGGTGCAGCGCAGTTGCTGGACAAGTACGGCATTACCGCCAACGTTATTATGCCGCGCGCGCTGACCGACATGACTGCCTCGGGGCAGACGGCAGAGATGTTCCAGCCGCCGGCCGATGGCGGCTTTCATACCTTTGATCCGGCCAATGTGGCGCCGCTGGCCGGCTATCTCGCATCGCCGGAAGCCGGCGGTATTTCCGGCGAAGTGATGGTGGTATGGGGCAACGAGGTATCGATATTGCAGCGCCCTTCACTCGGCGAGGCGATCACCAACCCGAAAGGCGCGCAGAAGTGGGACGTGGCAGACCTGCACACCGCGCTGGCGGCGCACTACGACGAAAACTATGTGCCGGTGTGGGGCGGCTACTCGGTACCGCCGGTATAGGTTGCAATGCTCTGCGCAGAGGCGGCCCCGGCCGCCTTTTTTGTACGCTCGCGGGGCCTTGAGAAGGCAAGGGCGGTGCCCCAGGGCCCCACTGGCCCGTGACCCCCGCTGCGCTCGGAAGGCTGACACACTCGCTTATCGGGGGTCACGGGCCAGTGGGGCGATCGAGCATTACTCGCAGGGCGGCGAATTTCGCGTGTAGCAGTGAACTTGAGTTGCGAGCGGGCCGGGGGCGAACCGCCTGTCCAGGTGAGTATCTCAGCCTTCCGAGCCAGGACAGGCGGTTCGCCCCCGGCCCTCCTGCAAACTGTCACCTTCACCTTCACCTTCACTTTGACTGCTACTGCGCCTGCCAGAATAGCGTACACGCGTAGAATGAGCGTTTTTGGCAACAGTTGCGAACGTCACCGTGCTGGCGCAACTGCATCGCCTGACCTATCGTTGCCACACAGACACCCAGACCTGCCGGCTTAAACACATGACCGACACAACAGCATCGACGCTCGATACAAAGACACTGACCGGCCAGCGCAACGGCCCCTACAGGAGCTTTAACCCCGTCTCGCGCACACAAATCTGGCAGTGGTGTGCCGCCATGGGGGATAACAACCCGCTCTACCACGACGAGGCCTACCGCCGCGGCGCTGGCCTTGAGCGGCCTGTCGCGCCACCCGCCATGATGCAGATGTGGACGATGCGCGATGTGAACATGCAGTTCGCACCCGGCTCCACCGAGGCACCGCCCTACGCCGTATTCGATGTGCTGGCAGCGCAGGGCTATGCGGCGAACGTGGCAGTCAGCTACGACATCTGCTTTCACCGCCTGCTTGAAGAAGGCGACAGTGCACACCACTTCACCACTATCGAGTCCATCAGCGCGCTGAAAAAAACCGCGGTGGGCGACGGCTATTTTGTGGTGGAACATGCGGAGTATTTCGACCAACACAGCAAATTGTTCGCCGAGGCGCGCATCACCTACCTGCAGTACCACCCGGCGAGCCCGTCGCCCCCGCAACCAGCGGCGCAAGCACCCGGCGTGGCGACCACCTCGGGCACAGTAGCCACTGCCGGCGAACAACAGCAGCGACCCGCCGTTGCGGATATCCACGCCACCGACATCAGCGCGGGTGACTCACTTCCGGAACTGTTAATCCCCATCACCCACAAGCTGATCGTCAGCGGCGCTATCGCTACGCAGGATTTCATCGATGTTCACCACAATGCGCCGGCCGCGGTGGCAGCCGGTATGCCCGATATTTTCATGAACATCCTCACTACCTGCGGGCTCGCCGCGCGCTACCTCTCGGACTGGGCCGGGCCGGGCAGCCGATTGATCAGGCTCGCCTTCAGATTGCAGGCACCCAATACGCCGGGTGACACCATGCACCTGAATGGGCGCGTGGTTGCGGTGGAGACATCGGAGCATGGCCCTCAGACGCAAGTGAACTTCGAGGGAGCCAACAGCCGGGGCGTGCACGTGTCAGGCAGTGCTACGCTTTTGCTGGCGGGGTAGCCCGTGACGTTCCAGCCACTGCGCAAACCGACAGAAGCGGCCCGCGCTGCGGAATTTGCATGACGCGAGTATCTCAGCAGTTCGAGCTGGCATGTGAATTGCGCAGCGCGGGCCGCGGCGGGGCAAGCCCGGACTCACCGGGTTCATGCGACGCCATGAATCAGCGCGTACAAGGTCCGGCGTAAGCGCAGCCTGGCAGCCGCCTCACACCTTGCGATTATCCAGGTTGGTCAGGTTAAACTCGGGCACATACAGCTGCGGGGTTTTGCCACCATCAACCGGCAATACAACGCCGGTAATGAACGAGGCCGCATCCGAGGCCAGAAAACAGATCGCCTCGGCGAGTTCCCCGGGTTGCGCGTGCCGCTGCATCGGGATGGCCTGCGCAATGACATCCTGCACCGCCTTGTTTTTCTGTGTAGCGGCATGCATGCCCGGTGTCTCCACGGAACCCGCTGCCACCACATTCAGTCGCACATTGTGCGGAGCCGCTTCCATGGCCGCACACTGGGTAAACTGGTTGACCGCCGCCTTCGCGGCAGAATAGGCGCCGGCCGCCGTACCGGCGCGCAGGCTGCTCACTGAAGACACATTGACGATGGCGCCCGAGCCCTGCGGCATCATCACGCGCATAGCCTCACGACAGCCCACGAAGACGCTTTCCACGGAGACGCCGAAATTGGCCCGCCAGGTGTCCAGGTCCTGGTCCAGAACGGTACCGCCGATCACGGTGGCGGCGTTATTCACCAGCACATCCAGCCGGCCGTGTTCGACAAACGTGGCCTGGATCAGGCGTCCAAAAGCCTCCTGGTCCGCCAGGTCCAGTTCTACCGCCGTGAGTTCGCCACCCAACTCCCGCACATCCGCAGCCAACTCATCCAGGCGCGGCTTGCGGCGCGCGCAGGCCACCACATGCGCTCCTTCAGCGGCGAGCTGCAGCGCCGTGGCTCGCCCGATACCCATGCTGCCACCGGTCACGATCGCCACTTTGCCCTCAAATCGCTTGGTCATATACTGTCACTCCACTCTGAAAGTGTATCCATCCTGCACCGCAGCCCACGATGGTAGAGGCCCCAGCGGCTTTTTAACAGGCACATCAGTGCAAAGCGATAGGCAAAATCGGTCGAGCTGCAAACAGTGTGCAGCACGCGTCGAGGCCACTACAAATCCAGCACATTGGAGCGCACCAGCACCCCGCCGTCCACCACCAGGTCGTGGCCGGTGATGAATGAGGCGCGTTCGGAACACAGGTAGACCACCGCGTCTGCTATCTCTTCCGGTTCGGCCAGCCTGCCCATGGCGTGTGCATTGTAGGTCTTCTCGCGCATCTCATCCGACATTTCCTTGAGGTAGAACGCCATGCCGCCAGAGTTGATTCCACCCGGACACACCGTATTGATGCGTATTCCGCGCCGGGCGTACTCCACCGCGGCGGCTTTGCTCAGGGTGATGACGCCGCCCTTGGCCGCGGCATAGGCCGACTGGAAGGCCTCACCGCGCAGGCCTGACACCGACGCCACGTTCACAATCGCCCCGCCTCCCGAGGCTTCTATCAACGGTAGCTGGTACTTCATACACAGCCAGACACCGCGCAGCGTCACGCCCATGCAGCGGTCGAATTCCTTTTCCGATATGTCGGTGATGGGTTTGCTGGCCACACCCAGCGCCGCATTGTTCGAGACCAGGTGCAGCCCGCCAAAGGTCTGGTGAGTGCTCGCCACGGCGCGCTGCACATCTTCGCTGAGCGCCATGTTCGCGTCGATAGACGCCGCCTTGCCGCCCGCTTCCAGAATCAGCTCACAAGTCACACCGGCGCTTTCGGCGTTTATGTCTGCCACCATCACGCTGGCCCCCTCCCGGGCAAAGGCCAGCGCGGTCGCGCGCCCCGTACCCGCACCGCCACCCATAACCAACGCGACCTGTTGCTGCATCTCCCGCATCCACATGCCTCTAGAACACCCGGTAGCGTTTCTGCACGTGACGCTGGCGCACGGCGATCTGAGCCTTGCGCTCGTCGGCCGTCACGGTTGGGGTGTCGTCGGGCAGATGCGAGCGTATGTCGCTAAACGCAACCTTGCGTGCGCTCAAGCTCGGCCATAGATCTTCGGCAGGTTTCTCACTGTAGGCCCAGCGTGCCGTCATAAAGCCTTCCGGGTGTCCCGTGGTATCGATCCAGTTCGGCACGCCGGGGTCGCGATGCGCGATGACAATCCGGCGCACACCGTCGGCGTCCACATGCATCTGCTGGCCATTCAGGCTACCGATCTGGTTAGCGTACTCAATGGATTCCCCCCAGAAGTTGCCGATCTGGAAACCGATATACTGAGGGGGCGTCTGCACGCGGTTTTCAATGATCAGCGCCTCGTCCTGCGCGAGTTCGTACACCCCTCCGGCGTAGAGATTGGTGCTCTGCCCGCCCCCGGTCGCCACCGATGCCGCGTTGATGGTGTTGAACGCGTTGCGCGGAAAGGCCACGCCGGGAATGCTGCCCTCGCGCTCGCCATAAGTGCCCATGAGTACCGTCCAGAAAGCATTCCAGAAATGCATCTGGTTGCGCACGATCTCGCCGCACTGGCGCAATTCGCTCGCGGCCTGCGCCACGGCATAGGCCGGGGGGTGGCTGCCCTCTGCGCCAAGTTGCACAATCTCCAGGTGCACCGCCTCCTCGCAGGCCCAGTCGCCAAACAGTTGCCGCCCGCTCAGGTAGTTGGCATAGCGCGTCTCGCCCGCGCCCGAGTCGGACTTCATCGCCCGCGACGTGCAGATAAAATTGCCACTGTAGCCAGCCGGTTTTTCTGGCGCCAGCAGGATCTCAAAGCGCCCGTCGGCATCGAGCACCAGCGAACCCGAATCGAGGCGGCCCGTCTGCGCCTTCACCCCGGGTTTGAGTTCCATCAGCGACCCCGTATCGCCCGGCAACGCGCCGGACGTGGCTTCGAAGATCATGTAGTGCGGCGCCTTCGGTGCCTGCGTGACAGGCGCTTCGCCGCGCCAGTGACGGCTGTCGCCACAGACACCACTCAGCCGGTAAGACTGTTCGCCATCGATGGGCGCATAAAAATAAATGGCGTCTGCGTTGTCGATGGTGCTGCGGGTAATCACCGAAAGCGCATTGCGAAACTGCGGGCGCGCGGTGTCACTGTGAAATGCGCGCTCCACCGCGGCGTGCACATAACCCATCAGGTAGCGGTAGCCCTCCGCAAGGTTGCGTTCGGAGGGCGGCGGGGGCATCAGCTCGGGTGTATCAATGGCGTCGCGCGCGGCTTCCAGCGCCTGGATCATATCGTTCCAGGCCTCGCGCAATTCACTCTGTGACTCACTGACATTCTTATGCATATCAGGCTCCTGCTTTGTTGATCCTGTGTGCGGTCAGGCGGTTGCTTCGGGGTCGGCGGCGAGAAAGGCGTCGCCCAGCAACGCACTGCCATCAAGGCTGTATACATCGCGAGCAATGGCGTGCAAGAACTGTCGGCTGAACGCAATCTGTCCCACGTGGCGGCCACTGCACAAGGCGAGTGCCGCCTCGACCATGGCTTCCACGGGCTCGACCATGTCCGGGTTGCGCCTTGCAATATCGCGCACGTAATCGGCTCCCGCGGTCATGACAATGCTCGTCGGCGCCAGCGTGTTGATAAAAACGCCGTCTCCCGCCACCTCGTGAGCCAGCCCTTCGGTATAGCGATCCAGCGCGGCCTTGCTCGCGCCGTAGGCGGTGATGATGTGCGCGGCCATCGGGGAATCGCGATACGGCACTACCGGCATGCTCGAGGTTGCGCTGCTGATATTGAGTATCCAGCCGCTGCCGCGCGCACGCATCGCCGGCAGTGCCTGCTGTGCCAGGTCAACAGGTGCATTCACGTTGACGTCGAACATGCGGTTGCGTTCCCTGAGCGAGCTCTCGCTAGGCAGGCGCATGCGCGACAGCGCCGCGTTGTTGACGATAATGTCCAATGGACCGAAATGCTGCTCCGCCCGCTCAACCAGGCTCGCACGTGCCCCTGCATCGCCAAGATCACAGGGCTCGGCTGCAGCTTTGCCATCCGAACGCAGAATACGCTCCACGCTATCTTCCAGCGAACCCTCCAGCTCGCCATGCGCGCCCAGCCGCGATGCACTCAGTACGACCGCCGCGCCCTCCGCGGCGAAACGGCAGGCAATCGCCCTGCCGATACCGCGACTGGCGCCGGTTACCAGCGCCACCCTGCCCTCAAGTTGTGCCATGTTGTAACCTCCTGCTTCACGTGCTCGCTAAGGCGTGCGCGTGGCACTTTTTCCTGGTTGTTCCTTATCGCCTTCGCGGGGCCAGCCGTAGAGTTCGTAGAATGCTTCGAGCTCAGACTCAATGCGTGCGCGCGACAGGGCGTAATCGTCAATGCTGTACTCGAAGTGCGTCTTATGCGCTTTCTCGCGCTCCTCCTGCTGTTGCAGATAGGCATCGTAGCTGTCGCTATAGCGCAGGCCCAGCGCGGCGTACAATTGCCGTACCGTGGCGCGCGGCTGCGTGGTCAGTTCGCGGTAATCCACTATCGCCGAGGGTGTCTGGGGATTGCGTGCAAGCACAGCGCGCGGATGGGTAAAACTCTCGAAGGATATGTCGGTGAGAATTTCCAGGGAGTCTTCATAGGCCGCCCGCTTCCAGCCGCGCCCGCGCCAGTTGAGTTCCACCAGTTTCAGTACACTGGGAATACAGTTCGCCGGATCGCGCATCATCACCACGATACGTGCATCGGGAAAGGTATCGATCAGCGACTGCACCCAGCCACTGAACACCGGGTTCTTGCTCAGGTGAATGCGTTCACCGCCATTCAGGACCAACTGACGTTTGACACATTCGCGATAGTGATGCAGCCAGCGCCGCCGCTTGCGCGATGGCATCTGGTCGACGTGGAAAATATCGACAATATCCATCATCGGAATATCCAGCGACCACTGCTGGGTAACAAAGGCCCCGCGCATTACAAACTGGTCTTCCTCGGAATTCCACAGGCTCATGTCGTGCATGTGGCGTCCGGGCCCGAAGGTTTTGTCGTCCCATGCGATCAGCCGGCGCTTGCAGGCATGACCCAGAAATTTCTCATCCACTATGCCCAGCAGGCGAATGACTTTCTTCTGCAGCAGCGAGGGGAAGAACATCTCCCAGTACAGGAAGTAACTGAAATTGTCGCCATCGGCAGCCAGCAGCCGGTGCGCGAGGGTAGTACCGGAGCGCGCGTGTCCCACGATGAATACGGGACGCTTTACCCGCGTGTACCAGAGTGCAGGAAACAGCAGGTAATCGAGCAGGAAGCAGAGCGAGTTGAAAAGATACCCCAGCGGTACCCACAGCAGCAGGCGCAGCAGCGTCTTACGCCGGCCAGGCCACCCCCGCAGTGACCACACATGGCGCAGTACACGCCAGTAGTATTGCAGATCGAAATACATGGCAGACCTAAAACGCCGGCGTGAGTGTCACGGGCATTTCCTTAAAGCCGTGGATGCTGTTGGAGCGGATATACACCGGCTCACCGCTCATTTGAATATCGCTGAAGTGGCGAAAAAACTCCTCGAAGAACACGCGTGCCTCAAGGCGCGCCAGGTTGGCGCCGAGACACAGGTGAATCCCGTGCCCGAAAGCGAGATGTGGGTTTGGATCGCGCTGCAGGTCGAAGCGCATGGGATCGTTGAACACGGCCTCGTCGAAATTTGCCGAGCTGTAGAGCATCACCACCCGGTCGCCCTCCCGCACGCGCTGGCCCGCGATCTCGGTGTCGCATACGGCCGTACGGCGGAAGTAGTGCAGCGGGCAGGTCCAGCGCAGCATCTCCTCGATAGCCGTTCCCAGTGACTCCGGGTTGGCGCGCAGCCAGCTCAGCAAACGGGGCTGGCGCAGCAGTTCGTACATACCACTGGAGATCAGGCCGCGCGTGGTTTCATTACCGGCCACGGTGAGTTGCACGAACAGGGAGGCAAACTCCATCTCCGTGAGCTGATGCCCATCCACTTCCTGGTTGATCAACAACGAGATGAGGTCTTCACCACCCGCGTCCTTGCGCTCACTCGCTAGCTGGAAACCGTAGGTGCCCATCTCCACACTGGCCTGGTTCACTTCCTCTGCCGTCCCGCCGAGATCCGGGTCGCTTGCGGAAGTCTGCAGGTCGGACCACCTTCGTATCTGAGACCATTGATCGCGGGGAATCTCGAGCATGGAACAGATGACCGCGGTGGGCAGGTCACCGGCGAGGCTCTCGACAAAATTCACTTCGGTTGGCTCAACGATCTGCGCCATACAATCGCGTGCAATCTGCCGCACTTTGGGCTCCAGTTCCGCCAGCATGCGCGAGGTAAACCGCGTGATCACTGCGCGTCGCAGGGGACCATGCCGCGGAGGATCCATTCCCAGCAGCTGGTTGCGGGCCATGTCGAGAATATCCCCGGGGAGGTCGTCGACCATGACGAAGCCGCGCTCGGCCGAAAACGTCTTGAAATCCCGCGACACCTGCAGCACATCCGCGTGCCGACTGAGTACCCAGTAGCCATGACCCGCCGGATGCTGGTGCCAGTGGACCGGGTCGTTCTCACGCAGCCAGGCAAACTGTGCGTGCGGAATGCCGTGGGTGTAGTTGTCCGGATTGTAAACGTCGATATCCACGGTTACTCCACAATAACAGGCGGGTTGGGCATACCCATCTCGGCGCACATGGCGAGATAGAACTCGAGTGTCGTCGGGCCGTCAACTATCGAGGTGATATTCCCCTGGGCATCGAGATTGATGTTCGACCCGTACATGTGAAACCACACCTGGGTATCGTCCTCGATGCACTGCAGGGTATGCACCGAGCCCGCGGGCTCATACAGGAAGGAACCCGCGCGGTTCACGTAATCGTATTCCTTGTACTTCCAGGCACCGGAACGCGTGTAGCCGAACACCGGGCCGGTATGTTTGTGCGTTTCCACTTCATAACCCGCCCGAAAAATATTCTCGACGATCCACAGGCCTTCGCTCGCCCGCACCTGCAGCACCTTTAGCAGGCTGCCGTCGCCAATATCCACGAAGGGCAGATCGTCACTGCCGATATGTACCGCTTCAACTCCTGACATTTTTTGTCTCCCGTCTGTTGCCCATGTGTTGCATATTCATCCTCACCTGCACGTACAGGCCTGCGCGGCCCGACCTGCGCGGCCCGACCT